>NZ_CALXEG010000006.1 GCF_944387275.1 uncultured Pseudoflavonifractor sp.
CGCCCAGGCCGCTCATCTCGGCGATGCCGCCGGCGTTGTCGGCCACGGGGCCGTAGGCGTCGGTGGCCAGGGTGATGCCCAGGGTGGACAGCATGCCCACGGCGGCGATGCCGATGCCGTACAGGCCCTTGGAGAAGAGCAGCTCATACTCGCCGGAGGCGGTGGACAGGGTGCCGCCGGCGGCCAGGAAGGAGACGATGATGGCGATGCCGATGATCACGATGGGGGCGGCGGTGGACTTCATGCCCAGGGAGATGCCGCCGATGATGGTGGTGGCGGCGCCGGTCTCGGTGGAGTCGGCCAGGTTCTGAGTGGGCTTATAGGTGTCGGAGGTGTAGTACTCGGTGAAGTAGCCGATGGCGCAGCCGCCCACCAGGCCCGCCAGAATGGCGATGTAGGGGCCCCAGGAGCCCATGAGCCAGTAGGTGAGGGGGGCGGCCACCACGGCGGCCAGGATGGCGGCGGTATAGGTACCCTTGCGGAGGGTGGCCAGCAGGGAGCGCTGGTCGGCGTTCTCCTTGGTGCGGACCAGGAAGGAGCCGATGACCGAACACACCACGCCCACAACGGCCACCAGCAGGGGCAGCAGCATGGCGTTCCAGGTCAGGTTGCCGCCGGCATAGGCGGCGGCACCCAGGGCAAAGGTGGCCAGGATGGAGCCCACGTAGGACTCGTACAGGTCGGCGCCCATGCCGGCCACATCGCCCACATTGTCGCCCACGTTGTCGGCGATGGTGGCGGGGTTGCGGGGGTCGTCCTCAGGGATGCCGGCCTCAACCTTGCCCACCAGGTCGGCGCCCACGTCGGCGGCCTTGGTGAAGATGCCGCCGCCCACACGGGCGAACAGGGCCATAAAGGAGGCGCCCATGCCGAACATGACCATGGTGGAGGCGATCTGAGCGGCCTCAAAGTGGGCGATATACTTCAGGATGTGGAACCAGACGGAGATATCAAACAGGCCCAGGCCCACCACGGTGAAGCCCATGACCGCGCCGGAGGAGAAGGCCACGTTCAGGCCCCGGTTCAGGCTCTCGTGGGCGGCGTTGGCGGTGCGGGCATTGGAGCTGGTGGCGATCTTCATGCCGATGAAGCCGGCCAGGGCGGAGTAGATGCCGCCGGTGAGGAAGGCAAAGGGGATGAACCAGTTGTCCAGCAGGTTGAACCAGCGCAGGACCAGCAGGATGACAAACACCACGATGAAGATCTTGGCCACAGTGGTGTACTGCCGCTTCAGGTAGGCGTTGGCGCCCTTGCGGATGGAGGCGGCGATCTTCTTCATCAGATCGGTGCCCTCGGAGAAGCGGAGCACCTTCCGAGCCTGAAAGACGGCGAAGAGCAGCGCTATGGCAGCGCCCAGCAGGCCCAGCCAGAAGAGATTCTGTACGTCCAAATTTCCCACTCCTTTACATAATAGGAAGACTGAAGAAAAAATAATATTTTACTTAAGCGAGAGAAAACACCGTTTGGCTCAGCCTTCCCTTTGCTGATGGCACCTTAATCTTACCATAATCATCTCATTTTGCAAGGAGTTCTTTACAAAAACAGAGGGCGGTCAGTGCGCTTTCGATAAAATCAATAAATTTATAAGGATGCATGATAAAAATTATGATGATTTTGCCCAAACAGAACCGGGGGCTTATAAAACAGAAAAAATGACAGAGCGGGAGACAGATCGTTTGCGTAAAAAATAAAAAGGAGTGGTCAAAAATGGGTAAAAAACTGTGGAATCTCACAACTTAGATAAAATTTTGACAAAAAGCAGGGCGGAAAAAAAGAAAATTACATGTTTTCAATGATAAAGTGCTGAAAAATTTAAATTTTAGAAAATTTCCAGGGAAAAGAGCCCTTGCAGAAACCAGATTGGCGTGCTATGATTGCCACAAATTAGTACAATAGTACTAGATGAATGAAAGGGGCATTCTATTATGAATAAGAAATGGATTTCTGCCTGTGCCGCCGCCGCGCTGCTGCTGAGCACTGCGGCCTGCAGCACGCCTGCGACCGAGGAGAGCACCCAGCCCTCCGCCAGCAGCTCCGCCGCCCAGAGCGAGACCCTGACCGGCAAGGGCAAGGGCTTCGGCGGCGTCATCACCGCCACCCTGACCGTGGAGAACGGCGTCATCACCGCCGCCAGCTTTGACGGTCCCGACGAGACCCCCGATGTGGGCGGCGCCGCCCTGGAGACGCTGGCGGAGCAGGTCGTGGCAGCCAACGGCGCCGAGATCGACGGCGTGTCCGGCGCCACCTACACCAGCGACGGCTGCCGCGCCGCCGTGCTCAACGCCCTGGACCCGGAGGCCAATCCCTTTGAGGCCGAGAGCGGCGACGAGGGCGGGGAGACGGCCTCCTATCCCACCGGCGCCGAGCCTGTGGAGATCCCCAGCGACCGCAAGATCGTCAGCGCCACCACCTACGGCATCTACACCAAGGACGTGACCTCTGCCCAGGACTGCGTCATCAAGGCCACCCTCTACTGGGACCTGGACAACAACCAGGCCTATGCCGTGCAGTTCTATGAGCCCATGCTCCCCTGGGACGACAACGGTGCCGCTTCTGGCTGGGGCAACATGACCGACGAGGCGGTGATCTCCGCCCTGGGTGAGGACGGTCTGGTCACCTTCACCTCCGGCGACACCACCTGTAACTTTGCCAAGTACATCCAGATCGGCGACGTGGTGTGGACCGGCGAGCTGGGCAGCGACCCCGCCTGCGAGGTGGCTGTGGTCTACTCCGCCGACATCGACGGCCAGACCGTGAAGATGAACGACTATGTGGCCACCGAGGAGGGCGGCAAGTGGTACGTGGACGCCTCCGCCCAGCCTGCCTACATCCTCAAGAGCGCCCAGAGCGTCACCAGCGCCGACGATGAGAACGTGGCCATGACCTACCAGATCACCGCCAAGGAGACCAACGGCCACGGCACCGACTTCTGGCCCAGCCCCATCACCTTCCCCGGCAACATGCAGGCCATCAAGGACTTTGTGCTGGAGAACGGCTTTGACTACGACTACTATGCCGACGGCGGCATGACCCAGAACGACGAGGGCTACTGGCAGACCCCCGACGCGGTCTCCGGCGCCACCCTGTCCGAGACACCCACCTACCTGGACATGCTCAAGACCCTCTACGAGCGCATCCAGAACGGCGACTACGTGGAAGAGAACTAAGCAGCATAAAAAAAGCCTGGGGCAGTTCACAACTGTGAACTGCCCCAGGCTTTTTTGTCCGTAATACAGGGCTCATTCCGCCGGAATACGTCCCAGGGCGGCGTATTCCGCCCTGCCGGCAGGGGTGAGATAGGGCATCAGGACGGCCCACTGGGCCGCCAGCATCTCCGATACGGAGATACCATGCGATGAGGGCCAGGTGGCGTTGTGCTGGGCCCAGCCGGTGTGGCTGAGCATGAGCAGGCAGGTTATCTGATCCAGCAGGGGGCCGGACAGCTCGGGCACGAACAGGCCCAGCCCGGTGCAGCTCCCAATGGCGTCCCGCAGGATGTTGAACAGCTCCATCACATTGGCGACATGCCGCGCCTGAAGAGAGGGGACAGAGCTGTACAGCGCCGGGTCGTTGAAGTAGAAGGGCGTCTCCAGGAAGGACTCCAGCATCCGCTCCAGCAGCCGGTTCAGGCCGGGCAGCCCCGGGACGGGGGCGGCGGGCAGGGTGTCCAGCTCGTCGTCCATAATGGCCTCCATGAGCAGCTCCTTCTGGGGGTAGTGGTAGGTCAGGTTGCCCACGCTGATGTCCAGGGCGTCGGCGATGTTGCGCATGGATACGGCCCGGTATCCCCGCGCGTTGAAGAGCTCCCGGGCGGTCTTCCGGATCAGCTCCTTGGTGGTTTTCATGGCGTTACCTCCGGAGATCGATCTGCTGGGATGGAGCGCTCAGGACCGGCTCCAGGCGCTCTTGCTGAACAGGACCAGGATGGGGAGCAGCTCCAGCCGGCCGATGATCATGCACAGGGTGAGCACCAGTTTGGACAGGGCGGAGAAGGCGGAGTAGTTGCCCATGGGCCCCACAGTCTCCAGGCCGGGGCCCACGTTGCCGATGCAGGAGACCACAGCGGTAAAGGTGGTGCCGAAGGAGAAATTGTCCAGGGCCACCACCAGCCCGGCGGTCAGAACAATCAGCATGTACGCGGCAAAGAACAGCAGGATGGAGCGCAGGGTGTCCTCGGGCACCACCTTGCCGTCCAGCTTGACCACGTTGACGGAGCGGGGGTGGATGACCTGGTTGATCTCCCGGCGGATGCACTTGAAGAGCACCAGCACCCGGGAACACTTCAGCGCGCCGCCGGTGGAGCCGGCGCAGGCGCCGATGAACATGAGAATGACCATCAGGAAGCGGGAGAACTCCGGCCACAGGTTAAAGTCCACACTGGAGAAGCCGGTGGTGGAGATGATGGAGGACACCTGGAAGGCGGCGGCCCGCACCGTATCCCCCAGGGAGGTGAAATACCCCTGGGTGAACCACAGGTTGCCCGTGATCAGCAGGATGCTCACTGCCACCACGCCCAGGAAGAACCGGAACTCATCGCTGTGGAGGGCCTGGCGGATCTTTCCGCACAGGATGAGGAAGTAGAGCGTGAAGTTGATGGAGAAGAGCAGCATGAAAATGGTGATGACGACCTCAGCGGCGGGGTTGCCATAGGCGCCGATGGAGGTGTTGCGCACCGAGAAGCCGCCCGTACCGGCCACGGCGAAGGCGTTGACAATGCAGTCGTACCACGCCATACCGGTGAGGCGGAGGCAGAGGATCTGGATGGCGGTCAGGCCGCAGTAGATGCCGTAGAGGATCTTGGAGGACTGGCTGGTCTTGGGTACCAGCTTGCTCACCACGGGGCCGGGGCTCTCCGCCTTCATCAGGTGGAGGGTGCGGCTGCCCAGGGAGGGCATCAGGGCGATGGTGAGGATGAGCACGCCCATGCCGCCCAGCCAGTGGGTAAAGGAGCGCCAGAACAGGATGCCCCTGGGCAGATTCTCCACCACCGGGAGGATGGACGCGCCGGTGGTGGTAAAGCCGGAGGCCGCCTCAAACAGGCAGTCCACATAGCTGGGGAAGTACCCCGAGAACCAGAAGGGCAGGGCGCCGAAGGCGGAGATGAGCACCCAGATCAGGCCCACGGCGAAAAAGCCCTCCCGGGGGAAGAAGTGGTTGGAGGCGGGGAGGGCGGATAAAATACCGCCCACCGCCAGCAGAATGGCGATGGTGAAAAGGAAGGGCAGGGGGGACTCCCTATAGATCAGGGATACCAGCAGGGGCAGCAGCATGCAGCAGGCCTCCACCAGGAGGGTCCTGCCGGTGATGCGGAAGACCAGCTTGAAATTCACAGCCCCGTTCCCCCTATGACGCCGGCATCCAGCAGAGATTCGTCGAAGATGTCGTTGACGTCCAGAATGCCCTCGTCCCGGGACACGATGATGACCGTGTCCCCCTGCTCCATACGGGTGGAGCCCTCAGGGATGATGATGCGGCCCTGATGGATGATGACCGCGATGAGGATGCCCTTTTTCAGCCGCAGGTCCTTCAGAGGGGTGCTCAGGTGGCGGGTGGTCTGGTTGACCACAAACTCCATGGCCTCCACCTTTCCCTCGGCGATGCGGTACAGGGCGGTCATCACGCTGCCCTTGGAGTTCTCCATACCCCGCACCACCTGGAGGATCTGGTTGGCGGTGATGAGCTTGGGGGAGATGACGCTGTCCAGGCCCACGGCCCGGGCGATGCCGGCGTAGTTCTGGCGGTTGGACTTGGCCACCACCTTGGAGATGCCCCGCTGCATGGCATAGAGGGAGATGATCAGGTTGTCCTCGTCCCGGTCGGTGAGGGCCACAAAGGCATCGGCGGAGGCCACGTTTTCCGACTCCAGCAGCTCCTGGTCCGTACCGTCGCCGCAGATGATCATGGTGTGGGGGAGCAGCTCGCTCAGCTCCCGGCAGCGGTCCATGTTCCGCTCCACCACCTTGACGTGGAGGCCCATGCCCTCCATCAGGGTGGTGAGGTAGTGGGAGATACGCCCGCCGCCCACCACAAACACATCCTTGATCTTGGGGGCGTACCGGCCCAGCAGCTTGAAGAACTGGGTCATGCCGGCGGGCTGGCCGATGAGGTAGAGCTTGTCGCCTGCGGTGGGGACGTAGGAGCCGTCGGGGATGATGCTCTGGTCGCCCCGCTCCGCGGCGCAGAACAGGATGGGCAGGGCCTTGACCTGACGGCTGAGCTCGGACAGGGGGTGGCCGCAGATGAAGTCGTCCGCCTGGACCCGGAAGCCGATGAGTTCCACCCGGCCCCGGTAGAAGGTCTCCAGGTTGGCCGCGGAGGGGAACCGGAGCAGCCGGGCGATCTCCACGGCGGTGGCGTTCTCCGGGTTGATGACCATGTCGATGCCCACCACCTTCTTCAGCGTGGGCAGCTCCACGGCGTACTCCACGTTGCGCACCCGGGCGATGGTGTACTTGGTGCCCAGGCGCTTGGCGGTGAGGCAGCAGATCATGTTGATCTCGTCCAGGTTGGTGGCGGCGATGAGGATGTCGGCGCTTTCCGCGCCCGCCTCCCGCAGGGTGGCAATGGAAGCGCCGTTGCCCTTGACGCACATGACATCCAGCGCGTCGGAGGCCCGCTTCAGGGCATCGTCCCGGGTGTCGATGATGGTGACGTCGTGGTCCTCACGGGACAGGTGTTCCGCCAGGGTGAAGCCCACCTTTCCGTCGCCTACAATGATAATCTTCACACACACTCTCTCCTATTTACTTTACATGTTGTATAACATGGCACAGGACACACGCCGCGTAAACGGCGGGTAACTACCATCATATTAGCGCAATTCAGGCCAGCCGTAAAGGGCGAGCAGGCATTTTGGTTGAAAAAAGGGGAAATTTACCTGACAGACACGAAAAAGAGCGGAGCAGGCCGGGCGGGAAAATAGACAACTGGGGTTGCAGAGAGGGAGGAAGAGCAGCTATAATGAATAAAAAAAGACAGAAATAATATTATGAGGTGAGCAATATGCACGAACATGAACTGCAGTTCCACATCCAGTGCAAGGCCGGGGACGTGGGCCGGTATGTGCTGCTGCCCGGCGATCCGGGCCGCTGCGAGATCATTGCCTCCTATTTCGACAACCCGGTGAAGATCCAGTCCAACCGGGAGTACACCACCTATACCGGGACCCTGCTGGGGGAGAAGGTTTCGGTCTGCTCCACCGGCATCGGCGGCCCCTCCGCCGTCATCGCCATGGAGGAGCTGACCAAGATCGGCGCCGACACCTTTGTCCGGGTGGGTACCTGCGGAGGCATCAAGCTGGACGTGAAGGCCGGCGACGTGGTCATCGCCACCGGTGCCATCCGCCACGAGGGCGCCAGCCGGGAGTATGCCCCCATCGAGTTCCCCGCCGTGGCCGACTATGAGGTGCTCACCGCGCTGGTGGACTCCGCCAGGGACCTGGGCCACGTGTGGCACGCCGGTGTGGTCCAGTGCAAGGACTCCTTCTACGGCCAGCACGACCCCGGCCGTATGCCCGTGTCCTATGAGCTCCAGGCCAAGTGGGAGGCATGGAAGCGGCTGGGCGTCCTGGCCTCCGAGATGGAGTCCGCGGCCCTGTTCTGCTGCGCCTCCGCCCTGGGGGTGCGGTGCGGCTCCGCCTTCCACGTCATCTGGAACCAGGAGCGGGACGCCGCCGGCCTGCCCCAGGACGAGAGCCACGACGTGTCCTCCGCCGTCCGGGTGGGCGTGGAGGCCATCAAGCGCCTCATTCAGGCCGACCGGGCCAGAAAGGGCTGAAACTGAGCAAAAGAGAGCCGTCCGCATACAGCGGACGGCTCTCTTTATATAATGTGGATATGGCTCAGAACAGGCCAGTGATCTTTCCGTTTTCGTCCACGTCGATGTTCTCAGCGGCGGGAACCTTGGGCAGCCCAGGCATGGTCATGATGTCCCCGGTGAGGGCCACCAGGAAGCCGGCGCCGGCGGCCACCTTCAGGTTGCGCACAGTGATGCGGAAGCCGCGGGGCGCGCCCAGCAGGGCGGCGTCGTCAGAGAAGGAGTACTGAGTCTTGGCCATGCAGATGGGCAGCTTGTCGTAGCCAAGACTGGTGAGCTGCTTGAGCTGCTTGCGGGCGTTGGAGGTCAGGTCCACGCCGTCGGCCCGGTAGATCTTGCGGGCGATGGCGTCCAGCTTCTCCTCGATGGAGCTGTCCGTGTCGTAGCAGAAGCGGAAGTCGGCGGGGGTCTCGCACAGGCGCATGACCTCCCTGGCCAGCGCCTCGCCGCCTTCGCCGCCCTTGGCCCACACCTCGCTGAGGGCCACGTTGACGCCCAGAGCCTTGCACTTCTCCTCCACCAGGGCCAGCTCGGCCTCAGTGTCGGTGGGGAAGCGGTTGATGGCCACCACGCAGGGCAGGCCGTAGACCTGGGTGATGTTCTCAACGTGCTGGAGCAGGTTGGGCAGGCCCTTTTCCAGGGCGGACAGGTTCTCAGTGCCCAGCTCGTTCTTGGCCGCGCCGCCGTGGTGCTTCAGGGCCCGGACCGTGGCCACCACCACCACGGCGGAGGGGGTCAGGCCGCCGTAGCGGCACTTGATGTCCAGGAACTTCTCAGCGCCCAGGTCGGCGCCGAAGCCGGCCTCGGTCACCGTGTAGTCGCCCAGCCGGAGGGCGGCGTCGGTGGCGGTGATGGAGTTACAGCCGTGGGCGATGTTGGCAAAGGGACCGCCGTGGATGAGGGCGGGGGTGTGCTCCAGGGTCTGGACCAGGTTGGGCTTGATGGCGTCCTTCAGCAGGGCGGTCATGGCGCCGTCCGCCTTCAGGTCGTGGGCGGTGACGGGCCTGTCGTCCCGGGTGTAGGCCACCACCATGCGGCCCAGCCGCTCCTTCAGGTCCTTCAGGCCGGTGGCCAGGCAAAGCACCGCCATGACCTCGCTGGCCACGGTGATGTCGAACCCGTCCTCACGGGGCACGCCGTTGACCTTGCCGCCCAGACCGCAGACGATGTTGCGCAGCTGGCGGTCGTTCATGTCCACACAGCGCTTCCAGGTGATCTTGCGCACGTCGATGTCCAGGGCGTTGCCCTGCTGGATGTGGTTGTCCAGCATGGCGGAGAGCAGGTTGTTGGCCGCGCCGATGGCGTGGAAATCGCCGGTGAAGTGGAGGTTGATGTCCTCCATGGGCACCACCTGGGCATAGCCGCCGCCGGCAGCGCCGCCCTTGATGCCGAACACCGGGCCCAGGGAGGGCTCCCGCAGGGCCAGCACGGCCTTCTTGCCCAGCCGGTGGAGCGCGTCGGCCAGACCCACGCTGGTGGTGGTCTTGCCCTCGCCGGCGGGGGTGGGGTTGATGGCGGTGACCAGGATCAGCCGCCCCTTCCGGGGCAGGGCGCTGAGGGCCGCCGGGTCCAGCTTGGCCTTGTAGCGGCCGTAGGGCTCCAGGATCTCCTGGCTGACGCCCAGCTCCTCCGCCACCTGGGTGATGGGCAGCATGGTGCACGCCTGGGCGATCTCAATATCGGTTTTCATCTGTAACCGCGCCTCCTTAAAGTCGGTTTTCCTGTTTTGGGGATGCAAAAAGGGCACACCGCGCGAAAGCGCAGCGTGCCCAGACGGTCGGCTCATGTCCGCTATACTCCATGTGGTCAACCCACTTCCGTCAGTCATATAGCGCACTGTCAGGATACCAGAGAACCGGGCCGCTGTCAAGGGAAGGTGGCTTTCAGGCGGAGACAAAAAGGACAGAAATGGTATTATGCCCAAAAACAAGCCAAAAAATTTGGCCGTTTTATCGAGATTGCCTGTCAGAAATTTTTGTGCTAAACTATCTACGATCAGGCCGGAATGAGGCCTGCATATTTAATCAGGCGAGGCGGGGCTACTCCAATTTTAAATATTTAATTTAATATAGGCCCGTCTCCCCGTAAAAAAGGAGGAGACCAAAATCCGCCGGGCCGGCGGTGCGGCAGTGTGGAGACCTGTCGTAAAGCATGCGGGGTTTCGCCCCCCGAATGCAAGGCTGTATTTGCGGAGGCATTGCAGTCACGGCCTGTGTACATGGCAACTTTGAGCCTGAAGAACGTCAAGAAGATCTACGACAAGAACGTGGTGGCAGTCCACGACTTCAACCTGGAGATCGCGGACAAGGAATTCATCGTCCTGGTCGGCCCCTCCGGCTGCGGCAAGTCCACCACCCTGCGTATGATCGCCGGTCTGGAGGATATCTCCGAGGGCGATCTGTACATCGGCGACCGCCGCGTCAACGACGTGGAGCCCAAGGACCGCGATATCGCCATGGTCTTCCAGAACTACGCGCTCTATCCCCACATGACCGTGTACGAAAATATGGCCTTCGCCCTCAAGCTGCGCAAGATGCCCAAGGACGAGATCGACCGCCGCGTCCGTGAGGCCGCTGAGATCCTGGACATCACCCAGTACCTGGAGCGTAAGCCCAAGGCTCTGTCCGGCGGCCAGCGCCAGCGTGTGGCCATCGGCCGCGCCATCGTCCGTGAGCCCCAGGTGTTCCTGATGGACGAGCCTCTGTCCAACCTGGACGCCAAGCTGCGCAACCAGATGCGCGCCGAGATCATCAAACTCCGCCAGCGCATCGACACCACCTTCATCTATGTTACCCACGACCAGACCGAGGCTATGACCCTGGGCGACCGTATTGTCATCATGAAGGACGGTTACATCCAGCAGATCGGCACGCCTCAGCAGGTCTTCGACCACCCCGCCAACGTGTTCGTGGCCGGCTTTATCGGCACGCCTCAGATGAACTTCTTTGACGCCAAGCTGATCAAGGACGGCAACGGCTACTATGTGGACTATGCCGGCACCCGGGTCAACCTGGCCAAGAACATCCAGGAGGGTCTGGCCGCCAAGGGCCTGGGCTCCATGGACGTGATCCTGGGCTGCCGTCCCGAGCACCTGATCCTGAAGCCCTCCGCCGGTGAGGGCACCGTCACCGCCCATGTGGACGTGTCCGAGATGATGGGCAGCGAGGTCCACCTGCACGTGGTGGCCGGCGAGAAGGAGGTCGTGCTCCGCATCCCCTCCACCGACCTGCCCGCCCAGCACCGGGCCGGTATCCCCTTCGGCACCGAGGTGGACTTCACCTTCCCCGAGGCGCTGGTGCACCTCTTCGACCCCTCCACCGAGAAGAACCTGCTGGGTTAATCACACGATTCAAACGCCGCCGGCATTTGCCGGCGGCGTTTTCTGCTCTGAGGAAAAGAACGACCGGAACCGCCTCGGCAGCTCCGGTCGTTGTTTTTGTTCTGAAGGGAAGAAGGCTCAGCCCAGCTTGGCGGCGGCCTCCTTGGCCAGGGCGGTCACGGCGTCCAGGTCGGCCTGGGAGGGGGTGAAGGTGCAGCGGAAGGCGGTGTCGGGCACGCTGAAGCGCAGCTGGGCCAGACGGGTGCGCAGCATCTCGGGGCCCTCGCCGCTCCAGCCGTAGGAGCCGAACACAAAGGCGGGCTTCTTGGCGCAGTTGATGGCGTCGATGGAGGTGAGCACGTCCCAGATGGGCTTGGGAGCGTCCCGGTTGATGGTGGGCGCGCCCACGGCCAGCAGGTCGCACTCATTGGCCAGGGCGGCGCTCTCGCTCAGAGGCGTGGTGCTCACGTCCCGCAGCTCCACCCGCAGGCCGGCCTCCCGGAGGGCGGCGGCGGCGGTATTGGCCAGCGTGGCGGTGCAGCCGTAGGCGGAGCAGTAGAGCACGGCGGCCATCTTCTCAGGCTTGGCGGCAGGGGTGCTCCACTGGCGGTAGAGGCCTTCGATCTCGCCGATGCGGTCGGTGAGGCAGGGGCCGTGGCTGGGGCAGACGATAGCGGGGTTGAGAGGCTCAATCTTGTCCAGGCCGGCCAGCACGTGGGGCTTGAAGGGCCCGAAGATGCAGTTGTAGTAGTGGGCCACCATATCCAGATAGGCCTTCTGGTCGTGGATGTTGCGGTCCAGCATGGTGGGCTCGCAGTAGTGGGCGCCCAGGAAGTCGCAGGTAAAGAGTACCTTGTCCTGGGGGCACCAGCTGAACATGGAGTCGGCCCAGTGGAGCATGGCGGAGGGCATAAACTCCAGGGTGCGGCCGCCGCCCAGGTCCACGCTGTCGCCCTGCTTCACCACCCGGCAGGGCAGGGCGGCGTTGTTGGTGATGTCCGCCAGGTGCTTCTTGCCGGCGGCAGTGCACAGAATGGTCAGGTTGGGGCAGGCCGCCAGCAGCTTGGCCACGCTGCCCGAGTGGTCGGGCTCGTTGTGGTTCATGACCAGATAGTCGATCTTCTCCAGAGGGAGCACCTGCTCGATGTTGGAGCGGTACTCGTCCCAGTAGTCGGCGTGGACGGTCTCCACCAGCACGTTCTTCTCGCCGGTGAGCAGATAGGCGTTGTAGCTGGTGCCGTAGGGGGCGGGCATGATGATGTCGAAAATGCGCAGGCCGGGATTCAGCACACCCACAGAGTAGAGGTGCTCGGCCAGCTGAATGGTACCCATAGCAATCGCTCCTTTTTTATCTGGGGCGGCGTGCAGCAATCTTCGGGCCGCCCAATTTTATCTCATAAAAAGTATAAGGAGGACCACAAAAGAAGTCAATCGGAAAACCATATAAAACAGTAGGAAAAATGGGAAGGATTCTCAACCGAATTTCCCAATGCCGGGCTGTCAGGGACAAAACGTCCCGTTACGCGGCGGCGTCCTCGTCCTGCCACAGGTCCTCGTCCCGGTCCTCCACGGCCTGGACGGCGGGGATGGTGGGGATGCCGAAGATGAAGTACAGGATGTGGCACACCCACACGATGGCCAGGATGATCCGGCCCACCGGCACCCGGCCCATCATGGCAAAGCCGAAGGCCATGGTCAGGGTGACCACCGCCATGATCCGCAGCTTGGTGGACCGGGTCATGCCCTTGCCCCGGACAAAGCTCTCCAGATTGTTTTTGTAGAGCTTTGTGGAGGTGAACCAGTTGTGGAGCTTCTCCGAGCTGCGGGCAAAGCAGAAGGCGGAGAGCATCAGAAAAGGAAATGCAGGCAGCAGGGGCAGGGCAGCCCCCAGGGCCCCCAGGCCCAGGCCGATACAGCCCAGAATGATGTACAGAACCTTTTTCATGCCAGTTCCTCCAGTCGTCGTTTTTCCCGCCTGGTCTCCATCATGTGCCGGATGGCGGCCATGGGGTGGACCAGGAGCATCCGGGGCCCGGAAAAGCGCATCACGTCCCGGATCTTCTCCCGCATCTCCGGCCTGTAGCAGTGGACTTTGCAGTTGGAGCAGAAGGTCTTGGTCTCCATAAAGGGGCAGCGGTCGCTCCGCTGCTGGGCGTAGGCCGCCAGGGCGGCGCAGTCGGGACAAAGGCCGCTTCGCGTGCCGTGCTTCTTCCGGCAGTAGAGGGCGATCATCTCGTTTACCATGGCCTTTTCCCGCTGCCGCTTGGCCTGGATGTCGGTCCCCATCAGCTCAGCCTCCCGTTGGCCACCCGGCACACCCGGTGGGCGATGCCCATGGTGGACGCCCGGTGGGACACCAGCACCACGGTCCGGTTTCCCTGCTCCTCTTTCAGAGCCTTGAGGATCACCGCCTCGTTCAGGCTGTCCAGGTTGCTGGTGGGCTCGTCCAGCAGCAGCAGGGGCGCGCCGTGGAGAAAGGCACGGGCCAGACCCAGCCGCTGCCGCTCGCCGCCGGACAGGGTGTCTCCCAGCTCACCCACCGGGGTGTCGTATCCCTTGGGCAGAGAGAGGATGAAGTCGTGGACCGACGCCTTGCGGCAGGCGTCCTCCAGCTCCTCCCGGGTGGCGTCCGGTTTGGCGATGCGCAGGTTGTTGGCGATGCTGTCGTGGAACAGGTGGGTGTCCTGGGTCACCAGGGCCTCCATCCGCCGCAGATCGGCGGTGTTGATATCCTTCACATCGGTATTGGACAGCTTCACAGAACCCCGGTTCACGTCCCAGAACCGCATGAGCAGCCGCAGCAGGGTGGATTTTCCGCTGCCGCTGGGGCCGATGATGCCCAGAATCTCCCCCTTCTTCACGTCAAGACTCAGGTCGGAGAGGATGGTCTCATCACCATAGGAGAAGGAAATTTGCTCACAGCTGCCGCCGGAGAAGGACACAGGGGCCTTGCCTTCCACCTCCTCCACCAGGGGGGCCTCGTCCAGCAGGTCCAGCACCCGGCCGCCAGCCGCCAGGGTGTTCTGGAGGGTGCTGCCCAGGTTGGCCAGGGCCACCACCGGGCCGAAGGAGCTCATGAGGGCCACCAGGGGGATGAGCACCCCGTCAAAACCCACCAGCCCGGCCTGGAACAGCAGGGCGGCAGTCAGGAGCATGGCCAGGTCGAAAAAGAGGATCACCGTGTTGGTCAGAGCCATGCCGTGGGCGGCGGCGTCCTTCAGCTTCTGCTCGGTGTCCGAGAGGGCAGCGGTCCGCTGGTCCAGCTCCTCCAGGCGCTGCGTGCCCCGGCGGTACTGGAGGATTTCACGCAGACCCCGCAGGCTGTCCAGCACAAAGCCGCTGAGTGCCCCCGCACCGGCCCGGAACTGCCTCCCCGCGTCCCTGGTGCTCCGAGAGATGAGGAAGGGAAGCACCAGCCCGACAGTCACATAGGCCATGGCGGCCACCACACCCAGCAGGGGGTGGAAGGAGCCGATGAACACCGCCATGAGCACCGACATGATGAGGGCGATGGCGGCGGGGGAGATGGTGTGGGCGTAAAAGACCTCCAGCAGCTCGATGTCCGAGGTGATGAGGGCGATCAGGTCGCCCCGGTCCCTGCCCTCCAGCTTGGCGGGGCACAGGCGGCGCAGGGCGCCGAAGACCTTGTCCCGCACCAGGGCCAGCAGCTTGAAGGCGATGAAGTGGTTGCAGGCCTGCTCGCCGTACCGCAGGAAGCCCCGCAGCACGGCAGCCAGCACCAGGAAGTGGAACAGCAGGATGAAGGACATGGGGGCCTCCAGCCCCAGCACATCCAGCATGGCCCAGCCGCCCAGCACGGTGATGGCGGTGGCGCACAGGAACCCGGCCACGCCCAGGGCCACGGCCAGCACCATAAAGGGCAGCAGCGGCCCCACCAGTACAATCAGCCGGGCCATAATGCCCAGGCCGCTCCGGTTTGTGTTTTTCGGGGTCATACCGCTTCCTCCTCTTCGTATATTCCGATGTTCTCCAACGCCTGCTGGCTCTCCCACAGGTCCTTGTAGTGTCCGCCCTGGGAGAGCAGGGCGGCGTGGGTGCCCACGCCCGCCAGCCGTCCGCCGTCCATGACGTAGATGCGGTGGGCGGCGGTGACGTTGGCCAGCCGGTGGGTGATAAGTACCACCGTCTTCTCCCGGCTCAGGAGCCTGATCTGCTCCATGATGTCGTTCTCGCTGTCCGGGTCGATGTTGGAGGTGGCCTCGTCAAAGATGTACACCGGGCTGTCGTGGAGCAGGGCCCGGGCCAGGGCCAGCCGCTGCCGCTGTCCGCCGGACAGGTTGGCGCCCTGGCTCTCCAGGGCCAGGTCCAGGCCGCCCTCGCTGCGGAGGAAGCCGGCCAGGTTGGCCCGCTCCAGGGCGGCCCACAGGTCGCTGTCACTGGCGTCCGGCCTGGCCATCCGCAGGTTCTCCCGGACGGTGCCCCGGAAAATCCAGCTGTTAAAGCCCACGTAGGTCACCGCTCTGGTGAGAGCATCGCTGGACAGGGTGTTCAAATTTGCACCGCCCAGGGTCACCTCGCCGGCGTACCCGTGCAGGCGGCCGGAGAGGATGGCGGCCACGGTGCTCTTGCCGCAGCCGCTCTCGCCCACAATGGCGGTGCAGCTGTTGGGCGGGAACTCCATATCCAGCCCGTGGAGCACCTCGCGGTCCGCCTCATAGGAGAAGCGGAGCCCACGGCAGCGTAGGCCGCCCTTTGGGGCATCCTCCACCGTGCCGGAGGCCTCCTCCGGCAGGTCCAGCAGGGCGAAGATCCGGTCGCTGGCGGCCATGCCGTTCATGGCCACGTGGAAGAAGGAACCCAGCTGCCGCATGGGAAGGAAGAACTCGGCGGAGAGCAGCAGGATGGCAAAGCACCCGGCAAAGCCCACCTTGCGGGTCCACAGCTCCACCACGGCCAGGGCGATGCCCAGGGCCGCGCCGCCGTAGGCCACCAGGTCCATGATGGTGATGGAGTTGAGCTGCATGGTGAGCACCTTCATGGTGATGCGGCGGAAGGACTCGGCCTCCTTGTTCATCTCCTCGTGGCGGGCCTGGTCGGCCTGGTAGATCTTCAGGGTGGTCAGGCCCTGGAGGTTCTCCAGAAAGGTGTCCCCCAGGGCGGCGTACTGGCCCCAGTATTTGCCCAGCAGCCGCTTGGCAATGGTCTGCACCGCGGCGATGGACATGGGGATGAGGGGCACACACACCAGCAGGGCCGCAGCTGCCTTCAGGCTCACCGGGGCGAGCAGAAGGAAGAGGGTAATGGGGGCCAGCATGCTGTAAAAGAACTGGGGCAGGTAGCCGCCGAAGTAGGTCTCCAGCTGCTCCACGCCCTCAGTGGACAGCTGTACCGCCTCGGCGGTGGAACACTTCTGGCTGTAGGCCGGGCCCAGACGCAGAAGCTTTTCGTAGATCCTGCGGCGGAGCGCCTGCTTCACCGCCTTG
Source organism: uncultured Pseudoflavonifractor sp. (assembly GCF_944387275.1). Classification (GTDB taxonomy): domain Bacteria; phylum Bacillota; class Clostridia; order Oscillospirales; family Oscillospiraceae; genus Pseudoflavonifractor; species Pseudoflavonifractor intestinihominis. The sequence continues at coordinate 16,579 of NZ_CALXEG010000006.1, forward strand.
GAGGCCCGGAAGCTCATCCGGCCCGCCCCCACGGCGCACAGCCACCGCACCACTGCGGTCAGCACCACCACACCTGTGGCAGCTGGCAGGCCCCAGGAGGGCAGGCTATCGCTGAGCAGGCCCTGAAGCACCCAGGCGAAGGAAAAGATCATGGCCGCGTTGCTGGCCATACCCAGCCACTGGAAGGCCACGTTTCCCGCGATATACCGCTTGCTCTCGGGTACAATCCCGATGAGCCGTCCGTTGATCATCATGGCAGAGGGAGTCTCCTTTCAAATATTAGCGTAAGCTAACTCGTGGGCAAAAAGAAAAGAAGCGGTCTGCTTCCTGAAAATAAGTGGTTAGTTTTATCTAACATATGGAAGTTTACAAAAGCTAACCGGTTTTGTCAACCAGAAAATTGAGGGAGAACCATTTTTGCCATAAATGTCAATTTGGAAAGAAACTATGTTTTAACATTGGATCAAAAGAAAAGATAAAAAATGCCCGCCGGCGTGATACCGGCGGGCGGGAAGAGCGGGGAGAAACTCAGACCAGGGGCTGAGCGCCCATGGCGGTGTGGAGCTCGGAGGTGAGGGCGCCCCGGAAGAGGCGCACCGCGTGGTAGTGCAGGTCCTCCAGGCCGGAGGCCACCTGGTCGGGGGCGGTGTTCCCGGTGACGGAGAAGTCGCCGTCCAGGATGAACTTGACCTCCGGGTCCTTCTTGGCGCCGCCCAGAAGGCCGGGGCCGGCGTGGACCTTCATCTGGCGGTTCTCCTCCAGGGACATGTTTACCTCCAGGGAGCACTTGCCGATCTTGGACTCGTCCACGTCGGGCTCGGCCATGACGCCCAGAAAGGCGGGCTGGATCAGGTCGGACCAGGGGGTGCCCTCCAGGCCCAGAGCACGGCGGGAGAAGGCGTTGACGTACCGCAGGCCCACCCGCTCAAAGAAGGTGGGGTGGTAGATCTGGATGAACTGGGCCAGGGGACGGTCCAGCCGCTGGGCGAAGTCCTCCCAGCGCTGGTAGCGCAGGGTGGACAGGGCGATGAAGTTCTGGGTCAGATTCAGCTTCCACAGGCCGTCCTCGGAGATAAAGTTGTAGTTGGTGATGGGCTCGGGCTGCACCAGCTTGGGCGCGCCGTCCACCAGGGTCATCCTGGGCGCCGGGCGCTCCTGGGCCTTGTTGAATCTGGGGAACTCCTGCCGGATGGCCTCCTGGAAGTCCACCGGGGCCTTGGCGCCGATGGAGAGAATGGCGGGGAACCGCAGCTGGCAGATGACCTCCACCAGGGGGCTGCGGACATACTGATACCGGTCATAGTGAGAGAAAAGCATAGTACCGCTCCTTTGATAATCTCTGCCGGAAGAGAGGGTTAGAGAAGAATAACGCCGGCGTTCTCACAGGCATGGATGGTCTCGTCGTCCCACACGCTGGCCTGGACCTCGCCGATGTGGGCCTTGCCCAGCAGCAGCATGCACAGCCGGGACTGGCCGATGCCGCCGCCGATGGTGAGGGGCAGCTTGCCCTCCAGCAGCATCTTGTGGAAGGGCAGGTTCCGCCGGTCGTCGCACCCGGCGATGGTGAGCTGCTTGTCCAGGGACTCGGGGGAGACCCGGATACCCATGGAGGACACCTCAAAGGCCCGCTCCAGCACCGGGTTCCACACCAGAATGTCGCCGTTGAGGGACCAGTCGTCGTAGTCGGGGGCGCGGCCGTCGTGGGGCTTGCCCGACTTCAGCGCGCCGCCGATGCCCATGAGGAAGGTGGTGGGGTGGTCCTTTACCCAGGCGTCCTCCCGCTCCTTGGGGGTCAGGCCGGGCCAGCGGTCCTCCAGCTCCTGGGTGGTGACAAAGCACACATCAGGGCTGATGAGGGGCAGGGCGGTGAGCTGGGGGAACATGGAGCGGAGGGTGGACTGGGTCTTGCACAGGCAGGCCACAATGGTGCGCACCGTGGCCTGGAGGTACTCCACCGTCCGGTCCCGGGGGGCGATGACCTTCTCCCAGTCCCACTGGTCCACATAGACCGAGTGGAGGTTGTCGGGCTGCTCATCCCGGCGGATGGCGTTCATGTCGGTGTACAGGCCCTCGCCCACGGAGAACTGGTAGCGGTACAGGGCCATGCGCTTCCATTTGGCCAGGGAGTGGACCACCTGGGCGTCCCGTCCGGCGGCGGGGATGTCAAAGGACACGGGCCGCTCCACGCCGTTGAGGTCGTCGTTCAGGCCGGTGCTGGCCTCCACGAACAGGGGGGCGGACACACGGCGCAGATGGAGGGCGCCGCCCAGCGTGTCCTCAAACAGGCGCTTGAGGATGGCGATGGCCTTCTGGGTATCGTACAGGTTGAGACAGGGGGCATAGCCCTGGGGAATGTAGGTTTTTTCCATGGTTGTGTACTCCTCTGCGGCAAAAATCCGCGTAATAAGATATTATATTATATAGCAAACAGCATGGAAAATCAAGGCGGCAGCGGGGGACGGCGGGGAAAGACTTTTGCGGATCTACCTTGCGAAGAGGGGGAAAAAAGGATATAATGTCTCAAACGCGGTATCGCGGTAAAGGAGTGAAGCCTGATGGAGAAAATCAAGATGACCACCCCTCTGGTGGAGATGGACGGGGACGAGATGACCCGCGTCCTGTGGCAGCAGATCAAGGACGAGCTGCTGCTGCCCTATATTGACCTGAAGACCGAGTATTACGACCTGGGCCTGCCCGAGCGGGAGAAGACCAGGGACCAGGTGACCATCGACTCCGCCGAGGCCACCAAGAAGTACGGCGTGGCCGTCAAGTGCGCCACCATCACCCCCAACGCCCAGCGGGTGGAGGAGTACAAGCTCACCGAGATGTGGAAGTCCCCCAACGGCACCATCCGCGCCATCCTGGACGGCACCGTGTTCCGCGCCCCCATCATGGTCAAGGGCATCTCCCCCGTGGTCAAGACCTGGAAGGAGCCCATCACCATCGCCCGTCACGCCTACGGCGATGTGTATAAGGGCACTGAGTACCGGGTGCCCGGCCCCGGCAAGGCTGAGCTGGTGTTCACCGACGAGAGCGGCAAGGAGCAGTTCCGCCAGACGGTGTACGACTTCGAGTGCGCCGGCGTGCTCCAGGGGCAGTACAACAAGGACAGCTCCATCTCCTCCTTTGCCCGCTCCTGCTTCCAGTACGCCATCGACACCAAGCAGGACCTGTGGTTCGCCACCAAGGACACCATCTCCAAGAAGTACGACCACACCTTCAAAGACATCTTCCAGGAGATCTACGACGCCGAGTACAAGGCCAAGTTCGAGGAACTGGGCATCACCTACTTCTACACCCTCATCGACGACGCGGTGGCCCGGGTTGTCCGCTCCAAGGGCGGCTTCATCTGGGCCTGCAAGAACTACGACGGCGACGTGATGAGCGACATGGTGTCCACCGCCTTTGGTTCCTTGGCCATGATGACCTCCGTGCTGGTGAGCCCCGACGGCAAGTACGAGTACGAGGCCGCCCACGGCACCGTTACCCGCCACTACTACAAGTACCTGAAGGGGGAGGAGACCTCCACCAACCCGGTGGCCACCCTCTTCGCCTGGTCCGGCGCCCTCCGCAAGCGGGGCGAGCTGGACGGCAACGCCGACCTGATGACCTTCGCCGACAAGCTGGAGGCCGCCACCATCGCCACCATCGAGGGCGGCGTGATGACCAAGGATCTGGTGGGCCTGTGGGAGGGCGAGACCCCCGCCAAGGGCGTCACCTCCCTGGAGTTCCTCCGGGCCATCAAGGCCAATCTGGAGAAGAGCCTGTAAAATAGCAAGAGCCCCGCGGCAGCCAGTCCGCGGGGCTCTTGTCCTGTTATGTCAGCGGGATGGTCTCTCCGTTGAGGGTTACCGATTCCACCAGCGACAGATCAATGGGCTCGTCGAACTCCCACATCACCCAGCCCACCCGCTGGCTCCATACCTCGTCGCAGTAGGCAGGGGTGAGGGTCGTACCGTCGGAGAGCGAGACGGTGAGGGACAGCTCTGAGCCGGTGAGCTGACAGGGGTATTCCTGCCCATCGGGTGTGGAGAAGTCGGTGCAAATGCTGAGGGGAGAGACGGTCACCCGGTCCAGTTGGGCATCCCAATCCCGGCCGTAGGGCAGTTCCCCGTTCCGGGTATAGGGGAATACCAGTATCTCCGCCGGAACGGCGGTCCGCTGTTCCACGGCCTCCACAGGGACAGTGACCTCCCAGTTTCCCTCAATCCGTCCACCGGCCACAGAGTAGTGGGTGCGGAGCGCCAGAAGATTCAGATATGGCAGGGTATCCTCTGTCAGACTGGGCAGGCACACATCCCAGCCCCCCTCCACAGCGGTCCACACTGCGTCCCCCACGCCTTGGCTGGGCCAGCGGTTGGGGGCCTCCGGGTCATAGAGGTAGTATTCAACGCTGAAAATCGGTTGATCGGCGTATTCCGACGCATCGGCGGAGGAGACCTTCTCACTCTGGGCAAGGCGGATGTGGTAGCATCCGTCTGCGGCAAAGCCCATGGAGGAGATGAAGACATCCGGCTGGTCGGATTCCGCTACGGGACTCAATGTGGCGCCGGGAAGCTGCTCATCCCCTACCATGAGCAGGGGCGTCTGGCCCGGCAGGAGCACGGTCACACCGCTTTCCAGCGTGGTGCTCTCCAGGGTGGAAGAGGGTACATCCGTGCCCTCCAGCGCCACGCGGGCCGACCGTTCCCCGGGGAGAAGATAGGTCATATTCAGCTTTGCGCGGGTGGGCGGCTCCTGGGAGAGCTCATCGGTGCCCCGGCTGTACACCAGAGTGGCCAGATGCCGCTCCGGGTCGTAGTCCAGCACCTTCAGTCCGCTTCCGCCGTTGCCCCAGCTGAACGTCCCGCCGGTCTCCAGGGAGAGGAGCAGGTCGCAGGAGGTGTCTTCACGAAAGAGTTCTCCGGTCAGATCCTCCATGGTGAAGTAGAGCCGGGTGACGCGGCTGTCTGCCAGAGCGGCCTGTACCTCTATGCGGATGCCCTGGTCCTCGCAGGAGCCCAGCACCTCGGTGGCGTAGGGGGCCCGAGACCCCAGATCCTCCTGAATGATTTTCCACAGGGTGGGTCCTGCCGCCGCGGCGGCGATCACCAGCGCGGCGCACACGGCCAGGGCGGCCACGGCCCTGCGCGGCAGACCGGGGCGGCGGACGGGGGCGGTATGTTCCGCCGACCGGAGCACCTGCTCCCGCATGTCCGCACGGAAGCGCAGGCCGTCCAAAGCCCGGTTCAGGGACTGCGCCATGTCATGCTTCTTCATAATACCACTCCTTCAGCATAGGCTTGAGCCTCTCTCTGGCCCGCATGAGACGGACCGACACGGTTCCGGTGGGAAGGTGGAGCATCTGGGCGATTTCCGGCGTGGAAAAGCCCTGATAGTAGTGAAGCACCACAATCTCCCGGTACTTTTTCGGCAGGGACAGCACGGCGCGGAGCACAGTGCCGTCTTCCGCCTGCTGCTCCGGCGCAGCCAGCTCCCCCAGTGCCTCCCAGTCCACCCGGCGTCTGCGCCAGGGGGAGCGGAGCTGGTGGCGGCACACGTTGACGGCAATGCTGGTCAGCCAGGTTTTGACCGCCGCCCGCCCGTCAAAGCGGTCCCAGCTCTGCCAGGCCCGGAGAAAGGTCTCCTGGGCGGCGTCCTCGGCGGCGGCACGATCCCGCAGGATGAGAAAGCACAGCCGCAGAATACAGTCCCCATGCTCCGCCATGGTCTGCTCCAAATCCATCTGCCTCATCTCCTTTCCTCTGCCTATCAGAGCCGTGAGCCGCCGGTTTTGTTTCAGCTGCCGCATAAAAATATTCCGGCAGGGCATCCTCTCCATATCCATGATAAGGGAGGCACTGCCCATGTCCGTTTCATTTGACAAGAGCCAGACCAGAGAAAACCTGATGCGCGCCTTTGCCGGAGAGAGCCAGGCCCGCAACCGCTACACCTTTGCTGCCGGCCTGGCAGAGAAGAACGACCTCCAGGTGCTCCAGGGAGTCTTTCTCTTCACCGCCGGCCAGGAGGAGCAGCACGCCAAGGTGTACTACGACCTGCTGGAGCAGCTGTCGGGTCAGACCGTCAAGGTGGACGGCACCTATCCGGTGGATCTCTTCCCCGATGTGCTCAGCCATCTCCGGGCCGCCCGGCGCAATGAGTACCAGGAGTTTGAGCACGATTACACCGGTTTTGCCAAGGTGGCCAAGGAGGAGGGTTTCCCCGAGATTTCCCACATTTTCTCCTCCATCGCCAGGGTGGAAAAGAGCCATGGCGACCGCTTCGGCGCCTTTGCCGACCTGCTGGAGCAGGGCAAACTCTTTGTCAGCGACGTGGAGTGCCGCTGGATGTGTCTCAACTGCGGCCACGTGGTGGAGGGGACCATGGCCCCGGCGGCCTGTCCCGTGTGCAAGCACCCCCAGGGCTACTTTATCCGCTGGGAGATGGCTCCCTGGGGTGTGCCGCTGAAGTGACAAAAATGCGGAGGCGTCTCAGACGAGACGCCTCCGCTTGGCGTTTTATCAGGTCATTGTGCTGTCGGCGATTTTTTCGTCCGTGTCTGCAATCAGCTGCTCCCGCAGGGCCTTTAGAAAGGGAAAGGGGGCGGCGTCCTCCACGCCGTAGGTGCGGTTGAGCTCGAACTCCAGGGGAATCCAGGTGTCCAGCGGGGCCTCGTTGTGCTGGAGCACCGCCTCCATCCGGTCCAGAGCCTTGAACACCCGGGCTTCGGGGGTCGTCCTGGCCTCCATCTCGGCAAACAGGGCGGAAAACTCGTCCGAGAGAGGGCGGGGCAGGGCGGCCGCCAGGCTGTCCACAGCCCTGGCCTCGGTGTGCCGGTGGTCGTCGGTCTTTTCAAAGGCGGGGATGTCGCCGGTGATGGCCTCCCCCAGGTCGTGGATGAGGCACATCTTCAGCACCTTGTCCATATCCACGCCGGGGAGCTGGTCCTTCATCAGAAAGGCCATCAGGGCCAGCCGCCAGGAGTGCTCGGCCACCGACTCATGCCGCCCGCTGGAGGTGTAGGAGTGGCGGGTGTTGCACTTGAGGTGCTCGGCGATGTGGAGAAAATCAAGCAGTTCTTTGGGTTCCATGTTATGTTACCTCCTGGGGCCGCACTCTGGGCCGGTCGGGATGCTCCCCGGACCAGCCAGCCTGGGGCATGGCCCGCAGCGCCGCCATCTCCTCCTCGGTCAGGGCGAAGGAGAACAGGTCCAGGTTCTCCGCCATCCGCTCCGGGCTGGAGGACTTGGGCAGGGGGAGCACGCCCTGCTGAAGGGCAAAGCGCAGGCAGATTTGGGCGGGGGACACGCCGTGGACCTGCGCCAGTTGGGAGAGCAGAGGATGGCCCGCCAGCCGGTTCCGGCCCAGGGGGCTCCAGGCCTCCACCAGGATGTTGTGGGCCTGGCAGAAGGCCGCCGCCTCCGCCTGGATGTAGCCCGGGTGGAACTCCAATTGGTCCACCATGGGGGCCACGTTGGCCCAGGCCAGAAGGGGCTCCAGGTGGTGGGGCAGGAAGTTGCTCACCCCGATGGCACGCACCTGGCCGGACTCATACAGCCGCTCCAGCGCCCGCCAGGTCTCCCGGTCCAACCCGGCCCAGTCCGCCAGCTCCAGGTCCGGCCTGGGCCAGTGGATGAGGTAGAGGTCCAGATAGCCGGTGCCCAGCCGCTCCAGCGTGGCGTCAAAGGCCCGGAGGGCGGCGTCATAGCCCATCTCGGTCTTCCACAGCTTGGAGGTGAGAAAGAAGTCCTCCCGGGGCAGGCCGCTCTCCGCCACGGCACGGCCCAGGGCGGCCTCAGTGCCGTAGAAGGAGGCGGTATCAAAGTGGCGGTACCCCTGGGCGATGGCGGCGGACAGCACGGCGCCGTCCGCCGTCTTATAGGTGCCGAAGCCCACGGCGGGGACGGACACGCCGTTGGAGAGGACAAATTCTTTCTCGGGACTGCACATAGCGGTGCCCCCTTTCCATTTGGGAAAAGGGTACCACGCCCCGGGGGAGAAGTCAACCGGCCTTTGCGGGGGCGGGCGAGGGCGCATTCTGGGGATATGCCAGCTTGGGGGCGGGGACCCGGCCGCCCCTGGTGAGGAGGGGCACCAGGCCCATCAGCTCGGCCAGCGCACACACCTTGTCCATGCAGCTGACCACCAGGGACTCCCAGCGGCGGTAGAACCGGTTGAGGGGCAGCGGCCACATGTGGGTGGCAATGATGTCCCGCTCGGTATCGTTGAGGACAAAACGGGCCTGGGCGTTTTCCAGGGCGTAGAGCGGGTGGCGGAAGGCGTGGTCAGCGCCGGGGCGGGAGTCGGTCTGCCAGTTGTAGAGGAAAAAGTCGTGGAGCAGGCCGCCCCGGGCGGCGGAGCGGGCGTCCAGCCCCAGAGCCGCGCAGACGCGGAAGCTGGAGTAGGCCACCAGACAGCAGTGGTCATAGGTGCTCACCCCCTTGGCGTGCTGGGGGAAAAAGCGCATGGACTGCACGTCAGGGTGGGACTCCAGGTCGGCCACGCAGGCCAGGTACTGAGCGGTATATTTGAAATTCCACATGGTGTTCATACTCCTTTGTTGCCTGTCTGTTGTACCCAGTATACCGGGAAAAGCGAAAGAGAGGCTTTGCATCCCCTTACGATTTCCTTAAGACTTGCGCAAGGAGGCGTAAACAAAGCGGGGTCAGGTCTATTGTGCCATACATGACAGTGGGCCTCCACCAGGGCGGCGTATGGTATGGGTGGAGCTCTGGTAAAGGAAAGAAAAATTCCGCCTGCCATCTTGACGGCAGCGGGGGAGAGCGAGTAAAATAACATGTACCAGACGAGAGCGGACAGCCTGGGTACAGCGTACCAAGGCTGTTCTTGCTTTTTGCGCAAGTACAGGGTTTTTGGCCTCTGGGGGCCAGAAACCCTGAATGTTTTCCCGCGGAGCGGGAATAAAAAACGGAGAATGAGAGAAAAAACAGGGACAAGGGCGTCCCGGGACAATGGGGTCCCATCCATTGATGGGAGGAATATAACATGGCAGTGAAGTACATCTTTGTCACCGGCGGCGTGGTCTCCGGGCTGGGTAAGGGCATCGCGGCGGCGTCCCTGGGGCGCCTGCTCAAGCAGCGGGGGCTGCGGGTGGCCCTCCAGAAGTTCGATCCCTATCTGAACGTGGACCCGGGCACCATGAACCCTTACCAGCACGGCGAGGTATTTGTCACCGACGACGGCGCCGAGACCGACCTGGACCTGGGCCACTACGAGCGCTTTACTGACGAAAACCTCACCGTCAACTCCTCGGTCACCTCGGGCAAGGTGTACTGGACCGTGCTGAGCCGGGAGCGGAGCGGCGACTATCTGGGCGGCACCATCCAGGTCATCCCCCACATCACCGACGAGATCAAGAACCGGATCTACCGGGTGGGCCGGTCGGGCATGGCGGACGTGGTCATCACCGAGATCGGCGGCACCGTGGGCGACATCGAGTCCCAGCCCTTCCTGGAGGCCATCCGTCAGGTGGGCCAGGAGGTGGGCCGGCAGGACGTGATGTACCTCCACGTGTCCCTGATCGTGTCCATCCCGGGCACCGGCGAGCTCAAGAGCAAGCCCACCCAGCACTCGGTGAAGGAGCTGCTGGGCCTGGGCATCCAGCCCGACGTGATCCTGGCCCGGAGCGACAGCCCTGTGCCCCGCGACCTGCAGGAGAAGATCGCCCTGTTCTGCAACATTGCCCCGGAGAACGTGATCCCCAACCTGACCGCCCCCATCCTCTACGAGGTGCCCCTCATGCTGGAGGCGGAGGGACTGGCCCGGGCGGTGTGCCGCCGGCTGAGCCTGACCGATATCTCCCCCGACCTGACCGAGTGGCAGGCCATGGTGGAGCGGGCCAAGCACCCCACGGGCACTGTGCGCATCGCCCTGGTGGGCAAGTATGTGGCCCTCCACGACGCCTATCTGTCGGTGGCTGAGGCCCTGACCCACGGCGGCATTGAGAACGACGTGAAGGTGGACATCAAGTGGGTGGACGCAGAGCACGTCACCGACGAGAACGCGGCCGATCAGCTGAAGGACTGCGACGGCATTCTGGTGCCCGGCGGCTTCGGCAGCCGGGGTGTGGAGGGCAAGATCTCCGCCATCCGGTATGCCCGGGAGCACAATGTGCCCTTCTTTGGCATCTGCCTGGGCATGCAGATGGCGGTGGTGGAGTTTGCCCGCCACGTGGCCGGCCTCACCGGCGCCCATTCCGCCGAGCTGGACCCGGTCACTCCCTACCCTGTCATCGCCCTGATGGACGAGCAGCGGAACGTGACCGAGAAGGGCGGCACCATGCGCCTGGGGGCCTACCCCTGCCGCCTGAAGGAGGAGAACACCAAGATCCGCCAGGCCTATGGCCAGGAGATGATCTCCGAGCGGCACCGCCACCGCTATGAGTTCAACAACGAGTACCGGGAGACCCTGACGGCCAAGGGACTGGTGCTCTCCGGCCTGTCCCCGGACGGCAGCCTGGTGGAGACCGTGGAGCTGCCCGGTCACCCCTGGTTCGTGGGCGTGCAGTACCACCCGGAGTTCAAGAGCCGTCCCAACAAGGCCCACCCCCTGTTCCGGGCGTTTGTGGCCGCGGCGAAGGAAAAGCAGAAGTGCTGAGATGCGGACGCGGGACGGCTCGTGTCATCCCCGAGCGGTTCCGGCGGAGCCGGGAGCGAGTGGGGACATAAGATGAGGCGGCATGCCGCCTCCCGTCCCAACAAGGCCTACCCCCTGTTCCGGGCATTTGTGGCCGCGGCGAAGGAAAAGCAGAAGTGCTGAGATGCGGACGCGGGACGGCTCGTGTCATCCCCGAGCGGTTCCGGCGGAGCCGGGAGCGAGTGGGGACATAAGATGAGGCGGCATGCCGCCTCCCGTCCCAACAAGGCCCACCCCCTGTTCCGGGCGTTTGTGGCTGCGGCCAAGGCAGGGAAGTAATCATAATATAAATTATGTAAATTGACTGCGGCGAAGAGAAAGGAGAACGCCTGTGTTCCAGGGCTTCAGCGACGAGACGATAGATTTTATGTGGGGCATCCGCTTCAACAACGAAAAGGCCTGGTTTGAGGCCCACAAGGAGGAATACCTCACCTATTTCTACAACCCCATGCGGGAACTGGGGCGGCAGGTGTTTGACGGCATGACGCAGCGGCACGGGGACCTGGGGCTGGTGCTCAAGGTGTCCCGCATCTACCGGGACGCCCGGCGGCTCCACGGACGGGGGCCCTACAAGGACCACCTGTGGCTGTCCATAGAGCGTCCAGGATGCGAGCAGTGGACCGGCCGTCCCACCTTCTGGTTTGAACTGGGGCCGGAGGCGTGGAGCTACGGACTGGGCTACTGGTGCGCCAGCGCCCTGACCATGGCCAAGTTCCGCGCCCGGCTGGACCGGGACCCCAAGCCCTTTGAGAAGCTGGCCCGGGCCTTCGATAAGCAGGACCTGTTCGTGCTGGAGGGGGAGGAGTACAAGCGGCCCAAGGGGCAGACCACCCCGCTGCTGGCGCCCTGGTACAACCGGAAGGGGCTGGTGCTCTCCCGGGAGTGCTCCAACGGCGGCGTGCTCTTCACGCCGGAGCTGCCCGACGTACTGCTGGAGGGCTTTGAGTGGCTGCTGCCCTACTACCGGTATTTCCTCACCCTGGAAGGAGACCAGGACCCCAGGGACGGACAGTAAAAAGAAAAAATTGCATCACAAAAAAAGCCCGCTGCCGCACATACTGTCTCTGAACGGACAGAAAGGCGGCGGACGGGATGGAATACAGGCGGAAAAGGCAGAGATTCGCTCTGATGAGCGGCGCGGCGGTCCTGGCGCTGGCCCTTTTGGCGGGGGCGGCGCTGAGGGCCGCTTTGCCTGCCGCCGTCACGGCGGAGGCGGAGGTGCCCCTGCTGCCTGAGGATGGGGAGCAGAAGCTTATCGCCCTCACCTTTGACGACGGACCCCGGCGCTCCACCACCACCGCCCTGCTGGACGGCCTGGCGGAACGGGGGGTCCACGCCACCTTTTTCCTCATCGGCGCCCAGGTGGAGGGAAATGAGGACGTGGTCCGGCGCATGGAGGCGGAGGGGCACCAGGTGGGCATCCACACCTACGACCACGTGGCGCTCACCGGGCTGAACCGGGCGGACTTTGACGCCCAGGTGGGCCGCACCAGAGCGCTGCTCTCCACTGTGCTGGGCCACGGGGACTTCCTTCTCCGGCCGCCCTACGGCATGACGGACGCCTCGGTGAAGGCCTGGGCGGAGTGCCCCATCATCATCTGGTCCATCGATCCGGAGGACTGGCGGGATCAGAACACCCCCCGTGAGGTGGAGGAGGTGGTGTCCCAGGCCAGGGACGGGGCAATCATTCTCATGCATGACATCTTCCCTGCCTCGGTGGACGCGGCGCTCCAGATCGTGGACCGGCTCCACGCCCAGGGCTATCTGTTTGTCACCGTGGAGGAGCTGTTTGCCGCCCGGCACATTTCGCTGGAGCCGGGAAAGAGCTACTCCAACGCCTATCCATAGGCAAGGGAACCGTTTTCAGGCCTGATACCGCCCGGTTTTCCGGCGGCGTCAGGCCTGTTTTTGCCTCAGAAACACCCGGCAGCCGGACGCGGCGGGGCGGCCTGCAAATCCCTTGCTTTTTCCCGCCTCCGGAGGTACAATATTGATACTTTAGCTATGCAATACGGCAGGCTGGCCGGCGTCCCGGATCTCCGGAGGGAGGAACTGCAATGACACGGGAAGAAGCTTTTGAATTTCTGGATCGGACCGCCCGGGGCATTGCGGAGATGTTCGGCAGCTCCTGCGAGACCCTGGTCCACGATATGGGGGACCCCACCCACCCCATCCTGTCCATCTATAACGGACATATCTCCGGGCGGACCGTTGGCTCCACCATGGACATCCTGGGCACCGACCTGGCCCTGGATGAGACCGCCCTGGTGACCGACTTCGTCAATCTGTACGCCACCACCCCCAGCGGCCAGCAGATCAAGAGCAGTACCTTCCACCTGATCGGGGACGGGTACAATCTGGCCCTGGGCATCAATTTTGACTACACCTCTCTGGTGTACGCAAACCGGATCCTGGTGGACCTGATGAGCGCCGAGGCAGACCTCCAGAGCGCCATGTGGCGGGGCGGAGACAGCCAGCTCTCCGCCATCTTTGACGAGTGCCTCAGCGTTGTGGGCAAGCCGGTGTCCGCCCTGACCAAAAAGGACCGGATGAAGATCATTGCCCTGCTGGATCAGAAAAACGCCTTTTCCTTCCGCAAGTCGGTGCCCTTTGTGGCCCGGCGGCTCCAGGTGTCCCGGTACACGGTGTACAAATACCTGGGAGAGCTGACCGGCGGCGGGGAGGAAGAGGAGAAATAGAGCTCATACCCGGCCAGGCCGGAGAGAAGGAGGAAATTTCATGATGAAATACGAGGAGCAGATCCGTGCCTATTTTGACGACCCCGCCAAGCAGCGGGAACTGGTGGCGGCGGTGTGCCGTCTGGTGTCCGTCCGCAGCGTGAAGGGGGAGGCCCAGCCGGGCATGCCCTTCGGCGAGGGCCCTGCCCGGGCGCTGGACGAGGCCCTGAAGCTGTGCGATGAGCTGGGCTTTGCCACCAGGAACCACGACGGCTACGTGGGCACCGCCGAGCTCAACGACAAGGACACCATCCTCCACATCCTGGCCCACATGGACGTGGTGGGCGAGGGCAAGGGCTGGGATACCGACCCCTACGGCCCGGTGGAGAAGGACGGCGTGCTCTACGGCCGGGGCGTGGCCGACGACAAGGGCCCCGCTGTGGCGGCCCTGTTCGCCATGAAGTGCGTGAAGGACCTGGGCCTGCCTCTGAACCACTCCGCCCGCATGATCCTGGGCACCGACGAGGAGTCCGGCTCCGAGGACATCGCCCACTACTACGCCACCGAGCCCTACGCCAAGTACACCTTCTCCCCCGACGCGGATTTCCCCGTCATCAACATCGAGAAGGGCCACTACCACCCCGACTTCGGCAGCACCTGGGCCAAGTCCGAGGTCCTGCCCCGGGTGACCGGGCTGAAGGGCGGCTTCCGCACCAACGTGGTGCCGCCGGAGTCCCAGGCCCTGGTGGTGGGCGTGTCCGCCGCCGACCTGGAGGCCGCCGCCCAGCAGACCGCCGCGGAGACCGGCGCCACCTTCACCCTGGAGGCGGCGGAAGAGGGGACCCTCATCCTCTGCGCGGGCAAGAACGCCCACGCCGCCAGCCCTGACGGCGGCAACAACGCCATCACCGCCCTGCTGACCCTGCTGGACCGTCTGCCTCTGGCCGACTGCAGCAGCACCGCCGCCATCAAGTCCATGCACACCCTCTTCCCCCACGGGGATACCCGCGGCAAGGCCCTGGGCATCGCCCAGGCCGACGAGCTGTCCGGCCCCCTGACCCTGAACCTGGCCCTCATGACCCTGGATGAGACCGGCTTCAGCGCCAAGTTCGACGTGCGCTTCCCCATCTGCGCCAACGAGGACAACTGCAAGAAGGCCTGCGAGGCCTCCTTCGCCGCCCGCGGCATCACCGTCACCGGCGACGGGGACATGACCAGCGTCCACCACACCGACGCCAACTCCCCCTTTGTCCGCACCCTGCTGGCCTGCTATGAGAACTACACCGGCGTGAAGGACGCCAAGCCCCTGGCCATCGGCGGCGGCACCTATGTCCACGACATCCCCGGCGGCGTGGCCTTCGGCTGCGAGCTGCCCGGCGCCGATCCCCGCATGCACGGTCCCAACGAGCGCATCCCTGTGGCCGACCTGGTGCTCTCCTGCAAGATCTTTGCCCAGGCCATCGCCGAGCTGTGCGGCTGACCGCTGCCCAGGACGACCTGCCGGGCCGATTCCCTTTCCCCGCGCATAGACAGAGCGGAGTCGTTCCGGCCTGCCTGAAGCGCCGGAACCTCCCTCTGGATGTCTGTGTCACATACAGAGAATGGAGGAACTGAGAATGAAGAAACTGCGCAAGCTCACACTGCTCACCCTGGCCCTGTCCCTTGTCCTGTGCCTGACCGCCTGCGGCCTTTTGGGCGGAGGCGTCACCAAGCAGGACGCGGTGGACTACGTCAAGGCCCAGATGGACGTGATCTACAAGGGCGAGTACCAGGAGTACCTGAAGCTGGTGACCGACTCCAGTGAGGAGGAGTGCCAGCAGGCATATGATGACAAGATGCTCAACGAGGCCCAGTATCTGATGAGCAGCCTGGGCATCGAGTATCCCACCGACGAGCTGACTGCCCGCTTTGCCGAGGCCTACCGCCAGATCTTCGCCAAGGCGGACTACACCGTCCAGGAGGCCAGCAGGATGGACGACGGCAGCTACTCCGTCAAGGTGACGGTGCGGCCCATCGACATCATCGACCAGCTCAACGACGCCTACCCCGCCTTCTCCGAGACCTTTGAGGCCAAGTACGCCGACGTGGACATTGACTCCATGACGGACGAAGCGTATTCGGACTGGTATGTCAATACCTACGACGCCGACTACGGCCAGGGCCTGGCCGACCTGCTGGAGTCCCTGATCCCCTCTCTGGGCTACATGGACGAGACCTCCATCCTGGTGCAGGTCCAGCCTGACGAGGAAGGCTACTACTACCTGAGCGAGGACGACTTTACCAATCTGGACTGGCTGGTGGTCTACTACGACAGCCTGGGTTCCTGAATTGAAACAAAAGCGGCAGTCCGGTTTTAACCGGACTGCCGCTTTTTTCTGTACGTCTCAGGAGAAGAGGGCCATGAAAGAGGCGCCGAACTTGTTCCAGTAGCCCATGACAAAGATGATGAGCACCAGCAGGGGCAGCACATAGCGGAAGTAGGGACGGAACCGGGCGGGGAAGCGGATGCCGTCGCCTGCGTCCGCCTCGGCCAGGAAATTGTCCCAGCCCCAGCCCTGCCTGGAGACGCAGAAGAGCAGATACACCAGGCTGCCCAGGGGGAGCAGGTTGTCCGACAGGACAAAGTCCTCCAGATCCATGACCACGCTGCCGTCCCCGAAGGGCTGGAAGCCGGACCACAGGTTGAAGCCCAGCAGGCAGGGCAGGCTGAGGATGATGATGACCACCAGGTTCACCAGTACCGACTTTTTGTGGCTCCACCCCCACTTGTCCATGGGGAAGGAGATGATGTTCTGGAATACGGCGATGACCGTGGACAGGGCGGCGAAGGACATGAACACGAAGAACAGCGCGCCCCACAGCCGGCCCAGAGGCATGGAGTTGAACACGTTGGGCAGGGTGAGGAAGATCAGGTTGGGGCCGCTGTCGGGCTGGATGCCGAAGGCGAAGGCGGAGGGGAAGATGACCAGACCCACCACAAAGGCCACAAAGGTGTCCAGGATGCCCACGTTGATGGCCTCGCCCATGAGGCGGTGCTCCTTGCCGATGTAGCTGCCGAAGATGGCCATGGCGCCGATGCCCAGGGACAGGGTGAAGAAGGACTGCCCCATGGCGGCAAAGATGGCCTCGCCCAGGATGAAGTTGCCGTTGGCGTCGTACATCAGGTTGTGAAAGTTGGGCTTGAGGTAGAACTCCAGGCCCTGGACCGCGTTCTCCAGGGTGACCGACCGGACCACCAGCACGATCAGGATGGCCAGCAGCAGCACCATCATCACCTTGGTGATCTTCTCCACGCCGTCCTGAAGGCCCAGGGAACACACGCCCATGCCGATGAGTACCACAATGATCATGAAGATGAGCATGAGCCCCGGGTTGGACAGCATGCCGTAGTAGATGTCCTGGACGGCCTGGGGGTCAGCGCCCACAAAGTCGCCCTTGGCCATCTTGATGCAGTAGAGGATCATCCAGCCGGCCACTGTGGTGTAGAACATCATCAGCATGTAGTTGCCCGCCATGCCGAACCAGCTGTACCAGTGCCACTTGGTGCCCTTGGGCTCCAGCTTGTGGAAACTGGTGGCGATACTCTGGCGGCTGGCGCGGCCCACAGAGAACTCCATGGCCATGATGGGCAGGCCCAGAATCACCAGAAATACCAGGTAGATGAGCACAAAGGCGGCGCCGCCGTACTTGCCCACAATGTAGGGAAAGCGCCACACGTTTCCCAAACCGATGGCACATCCCGCCGAAATGAGCACAAAGCCCAGACGGGAGGCAAAGGTCTCTCTCTCCTTCACAGGAAATCCTCCTTACATCTTTATGAAAGATATTGTGAAAACAGACACCGGATTATCATAGTGCATTTATCGGGGAAAGTCAATCTTCAGACAGGACGATTAGGGGGAAACCAGGGAATCAGGACGAGATATCTGCAAAATATTTTAAACCGGCGGGACGAAATTTCCGGAGGGCCTAGAGAACAGTTTTGTATGCTTATGCCGCCGGTTTGAATATAGAAATAAGAGCAGGCGCGTTGGAATGTTCCAATGCGCCTGCTTTGTACTGGTTAGCTTTAGCGTAACGACGCCCCCCAGCTCAGCCGGGGGTCCTGACTACTGCGCCAGATAGTCCTGCCACCACTGTGCCGATTCCTGCCAGTGGGCGGTGTTGGCGGAGGTCTGCTTCCGGGGGACCAGGCCCACATCATCAGTCAGGTACTCCCCCAGCCAGGCGGAGAAGACGGCCGCGCCGTCCTGGTTCAGGTGGCCGCCGTCGTAGAGGTGGAGGGTGGGCACCAGCCCGATCTCCTCAAACATCTCGCTCCAGTTGCAGAAGATCACGTTCTCGTCCAGAGCCTGGATTTCCCGGCCGATGCGCTCGTAGGTCTCCTGGGTGCAGCGGGTGTAGGTGGGGTTGAAGGTGATGATGGGAGTGGCCCCATGCTCCTGGCACAGGTCCAGAATTTTGCCCAGCCAGGACAGGTTGGAGGCGTAGTCCTCGTCCGAGATCTCCCGGTCGGCCACATAGGGTTCGACTCCCACCCCCTCCTTCACCTCGTCGATGGCGGTGTACCCCTTCAGATAGTCCCGCTGGATGGGGAACAGGGCCCGCTTCACGTCCCCAGGGCGGATCTCCGACCAGCGTCCGTGGTAGAACCACAGGTCAAAGAGCAGCCCGGTGCGCAGGTCCGGCTCGGCGGCGGTGAAGATGGCCCCCAGCTTGTTGAGGGAGAAGGGCATCAGGTCGATGTTGAGCTGGGTGTAGTTCTGGTACTGTGCGAAGAAGAGAGAGGTGGCCTCCAGCACCACCGCGGAGGGGGACTGGGTCTTGAAGACCTCCTTCAGGTACCAGTAGGTGATGGACAGGGTCTGCTCCGAGCCGCCCATCACGTACCCCGTCAGGCCGGAGCTGCCGTAGATGACGGAGGGGTTGAAGTCGCAGTAGGCGTAGGAGCTGCCCAGGTAGATGACGTCCAGGCTGTCCTCCGGCTCGGCCCGGAAGGAGCTCCAGGTGGAGCCGTAGTCCGTGTGGGCGGGGCGGAGCACGTCGGAGGCGAAGTTGAGCAGCAGAGCGGTGATGAGCAGGAAAACCGCGGCCAGCGGCAGTTCCCTGCGGAGAAAACGAGATTTCAAGCCGGGTCCTCCTTCCGGTCAGAAGCTGAAGCCATAGATAAAAGACTGGGCGTCGTACCCTGCGCCGTAGCTGCCCAGCACCACGCAGGAGAAGAGCAGGAACCACAGCGCCAGCCACCGCGCCGGGCGGGGGGCGGAGAGGTAGTCGGCGGTGATGTCGTGGTTGACCGACCGCAGGTCCACGACCAGCAGTACCACCAGCCCGAAGAGGGCCGCCAGCAGCTCCCAACGGTCCAGACCCATGCTGGTGAAGACCCACAGGGGCCCGTGGAGCATGCCGGACAGAATGTCCAGCCCGGTGGACACCGATCCGGCCTTGAAGAACACAAAGGCCGCTGTGGCCAGCAGGAAGGTGCAGAAAATCTGCCACAGCCGCAGGGGCCAGCCGTCCTCTTTCAGATGGAGGGCGCTGTGGACCTTGCCCCGGAGAGGGGCGGTGACGCCGCCGATGACCTGATACAGGCCGTTGAGCAGTCCCCACACCACAAAGGTCATGGCCGCGCCGTGCCACAGCCCGCTGACGGCAAAGACGATGAGCACGTTCAGGTACTTCCGGGCCGTGCCCCGCCGGGAGCCGCCCAGGGGGATATAGAGGTAGTCCCGGAACCAGAAGGACAGGGACATGTGCCACCGCCGCCAGAACTCCGCGATGGAGCGGGAGAAGAAGGGGGTGCGGAAGTTCTCTATCAGGGAGAAGCCCATGGCCCGGGCGGTGCCCAGGGCCATGTCGGAGTAGGAGGAGAAGTCACAGTAGAGCTGGAGGGAGAAGGCCACGGCGGCCCCCGCCAGCTGGAGGGCGCCGAAGTCCTGGGGCGCGGTAAAGATGGTGTTCACCAGCACGGCCAGCCGGTCAGCCAGCACCAGCTTCTTGAATGCGCCCCACAGGAACCGGAACAGTCCGGCCCGGAACTCGTCCCAGTCGAACCGGTGCTCCGAGCGGAACTGGGGCAGCAGCTGGTCCGCCCGGGCAATGGGGCCGGAGACGATGTGGGGGAAGAAGGAGAGAAACAGGGCGTAGAGGAGCAGATCCCGCTCCGCCGGAACCTTGCCCCGGTACACGTCGATGACGTACCCCATGGCCTGGAACAGGTAGAAGGAGATGCCCACGGGCATCAGGATGTCCAGCACCGGGGCCGAGAAGGAGAAGCCCAGAGCGCCCAGGCCCCGCCCTACCAGGGACAGGGCGAAGTTCAGGTACTTGAACACGAACAGCAGCAGGCCCAGGATCACCAGGCAGGCCGCCAGGGCGCCCTTGCTTTTCTTCCGCTCCAGCAGCCGCCCGGTCAGGTAGGATGCGGCGATGGTGAAGAGCAGAAAGGTGAGATATACTGGCTTGGCGCACAGGTAGAAGAACCAGCTGGCCAGCAGCAGCCAGGGGTTGCGGGCCCGCTGAGGCAGCAGGAAAAAGACCAGCGCCGTCACGGGAAAGAAGCAGAAGAACTGCGGCGTGAGGAAGGTCACGGAGTCACCGCCTTTTCAAAAAGTAGGTACTATTTTAGCCGATATAGCGGGGAAAGTCAATTTACCGGCGTGCCGCGACCCGTACGGAGGCGACCGATGACACGCCCACCCGCCCGGAAGATCAGGCTGCGCACATAGTCCACGCCGATGCCCGCGATAAAGATGGCCAGACCGATGGCCAGGGCTCCGGCCAGGCACAGGGGCGTGGAGAGTTGGGCCAGAAATGCGGTCCGGCCCGCCAGCAGGTGGGACCACACAAGCGGGTGGGTGTGGAGCAGGTACACGCCGAAGGACAGGGGCGCGCAGAAGGACATCACCCGGGCTATGGGAGCGGGCAGGGCAGGCATACGGCACAGGGCCAGGAACAGGCACAGGGCGGCCAGAAGGATGAGGGGAGAGGTGTAGGACAGGAGGATCCCCCATTTAAAAAAGGCACCGGGCTGGGATACGCCGAAGGTCTTGCCCGCCAGGGCGAGCAGAGAGAATCCCGCATATCCGGCCAGCAGCAGCCAGGGCTGGGGCAGGCGGGCGGGGGGATGGAGCCGCAGGTATCCGCCCAGCAGGTAGAGCACCGCCAGCCAGGCCACGCTGTACCCGCCCCGGGTGGAGAAAATCTCCTCCGGGGAGATGAAATCGGCCAGGGAAAAGACAGCAATCAGCGCCAGAACCAGCCGTTTGGCAGAAGCAGGGGACAGGGCGGTGAGGGCGCTGTCCAGGAAGGGCATCAGCAGGAAAAGGGCGAAATAGGCGCTGAAATACCAGTAGGTGCCGTTGAGCACCGGAAAAAAGGGCGCGATCATGTCCCGGACACGGAGAGAGCCGGGGTCAAGCAGGCCGAACAGGACCGTGAGCGCGGCGGAGTAAAACGCCGCCTGGAGCCAGAGGGCGCCCAGCCGGGAGAGGGGGTGCCTCCGTCCCACGCCCAGGTAACCGCTGAGCAGGCCGTAGCAGTTCACCGCGCAGGAGCACAGGGCCTCCAGGCTCCAGAGGGCCCACCAGCGGAGGGAGCCGGGCGGCAGGGCGGAGAGCAGGCCGCCCACGCCGGAGATGTGGAGCAGGACCACCATCAGCATGGACCCGTTGCGCAGGACGTCCGGGCCGGAGAGCCGGGCATTGGTGGATGGGGACAAGAATATCGCCTCCCTGACGTAGATCTGTCATGTTCTGCGGAGGTAGCTGCTCTCATCATAGGGAGGGCGAGGGAGAATGTCAAGCCCCGGGCCATACAGCAAAGCTTTAACTTATTTTAATAAAACACCTATGGAAGAAATAAGATTACTCTGCTATGCTTGGCGGTACCTGGGAGAAGGAGGATATTGTCCATGGAATTGCTGCTCAACATACTGCGCGTCATTCTGGCCCTGCTGGCCGCGGCGGCGGTGGGGACGCTGATTTTCTTCAAGCTGACCGCCGGCCTCCGGGACAGCCGCCGCCGCTGGGCGGAAAAGCGGGTGGGGCAGGGGGAGCGGAAGGCCCTGCTCCTGTACCAGCCCTCCAACGCCAGGCGCAACGTGCCCCAGGCGGAGGCGCTGGCCGCCCGCCTGGCGGAGATGGGCTATGCCGTGACGGTGAACCACCCCTCGGAGGACCTGCCCTATGCGCCCGGAGACTACGACCTGCTGGTGTTCGGCACCCCCGTCTACCTGGGGGAGACCGCCCGGCCGCTGCGCCGGTATCTGGAGACCCACCCCTTCACTGGCAAGCGGGTGCTGCTGTATGTGGACGGCCTGGACCTGGAGCACGCCCCTGAGCTGGAGCCGCTGAAGGAGCTGGTGCCCCCGGGCAATGAGCTCCACGCCGTCAAGGTGGCGCCCCGGGACCGGGCGGGACTGCTGGCCTTTGCCGCGGAATACGGAGGCTGAGGGCGTGGTCATAGTGAGGGACAAACCTGCATATATATCTCACATCCTGAGAAACGACACGGGAGTGTGGATTGGTATGCAGACAGACTGGAACGAGAACCATGCCTTCCTGCGGGGCGAGGCGGTGGCGGCGCCTGTGGTCTCCCACGAGAACCGGGGCGTCACCTACTGGACCTTCCCCCTGCGGGTGGAGCGGCTGTCCGGCGCGGAGGACCGGCTCAACGTGGTGGTCTCCGCCGGGCAGCTGGAGCAGTGCCCGGTGACGCCGGGGACAGAGTTGGAGATCGAGGGGGAGGTCCGCTCCTTCAACAACAAGAGCGGCCGGGGCAGCCGGCTGGTCATCACCCTCTTTGCCCGCAGCCTGCGCCGGGCGGAGGGGGAGCACGCCAACGACCTGTCCCTGGCCGGGGTGCTGTGCAAGCCGCCGGTGCTCCGCCGAACTCCGCTTGGCCGGGACATCTGCGACCTGATGCTGGCGGTGAACCGCCGGTACGGCCGGGCGGACTACCTGCCCTGCATCGTGTGGGGTTCCCTGGCCCAGCGGTGCGCCTCCCTCAGCGTGGGGGACGGCGTACGGCTGGAGGGCCGGCTTCAGAGCCGGCAGTACATCAAGGTGGAGAACGGACAGAACCTGACCCGCACCGCCTTTGAGGTGTCGGTGATGAAGCTGGAGCCGGCGGGAGCGGCTATCCTGCCGGAGCAGACTCAACAGGCGTCCCTCTGACCGCAGAACAGAGACGGTCTCCCCGCTGTGGGAGACCGTCTCAGCATGTCGAAAAATCTCTGTTCAAACGCGATGGCCTGGATTGCGGCGGGGGAGTTCGAGGGGGCAGCCGCCCGCCTCGAATGGAATCGAATGCCCCGCAAGCCTTGCGATGCAAGGGTTGCGGCGAGCAGAGCGAGGACTTTTGTACCGCTGTACGGTACAAAAGTAACGGCATTTTTCAGGCTGTCGAAAAAGTTCTTGGACTTTTTCGACAGCCTGAGACGGTCTCCCCGCTGTGGGAGACCGTCTTTGACAGAATCTGATTCTTACGCTATAATAACATCTTACATCCTTTTGCGGGGGAAATCGTACAAATGAACCAACTGCTGAGACGAGAGAGAACATATGGGGCGGGGACAGAGTCGGAAGCGCGCTGTGCCGTACTCCCGGACAGCCGCCGGTGGGCGGTGCTGCTGGCGGTGCTGCTGCTGACGCCCTTTACCGCGGTGTGGCTGATGCAGCTGGCCTACGGCGTGCCGCCGTGGGCCATGCCGCTACCTGCGGCAGCGGCCAATGCCCTCTGTATCGCCCTGCTCTACTGGCCGCTGTGCGGCCTGACCGGGCAGGTAAGGCGCTGCTGCTGCGGCATCCACATCGCGGCGGGCGCCTGGGGCGCGGCCAACTATTTTGTCAACCTCTTCCGGGGCACGCCCATCCTGCCCTGGGACTTCTCTGCCCTGGGTACCGCAGCCGACGTGGCGGGGAGCTACCGCTTTGTCCCCACCTGGCAGATGTGCCTGGCGGCTGCCCTGGCCGCGGCACTGGTGTGGGGACTGAGACGGAAGCAGGTGCGGAGCAAGCTGCGGCTGACGGGCTGGAAGGCCCGGCTGGGGGTGGCCTGCGCCGGGCTGGCCTGCCTGTTTTTCCTGCTTCCCACCAGTCGGCTGGGAGAGCTGGGGGTGGTCACCGACGTGTGGGACCCTGCCGGGTCCTACCGCGCCAGCGGCTGCCTGGCCACCTTCCTGCGCAACACCGAGTTCCTGGAGGTGGACAAGCCGGCGGACACCTCGCCGGAGGGCGTGGACCGGCTCATGTCCCAGGCGTCTGGCCCGACAGGAACGGCGGCCGTCCCGGAGCGGCCCAACGTGATCGCCATTATGAACGAGTCCTGGGCGGATTTTGAGTTCTTCGGCAATCTGGACCTGAGCGAGAGCGTGGTGGACTATGTCAGCACTCTGGACAACGGGGTATTCGGCCACGCCTATACCTCCGTGTTTGGCGCGGGCACCAGCGCCAGCGAGTTTGAATTTCTCACCGGCAACTCCATGGCCTTTCTCCCCTCCGGCAGCATCCCCTATCAGCAGTATGTGCTGGAGCCCACCTATTCCCTGGCATCCCTGCTCAAGGAGCAGGGGTACAGCACCCTGGCCTTTCACCCGGGCACCCGCACCTCCTGGCAGCGGGACCGGGCCTATCCCCTGCTGGGCTTTGACAGCTTCAAATGCGGCGACGATATGGCCGTGCCCCAGACTATGGAGCACGGCTATGTGAGCGACCAGTCGGACTTCGAGCAGGTCATATGGGAGCTGGAGCACAAGGAGGCGGACAAACCCCTGTTCCTTTTCAACGTCACCATTCAGAACCACGGCAGCTACACCGTGGAGGACTACCCGGCGGAGGTGACGGTGGCCGACGAGCCGGGGAAGTACCCCATGGCGGAGCAGTACCTCACCCTGGCCAACAAGAGCGACCAGGCCTTCCGCACGCTGATCGAGTACCTCTCCCAGCTGGACGAGCCCACCATTTTAGTCATGTTCGGCGACCATCAGCCCTCGGTGGAGCAGGAATTCCTGGACAAGGCCTACGGCGTCACCCAGGGGGAGATGACCATGGAGCAGTACATGGGCAAATACCAGGTGCCCTTTGTGGTTTGGGCCAACTATCCCCTTCCGGAGGAGGTGCCCCAGGTGACCAGTCTGAACTTTCTGGCCCTGTACGTGCTGCGCTGCGCCGGGCTGGAGGGCACGGCCTGGGACAATTTCCTCTGGGACGTGCAGGAGCAGCTGCCTGCCATGACCTTTGTGGGGTACACGGACACCAGCGGCCACGCGTACAGCCACCTGGAGCAGAATGAGTATACCGGCCTGATCGAGCAGTACCGGCAGGTGCAGTACAACAACCTCTTCGGCGGCCGGGACCGGCGGGAGCAGTATTTTTCCCTGAGAGCGGGGCAATAAACAGGGGAGCGCGCCGCGCATTTTAAAATGAAACAGGGCGTGTGCTGCAAAAATTTGGCGCAAGCGGGGGCGAATATAAAAATCTCACGGGGCAAAGCTATGTTCGGATTCTCAATCCAACAAACTTAAACACAAGGAGATGCACAAGCTATGACCAGTTCCAACAAGGCTGTTGTCCCCAGCGCCCGTGAGGCTCTCGACAAGTTCAAGATGGAGGCCGCCTCCGAGGTGGGCGTCAACCTGAAGCAGGGCTACAACGGTGACCTGACCTCCCGTGAGGCCGGCTCCGTGGGCGGCCAGATGGTCAAGAAGATGATCCAGGCCTACGAGAACGGCATGCAGTAACCCCTGGGCCATCCGGACCGGAAGACCCCGGACGGTGCTCTGAAAAAGGCGAGGCGCGCGGTGTATGCCGCGCGCCTCGCCTTTTTTCCAGCCGGCCGTTTCCAGGACGGCGTGGGGCGGAAATGGCGGGATTTCGCGGACAAAAACATAAAAAACATGCCACTTTTTGGCGAAAATAACAAAAAACGTTGACGAAGTTGGGCGATTAGTATATTATAATATCAATTGTAAACTGATTTTGAGGCCGCCTTCCTGGAGACGGGCTCTCCGACACAAGGCATATGGGGGGATCCCTGTGGTAAGGATTGGGATCGTGGATGACGAAAAAGAGGCCAGAGAGCAGCTGCGGGCCGCGATCAGACGGTTTGAAGAAGAGTACCAGGTGGAGTTCGAGATACAGGAGTTTGACAGCGCGCAGGCCTACCTGGCCGACCCGAACAACGACTGCGACATCCTATACATGGACATCGACATGCCCAAAATGACAGGGATGGAGCTGGCCGAGCGGATCCGGGAGACGAACGGAGAGATCATCCTGATCTTCTGCACCAATCTGGAGCAGTTCGCCCTGAACGGGTACAGCGTCTCCGCCCTGGGCTTTCTGGTAAAGCCGGTGCAGTGGTACCCCCTCCGGCTGTACCTGGAACGGGCGCTGAAGGTGATAGAGAAGCGGACCCGGCGGGCACAGCAGCCGGAGATGAGGCGGATCGTGATCAAGGACGGGACAGTCTCGAAGGTGGTGGACGCGGCGT
Source organism: uncultured Pseudoflavonifractor sp. (assembly GCF_944387275.1). GTDB lineage: Bacteria > Bacillota > Clostridia > Oscillospirales > Oscillospiraceae > Pseudoflavonifractor > Pseudoflavonifractor intestinihominis. The sequence continues at coordinate 42,384 of NZ_CALXEG010000006.1, forward strand.
CCATCCGGTATGTGGAGGTCCAGCAGCACTATCTTTTTTACCACATGCAGGGCGATTCGGCCGGCCGGGACACCGTGGTCAAGACCCGCGGGACCATGCAGGAGGCCACCGATCTGCTGGTGCCCCGGGGATTTGTGCGCTGCAGCTCCAGCTTTCTGGTCAATCTGGAGCATATCACGGCGGTGAGCCGCATGAACGTCTACCTGGGGGAGGAGGCCCTGCCCTTGGGGAGGACGTACAAGGACGCATTCACCAGGGAATTTTCCCGTTTTCTGGCGAAAAAGGGATGGGGTGATCCGTGTTGATCCTGGACTTTCTCCTCCGCTGGCAGATCGAGATAGGAATGCTGGGCGCGACCTGCCTGTTTGTGCCGTGGAACCGGCGCAGGCCCCATTTCCTCTTCCGCGCCGTACTGGGGGTGGGCCTCCTGTTCGCGGTCGCCTACCTGGAGTCCGCCCTCATGAAGGACGGGTGGAGGAGCGCCTTGCCCACCTATGTCATCTCCCTGCTGCTGGATACAGCTCTCCTGGTCCTTCTGATCTGGCGGAGCTTTGACTGCAGCCCCGTCCACGCCATGTTCTCCGCCACCTGCGCCTACGCGGTGCAGCACATGACCAGCAAGCTGGCCTACATGGACGTGATGAGCCTGCTGCACCGCGGCCCCATCCAGAAGTGGTATCCCCTGCTGCTGCTGCTGCTGGCCAACGTCCTGGTGTGCGTGCCCATCTTTTTGGGCTTTACCCGCCGCTTTTTCAAAGAGGGACAGCTCATGTTCGACCGGCGCAAGACAGTGATCTACTCCGGACTGTTCCTCTTTGTGGCGGTCTACCTCAGCTCTTTGCTGGAGCAGAATCTGGACACATCGGCCCCCACCTATCTCACCAGCTATCTGGCCCTCAACGCCTTCTGCGTGCTCTTCGCTGTGGCCGTGCTGTCCATGGAGTTCTCCAATTGCAGCATGAAGCGGCTGGAGAGTGAGAACCTGATCCTGGAGCAGATGCTGGAGAACGACAGGCAGCAGTACGAGCTGGCCAAACAGGAGATGGAGAAGATCAATATCCGCTACCACGACCTCAAGCAGCAGTATTCCCGGGCCCCGGATGAGGAGCGGGCCAAGCTGGAGCAGGAGATGGAGGCCATCCGGCTGCGCTACTACACAGGGAACAAGGCTCTGGACATCGTCCTCACCCAGAAATCCGGCCTGTGCGAGCAGGCGGGCATCCAGTTGGTGTGCTCGGTGGACGGCAGCTGCCTGTCCGGCATGACCCACTACCACATCTACTCCATGCTGGGCAACGCCATCGACAACGCCATGGAGTGCCTGGCCAAGGTGGAGGACAAGGAGAAGAAGGTGATCAACCTGTCCATCTGCCGCCGGGCGGATATGGCGGTCATCTGTGTGGAGAATTATACGCCCGTTCCGCCGGTGGTGCGGGACGGTGCTCTGGTCACCACCAAGCAGGATGCGGCCTCCCACGGATACGGCACAAAGAGCATAAAAAGTATCGCCGAGCTGTACGGCGGGACCGCCGATTATTTCGTGGAAGAAGAAATTTTTTATTTGCTGATTACGATTCCGTGCGCGGGAACGGTTGCCCGAACCGACCGCGCAGCGTGCTGAATCGGAGCCAGGAGACGAGTATCCCCCCCATGGATATGGGGGGATATTTTTTTCACCTCTGCTGATTGCGACGCATTTTTTGACAATGGTGCCAGAGCGATTGACGCTCCGGGAGAATCTCAATATCATGGTCGTATCAAGGCAAAGAGAGGAAACGTTTCCGACCCGGCCGCACCCCGCAAGAGGCGCGGCCACCCCGGGCCGGAACCCTCCGAAAACGGGCGGTGCACAGCCCGCTTTCAGAGGGGTTCGGCCATGTTCCAAACGTGTTAAGGAGGTCAAATTGATGGCACGAAAGGCAACCACAAAAAAGTCCCAGCGCTGGCTCGGACTGGCTGGTGCAGCAATCCTGATCGCAAACCTTACTTTGACCGGGACTGCCGTCGCGTTCCAGCAGGAGGGCGAGATCAACCACGCGCTGGGCATTGAGGGCTCCGGCGCTACCTACGGCGGAACCGAGTTCACGGACGACGGTTCCCTGTCGGACGAGGGCTATGCCAAGTACATTGAAGCTGCCTACGACTTCTGCGAGCAGGAAGAGGAAGAGGGCAGCGTCCTGCTCTATAACAAGGACAACGCTCTGCCCCTGTCGGAGGACGAGCGGAACGTGACCGCCTTCGGCCGCGGCAGCGTGGACCCTGTGTTCCGGAGCACCGCCGGCGGCTCCTCCACCAACAAGGAGTATCAGCAGACCCCGGTGGACGCCCTGAAGGGCGCCGGCTTCAACGTCAACCAGACGGTGCTGGACGCCTACTCCTCCGCTGAGGACCCCGGCGCCCGCAGCGTGTCCCACGTGGGCGAGTATGACCCCGCCGTCTACACCGACAGCGTTCAGGCTTCCTTTGACGACTACAGCGATGTGGCCTTTGTCACCCTCTCCCGCTTCGCCACTGAGGGCAACGACCTGGCCATGGTCAACGACAAGGGCGCCCGGATGCTGGAGCTGGACGAGGACGAGCGGGCCATCTTCCAGATGATCAAGGACTCCGGCAAGTTCGACAAGGTCGTTGTGATCCTCAACTCTGTGTTCGCCATGGAGCTGGACTGGCTGGAGGAGTACGACGTGGACGCCGTGCTGTGGGTGGGCAACCCCGGCTTCTACGGCATGCCCGGCGCCGTCCGTGTGATCACCGGCGAGGTCAACCCCTCCGGCCACACGGTGGATACCTTTGCCGCCAACTCCCTGTCCGCCCCCTCCGCCGAGAACTTCGGCCTGCACTCCTATGACTACGGCAGCAAGACGCCCCGGGCGGCCGGCGACAGCTTCGTGACCTACAACGAGGGCATCTACGTGGGCTACAAGTACTACGAGACCCGGTATGAGGACACCGTTCTGGGCCAGGGCAACGCCAGCTCCTCCGTGGGCGCCAAGGCGTCCACCGACGGCTGGAACTACGCCGAGGAGGTCTGCTTCCCCTTCGGCTTCGGCCTGTCCTACACCACCTACGAGTACACCATGGACAGCCTGGTGTATGACGCCGACGCCGACACCTTCACCGCCACTGTCACCGTGGCCAACACCGGCGACATGGACGGCAAGGCCAGCGTCCAGCTCTACTTCCAGAGCCCCTACACCGACTACGACAAGGAGAACGGCATCGAGAAGGCCTCCATCCAGCTGCTGGCCTACGACAAGGTTGACGTGGCGGCCGGCGCCTCCGAGACCGTCACCCTGGAGGTGCCCGGTTACTTCCTGGCCTCCTATGACGCCAACAACGCCAAGGGCTACATCCTGGATGCCGGCGACTACTACTTCGCCGTCGGCAACGGCGCCCACGAGGCCCTGAACAACGTTCTGGCCCTCAAGTGCGGCGACGAGGTGAGCGGCAAGCTGGTGGACCAGGACGGCAACGTGGTCACCGGCAACACCGCCGCGGCCGCCAAGTGGACCTCCACCAACGCCACCGTGGACACCGAGAAGTACCGTCAGTCCCGCTACGACAGCAGCGTCACCGTCACCAACACCTTTGACGACGCCGACATCAACTACTGGGTCAACGACGACGAGAAGGTCACCTACCTGTCCCGCAGCGCCTGGGACACCACCTACCCCGTGACCGTTGAGACCATCACCGTCAACGACAAGCTCTACGACGGCCTCAACATGCAGTTCTACACCAAGGCTGATGACGCCAAGAGCGTCTCCGACTTCCAGCTGGGCGTGACGCTGGACGAGAAGATCGACTTCATCGACATGAAGGGCGTGGACTTTGACGATCCCAAGTGGGACGACTTCCTCTCCCAGCTCACCCTCAGCGAGCTGCTCATCAACATGGGCGACTCCAAGGGCATCAAGGCCGTGAAGGCCGTCAACAAGCCCGGCTGCACCATCGTGGACGGCCCCGAGGGCATGAACGGCCAGTTCAAGTACGGCGACCGCCGCAACTGCACCGGCTGGGCCACCCTGCCCATCGTGGCGGCCTCCTGGGACCATGACCTGCAGTACCGCTTCGGCCAGATGTACGGCGAGGACGCTCTGTACGCCTCCATCCCCATTGCCTACGCCCCCGGCTGCGATATCCACCGTTCCCCCTACTCCGGCCGCAGCTCCGAGTACTTCTCCGAGGACGCGATGCTCACCTACTACGCCGCTGCCAATGTCTCTGAGGGCATGCGCAGCAAGGGCCTGATCGGCACCATCAAGCACTTCTTCCTCAACGAGCAGGAGGCCGGCCGTCAGGGCATCTCCACCTTTGCCAACGAGCAGTCCATCCGCGAGATCTACATGCGGGCCTTTGAGGGCTCCCTGTCCAGCAGCAACGGCGAGCAGGACGGCAGCAAGTCCCTGGGCGTGATGACCGCCTACAACCGTATCGGCGTGATGTACGCCGCGGCCAGCCAGGGCATCCAGCACATCCTGCGGGACGAGTGGAACTACGGCGGCTACATCATCGACGACGCTCTGACCGCTTCCGAGTACTCCTCCGCTCCTGAAATGCTGATGGCGGGCAACAACATCTTCTGTCTGGATACCGCCCGTCCCACTCAGATCGAGGAGCTGATCACCTCCACCGACGACGGCGACCTGCTGGAGAAGGTGCTGGAGTCCAACCACTATCTCTACTACGTCATGCTCCAGTCCTCCATGGGCAACTCCTCTGCCGAGGACCTGGTGGTGAGCGACGCGATGCCCTGGTGGCAGATCATGCTTATCTCGGTGGACGCCGTGTTCTGTGCGCTGGCTGTTGCCGCTGTTGTCATGTACGTGCTGCATACCTATACCGATGTCTTTTCCCGCAGGAAAAGCTCGGCTGGGCGGAATTGACGGAGGTGGAAACTGATGCTGAAAATGGGCATAAAGAACAAGGCGGCCGGCAGCTATCTCTCTCTGGTCGCAGCTCTGGTAGCTCTGGTCACGGCAATCGTGTTCCTGGCGACCCAGGCGACGGCAGCCCCTCTGGGGCATGACGGAACCGCACCCGGCGTGGTGCTCCTGGCGGGCGTGGCCGCCGCAGTGGTGCTCTTCATCTTCCCCATTCGCTTTGGAGCACTGATCCAGGCCATCATCTACAATATCGCACTCTATCTTGTGGTCGTCCAGCTGTACTTCGTGTTTGCTGACGTGATCAACAACGTGACCTTCGCCGGCGGCAATGCGGGCCTGTGTGTGTTCTACATGATGGGCACCCTGGTCTGCTGCCTGCTGAGCGTGGTGGCCTGCTTCTTCAAGCAGACCCGGGACGAGTCCGAGGCGCAGCCCGAGGGGACCAAGTCCAGCCCTGTGGGCGCTGTGGCGCCTGCCGTGCTGCTGTGCGTCATCGCCGTGTGCGTGGGCGTGTACTTCAACATGGACGGCGGCATCAGCACGCCTGCCTCCGGCACTGAAGGCGGCGACGGCGGTGCTACCGCAGAGAATACCGAGGGTGTCAGCGTGAACTATACCGACAACACCTTCAAGGATATGTCCCTTGAGGATCTGGCTGCCATTCCCATGGAGACCTGGGAGGCCAAGGAGGCCGACGGCCAGGTGGCCTACTACTTCGAGGGCCAGTACACCGAGGGCTTCAGCACCATCGTTGATCCCGCCTGCCTGGATATGTACTGCTGCACCGACGGCTCCATGTACGGCTCCTTCAGCGGCCCCACCACTTCCGTGGGCAGCGGCACGGTGTCCTATGTGTACGGCTACTGGTACAACTACGATGAGAACGGCGAGTACAACTTCGTCATCCACATCACCGGCAACCAGGATGCCGACGGCACCCTCCGTCCCACCAACGTGGAGGGCGGCGCCGACGCGGATGTGTACATCTTCGACACCGATCACGGCGCCTACAACTGGGAGGCCAGCCTGAGCTACGGCGTGATGGGCGGCATGATCACCCGTAACATCAACATCTATGGCCAGGTGTACACCAAGGCCCAGAGCCTGACCATCGACTCCTCCGCCCTGCCCGTGTTCTACACCGGCGACAGCTTTGACGCCACCTCCCTGGTGGCCACCGCGGTCCGCGGCAACGGCGCCGAGGAGTCCATCTGGAACGGCCGTATCTCCTACAGCGGCTTTGACTCCGAGACCCCCGGCACCAAGACGGTGACGGCCAGCTTCCTGGGCGCCACTGCCACCTTCGACGTGACGGTGGAGGAGCTGGTGGCCGACACCTATACCGGCAGCTACGAGCTGGTGGTGGACGGCACGCCCACTGCCACTGAGGCCCAGATGGTGGTGGACTACTCCCACAAGACCTGCACAGTGACCAGCACCGACGGCACCCTCTCCATCAGCGGCACCGTGGAGGATTCCGCTGACGGCAGCGTGACCATCACCCTGAACGGCAGCGAGCCTATGACCGCTGTCATCACCGAGAGCGACGCCGGCACCCAGATCACCATCCCCGCCCACCAGGAGGTTGTCTCCGGCTGGGGTACCAGCGAGACCTACGAGATCGGGGAGTGCACCATGACTCTGTCCGCCTGAGGCGGGAGAGAGATCGCTCCAGAGATCTGATGCAGAATAAACTGCCCCTAAGAGCAGGGCGCGCGGTATATGCCGCGCGCCCTGCTTTTGCCGTTCAGCACAAAAGCGGAGCCGGAATCGGCCTGGTCTTCTGTTTGACGGCGCGGCGGAAGATGGGGTATACTGATAACCGATATAAAAGGATAAGACAGATGGGATACCGCGGCGTATCCGGCGTGCAGGGAAGGCATGCCGCCTGGCGGGACGGTATGCCCGGCTGCTGAGAGAGGAGTTCAGTCCCATGTTCCAGCTTTACGATATGCACACGCATACCGTGTTTTCCCCCGATTCCCAGACCCCCATGGAGGACATGGCGGAGGAGGCCATCCGCCGGGGTATCACCGGTATGGCCATTACAGATCACTATAACCCCGACTACCCCACCCTGCGTTTCCGTACCGGCCAGCCCACGGCTGAGTACCACCGGGCCATGGAGCGCCTGGCGGAGCAGTATGCCGGACGGCTGGAGGTGCTCAAGGGCGTTGAGATGGGCGTCCTGGACGGGGACACCATGGACCGCTGCCGGGCGGCGGCCAGGGATTACCACTACGACTTTATCCTCGCCTCCTTCCACTCCGACCGGGAGCGGACCTTTGACGACATGGCCCGGGACCCCTTCTCCAGGACGGAGGAGGTGTTCCGGCACTACTACGAGTACGTCCTGTCCTGCATCAAGCAGTTCAAGGACTACGACGTGCTGGCCCACCTGAATCTGGTGGACCGCTACGCGCCCTATATACCTGACGATAGCCTGTACACCGACCTGGTGGACGAGATCCTCCGCACCGCTGTGGCCGACGGCAAGGGCCTGGAGATCAATACCGCCAGCTGGCGGTACCGCATGGGGGAGCGCACCACCCCCACCGCCGCCATCCTCCGGCGCTACCGGGAGCTGGGCGGCGAGTACGTCACCGTGGGCTCGGACGCCCACACCCCCAACTGGCTGGGCGACCACCTGGGCGAGGGCTGCCAGCTGCTGCGGGACCTGGGCTGGGAATACTACACCGTGTACCGGAATAGAAAGCCCTGCCCCATCAAGCTGTGACCTGACGGCGCGTCAGCGGCGCCGGTTAAGATATGCGGAACGTACCGGAAGAAAGGGGACTGGGCATGTATTCCAAACAGATCACCATCCAGAACAGGAGCGGGCTTCACGCCCGGCCTGCCGCTGACTTTGTCAGCCAGGCGGGCAAGTTCAAGGCCAAGATCGGGGTCCAGCGTGCCGGAGAGGACGTGGTGGCCGACGGGAAATCCATCATCATGCTCCTCGCCATGGGCCTGGCCCAGGGGGAAGAGGTGATCCTCTCCGCCGACGGCGAGGACGAGAAGGAGGCCGTGGAGGCTCTGGCCGAAGTGCTGGCCAATTGCAGGACATAAATTTCCACAAATGGACTGCTGGCCTTGTAAGAGATGCCGGGGGTATGATATCCTTAATAAAGAAGTAAAAGCACGGGAAGCCGCCGCATGAGACAGGGCGCGGCGGGTATTTCGTCGCAGGAAAGGAATGAATGGCAGTGGAAATGAACAAGCACAGCAACCTGGACCCCGCGTCCCTCGCCGCCTACATCGACCACACCCTCCTCAAGCCGGAGGCCTCCGTGGCGGACATCAAGAAGGTGTGCGACGAGGCCAAAGAGCACCACTTTGCCAGCGTGTGCGTCAATCCGTCCTACATCCACTATGTGGCCGGGCAGCTGGCAGGCAGCGGCGTGACCCCCTGCTGCGTCATCGGCTTCCCCTTCGGCACCCAGACCCCCGAGGCCAAGGCCTTCGAGGCCCGGGACGCGGTGGCCAACGGCGCCCGTGAGGTGGACATGGTCATCAACGTGGGCGCCATCAAGTCGGGCGACTGGGCCCTGGTGGAGCGGGACATCGCCGGCGTGGTGGAGGCCACGGGCGGCAAGGCGGCCGTGAAGGTGATCCTGGAGACCTGCCTGCTCACCGACGAGGAGAAGGTGGAGGCCTGCAAGATCAGCAAGAAGGCGGGCGCGGCCTTTGTCAAGACCTCCACCGGCTACTCCAAGGGCGGCGCCACCGTGGAGGACGTGCGCCTCATGCGGGAGACCGTGGGCCCCGATATGGGCGTGAAGGCCTCCGGCGGCATCCGCACCTATGAGGACGCGGTGGCCATGATCGAGGCCGGCGCCAACCGCCTGGGCGCCAGCGCGGGCATCAAGATCATCGCCGGTCCTGCGGGTACGGAGAGCGCCACGGGCGCCGGTTACTGAGAAAAGCGCATAAGAACGTCATTGGGGCGGGAAAGCCGTAAAAGCGCGGCTTTCCCGCCTTTTCGCCGAAAGCGGCATCTCCGCCTCCTTGGCAGAGAAGAGAATGTGGTCCGTGGTAAAAAAAGGAGGATCTTTGGTAAAAAGAGCGGATGGTCTTGCGCTGCAGGAGCGTTTATGATATGCTAAAAAACCGGTGAGGGCCGGAGAGAATTTTGTTGAGAAGGATGAAAGCCAAGACGGTTTTTTCTTTCAAATGGTCTCCTGTCCCCGCCTTAGTCTGCCTGATCGGGCGGATTTTGGAGCGAGTTGAATAGAACAGTGCGGATGCGGTGCGGCATAAAGCCGCCTAACAGGGAAGACCGGTGAAACTCCGGCGCAGTCTTACCTCTACTGTAAGCGCGGACGAGAGCGTCAGTCCATTGGCATAGCCGAGAAGGGACGCTGGAGGGTGAAGCGCAAGCCAGGAGACCTGCCGCAGTTCGGTACGTACTCTGAGGTGGAGGGTACTGGCATACGTAAAACGCGGGCCCTTTCCATTGGAAAGGGCCCGTTTCTTTGTTGCCAGACCGGGAGGCGCTATGGCAAAGCTGGAACACTATATCGATGTGGGGGACAAAAAGCTGCGCTGCGGCTATACCACCGGCACCTGCGCGGCTGCGGCGGTCCGGGGCGCGGCGGAGCTGCTGCTCCTGGGGCGGCGGCTGAGCGCCGTCCGGCTGGACACCCCGGCGGGCATCCCGGTGGAGGCCGAGCTGCTGGAGCTCTCCGCCGGGCCGGACTGGGCGTCCTGCGCCGTGCGCAAGGACGGGGGCGACGATCCGGATATCACCGACGGCACCCTGATCTGCGCCCGGGTGGAGCGGACGGACGCGCCCGGCGTGGAGATCGACGGCGGCGAGGGCGTGGGCCGGGTGACCAGGCCCGGCCTGGACCAGCCTGTGGGCGCGGCGGCCATCAACTCCACACCCCGGCGGATGATCCGGGAGCAGGCCGAGGATGTGCTGAAGGAGTGGGGCGGGACCGGCGGAGTGCGGGTCATCATCTCCGCACCCGAGGGCCAGCGGCTGGCTGGCGGCACCTTCAACCCCCGGCTGGGCATCCAGGGGGGCATCTCCATCCTGGGCACCAGCGGCATCGTCCGGCCCATGAGCGAGGAGGCCCTCATCCGCTCGGTCCACCTGGAGCTGGACCTGGTGCGCTCCGGCGGGGCGGAGGACGTGCTGGTCACCCCCGGCAACTACGGTGAGGACTTTGCCCGGGACGTGCTGGGGCTGAGCCTGGACCGATGGGCCCTGTGCAGCAACTACGTGGGCGAGGCCATCGACCACGCCCGGGGGCTGGGGTTCCGGTCCCTGCTGCTGGTGGGCCACCTGGGCAAACTGGTGAAGGTGGCGGCGGGCATCATGAACACCCATTCCCGCACCGCCGACGGCCGGGGAGAGACCATGGCCGCCCACACCGCCCTGTGCGGCGGGGACCGGGCCCTGGTGGAGCGGGTCTTTGACGCCCCCACCACCGACGGTGGGGTGGCGCTGCTGGAGGAGGCCGGCCTGAAGGAGGACGTGATGGCCTCCCTGTCGGCAGCCCTGGACAGGCGGCTCAAGGCCCGGGCGGGGGCGGACATGGAGATCGAGGCTCTCTTCTTCTCCAACCGGTTTGGCATTTTGGGACAGACCCCCGGTGCGGCGCGGCTGCTGGCGCGCCACCGGGCGGAACATGATAGATAACAAAAAACGGAGGCTCACTGATATGGTACACTTTATCGGCGCCGGTCCCGGCGCACCTGATCTCATCACCCTGCGGGGCGCCCGGCTGCTGGCTGAGGCCGACGTGATCATCTATGCCGGTTCCCTGGTGAACCCAGCCCTGCTGGAGGGCCGCAAGGAGGGCTGCGCCGTGTACGACAGCGCGTCCATGACCCTGGAGGAGGTGCTCTCCGTCATGGAGCAGGCCGAGCGGGAGGGCAAGACCACCATCCGGCTCCACACCGGCGACCCCTCCCTCTACGGCGCCATCCGGGAGCAGATGGATGAGCTGGACAAGATGGGCGTGTCCTACGACGTGACCCCCGGCGTGTCCTCCTTCTCCGGCGCCGCCGCGGCCCTCAACGCGGAGTATACTCTGCCAGATGTATCGCAGTCCGTTATCATCACCCGCATGGCGGGCCGCACGCCCGTACCCGAGGGCGAGGCTTTGGCCAAGATGGCCTCCCACGGCTGCACCATGGTGCTCTTCCTGTCCACCGGCCTGCTGGAGGATGTGGAGAAGGAGTTGATGAAGGGCGGCTATGCCCCCGACACCCCGGCGGCCATTGTGTACAAGGCCACCTGGCCCGACCAGAGGGTGTACCGCTGCACCGTATCCACCCTGGCCCAGACCGCCAGGGACAACCACGTCACCAAGACCGCCCTCATCACCGTGGGCGGCTTCCTGGGCACCGAGTACGAGCGCTCCAAGCTCTACGACCCCACCTTCACCCACGGCTGCCGGAAGGGGACCGAGGGATGAAGCTGGCCATGGCCGCCTTCACCGCCCGTGGGGCGGCGCTGGGGAAGCGGCTGGCGGCGGCCCTGGCGGCGGAGGGGGAGGATTGCTCCCTGTCCGTCCCCGCCCGACTGGCCCCGGCGCTGGACCTGCCCGCCATGGACAGCCTGGCGGACTGGACGGCCCGGGAGTTTGCCCGGGCGGACGGCCTGATCTTCGTGGGGGCCTGCGGCATTGCCGTTCGGGCCATCGCGCCCTATGTGAAGGATAAGCTCACCGACCCCGCCGTGGCGGCGGTGGACGAGGCGGGGCGCTGGGTGGTGCCTCTCCTGTCCGGCCACGTGGGGGGCGCCAACGACCTGGCCCGGCGCATCGCCGCCCTCACCGGCGGACAGGCGGCGGTCTCCACCGCCACCGACGTCAACGGCCTTTTCGCCGTGGACCAGTGGGCCGCCCGGCAGGGCTTCGCCATTGAGGACAGAACGGCCGCCAAGGCGGTCTCCGCCGCCCTGCTGGACGGGGAAGCTGTGGGCTTTGTAAGCGATTTCCCGGTGGACGGCGCCCTGCCCAAGGGCGTGACGGCGGGAGGGGCGAATATCGGCTTTTCCGTCACCGTAAAGACGGCCCCGCTGCCCTTTGAGACCGGCCTGCGGCTGGTGCCCCGAGCGCTTCGGCTGGGCATCGGCTGCCGTCGGGGCATGGCCGAGGAGACCATCGCCGCCGCCGTGGACGCGGCCCTGGCGGAACACGGGCTTTCCACAAAAGCGGTGGCCGGAGTGGGCACCATCGACCTGAAGAAGGACGAGGCCGGATTGATTGCCTTCTGCGACCACCGGGGCTGGCCCCTGCGCTGTTACAGCGCGGAGGAACTGCTCCGGGCGGAGGGGGAGTTCACTCCTTCCGACTTCGTGAAGGGAGTCACCGGAGTGGACAACGTGTGTGAGCGGGCCGCCGTGCTGGACGGCGGACAGCTGGTCATCCGCAAACGGGCGGCCGATGGCGTCACCGTGGCGGCGGCCCTGCTGCCTCTGCGGGTGACCTTTGAATAAGAAGAAAATACCGCGCCTCAGGGCGCGTATGGAGGTTTTTGGATGAAAGTGACCGTAATCGGTCTGGGCCCCGGCGCGGGCGCCGACCTGACCGGCCGGGCCAGAGAGGCCCTGGCCGCCTGCGACCTGGTGGTGGGCTACACCGCCTATGTGGCCCTGATCAAGGACGAGTTCCCCGACAAGGAGTACCGCTCCACCGGCATGCGCAAGGAAGTGGACCGGTGCCGGGCGGCGGTGGAGGCCGCCGTGGAGGGCCACGACGTGGCCATGGTGTGCTCCGGCGACTCGGGCGTGTACGGCATGGCGGGGCTCATCTATGAGGTGGCCCAGGACTATCCGCCGGTGGACATTGAGGTGGTGCCCGGCATCACCGCCGCCTGCGGCGGCGCCGCCGTGCTGGGTGCGCCTCTGACCCACGACTTTGCAGTGGTGTCCCTGTCTGACCTGCTCACCCCCTGGGAGCTCATCGAGAAGCGGCTCACCTGCGCCGCTGAGGCGGACTTTGTCCTGTGTATCTACAACCCCATGAGCCACAGCCGTCCCGACCACCTGCGCCGGGCCTGCGACATCCTGCTGAAGGTGAAGGACCCCGGCACGGTGTGCGGCTGGGTGCGCAACATCGGCCGTGAGGGCGAGGAGTGCAAGCTCCTGACCCTGGCGGAGCTGAGAGACGAGAAGGTGGACATGTTCACCACTGTGTTTGTGGGCAGCAGCGCCACCATGAACCTGAACGGCAAGATGGTCACACCCCGTGGCTACCGGGGCGTGGGCTCCCGGGAGGCGTAAGCAGCTCGGGCATAAGGAGGAAAAAGCGTGGAAATTCTGCTCTTCGGCGGCACCACCGAGGGCCGCCAGCTGGCTGAATGGCTGGCAGAGGCGGGACAGCGGGTGACCTACTGCGCGGCCACCGAGTACGGCGGCGCCCTGGCCCCGGAAAGCGCGGGCGTCACGGTCCACACCGGACGGCTGGATCAGGCGGGCATGGCCGCCCTGCTGGCGGCGGGCACCTTTGACTACGCGGTGGACGCCACCCACCCCTACGCCCCACAGGTCAGCGCCAATCTGAGGGCGGCGGCCGGGGAGGCGGAGGTGCCCTATCTCCGCCTGCTGCGGGAGGGTCCGCCGGAGGACGAGGGCTGGCTCCACGCACCCGACGCACCCTCCGCAGCCGGGATGCTGCTGGGCATGGAGGGCAACATCCTCCTCACCACCGGCAGCAAGGAGCTGGACTGCTACGCTGTGACGGGCCTGCGGGAGCGGGTATTTCCCCGGGTGCTGCCCAGCCCCGATTCGCTGAACCGGTGCCTGGAGCTGGGGTTCCCCCCGGCCCATATCATCTGCATGCAGGGGCCCTTTTCCCGGGCCCTCAACGCCGCCATGGCAGAGCAGCTGAACATCAGGGTGATGGTCACCAAGGCCAGTGGAGGGACGGGCGGCTTCTGGGATAAGGCCGCCGCCGCCCGGGACGTGGGAGCGGCCCTGCTGGTCATCGACCGCCCCTGCCGGGAGACCGGATTGAGCCTGGAAGAGATGAAGGCATTTCTGACCCGGGCATTTTGATGGAGAGATAAAGGAGAGAAACGACCATGAAAAGCCCGGTTTATCTGATCGGCGTAGGCATGGGGGACAGTGGGACCCTGACTGCCGACGCCGCCGACGCCATTGACGCCTGCGACCTGCTCATCGGTGCGCCCCGTCTGCTGGAGCCCTGGCGGGACAAGGGGAAGGAGACGGAGGCCATCATCCCCGCCCAGGACATCGCCGACTGTATCCTCAGCCAGGATAACCGCTGTACCGTAGGCGTGCTGCTGTCCGGCGACGTGGGCTTTTACAGCGGGGCCAAGAACCTCTACCCCCTCCTGGAGGAGGAGCGGGAGGTCATCGCCATCCCCGGCATCAGCAGCCTGGTGTACTTCTGCGCCCGCATCCACACCGCCTGGCAGGACGTCCACCTGGTCAGCGCCCATGGCCGCAGCTGCGACGCGGCCGCCGAGATGAGCCGCAATGCCAAGACCTTCTTCCTCACCGGCGGGGACAACGGCCCGGCGGAGCTGTGCGCCCGCCTGCGGGACCGTGGCCTGGGCCAGGTAAAGGTGTGGGTGGGGGAGCGGCTGTCCTATGAGGACGAGCGGGTTACCTACGGCACCGCCCAGGAGCTGGCCGAGGACGAGTTCGACCCCCTGGCCGTGATGCTGGCGGTCAACCCCAGCCCCGAGCGGGGCAGGGCCTACATCCCCACCCTCACCGACGAGGACTTTATCCGCGGGGACGTGCCCATGACCAAGGAGGAGGTTCGGGCCCTGGCCCTGGTCAAGCTCCGCCTGGAGCCGGGACAGAAGGTGTGGGACGTGGGCGCGGGCACCGGCTCGGTGTCAGTGGAATGCGCCCGGTCCATCCCGGACGGCGACGTGTTTGCCATTGAGAAAAAGCAGGAGGCCCTGGAGCTCCTGTCCAAGAACAAAGCCAAATTCGGCGTGTCCAACCTCCACCTGGTGGCCGGAGAGGCCCCCGGGGCCCTGGAGGGCCTGCCCATCCCCGACCGGGTGTTCCTGGGCGGCACCTCGGGCAGCCTGGGAGAGATCCTGGGCATCGTGTTCCGCAAGAACCCCGCCGCCCGGGTGGTGGCCGCCGCCATCACCCTGGAGACTCTGGGGGAGGCCATGCGATGCTTTGAGGGCATGGGCCTGGCCAATGTGGAGATCACCCAGATCTCCGTCAGCAAGGCCAGAACCGTGGGCCCCTACCACATGATGAACGCCCAGAACCCGGTGTGGCTCATCTCCGGGGAGGGACAGGGATGAGCGGCGGGGCGCTGCCCCGGCTCCTGCTCTGCGCCCTGGCAAGCGGCGGCGGAAAGACCACCGTCACCTGCGCCATTCTCCAGGCCCTGGTGAACCGGGGGCTGGCCCCCGCGTCCTTCAAGTGCGGCCCGGACTACATCGACCCCATGTTCCACAGCGAGATCATCGGGGCCAAGAGCCGCAACCTGGACCTGTTCTTCTGCGGGGAGAACTTGGCACGCCAGCTCCTGTGGGAGAACGGCCGGGACTGCGGCGTGTCGGTCATTGAGGGGGTCATGGGGTACTACGACGGCGTGGCCATGGGTACACAGGCCAGCGCCTACCACCTGGCTCAGGCCACCGTGACCCCCGCCGTGCTGGTGCTGGACGGCCGGGGCATGGGGCTGTCGGCAGCGGCGGCGGTGAAGGGTATCAGGGACTTCCGAGCCGACAGCGGTATCGCCGGGGTGATCCTCAACCGGATCTCCCCCATGCTCTACCCACGGCTGCGGGACGCCATCCAGGGGGAAACAGGTGTAAAGGCATATGGCTTTCTCCCAGAACGGAAGGACTGTGCCCTGGAGAGCCGCCACCTGGGCCTGGTCACCGCAGCAGAGGTGGCCAACCTGAGGGGGAAGCTGTCCGCCCTGGCCGCCCAGGCCGAGGAGACGGTGGATCTGGACGGCCTGCTGGCTTTGGCCAAGTCCGCCCCCGCGCTGGAGTTTGAGGCGGCGCCTCTTCCGCCCCCGGTGCCCGGCAGACCCCGCATCGCGGTGGCGAAGGACAAGGCCTTCTGCTTCTACTACGCCGACGGACTGGACGCCCTGGAGCGGCTGGGGGCGGAGCTGGTACCCTTCTCCCCCCTGGAGGACAAGAAGCTGCCCGAGGGCAGCTCCGGCCTCTACCTTGGGGGCGGCTACCCGGAGATTTTTGCCGGAGAGCTGGCCCGAAATACCGAGATGCTGGAGGCGATCCGCTCCGCCGTGGCGGGCGGTATGCCCACCGTGGCCGAGTGCGGCGGATTCCTCTATCTACATGAGCACTTGCAGGACAGCGAGGGCGTGGACCAGCCGCTGGTCGGGGTGTTCTCCTGGTCGGCCCGCAACACCGGAAAGCTGGGCCGCTTTGGATATGTGACCCTGACGGCTCAGAAGGACGGCCTGCTCTGCCGGGCGGGGGAGGGCTTCCCCGCCCACGAGTTCCACTACTGGGATAGTGAGCGGCCGGGCGCGGATCTCCACGCCCAGAAGCCCGGCAGCAGCCGGAGCTGGGACTGCGCCTGGCACACACCCACCCTATACGCCGGATTTCCCCATTTTCATTTCCGCGCCTGCCTCGAGGCGGCCTGCCGCTTCGTGTCGGCATGCGCCAGATATCAGGAGGAGCGTGTATGAGCATTCTGGAGGAGACACTTGCAGCCATTGTCCCTGCCGATCAGGCGGCCATGGACGCCGCCTGGCAGCGCTGGGATTCCATCGCCAAGCCCCTGCGCAGCCTGGGCCTGCTGGAGGAGGCGGTGGTCCGCATCGCCGGTATGACCGGTACGCCCGCCGTGAAGCTGGGCAAGCGGGCCGTCATCGCCATGTGCGCTGACAACGGCGTGGTGGCCCAGGGGGTAACCCAGACCGGCCAGGAGGTGACCGCCATCGTCACCGAGAACATGTCCAGCGGCGACACCAGCGTTTGCCACATGGCGGCCGCCGCCGGGGCGGAGGTCATCCCCGTGGACATCGGCGTGGCCCGTCCGGTGGTGGGGGAGCGCATCCGCCAGTACAATATCCGCCGGGGCACCGCCGACATGACCCAGGGCCCGGCCATGACCCGGGAAGAGGCGGTCAAAGCGGTGGAGACCGGCATAAAGCTGGTGCGGGAGCTGAAGGACAAGGGCTACGGCCTCATCGGCACCGGCGAGATGGGCATCGGCAACACCACCACCTCCAGCGCGCTGGTCTCCGTGTTCCTGAACTGCCCCCCCGAGCAGGTGACGGGCCGGGGTGCGGGTCTATCCAGCGAGGGCCTGGGGCGGAAGATCAGGGCCATTGAGACCGCCATCCAGCTCAACCACCCAACGCCCACTGACCCCATCGACGTGCTGAGCAAGATGGGCGGACTGGATCTGGCCGGGCTGTGCGGCGTGTTCCTGGGGGGCGCGGCCTGCCACATCCCCGTGCTGGTGGACGGCTTCATCTCCTCCGCAGCGGCCCTCACCGCCGCCCGGCTGTGTCCCACCGCGGTGGACTACATGCTGGGCAGCCACGCATCCAACGAGCCCGCCGGGCGCATGGTGCTGGAGGAACTGGGCCTGAAGCCCTTCCTCTACGCCAACATGTGCCTGGGCGAGGGCACCGGCGCGGCGGCGGTCATGCCCCTGCTGGACATGGCCCTGGCGGTGTACGACGGCATGACCACCTTTGCCGACGAACAGATCGAGGCGTACCAGCCCCTGACCTGAGAGAAGAGGAAACCATATGCTGATTCTGGTCTCCGGCGGGAGCGGCAGCGGGAAGTCGGCCTTTGCCGAGGACCTGATCGTCTCCTCCGGTCTGGAAACAAAGATATACGTGGCCACCATGCAGGTGTGGGACGCCGAGGGCCAGGCCCGGGTGGACCGGCACCGGGCCATGCGGGCGGGCAAGGGCTTTGCCACGTTGGAGTGTCCGGCGAACCTGGAAGGGGCTGATGTGCCCGCCGGGTGCGCCCTGCTGCTGGAGGACCTGACCAATCTGGCGGCCAACGAGTGGTTCGGCGGAGACCGCTCCGGCGCGGAGACGCGGGTGCTGGCCGGACTGAGCAGATTGAAGGACCGCACCGCCCTGACGGTGGTGGTGGCCAACGAGCTGTTCTCCGACGGCATCCAATATGACAAGGAGACGGCGGACTATCTCTCCTGCCTGGCCCGGCTCAACCGGGCGGCGGCGGAGATGGCGGATCGGGTGTACGAGGTTGTGTGCGGCATCCCGGTGCGCTGGAAGGGGGAAGGGGAATGAGAAGCTTTTGGATCGCCCTGGCCATGTACTCCAAGCTGCCCGCCAAGCGGGTGGAGTGGGACAAGAAGAGCCTGTCCTGGGCCCTGTGCTGGTTCCCGGCAGTGGGCGTGGCGGCGGGGGCGCTGCTGTTTTTCTGGCTGTGGCTGGCCGGGATACTGGGTTTGGGGACCCCTCTGCGGGCGGCAGTGGCCCTGCTCATCCCCATCGCCGTCAGCGGCGGCATCCATGTGGACGGCTTCTGTGACACCGCCGACGCCCTGGGCTCCCACCAGACTCGGGAGAAGAAGCTGGAGATCCTCAAGGACTCCCACACCGGCGCCTTTGCCGTGTTCTGCTGCGGGGTGTATCTGATTCTCTTCTTCGCCGCCTGGTGCCAGGTGGAGACGGTATCTTTTGAGACCATGGGCGTTCTGGCCCTGATGCCGGTGCTGTCCCGCAGCCTGTCCGGCATTGCGGCGGTCACCATGCCCAACGCCCGGGGCAGCGGCCTGCTGGCCACCTTCACCGCGCCCATGGACCGGCAGAAGGCCCACGGCATACTGGTGGCGTGGATGTGCCTGTCCGGTATGGCCATGGTGGTGCTGGACCACTGGGCCGGCGGCGGTGCGGTGGCGGCGGCTGCCATCAGCTTTATCTACTACGATGTGATGTCCAACCGGCAGTTCGGCGGCATCACCGGCGACCTGGAGGGCTTTTTCCTCCAGATATGCGAGTGCGCCATGGTGCTGGGGGCGGCCCTGGCCCAGCGGGTGGAGGTGCTGTTGTGAGGCTGATCATCGGCGGTGCGGGCCAGGGAAAGCTGGACTACGCGCTGAAAAAGACGGGGGCGGACCCCGCCGCCGTGGCCCTTGACCCGGCCCAGGCGGCGGACAAGGCCATCCTGTACCACCTGGAGGCCTGGGTGAAGGCCAACCCGGCGGCGGACCACCTCTCCGCGCTGGAAGAACTGCTGGCGGTCAACCCCGGCGTTGTGATTCTCTGCGACGAGGTGGGCTGCGGCGTGGTGCCCATCGCCCGGGAGGAGCGGGCCTGGCGGGAGGCGGTGGGCCGTCTCTGCTGCGCCCTGGCCCGGCGGGCGGACGCCGTGGAGCGGATGTTCTGCGGCATTCCCATGACATTGAAGGGGGACTCGGTATGGAACTGATTCTGGTGCGCCACGGCATCACGCCGGGCAATCTGGAGCACCGCTTTGTGGGGCGGCTGGACCAGCCTCTGGCCCCGGAGGGGGAGGCGCTGGCCCGTGAGGTGGCCCCCACCCTGCCGCCGGTGGAGCACATCTACCGCAGCCCTCTGCTCCGCTGCCGCCAGACGGCGGATATCCTGTGGCCCGGCGTGGCGCAGACCGTGGTGGACGACCTGAAGGAGACCGACTTCGGCCCCTACGAGGGCAAGTGCCACGCCGAGCTGGACGGGGACCCGGTGTACCAGCGGTGGCTCAACGGGGAGCTGGAGATCGGCGAGCCCATTGAGAACTGCAACCGGCGGGCAGCGCAGGCCCTCCGGGAGATCGCCGCCGACGTGGCCGCCAAGGGGTATCAGACGGCGGGCGTGGTGGCCCACGGGGGCATCTTTATGAGCATGCTCTCCCAGTTCGGCCTGCCGGAGCGGTCCTACTACGACTGGATGCTGCCCAATTGCAGCGGCTACCGGGCTCAGCTGGAGACCGACCCCCTGGCCCTGCGGGTCTTTGCCGCCGTGGGGAGGGCCAAGCTATGACCGTGACCCTGCGTCTGTCTGCCCTGCTGCTGGGCTTTTTCCTGGACCTGCTGCTGGGGGACCCTCGCTGGCTCCCCCACCCCATCCGGGCCATCGGCGCCCTTATCGCCGGACTGGAGAAGGTGCTCCGCAAGATTTTTCCCAAAACTCAGGGCGGAGAGCTCTCTGGGGGCGTGGTCCTGGTGATTCTGGTGCTGGTGTTCTCCGGCGGCTTTACCCTGCTGGTGCTGTGGCTGTGCGGGAAGGTGGGGCTGTGGCTCCGGTTCCTGGCGGAGGCCATCCTCTGCTTCCAGCTGCTGGCCACCCGCTCCCTCAAGGGGGAGAGCATGAAGGTATACAAGGCCCTGAAGGCCGGAGACCTGGAGGGCGCCCGCTACGCGGTGTCCATGATCGTGGGCCGGGACACCCAGCGCCTGGACGAGGCGGGCGTGGCCCGGGCGGCGGTGGAGACCGTGGCGGAGAACGCCTCCGACGGCGTCATCGCGCCCCTGATCTTCCTGGCCATCGGCGGCGCGCCCCTGGGCATGGTCTACAAGGCGGTGAACACCATGGACTCCATGGTGGGCTACAAGAACGACCAATATCTTTGGTTCGGCCGCTGCGCCGCCAAGCTGGACGACGTGGTGAACTTCATCCCCGCCCGGCTGGCGGGGCTGCTCATGTGCCTGGGGGCGGGGTTCTCCGGCTTTGACGGCCCCAACGCCCTGCGGATCTTCCGCCGGGATCGGAAAAACCACAAATCCCCCAACTCCGCCCACACCGAGGCCGCCGCTGCCGGCGCCCTCCACATCCAGCTGGGCGGGTCCAACTACTACTTCGGCAAGCTGGTGGAGAAGCCCACCATCGGCGACCCCGACCACCCGGTGGAGCCTCTGGACATTGTCCGGGTGAACCGGCTCATGTATGCCACTGCCTTTCTCGCGCTGGTGCTGTGCTGCGGCGTGCCGCTGCTGGTGAGCCTGGCGCTGTAAAGGCGATCTCAAAGCAGAGGAGGGAGCGACCGCCATGCAGTACACCCACGGCGGCGATATCTGGAGCTGTCCCGCGCCGGTGCTGGACTTCTCCGCCAATCTCAATCCCCTGGGCATGCCGCCCCAGGTCAAGCAGGCGGCAGAGGCGGCCATCACCGACGCCATCCACTACCCCGACCCGGCCTGCCGGAAACTCACCGCCGGCATTGCCGCCCGGGACGGCGTGAAGCCGGAGCAGGTGCTCTGCGGCGCGGGCGCGGCCGACCTGATCTTCCGCCTGGTGTGGGCGGAGAAGCCCCGCCGGGCCATGGTCACCGCCCCCACCTTCTCCGAATACGGCCAGGCCCTCCGGGCCGCCGGGGCGGAGGTCGTCTCCTACCGCCTGCGGAGAGAGGACGGCTTTGATCTGACGGAGGACATCCTCCGCCGCATTGACCACGACTTGGACATGCTCTTCCTCTGCACCCCCAACAACCCCACCGGGCGGACCATCCCCGCGCAGCTGCTGGAGGCCATTGCCGGGCGGTGCGGGGAGATGGGGGTCCGGCTGGTGGTGGACGAGTGCTTCCTGGAGCTGACAGATGGCGCCCAGGGGCTGGCCGGACGGCTGGAGGCGTTTCCCACCCTCTTTCTCCTGCGGGCCTTCACCAAGAGCTACGCCATCCCCGGCCTGCGGCTGGGGTACTGCCTCACCGCCGACCGGGCGCTGCTGGACCAGATGGAGGCCTGCGCCCCGGCCTGGGCAGTGTCGGTGCCCGCCCAGGCGGCGGGTCTGGCGGCCCTGGAGCAGCCCGGCTGGCCGGAGCAGGCCAGGGCGGTTATCGGCCCGGCCCGGGAGCAGCTCTTTGCGGAGCTGAGTGCGCTGGGGCTGGAGGTGTGGCCCGGTCAGGCCAACTACCTGCTCTTCCGGGCCCCAGGACAGTGCGACCTGAAGGAGCGCATGGCGGCGCGGGGCATCCTCCTCCGCTCCTGCGCCAACTACGACGGCCTGGGCCCCGACTACTACCGGGCGGCAGTGCGTCTGCCGGAGGAGAACGAACAGCTGATTTCCACACTCCGGGCAGTCCTGGTGGAAAACTGACGGTACAGGGAGGATACGACTGGAATGGCAAAGGCGATTATGATTCAGGGCACCGCCTCCAACGCGGGCAAGAGTCTGCTGGCGGCGGGGCTGTGCCGGGTGTTCCGGCAGGACGGCTACCGGGTGGCCCCCTTCAAGGCCCAGAACATGGCCCTCAACTCCTTCATCACCGAGGAGGGGCTGGAGATGGGCCGGGCCCAGGTGGTCCAGGCCGAGGCGGCGGGAGTGGCTCCGTCGGTGCGGATGAACCCGGTGCTCCTCAAGCCCACCAACGATACCGGCTCCCAGGTTATCGTCAACGGGATTCCTCGGGGTACTATGCGGGCGTCGGAATACTACCAGTATAAGAAAAACCTGATTCCAGAGGTCATGGCGGCCTATCAGTCCCTGGCCGACGCGTACGACATCATCGTCATCGAGGGGGCGGGCAGCCCGGCGGAGATCAACCTGCGGCAGGACGACTTCGTCAACATGGGCATGGCCAAGCTGGCCGACGCGCCGGTGCTGCTGGTGGGAGACATCGACCGGGGCGGCGTGTTCGCCTCCCTGTACGGCACGGTGGCGCTGCTGGAGCCGGATGAGCAGGAACGGATCAAGGGCTTTGTCATCAATAAGTTCCGTGGTGACGTGGAGATCCTCCGCCCCGGTCTGAAGCAGCTGGAGGACCTGGCGGGCAAGCCGGTACTGGGCGTGGTGCCCATGCTGAAGGTGGACGTGGACGACGAGGACTCCCTCTCTCAGCGGCTGGAGCCGGGGAAAAAGGTGGGCCTTATCGACATCGCGGTGATCCGCCTGCCCCGCCTGTCCAACTTCACCGACTTCAACCCGCTGGAGCGCCTGGAGGAGGTCACCCTCCGGTACGTGTCCTCCCCCCGGGAGCTGGGCAGTCCGGATTTGATTATTCTCCCCGGCACCAAGAACACCATGGGGGACCTGCGCTGGCTGCGCCAGAGCGGGCTGGAGAGCGCCATCCTGAAGCACGCCGCCGCCGGCGGGTGCGTGGTGGGCATCTGCGGCGGCTACCAGATGCTGGGCCGCAGCATCTCCGACCCCGACGGGGTGGAGGGGGGCGGCAGCCTGGCCGGTCTGGGCCTGCTGCCCACCGAGACGGTGTTCTTTGGCGAAAAGACCCGCACCCGGGTCAGCGGCCAGTTTGACGCCATGGGCGGGGACTTCGCCGCCATGGCGGAGGTGCCCTTTGAGGGCTACGAGATCCACATGGGCCGCACCACCCATCTGGACGGGAGCGCCAACATCCTCTCCTTCCGCACCCTGGACGGAGAGGCCCACGCCGACGGCGCAGCGGCGGGAAACGTGTGGGGCTGCTACATCCACGGCATTTTCGACCGGGCGGAGTGCGCGGCAGCCCTGGTCAACTGCCTGCGCCGCCGCCGGGGGCTGGAGGCCTCCGCCGCTGCGGTGGACTGGAAGGTATACAAGGAACAGCAGTATGACGCCCTGGCCGACGGGGTGCGGGCTGCATTGGATATGGAGCGGATCTACCGCATCCTGAACGGGGAGGAATGAGCATGAAGGTGGAGCTGCAGCGGGTAGCCCCCGCGGAGATCGAGAAGCGGAGCATGGAGATCATCACCTCTGAGCTGGGGGAGCGGTCCTTCCCGCCGGAGGTGCTGCCGGTGGTGAAGCGGGTCATCCACACCAGCGCCGACTTTGACTACGCCGACAACCTGGTCTTTTCCCCCGGCGCGGTGGCCAAGGGCATTGAGGCCGTCAAAAACGGCTGTACCATTGTCACCGACACTCAGATGGCCTGGTCCGGCGTGAACAAGCGGGTGCTGGAGAAGTTCGGCGGCAGGGCGGTGTGCTTCATGTCCGACCCGGAGGTGGCCGCCGAGGCCAAGGCCCGGGGGGAGACCCGTGCCACCGTGTCCATGGAGCGGGCGGCGGAGCTGGAAGGGCCCCTGGTGTTTGCCATCGGCAACGCCCCCACCGCCCTGGTGCGGCTGTGCCAGCTCATCGACGAGGGCAAGGTGGCCCCCGCTCTGGTCATCGGCGTGCCTGTGGGCTTTGTGAACGTGGTGGAGTCCAAGGAGCTGATGCTCACCATGGATACGCCCCACATTGTGGCCCGGGGCCGGAAGGGTGGCAGCAACGTGGCCGCCGCCATCTGCAACGCCATTCTCTACCAGGCCTCCGGCAACGCCCGGGAGTGAGGAGGACATCCATGGACAAGAAAGCCATTCTGGCCGTCTCCTTCGGCACCAGCTACCACGACACCCTGGAGCGGACCATCGGGGCCATTGAGCAGGAGCTGGCCGCCGTGTTTCCCGACCGGATGTTCCTCCGGGCCTTTACCAGCGGCATGATCTGCCGTAAACTGAAGGAGCGGGACGGCATCGTCATCCCCAGCCCCGCCCAGGCTCTGGAGCAGCTGCTGAACGAGGGAGTGACCGACGTGGTCATCCAGCCCACCCACGTCATCAACGGCGCGGAGTACGACAAGCTCATGGCCCAGGCGGCCCCGTTCCGGGACAAATTTGCCGGGCTGACCGTGGGTGCGCCCCTGCTCACCTCCATAGAGGACTATGAGGCGGTGGCTGAGGCCATTCTGGAGCAGCTGCCCGAGCAGCAGCCGGACACCGCCCAGGTGTTCATGGGCCACGGCACCGAGCACTATGTGAACCCGTCCTACACCCAGCTGGAGTACCTCTTCCACGACATGGGCCGGAAGGATATCGTCATCGGCACGGTGGAGGGCTATCCCGGCCTGGAGCAGGTGCTGCGGCGGCTCTCCGAACGGCCCGAGGTGAAGAAAGCCCAGCTGCACCCCCTGATGGTGGTGGCGGGCGACCACGCCCGCAACGACCTGGCCGGTGAGGAACCCGACTCCTGGAAGAGCGCCCTGGAGGGCGCGGGCTACCAGGTGGCGTGCGATCTGCGGGGTCTGGGGGAGTTCCCCGGCATCCAGCGGCTGTTTGCCGAACACGCCCGACAGGCGGCAGACAATCGGGAGTGATCCCGTTCATATAGATGGAAGCGTGGGCCGGAAGAGGGAAGTCGGGTGAGAATCCCGCGCAGTCCCGCTGCCGTAAGAGAGGAGCCGCCGGACAGAACGTCACTGGGTGCGCCCGGGAAGGCGTCCGGAGGCAGAGAGGCTCAAGCCGGAAAACCTGGCCGGCCCCAAATCACCCACCTACGGATGATAGGAAAGGATGAAAAACCGTATGAAATCATGTACAATGAACCGCTGTATCAGGACAGGCGCTGTCCTGGCCGTGCTGCTGGCCGCCCTCACCGTGGGGGCCTCCGCCATGCACATCGCCGAGGGCTACCTGCCGGTGGGCTGGGCCATCGCCTGGGGCGTGGTGTGCGTCCCCTTTGTGGCCGCCGGCCTCATCTCCATCAAAAAGAAGATCGAGCAGGCCCCCAGAACCAAGATTCTGCTGGCCATGTGCGGGGCCTTTGCCTTTGTGCTCTCGGCCCTGAAGCTGCCCTCCTTCAGCGGCTCCTGCTCCCACCCCACCGGCGTGGGCCTGGGCGCCATTCTCTTTGGGCCTGTGGCCATGACCGTGCTGGGCCTCATCGTGCTGCTGTTCCAGGCCCTGCTGCTGGCCCATGGCGGCCTGACCACTCTGGGCGCCAACACCTTCTCCATGGCAGTGGCCGGTCCCATCGTGTCCTGGGCGGTGTATAAGCTGCTGCGCAAGGTGGGAGCGCCCGCCGCCGTGGCGGTCTTTGCCGCCGCCGCCCTGGGGGATCTGCTGACCTACGTGGTCACCTCCATCCAGCTGGCCCTGGCCACCGGAGACGGTATGCTCAAGTTCCTCACCATCTTTGCCGTCACCCAGATCCCCCTGGCCATCGCTGAGGGACTGCTGACCGTGGTGGTGTTCAACGTGCTGGAGAAGTACAGCAAGAACGAGCTCCAGGCGCTCCGTGTGGTGTAAGGAGGGGAATGAGATGAAGGTTTGGCAGAAAAATCTGATTTTGGTTGTCCTGGCCGTGCTGCTGGCGGCCATTCCCCTGTGGCTCCTGCCCAACGCCGAGTTCGGCGGCGCCGACGACCAGGCCGAGGAGGCCATCCAGGAGATCAATCCCGACTACGAGCCCTGGTTTGAGCCCATTCTGGAGCCTGCCAGCGGCGAGGTGGAGTCCCTGCTCTTTGCCCTTCAGGCGGCCATCGGCGCCGGCGTGGTGGGCTTTGTGCTGGGCCGAATCACCAAGCGGCCCGGCGACGGGAAAAAGAACGAGGAGGCAAACTGACCATGGGAACCGACCGTTACGCCTATCAGTCCCGCATGCGGCGAGTGTCCCCCATGCCCAAGCTGCTGCTGACTGCGGTGAGCCTGGTGCTCTGCCTGTGCTGCGACAGCATTGCGGTGGGGCTGGCCACCCTGGTGGGCATGGGCGTGCTGACATGGCTGCTGGGCGGACTGTCGCCCCGGGTCTATCTCCACTTTCTGAAGATCCCCCTGGCATTTCTGCTGATCGGCAGCATTACCGTTCTGATTCACAGCTACCCCACAGGGGCCGCCGTTCTGGCGGCGGTCCCCGTGGGCAGCCGCCTGTGGGGCTTTGACGCCGCCGCCCTCCGCCAGGCGTCCACCCTGTTCTGCAAGGCCATGGGTGCGGTGGCGTGCATGTACTTTCTCACGTTAAACACCCCGGTCACCGACGTGACCATGGCCATGGAGAAGCTCCACGTGCCCAAGCTGCTGGTGGAGCTGATGGAGCTCATCTACCGCTTTATCTTTGTGCTGGCCGAGACGGCCTCCAACATCCGCATCGCCCAGGAGTCCCGGCTGGGCTACCAGGGCGTGCGCCGGTCCATCTCCTCCCTGGGGACACTGATCTCCATGGTGTTCCTGCGGGCCTGGCGGAAGGCGGACCGGGTATATACCGCCCTGGAGTCCCGGGGCTATACCAACCATCTGACCACCCTGTCCAGCGGCTACCGGGCGGGGCGCTGGCTCTATCCCGCCACGGCGGGGGTGGCCCTGGGGCAGATTTTGGTGCTGTATTTGGAGAGGAGTGTGGGAGGATGAACGCCGCCATTGAGGCCAGGGACCTGTGCTACACCTACGAGGACGGCACCGTAGCCCTGGATCACATCTCCCTCAAGGCCCAGAAGGGGAAGATTACCGGCATCCTGGGGGCCAACGGCGCGGGCAAGTCCACCCTGTTTCTCAATCTGAACGGGGTGCTCAACCCCGCCTCCGGCCAGGTGTTGCTGGACGGGGAGCCGGTCCGCCGGGACCGGAAGGGCATCACAGAGCTGCGCCGCCGGGTGGGCATTGTGTTCCAGGACCCGGACGACCAGCTCTTTTCCGCCGACGTGTACCGGGACATCTCCTTCGGCGCGGTGAACCTGGGCCTGCCTGAGGCGGAGGTCCGCCGCCGGGTGGAGCAGGCCATGGAGCGCACCGGCGTGTCCGCCCTGCGGGACAAGCCCACCCACGCCCTGTCCTTCGGGCAGAAGAAGCGGGTGGCCATCGCCGGGGTGCTGGTGATGGAGCCGGAGGTGCTCATTCTGGACGAGCCCACCGCCGGACTGGACCCCCACGGGGTCAGCGAGCTGATGCGCCTGCTGTCCCAGCTGCGGGACAGCCTGGGCATGACCATTCTGCTGGCCACCCATGACATGGACGTGGTGCCCATCTCCTGCGACTACGCCTATCTGCTGGGGCAGGGCCGGGTCCTGCTGGAGGGCACGCCGGGAGAACTCTTTTCCCAGCCGGAGGTGCTCCGGGCCAACCAGCTGCGCCTGCCCCGCATGGCCCACCTGATGGAGATCCTGCGGGAGCAGGACGGGCTGGACACCGACGTGTCCGCCGCCACCATCAGCGAGGTCCGGCGGGAGCTGCTGCGTCTATTGAAACAGGAGGAGACGACATGAACCGAGGAAAACTGTACGGCGTGGGGGTGGGCCCCGGAGATCCGGAGCTGCTCACCCTGAAGGCACGCCGCATTCTGCTGGAGGCCGACGTGGTGGCCGTGCCCGACAAGGGCAGCGGGGAAAAGACCGCCCTGAATATCGTGAAGGACGTGGTGGAGGGCAAGAACCTCCTGCCCTGTCCCACCCCCATGGTGCGGGACAAGGCCCTGCTGGACGGCTGCTATGAGGAGATCGCCGGGCGCATCTGCGCCCTGCTGGACGAGGGGAAGAACGTGGCCTTCATCACCCTGGGGGACCCCACTCTCTACTCCACCTACATCTACGTCCACAAGAAGGTGCTCGCCCGGGGCTATGACGCTGAGCTGATCCCCGGTGTGCCCTCCATCTGCGCCGTGGCGGCCAGGCTGGGCACCTCCCTGTGTGAGAGTGCCGAGCGGCTGCTGGTGGTGCCCGCCTCCTATGAGGGCGTGGATGACTGCCTGGACTTCCCTGCCAACAAGGCCTTCATGAAGGCGGGCAAGAGCCTGCCCGCCCTGCGGGACAAGCTGCGCGAGCGGGGCCTGGACGGCGAGATGGTGGCCAACTGCGGCATGACAGGCGAGCGGGTGTACCACAGCCTGGAGGAACTGGAGGAGGGCGAAGGCTACTTCTCCGTGGTGCTGGTCAAGGAGCACCGGAACGAGACATAAGCGGGGCCATATGCCCCTGTAAGGAAGTGCAACATATGAACCTATCCATGTCCGGCCTGGACTACGGCCTGGCCCCCATCGCCCTGCGGGAGCGGCTCTCCTTTACCCGCAATCAGGCGGGGGAGCTGTCGGGGGAGATCAAGCGCAGTGTGCCCGGCGTACAGGGCTGCGTCATCATCTCCACCTGCAACCGGACGGAGATATACCTCTCCTGCCAGCCCGGGGTGGACCCGGAGCCCGGCGCGGTGCTGTGTGCCGCCGCCGGTCAGGACTACGCCCCCTTCGCCCACGCCTTTGTCACCCGGCGGGACGAGGCCGCGGTGAGGCATCTGGCCCGGGTGGCCGCGGGGCTCCGGTCCCAGATCTGGGGCGAGGACCAGATCGTCACCCAGGTCAAGACGGCCATCGCCGCATCCCGGGAGAACGGGGGCGCCGACCCGGTGCTGGAGACCTTGTTCCGCACCGCCGTCTCCGCCTCCAAGGCGGTCAAGACCAAGGCCCGGCTCACGGCCCTGCCCACCTCCGCCGCCTCTCGGGCCGTGGAGGTGCTGGAGCGGGAGACCGGCGGCCTGGCCGGACGGAAGGCCCTGGTTATCGGCAACGGGGAGATGGGCCGCCTGGCGGCCTCCCTGCTGCGGGAGGCGGGCTGTGCCGTCACGGTCACCCTGCGGAGCTACCACCACGGGGAGACCGTGGTCCCCGCGGGCTGCGCCGTGGCTCCCTATGATGAGCGGTATGCCGCCATGGAAGGGCGGGATATCCTCCTCTCCGCCACAACCAGCCCCCACTACACCGTCACCGCCTCCGAGCTCTCCGCCCTCAAGGCCCCTCCGGCCCTGCTGGTGGACCTGGCCATTCCCCGGGACATCCAGCCCGAGGCCGGGGACCTGCCGGGCGTGGCCCTGTTCAACGTGGACGCCCTGGGGGCCGCCCCCGAGCGGCAGGCGCCCCCCGAGGTGGAGGAGATCCTGGAGAGCCAGATCGCCCGCTTCTACCAGTGGGCGGACTACCGGGAGAGCCTGCCCCTGCTGGAGCGGCTCAAGGCGGACATCACCGACCGGGTGCTGGAGCGGCCCGACCTGGAGACCATGGACAAGGCCGAGGTGGCCGAGTACGCGGTGAGCCGGGCGGTGGAGCTGCTCTCCGGCGGCCTGAAGGAGATCCTCACCGCCGGGGAACTGGCCAAGTGCGAGGAGAAGATCCGCACCCGCAACGGCGGAAGGGTGGAGTGACATGGAACAAAAGGAGATCCGCTTTCCCCTCTTCATCGACCTGAACGGCCGCAAGGCCGTGGTGGTGGGGGGCGGGGCC
This sequence comes from uncultured Pseudoflavonifractor sp., assembly GCF_944387275.1. Classification (GTDB taxonomy): domain Bacteria; phylum Bacillota; class Clostridia; order Oscillospirales; family Oscillospiraceae; genus Pseudoflavonifractor; species Pseudoflavonifractor intestinihominis. The sequence continues at coordinate 72,115 of NZ_CALXEG010000006.1, forward strand.
ATCGCCTGCCGCCGGGCCGGGGTGCTCAGAACCTTCGGCGCTCAGGTGACCCTGATTGCCCCGGAGTGGAAGGAGAAGATAGAGGGTGTCAGCTGGCTCCAGCGGCCCTACCGGTCCGGCGACCTAGACGGCGCGGTCCTAGCCGTGGCTGCCACAGACGACCGGGCGGTGAACCGTCTGGTGGGGGAAGAGGCCCGTGCACTGGGCATCCCCGTCAGCGTGGCCGACCGGCGGGAGGAGTGCACCTTCCTCTTCCCAGCGGTGTGCCTGGGGGAGGAGCTGGTGGCCGGCGTGGTGTCCGCCAATAACGACCACAGGGCGGTGGCCAGAGCGGCCGCCGCCATCCGGGAGACCCTGAAGGAGGGGAAAGGATGAAGCTGCGCATCGGAAGCCGGGAGAGCGTCCTGGCTGTCACCCAGTCTCAGCTGGTGATGGAGGCCATCCGGGCCTTTGACCCCAGTATCGAGCTGGAGCTGGTGACCATGAAGACCACCGGCGATAAAATTCTGGACCGCACCCTGGACAAGGTGGGCGGCAAGGGCCTCTTTGTCCGGGAGCTGGACGCGGCTCTGCTGGAGGGCCGGGTGGACATCACCGTCCACTCCTGCAAGGACCTGCCCATGGAGACCGACCCACGGCTGCCTCTGGCGGCCTTCTCCAAACGGGAGGACCCCCGGGACGCCCTGGTGCTGCCCGCGGGAAAGACGGAGCTGGACCCGTCCCTGCCCATCGGCTGCGCCTCCCGCCGCCGGGCCATCCAGCTGGCGGCCCTGTACCCCGATATGGAGGTGGCCCCGGTGCGGGGCAACGTGCAGACCCGCCTGCGGAAGCTGGACGAGGGGCAGTATTCCGCCCTGGTGCTGGCCTCCGCCGGGCTGAAGCGGCTGGGGCTGGAGGGGCGCATTGCCCGGTACTTTACGGCGGAGGAGATCATCCCCGCCGCCGGACAGGGCATCCTGGCAGTCCAGACCCAGGCGGGGGAGAACTACCCCTGTCTGGCCGCTGTGGCGGACCAGGACGGCACCGCCTGCGCTCTGGCCGAGCGGGCCTTTGTGCGGGTGTTGGACGGGGGCTGTTCCTCGCCGGTGGCGGCCCACGGCGTGGTGGACGGGGATACCCTGATTCTCACCGGAATGGACGAAAACGGACGGCGGGACCGGATTTCCGGTCCTGTGAGTGAGGCGGAGCAGCTGGGGGAGGCCCTGGCCCGCCGGATAAAGGAGGCGGCGGAATGAGCGGCATGGTGACGCTGGTGGGGGCCGGTCCGGGAGACCCGGGCCTGCTGACCCGCAAGGGCCTGGAGGCCCTGGAAAAAGCGGAAGTGGTGGTGTACGACCGGCTGGTGGCCCCGGAGATCCTGGCCCTCATCCCGGAGAAAGCCGAGGCCATCGACGTGGGCAAGCAGGCCTCCCACCATCTGGTGCCCCAGGATGAGATCAACCGCATTCTCCTGCGCAAGGCCCAGGAGGGGAAGAACGTGGTGCGGCTGAAGGGCGGCGATCCCTTCCTCTTCGGCCGGGGCGGCGAGGAGCTGGAGCTGCTGGCCGAGCACGGCATCCCCTTCCAGGAGGTGCCCGGCGTGACCTCTGCCATCGCCGTGCCCGCCTACGGGGGCATCCCGGTGACCCACCGGGACTTTACCTCCTCCCTCCACATCATCACCGGACACGCCCGGGCGGGCAAGGCCCTGGACATCGACTTTGAGGCCCTGGTGCGCACCAAGGGCACCCTGGTGTTCCTCATGGGGGTGAGCAGCCTGCCCGCCATCTGCGCCGGGCTCACCGCTGCCGGTATGGACCCGGACACCCCCGCCGCCATCGTGGAGCGGGGCACCACCCCCGGCCAGCACCGGGTCAACGCCACCGCGGCCACCCTGGCCCAGGCGGCGGAGGAGAACCACATCGAGAGCCCCGCCATCAGCATTTTCGGCCAGGTCTGCGGCCTGGCGGACAAGTTCGACTGGTTCGATGCCCTGCCCCTCAAGGGCCGCACCGTAGTGGTGACCCGGCCCAAGGAGCGTTCCGGCACCCTGGCGCCCCGCCTGCGGGCTATGGGCGCCCAAGTGGTGGAGTACCCCTGCATCGAGACCGTGCCCATCCTGCCCTGTCCCGCCATGGAGACGGCCCTGAACGCCATTTCCGGCTATGAGTGGCTAGTATTCACCAGCGCCGCCGGGGTGGAGACGGTCTGGCGCACCCTGGAGGCCATGGGCAAGGACGCCCGGGACCTGGGGAGCGTGAAGCTGGCGGCCATCGGCCCTGGAACCGCCAAAGCCCTGCTGGCCCACGGCCTGCGGGCCGACTATGTGCCCGAGGTGTACGACGCGGCCCACCTGGGGGCGGGCCTGGCCGGTCTGGCCCGAGGCAAGGTGCTCCTGCTCCGGGCGGAGCTGGGCTCCAAGGCCTTGACGGACGCCCTGGATGGGGCTAAAATTTCCTATGACGACATTGCCGTCTACCGCACGCTGTACGACAACCCCCGCTCTGAGGAGCTGCGGGACCGGCTGCTGGCGGAGGAGGGCACCCTGGTCACCTTCACCAGCGCCTCCACGGTCAAGGGCTTTGTGTCCACCGTGGGGGAGGACTTCCCCTTTGACCGAATCACCGGCGTGTGCATCGGGGAGCAGACCGCCGCCCAGGCCAGAGCCTACGGCATCCCCGTGGTGGTGGCCCAGCGGGCCACCATCGACGCCATGGTGGAGAAAATCAGCAGCATGTTTTAAGGCCATGGTCCGGGCCTGCGCTAAGGGACCAATCCGGGCGGAACCCCCGCCCACTGAAAGGAAGCAGCATGATGGAACTCATTCAACGCCCCCGCCGTCTGCGCGGGAATGACAGCATCCGGCGGATGTGCCGGGAGACCCGCATGTCCCCCGACAGCCTGATCTACCCCATCTTTGTGGACGAGGCCCTGAAGGGCCGCCGCCCCATCCCCGCCCTGGAGGGCCAGTACCATTACGGTCTGGACGCCGTGGGCGAGGCGGTGCAGGAGTGCCTGGACGCCGGCGTGGGCCGGTGCATCCTCTTCGGCCTGCCCGCCAGCAAGGACGCCGTGGGCACCTCCGCCTGGGTGGAGAACGGCGTGGTGCAGGAGGCCATCCGGGCCATCAAGAAGGATTTCCCCGACTTTTATGTGGTCACCGACGTGTGCATGTGCGAGTACACCGACCACGGCCACTGCGGTATCCTCTGCGGCCACGAGGTGGACAACGACAAGACCCTGGAGATGATCGCCAAGATCGCCCTCTCCCACGCCCAGGCCGGGGCGGATATGGTGGCCCCCAGCGACATGATGGACGGCCGCATCGGCGCCATCCGGACCGCTCTGGACGGGGCCGGGTACAAGAATGTGCCCATCATGTCCTACTCCGCCAAGTACGCCTCCGCCTTCTACGGCCCCTTCCGCGAGGCGGCGGGCTCCGCGCCCTCCTTCGGCGACCGGAAGGGCTACCAGATGGACCCCCACAACCGCCGGGAGGCCATCAAGGAGTGCGCCCTGGACGTGGACGAAGGGGCGGACATCCTGATGGTCAAGCCCGCCCTGGCCTATCTGGACGTGATCCGGGAGTGCAAGGACGCCTTTGACCTGCCCATGGCGGCCTATTCGGTGTCCGGCGAGTACGCCATGGTGAAGGCCGCTGCCGCCGCCGGGCTCATCGACGAGTACCGCATCATGTGCGAGAGCGCCGTCTCCGTGTTCCGGGCCGGGGCGGACATCCTCATCACCTACTACGCCAAGGAACTGGCCCAGGCCATGAAGAAAGGGGATATCGGCTGATGGACCGCAGCGAACAGCTCTTTGAGAAGGCCAAAAAGGTGCTGCCCGGCGGGGTCAACTCCCCGGTGCGGGCCTTCCGGGCCGTGGGCATGGCCCCCCGGTTCATCACCCGGGCCGACGGCGCCTACCTCTGGGACGAGGACGGCAGAAAGTATGTGGACTATGTGGGCTCCTGGGGCCCCATGATCCTGGGCCACAACCACCCGGTCATCCGGGAGGCGGTGGAGAAGGCGGTGAAGGACGGCCTGTCCTTCGGCGCGCCCACCGCCCGTGAGGTGGAGATCGCCGAGCTGATGGTAGAGCTGGTGCCCAACATCGAGATGGTGCGCATGGTCAACTCGGGCACCGAGGCGGTCATGTCCGCCCTGCGGCTGGCCCGGGGCGTCACCGGCCGGGACAAGCTCATCAAGTTCGAGGGCTGCTACCACGGCCATTCCGACTGCCTCTTGGTGGGGGCCGGCTCCTCCGCCCTGGCGGGAGGACATCCCACCTCCGCCGGCGTGCCCCAGGTGGTGGTGCAGGACACCCTCACCGCCCAGTTCAACGACCTGAAGAGCGTGGAGACCCTGCTGGAGCAGAACCCCGGCCAGGTGGCTGCCGTCATCGTGGAGCCTGTGGCCGCCAACATGGGCGTGGTGGGCCCCGCCCCCGGCTTCCTAGAGGGCCTGCGGGCTCTGTGCGACAAGTACGGTGCCCTGCTCATCTTTGATGAGGTCATCACCGGCTTCCGCCTGGCCCTGGGCGGCGCCCAGGCCTACTACGGCGTGAAGGCGGACATTGTCACCTTCGGCAAGATCATCGGCGGCGGCATGCCCGTGGGCGCCTACTGCGCCAGCCGGGAGATGATGGAGCAGGTAGCCCCCTGCGGCCCGGTCTACCAGGCGGGCACCCTCAGCGGCAATCCGGTGGCCATGGCCGCGGGACTTGCCCAGCTGCGCTATCTGAAGGACCACCCGGAGGTGTACACCCAGATCGGGGATTACGCCTCGCTGCTGGCCGGCGGCCTGCGGGAGGCGGCGGAGCGCACCGGCGCGCCGGTGCACATCAACCAGGTGGGCTCTCTGCTGGCCCCCTTCTTCACCCCCACCGACGTGAACACCTTCACCGACGCCAAGGGCAGCGATGTGGCCATGTACGCCCGGTATTTCGCCGGCATGCTGGGGCGGGGCATCTATCTGGCCCCCGCCCAGTTCGAGGCCATGTTCGTCTCTGCCGCCCACAGCCATGAGGACCTGAGCCGCACGCTGGAGGCCGCCGGGGCCGTGCTGGGCAGTCTGGCCTGAGTCCCTTCACCGGACAGGGGAGAACAGTCAGGGGAACCCGTATGGAATGAGAGCCGGGGATTTTGCCCGGATAATGGAATACTGTGTACTTATCAAGTGCTCATCATGGATGAGGTGAAAGGGAATCGGGTGAGAATCCCGAGCGATCCGGTCACTGTATTCGGGGAGCAGACCGCGGGGAGGAGATCTCCCAGGCCATTGCCGGGCGTATGCCGGCGAGAAGGCGCGGGACGCGAGGAGCCGTAAGCCAGGAAACCTGCTTGATAGGAACGATGGGGGATCTTCCGCAGAAAGTAACCCGTCTGAGCTTTGGACAAGGGGGGGACTCTGTCCAAAACAAAGACGCCTGCTTTTTGAAAAAGCAGGCGTCTTTGTTTCTCTGGCATTTGGCGGCAGGGGAGCGGGCGGAGGTCGTGGGGCTGTTTTATGGGCCCGCGTACAGGAACTACGGCTTTGGAGGTGGGAAGGATGAAGATTACGGCGCAGGACCTGCGGGTCCAGCTGGGGGGAAGGGAAATCCTGAGGGGCCTGGACATCGCGGCGGAGGACGGCCAGTTTGTGGGCATCATCGGCCCCAACGGCAGCGGAAAAAGCGCTCTGCTCCGGTGCATCGGCCAGATCCTCACGCCCGCCGCCGGGGCGGTGTACCTGGACGGCCGGCCGGCGGCGGACTGGCCTCCCCGGGAGTGGGCCCGGAAGTTGGGCGTGGTGGCCTGGAACGACGGCTACAGCTTTGACTTCACGGTGCGGGAGGTGGTTTCCATGGGCCGCGGGCTCCGCGGGGGATTTCTCCGAAAAGACGCCGGGGAGGACGGCCCCATCGTCCGGGAGGCCATCGCCGCCGTGGGTATGGCGGGATGTGAGGAGCGCAGGTTCTCCACCCTGTCCGGGGGAGAGCAGCAGCGGATCATCCTGGCCCGCGCCCTGGCCCAGCAGACCCCCTGCCTGTTGCTGGACGAGCCCACCGGCCGCCTGGACGTCAGGCGCCAGATGGAGCTGATGGACCTGGTGAAGGGCCTGGGAAAGACGGTGCTGGCCGCCATTCAAGATCTGAACATTGCCGCCATGTACTGCGACAGGCTGTACGCGGTCAAGGACGGCCGGGTGGTGGCGGAAGGGACGCCCCGGGAGGTGCTCACCGAGGAGGTGATCCGCGCGGTCTACCAGGTGGACGCTCAGGCGCTCGCTGACCGTGACGGCGTGCTCCACATTCTCTTCCGGCCTTTGGGACGGCACTGAGAATTTCCAGGAATTTGTGACAGAAAGCGCCGCTTTCTATAGATATAATGGGGAGAACGGCGCTTTTTTGTACTTTGATTCTTTGAAGGCGCGTCTGATTCCGACTAAGTTTTTCCATATAATGGATTATACTGTCTCCGATGCACCTCCCTGTGGGACAAGCCGGGAGGAAAAAGGAGACGTGCGGAACATGGCGACGAAGGAAAAGCTGAAGACCCGGGCCGCCCGGGCCAGGGAGGAGATGCGGGACACAGGCCGTCTGGTGCTCCGTGCCCCGGCGCTGGTGCGCACGGCGGAGTGCGCGATCCGGTTCCTGCTGGGGGCCATGCTGTCGGGGGCGGAGATTTTCGGCGGCAGCGCACCTTTCGGGCTGGCCATGGTGGGGGCCTCCGGCTCCGGGCTGGACGGCTTCTCCGCCCTGCTGGGGGCCTGCTTCGGGTACCTCTCCTTTCAGGGCTTTACCCAGGGACTGCGGTATGTGGCGGCGGCCATCCTGATCTTCTCCGTGTCCTTCGCCTTCTATGACGTGAAGGCCTACCGCTGGACCTGGTTCATGCCCGCCGTGTCGGCGGCCATGAACTTTGTCACCGGCTTTGTGTACCTGTCCAAGCGGGGCTGGCTGACGGTGGACACCATCTTTTTCGCCACCGAGCTCATCCTCACCGCCGGGGCGGTCTACTTCTACCGTCTGGCCTTTTCCCCCTGGAAGCGGAAGGAGGAGGGCGGCGAGCTGACCGTGCGGCAGCTGGTGAGCTTTCTCATCCTGGGCGGCACCGTGCTCATCACCCTGAGCAAGATCACCCTCTTTGACGGCACCATCTCCCTGGGCCGGTTTTCCGCCGCCCTGGCAGTGATGGTGGCGGGGTATCAGTGCGGCATCGGCGTGGGAGCGGCGGCGGGCGTGGCGGCAGGGCTGGCCATGGACGTGGCCTCCGGCGGCGCGCCCTTTTGCAGCATGGCCTTCGGCTTTGCCGGGCTCATCACCGGCGTGTTCCGGCGGCAGGGCAAGCTCTTCGCCGCCCTGGCCTACGTTATTGCCAACGCGGTGGCGGTGCTGTGGACCTGGGACAACGGTTTTCAGATCGCCATCCTCTACGAGGTCTTTATTGCCTCGGTCCTCTTCCTGATGCTGCCCCAGCGGGCCTTCCGGTGGGCGGCGGCCCTGTCGGTGTCCGAGCGGCGGCGGGACACCACGGCCAAGGCCCAGGAGTACCTGCGGGACCGGCTGGACGGGGCGGCGGGGGCCTTCCGGTCCCTGCAGGAGTCCCTGCGGCAGAGCCTGAACGGCGGGACGCCCAACGACAACGACTCCGCCGCCATTTTCGACCGGGCGGCCAACCGGGTGTGCCGCAAGTGCGCGCTCCAGTCGGCCTGCTGGCAGCGGGACTATGTGACCACCTTCAACGCCCTCAACGACGCCCTTCCCGCCATGCTGGACCGGGGCCGGGGGGAACCGGGGGACTTTCCGCCCCACTTCTCCAACCGGTGCCTCCGGTTTTCCGCCTTTCTGGCGGCGGCCAACGAGGAGCTGGTGGGCCTGCTCTACCGGCGGCAGTACGCCGCCCGCCTGAAGGACAACCGGTCTGCCGTGTGCCGGGAGTACGGCGCCCTGGCCGAGGTGCTGGGGACGGCGGCGGCGGAGTTCGGCCGGGAGCTGGTGCCCGACCCGGTGCGGGAGAAGCGCATCCGCCAGCACCTCACCGCCCTGGGCCTGGAGGGGGAGACCGCCGCCTTTTACGACCAGGCGGGCCGCCTGCGGGTGGAGATCGAGGGCCGTGGACTGGACTGCCTGCGGACCCCCGAGGAGCTGAAAAAGCTCTCCGCCCTGGCGGGGGTGCCGCTCCGGGCCGCCGGAGACGAGGAGGGAAAACGGCTGAACAAGCTGGTGTTTGCCCAGGCGGAGCCCTTTATGGCGGTGGCGGGGGTGGCCGCCCGGAAGAAGGACGGTCAGACCGTCAGCGGGGACACAGGGGCCTGGTTCAAGCTGGACGACGGCAGTCTGTACGTGCTCCTGTGCGACGGCATGGGCAGCGGCCCGGCGGCTGGGGAGGACTCCTCCCTGGCGGTGCGGCTGCTAGAGCAGTTCCTCCGGGCGGGCATCCCGGCGGAGACCGCCCTGAAGACCATCAGCTCCGCCCTGGCCCTGCGGGGGGAGGACGCGGGCGGCTTCACCACCATCGACCTGCTGCGGCTGGACCTGTTCACCGGTTCCATGTGGGTCTACAAATACGGCGCGGCCCCCACCTATGTACGAAAAGGAAAGTCTGTGACCCGGATTACCGGCGCGTCTCTGCCTGCCGGGCTGTCGGCGGGGGAGGGTGGCGCCCCCGACGTGACCACGCTGAAGCTGGAGCCGGGGGACATGGTACTGCTGGTCAGCGACGGAGTGGCCGGCGGCGGGGAAGACCAGTGGCTGCGGGACATGTTCTCCGCCTTTGAGGGGGACAGCCCCAAGGATCTGGCCTGTGCCCTCATCGACGAGAGCGACGGGAAGGAGGTGGGCCCGGACGACCGCACTGCCCTGGTGCTCCGCTTTTCCCGGCAGGAGCCGTGATATATAAGCAAATGAGCCGCGCCATTCCGGCGCGGCTCATTGCTGTATCAGGCTGCCGGAGGGATTATTTTACCGTCCGCTCCACGCCTTTTCCGATGTCCTGGACACCCTTGCCGATGTCCTCCACCGCCCGGCCGGCGCCGTCGATCACGTCCTTGGCGGCGTCGCCCGCATCATCCACCGCGTCCTTCATGGAGTCTCCGGCGTTGTCCATATCGGTCTGGCCGTCGCCCTCCACATGGCCGTTCTCGTCGGAGTAGTAGTCCCCGTCACTGGCCGAGGGAGCGGGCATGTCGGAGGGGCTGGCCGAGGGCATTTCACTGCTGTGGGTATCATTGGGCATATCCGGGGTGATTATCGGTGTGGGCGTGGGGGTTACGTCGGGCATTTTTTCCGCCGAGCAGCCCGCTGCCCCAAGGGCCACCGTCAGGCCCAGAACAAAGAGCGCAAAGGTCCGTTTCATCGTATTCCTCCTGAAAATTTGTTGTTCTGGCGGGTTCTCCATCCGTCTCGTAGTATGCGCCGGAATACAGATTTTAGAAGCGGAAAAATTTTTTTCGAAAAGGCTTGCTTTTTGGAGTACAATCTGATATCTTAATATCAGCAATCATTACTGTTAAGGAGGAAGGCATATCAGATGTTGCATGAAAAGGCAAACTCTGATATTCTGTAACCAAAAAAGGAGGAAATAAGATGGAGCTCAAGCTGTACCGCTGCGCGCACTGCGGCAATATCGCATTCAAGGTCGTGGACAAAGGCGTACCCCTGTTCTGCTGCGGAGAGAAGATGGAGGAGCTGGTGCCCAACACCACGGACGGCGCCCTGGAGAAGCACGTCCCCGTGGTGGAGAAGACCGCTCACGGCCACGGCTACTCCGTCACCGTCAAGGTGGGCGGGGTGGAGCACCCCATGCTCCCCGAGCACTACATCCCCCTGATTGCCGCCGTCAGCGGCGACACCGTCACCATGAAATTCCCCAAACCCGGCGACAAGCCGGAGCTGCGTACCTTCAGCGCCGACGGCGAAGTGAAGGCCTACGAGCTGTGCAACCTCCACGGCTATTGGAAGAACGCGGACTGAGTCCGTTGAAGGGAAAAAACAGAACAGAAAGGAGACTTTGCAATGGAACTGAAGGGCAGCAAGACGGAGGCCAATCTCTGGAAGGCGTTTGCGGGCGAGAGCATGGCCCGGAACAAGTACACCTATTTTGCCAGCAAGGCCAAGAAGGAGGGCTTCGAGCAGATCGCGGCCATCTTCGAGGAGACCGCGGGCAATGAGAAGGAGCACGCCAAGCTGTGGTTCAAGGAGCTGGGCGGCATCGGCGACACTGCCGCCAATCTGAAGTCCGCCGCTGCCGGTGAGAACGAGGAGTGGACCCAGATGTACAAGGAGATGGCCGAGACGGCCAAGGAGGAGGGCTTTGAGCGTCTGGCCTTCCTGTTCTCCGGCGTGGGCAAGATCGAGAAGGAGCACGAGGAGCGCTACCTGACTCTCCTGAAGAACCTGGAGGAGGGTATGGTTTTCAAGCGCGGCGAGGAGTATATCTGGAAGTGCCGCAACTGCGGCCACATCCACGTGGGCAAGGAAGCCCCCGGCGTGTGCCCCGTGTGCGCTCATCCCCAGGCCTATTTCGAGCTTCAGGCCAAGAATTATTGAGCGCTGTCCCGCCGGGGGCTTCCCCGCGCGGAGCGCGTGAGAGGGCTGCGGTTTTGCCGCAGCCCTCTTTTAATCTGTACGGGGTCCCCATCCGGTTTCCGGATGGGGTGAGTCCGGCGTGTGCCCTGTGTGCGCCCATCCCCAGGCCTATTTCGAGCTTCAGGCCAAGAATTATTGAGCGCTGTCCCGCCGGGGGCTTCCCCGCGCGGAGCG
>NZ_CALXEG010000007.1 GCF_944387275.1 uncultured Pseudoflavonifractor sp.
TCACGTCGGTGGTACGGAAGTAGAACTGAGGACGATAGTTGTTGAAGAAGGGGGTGTGACGGCCGCCCTCGTCCTTGGTCAGGACGTAAACCTGGCCCTTGAACTTGGTGTGGGGGTGAATGGAGCCGGGCTTGCACAGCACCTGGCCGCGCTCGATGTCGGTCTTGGCGATACCACGGAGCAGGCAGCCCACGTTGTCGCCGGCCTCGACGTAGTCCAGAGTCTTGCGGAACATCTCCATGGAGGTGACGACGGTGGACTTCTTCTCGTCGGTCAGACCAACGATCTCGACGGTCTCGCCGGCCTTCAGGATACCACGCTCCACACGGCCGGTAGCAACGGTACCACGGCCGGAGATGGTGAACACGTCCTCGACGGGCATCAGGAAGGGCAGAGAGTCATCGCGGGGAGGAGTGGGGATGAAGGTATCGACAGCGTCCATCAGCTCCTTGATGCAGGCATACTCGGGAGCGTTGGGATCGGTGGACTCGGACACCAGGGCGTTCAGAGCGGAGCCCTTGATGATGGGGGTGTCGTCGCCGGGGAACTCGTACTTGTCGAGGGTCTCACGGACCTCCATCTCGACCAGCTCCAGCAGCTCGGGATCGTCAACCTGATCGCACTTGTTCAGGAAGACCACGATGGCGGGCACGCCCACCTGACGGGCCAGCAGCAGGTGCTCCTTGGTCTGAGCCATGGGGCCGTCGGTGGCGGCGATGACCAGGATGGCGCCGTCCATCTGAGCAGCACCGGTGATCATGTTCTTGATATAGTCGGCGTGGCCCGGGCAGTCAACGTGAGCATAGTGACGGGCGTCAGTCTGATACTCAACGTGGGCGGTGTTGATGGTGATGCCGCGCTCCTTCTCCTCGGGGGCCTTGTCGATGCTGGCGTAGTCCTCGAACTCGGCCTGGCCCTTCAGAGCCAGATACTTGGTGATAGCGGCGGTCAGGGTAGTCTTGCCGTGGTCAACGTGGCCGATGGTGCCAATGTTGACATGGGGCTTAGTACGCTCAAATTTTGCCTTAGCCATGTTTGGATATCCTCCTTAATTACATGTTAACATGTTTGATGTTTTACATGAATGCGTAGATATTGTATAGCATTGACGGAGAAATTGCAATACTTTCTTCCGCATCCGCAAAAACTCATCCCGCAGGCCCCTCCGGAGAGGGGCCCTTGGGCTGTTTCGCTGCTTAGTCGGCGTTGTTCCGGCCGCGCTCGGCGATGATCTTCTCGGCGATGTTCTTGGGGATCTCCACGTAGCTGTGGGGCTCCATGGAGTACTGGCCGCGGCCCTGAGTGCGGGAACGCAGGTCAGTGGCGTAGCCGAACATCTCGCTCAGGGGCACCAGAGCGTCGATGGCCTGAGCGCCGGGACGGGCTTCCATGCCCTGGATCTGGCCGCGGCGGGAGTTCAGGTCGCCGATAACGTCGCCCATATAGTCCTCGGGGACAATGACGTCCACCTTCATGATGGGCTCGAGGAGCACGGGGTTGGCCTTGCGGCAGGCCTCCTTGAAGGCCATGGAGCCGGCAATCTTAAAGGCCATCTCGGAGGAGTCGACCTCGTGATAGGAGCCGTCGTACAGGGTGACCTTCACGTCCTCAACGGGGTAGCCGGCCAGAACACCGGCCTGCATGGCGCCCTGGATACCGGCGTCAACCGCAGGGATATACTCCTTGGGGATGGCGCCGCCCACGATGGCGTTGACGAACTCGTAGCCCTTGCCGGACTCGTTGGGCTCCACGTGGATCTTGACGTGGCCGTACTGGCCCTTACCGCCGGACTGGCGGGCATACTTGGTGTCCTGATCCACAGCCTTGCGGATGGTCTCCTTGTAGGCGACCTGGGGCGCGCCCACGTTGGCCTCCACCTTGTACTCGCGGAGCAGACGGTCCACGATGATCTCCAGATGGAGCTCGCCCATGCCGGCGATGATGGTCTGACCAGTCTCCTCGTCGGTGTAGGTCTTGAAGGTGGGGTCCTCCTCAGCCAGCTTGGCGAGGGCGATGCCCATCTTCTCCTGGCCGGCCTTGGTCTTGGGCTCGATGGCCACGCGGATAACGGGGTCGGGGAACTCCATGGACTCCAGAATGATGGGAGCCTTCTCGTCGCAGAGGGTATCACCGGTGGTGGTGTTCTTCAGGCCGATGACGGCGGCGATGTCGCCGGAGTACACGGTCTCGATGTCCTCACGGTGATTGGCGTGCATCTGCAGGATACGGCCGATGCGCTCCTTCTGCTTCTTGGTGGAGTTGAGCACCGCGGTACCGGTGTTCAGGGTGCCGGAGTAGACACGGATGAAGGACAGACGGCCCACAAAGGGATCGGTGGCGATCTTGAAGGCCAGAGCGGCGAAGGGGCCGTCGTCGGTGGAGTGACGGTCCTCCTCCTCGTCGGTTTCGGGATTGATGCCCTTGATAGCGGGGATATCCACAGGAGAGGGCATGTAGTCCACGATGGCGTCCAGCAGCTTCTGCACGCCCTTGTTACGGTAAGAGGTACCGCAGGTGACGGGCACGACCTTGTTGTCGATGGTGCCCTGACGGAGCACCTTGCGGATCAGGTCCTGAGGAATGGGCTGCTCCTCCAGAGCCAGCTCCATGATCTCGTCGCTCAGGTCCGCGCAGGCGTCGATCAGCTTGGTGCGGTACTCCTGGGCCAGCTCCATCATGTCCTCGGGAATGGGCTCCACGCGCATGTCCTTGCCCATCTCATCGTAGTAGATGTCAGCGTCCATCTCCACCAGATCGATGATGCCCTTGAAGGTATCCTCGCTGCCGATGGGGAGCTGAATGGGCACGGCGTTGCACTTGAGGCGGTCGTGGATCATGTGCAGCACGTTGTAGAAATCGGCGCCCATGATGTCCATCTTGTTGACGTAGATCATGCGGGGGACCTTGTAGTGGTCCGCCTGGCGCCAAACGGTCTCGGACTGGGGCTCGACGCCGCCCTTGGCGCACATGACGGTCACAGAGCCGTCCAGCACGCGCAGGGAGCGCTCCACCTCGACGGTGAAGTCCACGTGGCCCGGGGTATCAATGATGTTGATACGGGTCTGGGGGAACTGGTTCTTGGTTCCCTTCCAGTAGCAGGTGGTGGCGGCGGAGGTGATGGTGATGCCGCGCTCCTGCTCCTGAGCCATCCAGTCCATGGTGGCGGTACCGTCGTGGGTCTCGCCGATCTTGTAGTTGACGCCGGTATAGTAGAGGATACGCTCGGTGGTGGTAGTCTTGCCCGCGTCGATGTGGGCCATGATACCAATGTTCCGGGTATTCTCCAGGCTAACTTTTCTAGGCATACTTTAACTCCTTTACCAGCGGTAGTGAGCGAACGCCTTGTTGGACTCGGCCATCTTGTGGGTATCCTCGCGCTTCTTGACGGCGGAACCCAGGTTGTTGGCGGCGTCCATGATCTCGCCGGCCAGACGCTCCTTCATGGTCTTCTCGCTGCGGGCGCGGGAGTAAGTGGTGAGCCAACGCAGACCCAGGGTCTGACGGCGCTCGGGACGGACCTCGATGGGCACCTGGTAGGTGGCGCCGCCCACACGGCGGGCCTTGACCTCCAGGGAAGGCATGATGTTCTCGATAGCGGCGGTGAACACATCCAGGGGCTCCTTGCCGGTCTTCTCCTTGATGATGTCAAACGCCCCGTAGACCACCTTCTGGGCCACGCCCTTCTTGCCGTCCAGCATGATGCTGTTGACCAGCTTGGTAACCAGTACGGAGTTATACAGCGGGTCGGGCAGAACCTCCCGCTTGGGTACGTTTCCTCTTCTGGGCACTTTGCTTCCCTCCTTCATAGTATGATTTCATAGGTACTCGAAGGCGCTCATACGCCCCCGTGTAAGACAAGTGCCTGCTTGTCCAGTGCCCTGCGGGAAACGCCCCTATATATAAGGAAGCGCTTCTGCAAGGACAACTGCCTTGCGCTCTGTGCGCATTGTGTCATTTCAGTGTTGCTGGGGTAAGTTGCGGTGCGTGAATTACTTCTTCGCGCCGCCCTTGCCGACCTTGGGCCGCTTGGCGCCGTACTTGGAACGGCCCTGCATACGGCCATTGACGCCCTGGGTGTCCAGAGTGCCGCGGATGATGTGGTAACGAACGCCGGGCAGGTCCTTGACACGGCCGCCGCGGATCATGACCACAGAGTGCTCCTGCAGGTTGTGGCCCACACCGGGGATATAGGCGGTGACCTCGTAACCGTTGGTCAGCTTCACACGGGCGATCTTACGAAGAGCCGAGTTAGGCTTCTTGGGGGTGGAGGTACGCACTGCGGTGCACACGCCGCGCTTCTGAGGAGAAGGCAGGTCGGTCTCGCGGTTGGTCAGGGTGTTCAGGCCATGCTGCATAGCGGGAGAAGTGGACTTGTAGGTCACCTTCTCGCGGCCCTTACGGACGAGCTGGTTAAACGTAGGCATGGTTTTCCTCCTTTCTTAGACGATGATAGAATATATTTTAACAGAATAACCGTGAGATTATTCCGCTAAAATCAATGGACCAGAGCCGCCACAGCGCTCCCCACGGCGATGCCGCAGGCGGCGCCCAGCTCCTTCATGGCGGGGACATGCTCCACGGCAATCCCCTTCTCCCGGCAGAGCTCCTCTACCGGTTCGGTCACGCGGGGGTCGGCATCCTCTGCCAGAAAGACGCGCACCGCTCTCCCGTCCCCAATTGCCCGCTTTGTCTGCTTGACGCCGGCCACCTTGGGGCCATTTTTCAGCTCCGAGAGCATCTGTACGCCTCCTTCTTCCCGTTTTTCCGCGCAAAAAACAGCGCATTGACACGCTTGGCGCAGACATACCTGCGCAATTTGAGATTATAGCATAGGTGCGTTGGATAGTCAAGCACAAAAATACCGGAAAACACAGTATTTTTGCGGTTTTCTTCCCTTTCGGGCACTGATAACAATTTTGTGGTAAAAAGCTGCCGCTTCTTCTGTTGAAAACGCACAGCGGAGCTCCCCTCCCCTGCCCGGCAGGGACAGAAAAAACCCTCCGCCGCCTCTGGGAGGCGGCGGAGGGCTGTATTTCTGCCGGATTTGCTTAGTAGCTGGAGCGCATGAGCTCCTGGGTGGCGTGGACCGCGGAGGCGGACTCGGCCTGAGCCTCCTCCTGCTTGTCGTACTTGCGGTAAGCGGCCAGGCCGGAACCGGCGGGGATCAGCTTACCGATGATGACGTTCTCCTTCAGGCCCAGCAGGTGGTCCACCTTGCCCTTGATGGCGGCCTCGGTCAGGACCTTGGTGGTCTCCTGGAAGGAGGCGGCGGACAAGAAGGACTCGGTGGCCAGAGAGGCCTTGGTGATACCCATCAGCAGACGGGTGCAGGTGGGCAGGCGCAGCTCCATGCCGTCGTTGGTCTCGCCGGCGGTGATGCGGTCCTGGACCGCCTTGTAGGCGTCCTTGAACTCGATGATGTCCACGGTGGAGCCGGACAGCAGGTCGGAGTCGCCGGCATCCTCCACACGG
The DNA here is from genome assembly GCF_944387275.1 of uncultured Pseudoflavonifractor sp. Lineage (GTDB taxonomy): Bacteria > Bacillota > Clostridia > Oscillospirales > Oscillospiraceae > Pseudoflavonifractor > Pseudoflavonifractor intestinihominis. The sequence goes on from NZ_CALXEG010000007.1 coordinate 5,473, forward strand.
ACCTTGCGCATCATCTGGCGGCAGATGACCTCGATGTGCTTGTCGTTGATATCAACGCCCTGCTGGCGGTAGGGCTTCTGCACTTCCTGGATGAGGTAGTCGTACACCGCGTGGATGCCCCGGATGCGGATGACGTCCTGGGGATAGAGGGCGCCGTCGGTGAGGGCGTCGCCCTTCTTCACGGTGTCGCCGTCCTTCACGCGGATGCCCGCGGAGTTGGGGATGGCGTAGGTGACCACCTCGCCGTCGTCGGCGGTGATGGTGACGTTGAGCAGAGTGGCGCGCTTGGCCTCCTCGATGGACACCCGGCCGGAGATCTCGGCCAGCTGGGCCATCTTCTTGGGACGGCGGGCCTCGAACAGCTCCTCAACACGGGGAAGACCCTGGGTGATATCGCCGCCGGCAACGCCGCCGGTGTGGAAGGTACGCATGGTCAGCTGGGTGCCGGGCTCGCCGATGGACTGGGCGGCGATGATACCCACCGCCTCACCGGCGCCCACAGGCTCGCCGATGGCCAGGTTGATGCCGTAGCACTTGGAGCACACGCCGCTGCGGGCCTCGCAGGTGAGCACGGAGCGGATCTTGGCCTGGTGGATGCCGTGGGCCTCCAGCAGCTTGGCGTGGTCGGCGGTCATCATGGTGTGGTGGTCGATGAGCACCTCACCGGTGACGGGATCGCAGATGTCCTCCACGGGATAGCGGCCCTTCAGGCGCTCGCCGAAGGTCTCGATGACCTGGCCGTTCTCCGAGATCTCGGAGACGATGATGCCGTCGTGGGTGCCGCAGTCCTCCTCGCGGATGATGACCTCCTGGGACACGTCCACCAGACGGCGGGTCAGGTAACCCGAGTCGGCGGTACGCAGAGCGGTATCGGCCATGCCCTTCCGGGCGCCTCGGGAGGAGATGAAGTACTCCAGCACGGACAGGCCCTCACGGAAGTTGGACTTGATGGGGATCTCGATGGTGCGGCCGGAGGTGTCGGCCATCAGGCCGCGCATGCCGGCCAGCTGACGGATCTGGGCGGAGCTACCACGGGCGCCGGAGTCGGCCATCATCCAGATGGGGTTGTACCGGTCCAGACAGGCCATCAGGGCGTCGGTCACGTCCTTGGTGGTCTTCTCCCAGGCCTCCACCACCAGGCGGTACCGCTCGTCGTTGGTCAGGAAGCCGCGCTTGTACTGGCGGTCGATCTTCACGATCTCCTTCTCGGTGGCGGCGATGAGGCCCTGCTTCTCCTCGGGCAGGGTCATGTCGTAGATGGAGACGGTCAGGGCGCCGCGGGTGGAGAACTTGTAGCCCCGGGCCTTGATGGTGTCCAGCACGCCGGCGGAGTAGTTGAAGCCGTACTTGGTGATGCACTTGTCGATGATCTTGCCCAGCTGCTTCTTGCCGGTGACGAAGTTGATCTCCGGGTCGAACATGGTCTCGGGATCGGTGCGGTCCACGAAGCCCAGGTCCTGGGGGATGCCCTCGTTGAAGATCAGGCGGCCCACGGTGGTGCGGACCAGCTTGGTCTTGGTCTCGCCGTCCACCTCGCGGCTGCGGCGGACCAGGATGGGCACATGGAGCTCCAGCTCGCCCTCGTCGTAGGCCAGGCGGGCCTCGATGTCGCTGCCGAAGGCGTGGAGCACCTCACGGGGCAGCTCGCCGTCGGGGGTCTCGGCGCAGATGCCGGCATAGGTGGGGATGTCGTCCAGCTTGCCGGGGTTCTTGACCCAGACAGAGTCGTCGGCCTGGATGGCGCCCTCGGCCAGGGCGGCCTTGACGGCGGCCACATCCTCATAGGTCTCGCCGGCGGTGTGCTCGGGGTACTTCTCGTAGGTCAGGTAGTAGGAACCCAGCACCATATCCTGAGTGGGCACGGTGACGGGGCCGCCGTCCTGGGGACGGAGCAGGTTGTTGGCGGAGAGCATCAGCAGCCGGGCCTCGGTCTGGGCCTCGGAAGACAGAGGCACGTGGACGGCCATCTGGTCGCCGTCGAAGTCGGCGTTGAAGGCAGTACACACCAGGGGGTGCAGCTTGATGGCGCGGCCCTCCACCAGCACGGGCTCAAAGGCCTGGATGCCCAGACGGTGCAGCGTAGGCGCACGGTTGAGCATGACGGGGTGCTCCTTGATGACGAACTCCAGGGCGTCCCACACCTCGGCCTTGCCCTTGTCCACCATCTTCTTGGCGGACTTGATGTTGTTGGCCAGGCCGTCCTCCACCAGCTTCTTCATGACGAAGGGGCGGAACAGCTCGATGGCCATCTCCTTGGGCAGGCCGCACTGGTAGATCTTCAGCTCGGGGCCAACCACGATAACGGAACGGCCGGAGTAGTCAACACGCTTGCCCAGCAGGTTCTGACGGAAACGGCCCTGCTTGCCCTTGAGCATGTCGCTCAGGGACTTGAGCGCCCGGTTGTTGGCGCCGGTGACGGCGCGGCCCCGGCGGCCGTTGTCGATGAGGGCGTCCACCGCCTCCTGGAGCATCCGCTTCTCGTTGCGCACGATGATGTCGGGCGCGTTGAGCTGGATGAGGCGCTTGAGGCGGTTGTTGCGGTTGATGACCCGGCGGTACAGGTCGTTCAGGTCGGAGGTGGCGAAGCGGCCGCCGTCCAGCTGCACCATGGGGCGCAGCTCGGGGGGAATGACGGGCAGCACGTCGATGATCATCCACTCGGGCTTGTTGCCGGAGAGGCGGAAGGCGTCCACCACCTCCAGGCGCTTGACGATGCGGGCCTTCTTCTGGCCGGAGGCGTCCTTCAGCTCGGCGCGCAGCTGCTCGGACAGCTCCTCCAGGTTGATGTCCTGGAGCAGCTTCTTCACGGCCTCGGCGCCCATGCCGGCCTCAAAGTCGTCCTCGTACTTCTCCCGCATGTCGCGGTACTCCTTCTCGGAGAGGATCTGGTTCTTGGCCAGAGGGGAGAAGCCGGGGTCGGTGACGATATAGCTGGCGAAGTAGAGCACCTTCTCCAGGATACGGGGGCTGATGTCCAGCAGCAGGCCCATCCGGGAGGGAATGCCCTTGAAGTACCAGATGTGGGACACAGGGGCGGCCAGCTCGATGTGGCCCATGCGCTCACGGCGCACCTTGGCCCGGGTGACCTCCACGCCGCAGCGGTCGCAGATCTTGCCCTTGTAGCGGATCTTCTTGTACTTGCCGCAGTGGCACTCCCAGTCCTTGGTGGGGCCAAAGATGCGCTCGCAGAACAGGCCGTCCCGCTCGGGCTTGAGCGTGCGGTAGTTGATGGTCTCCGGCTTCTTGACCTCGCCGTAGGACCACTCGCGGATCTGCTCCGGGGAGGCGATGCCAATGCGGATGGCGTCAAACTCAGCGTAACTCATAACTCTGTCGTCCTCCCTTTCTTATTCCTCGTCGCCGTCATCGGACAGGAAGTCCACGTCGCCGCCGTCGGAAAAATCATCGTCCTCGTCGGCGTCAGCAACGGCCAGATCGTCGTCGTCGCTGCCCTCCTTGAGGGTATAGCCAGCAGCCTGGAACTCGGCCTCGCCGCCCTGGTCGTAGCCAAAGCCGAAGTCGTCGTCGTGGCTGTGGTCGGGGGTGTAGTTGTCCTCGTCGTCGTCCTTGAGCTCGATCTCCTGGCCCTCGGCGTCCAGGACCTTGATGTCCAGGCACAGGGCCTGCAGCTCCTTGACCAGAACCTTGAAGGACTCGGGCACACCGGGCTTGGGCACGTTGTGGCCCTTGACAATGGCCTCGTAGGTGCGGACACGGCCGGTGGTATCGTCGGACTTGACGGTGAGGATCTCCTGGAGGGTGTAGGCGGCGCCGTAGGCCTCCAGAGCCCACACCTCCATCTCGCCGAAGCGCTGGCCGCCGAACTGGGCCTTGCCGCCCAGAGGCTGCTGGGTGACCAGGGAGTAGGGGCCGGTGGAACGGGCGTGGATCTTATCGTCCACCAGGTGGTGCAGCTTGAGGAAGTAGACGTAGCCCACGGTGACCCGGTTGTCGAACCGCTCGCCGGTACGGCCGTCGTACAGCCAGCTCTTGCCGTCGGGGCTCAGGCCGGCCAGCTGAAGGGTCTCGGCGATGTCCTTCTCGTCGGCGCCGTTGAAGATGGGGGTGGCCACCTTCCAGCCCAGGGTCTTGGCGGCGTAGCCAAGGTGGACCTCCAGCACCTGTCCGATGTTCATACGGGAAGGCACGCCCAGGGGGTTCAGCACGATGTCCAGGGGGGTGCCGTCGGGCAGGAAGGGCATATCCTCCTGGGGCAGGATGCGGGACACGACACCCTTGTTGCCGTGACGGCCGGCCATCTTGTCGCCCACGGAGATCTTACGCTTCTGGGCGATATACACGCGGACCACCTGGTTGACGCCGGGGGACAGCTCGTCGCCGCCCTCGCGGGTGAACACCTTCACGTCCACGATGATGCCGCTCTCGCCGTGGGGCACCTTCAGGGAGGTGTCGCGGACCTCGCGGGCCTTCTCGCCGAAGATGGCCCGGAGCAGACGCTCCTCGGCGGTCAGGTCGGTCTCGCCCTTGGGGGTGACCTTGCCCACCAGGATGTCGCCGGAGCGGACCTCGGCGCCCACGCGGATGATGCCGCGCTCGTCCAGATCCTTCAGGGCGTCCTCGCCCACGTTGGGGATGTCCCGGGTGATCTCCTCGGGGCCCAGCTTGGTGTCCCGGCTCTCGGTCTCGTACTCCTCAATATGAATAGAGGTAAAGACGTCGTCCTTCACCATGCGCTCGTTGAGCAGGATGGCGTCCTCGTAGTTGTAGCCTTCCCAGGTCATGAAGCCCATGAGGATGTTCTTGCCCAGGGCGATCTCGCCGTTGGAGGTGGAGGGGCCGTCGGCGATGACCTCCCCCTTCTCCACCCGCTGGCCCGCGTTGACGATAGGGCGCTGGTTGATGCAGGTGGTGTGGTTGGAGCGCATGAACTTGGTCAGCTTGTAGTCCACCACCCGGCCGCTGTCATAGCGGACGGTGATGTACTGGGCGGAGACCTTCAGGATCTCGCCGTCCTCCTCGGCCAGAATGGCCACGCCGGAGTCGATGCAGTTCTTGTGCTCCTGGCCGGTGGCCACGATGGGGGCCTCGGGACGCAGCAGAGGCACGGCCTGACGCTGCATGTTGGCGCCCATCAGAGCACGGTTGGCGTCGTCGTTCTCCAGGAAGGGGATCTGGGCGGTAGCGATGGAGAACATCATCTGGGGAGAGACGTCGATATAGTCCACCTGGTCCCGGTCCACCTCGATGATCTCGTTGCGGTGGCGGCAGGTGATACGGTCGTTGAGCAGGCGCTTGTTCTCGTCCACGGGCTCGGTGGCCTGGGCGATGATGAACTGGTCCTCAATGTCGGCGGTCATGTACTCCACCTGGTCGGTGAGGCAGCCGGTGGCCTTGTCCACCTTGCGGTAGGGGGCCTCGATGAAGCCGTACCGGTTGATGCGGGCGTAGGCGGCCAGGTAGGAGATCAGGCCGATGTTGGGACCTTCGGGGGTCTCGATGGGGCACAGGCGGCCGTAGTGGGAGTAGTGGACGTCTCGCACGTCGAAGGAGGCCCGGTCACGGGACAGGCCGCCGGGGCCCAGAGCGGACATACGGCGCTTGTGGGTCAGCTCGGCCAGGGGGTTGGTCTGGTCCATGAACTGGCTCAGGGGGGAGGAGCCGAAGAACTCCTTGATGGCGGCGGTGACGGGGCGGATGTTGATCAGGCTCTGGGGGGTGACGATGTCCAGGTCCTGGATGGTCATGCGCTCCCGGATGACCCGCTCCATGCGGCTGAAGCCGATGCGGAACTGGTTCTGCAGCAGCTCGCCCACGCAGCGCAGGCGGCGGTTGCCCAGGTGGTCGATGTCGTCGGCAGTGCCGGCGCCGTTGGCCAGGCAGTTGAGGTAGTTGATGGAGGCCATCATGTCGTCCACGATGATGTGCTTGGGCACCAGGTCGTCCACGTGGTCGGCCACGGCCTCCTTCAGCTCCTCGCCGGAGTACTGGTTCATCAGCTCCTGGAGCACGGAGAACCGCACCCGCTCGGTGATGCCGCACTCAGCGGGATCGAAGTCCACGAACTTGGACATGTCCACCATGTTGTTGGAGAACATCTTCACCAGGGTGCCGTTCTCCAGCTGGATGACGGCCTCGTTGACGCCGTGATCGTCCAGCTCGTGGGCCTTCTCCCGGCTGACCACCTCGCCGGCCTCGGCCAGCAGCTCGCCGGTCAGGGGGTCGGCGATGGGCAGAGCCAGCTTCTGGCCCACCAGCCGGTGCCACAGGGCCAGCTTCTTGTTGAACTTGTAGCGGCCCACGGAGGACAGGTCGTACCGGCGGGGGTCAAAGAACAGGGCGTTGAGCAGGCTCTCGGCGGAGTCCACCGTGGGGGGCTCGCCGGGACGGAGCTTGCGGTACACCTCCAGCAGGGCGTCCTCGTAGGTCTTGCAGGCGTCCTTCTCCAGGGTGGCCACGATGCGGGGGTCCTCGCCGAACATGTCGATGATCTCCGCGTCGGTCCGGGGGCCCACCGCCCGGATGAAGCAGGTGATGGGCAGCTTGCGGTTCTTGTCGATGCGGACATAGAACACGTCGCTCAGGTCGGTCTCATACTCCAGCCAGGCGCCCCGGTAGGGGATCACGGTGGTGGCGTAGGTCACGTTGCCGGCCTTGTCCTCGGTGCGGGCGTAGTACACGCCGGGGGAACGGACGATCTGGGAGACGATCACGCGCTCAGCGCCGTTGATGACAAAGGAACCGGAGTCGGTCATCAGGGGGAAGTCGCCCATGAAGATCTCCTGTTCCTTGATCTCCTCGGTCTCCTTGTTGCGCAGGCGGACCCGCACCTTGATGGGGGCGGCGTACGTGGCGTCCCGCGCCTTGCACTCCTCGATGTTGTACTTGGGCGGCTCGTCCATGGAGTAATCAATAAAGGAGAGCTCCAGGTTGCCCGCGTAGTCGGTGATGGAGGCCACGTCCTTGAACACCTCGCGGAGACCCTTGTCCAGGAACCACTGGTAGGAGTTCTTCTGAACCTCCAGCAGGTTGGGCATGCTCAGGATTTCCTCGTGACGGGCGTAGCTCTTGCGCAGGGTCTTGCCGTAGTACACGTCCTTGACCATCATCGTAGAAATAACACCTCGTTTTCTGATACTGCCGCGATTTTTCGCCTGTTTCCGCAGGCCAAAAACCGCTTTCTCTGTCCTCTTCTTCGTCAAATCCTACAAAGGGATACGCCGCAGGCACTTTGATACGCCCGCATGCGTTGAAGCGATATTTAGGTTTCCTATTGCGCTTTTCTCATCTCCGTGGTAAACTGTATCCAAGCTGGGAGAGAATCGGAACAGACCTTTCCCGGAAATAAGAGCATTTAAGTATACCATGGATATCTGTACGAGTCAATCCCCTTTGCAGGCGAAATCTGGAGAAATCCAGATTTTTATTTTGCCTTCCCGCCAGTTCTGAACGGTTCGCCCCCATCCGGGCGGGCCGTTTTCTTTTTTCGCCCCGCTGTCACAAAACCGCCTTTTCCGCCGTTATCATGGGTGAAGCCGGTCTTCAGCATGACACAGTGAAAGGAGGGACACCATGGACGAACAGCAGCTTCAGGCCGCCTTTTCCGCCGGAGACGAGGCCGCCCTCTCCGCCGCCATCGACCGGTACGGGCAGCCGCTGCTCCGCTACTGCCACCACATCCTCTGCGACTACCACGAGGCCCAGGACGCGGTGCAGGACACCTTTTTCAAAGCCTGGCGCTACCGGGAACGGCTCAAAGCCGCGCCCCTCCAGCCCTGGCTGTACCGCCTGGCCTACACCGCCTGCATCGACCAGATCCGGCGGCGGAAGCGGCAGCTCTTCGCGCCTCCGCCCACCTCCCGGTCCGATCCGGACTATATCGGCGAGGATCTGCGCCGGGCTCTGCTCACCCTCCGGCCGGAGGAGCGGGCCCTGGTCTTTGGCCGGGTCATGGAGGAGCAGCCCTTTGAGGTCCTGGCACAGCGGCACGGCATATCCGCCGCCACCGCCCGTCAGCGCTACCAGCGGGCCAAAAAGAAGCTGGCCAAGGCCCTGGCTCCATCCCATCCGCCCTGCGCAAAGGAGGATTGTCTATGAACCGAACCGCTGATGAACAGCTGATTTATGATGCGCTCTCCCAGGTGGTCACCCCTCCCTGCGAGATCGAGCCCGCCGTCCGCCTGCGGCTGGCCGCAGAGGGGGACCGCAGGCCCAGGGCCCTCCCCCGGCGCACCCTCCTGCTGGCCGCCGCCCTGGCCCTCTTTCTTATAATCGGCGCAGCAGCCGCCGGTGTATCCGGCCTGTGGCAGCACTTCTGGCCCGGCGCTGACATCCCATATCGCGCGGTCACCTCCCCCGGCGTCAGCCAGACCGCCGGAGACTACACCCTCACCCTGGAGGACGTGATGGCCGACGACAGCGGCATCATCCTGCTGCTGTCCCTCTCCCGGGCCGACGGCGGGCCCATCGATCCGGACGCCCGGCTCAGCGGCCACACCGTGCACGCCTCCCTTCTGGCCGACGGACAGTCCTTCGGCGGAGGCGGCATGGACAACCCCGTCCTCTCAGAGGACGGTACGGCCCTCTTCTTCTGCTGTCAGCTGGAGGACCACCGGCTCTCCGCCGGAGAGACGCTGTCCGGCAAGCAGCTCACCTTTACGGCAGACGGCGTGGCCATTCCGCTCTACTCCGACAACGCCCTGGGCTATCAGCCGGAGGAGGCTGTATCCCTGGCGCCCCTGGCAGAGCTGGATATCCCGGAATACGACGCCGGACAGGACGCCGCCGACCTGGCGCATACCTCCATCCCGCTGCCGCTGGACGAGAAATTCCCCCAGTACCGGATACTGGGCGCGGCGGTCACCGAAAACGGGCCGGGCATCCTCCTCAGCGGCGGCACAGCCCAGAGCGGCGACCTGGTGTGCGGCGGCGTGCTCCCGGAGGCGCTGGTGGACACCAGGACCGGCGAGACCTATTCCCTCTTTGGCGGCGACGGCGTCACCCTGTCCGACGGCACCAGAGGCGTATTTTACACCTTCCGGGACTGCCCACTTACCGCCGCCGACCTGCCCTGGCTGGAGTTGGTGATCTCCTACCAGATGGACAAGGTCCTGTCCGATGCCCCCTTCTCCCTCGCCTTTACCGCAGACCGAAGCGCCGCCCTGACGCTGGACATCCAAACCGCCGTGGACCTGAACGGCACAGCCCTCCAGCTCACCGGCCTGCGGCTCTCCGCCCTGGATGTCTCCTTTACCGCAGACAACGGCATCGGCGACCTGAGCACCCTCTCTGACCATGGTATCGCCCCGGTGCTCACCATGGCGGACGGCAGTCAGATTGCCACTGTGTGGCAGGGTGGCTCCGGCTCCACCAACGGCCCCTCCTCCGCCCACTTCCAGCCCGTGGGCGACGACGGAAACCGCATTTTCCCTGACACTGCGGACATCGTCGCTGTCTCCCTGGCCGGACAGACCGTCTGGACCGCGCCCTGACCCCATTTCCTGCGTTTGCGCCTCTCCCGCTCCGGGAGAGGCGTTTTTTTGCCCTGCCGCCCCCTTCGCCCGGTTTCCCGAGATTTTCTCCCCTTCCGATGGTAAGCTTATGGAAGATTCTTCCTGAAAGAAGGGGTTTTATGTCTGACACGCTCCGGCCCGCGCCCCGCACCTGCGGCGCCTGGCTGGCGATCCCCTGCGGGGCGGCGGGGGCCGCCCTGCTGATACTGGCCCTGGCCAAGGTCACAGGGCTGCAATACACCGGCGCCGCAGGGCGAGGGCTGGTCTTTCTGCTGATCCTTCTGCTGGCCGCCCTGGCGCTGGCCCTGCTGGCGTGGGAGGGCTGCGGCTGGCAGTTGTGCCTGCTCTGCCTGCTGCCCGTGGGAGCCGCCCTCTTCTACCGGGTGCTGTGCCTGGACTACTGCTCCTACGACTACTACGACTTCCTGGGCCCCTGGGCGGCCTATTTCCGCAATAACGGCGGCTTCGCCGCCCTGAAGGACAACATTGGGGACTACAACGTCCCCTACCTCTATTTTCTCGCCGCCCTCTCCTATTTCAATGTGCCCGACTTCTACCTCATCAAGCTCTTTTCCGTGCTCTTCGATGTGGCGCTCTCCTGGGGCGGCTTCCGGCTGTGCCGCCTGTTCTGCCCGGACGACAGCCCCCGGCCCGCCGCCGCCTTCTGCCTGCTCCTGCTGCTGCCCACCGTGGTGCTCAACGGCGCCTGCTGGTCCCAGTGCGATTCCATCTACGCCGCCCTCATCCTCCACGCCCTGGCCTGCGGCCTGGAGCGGCGGAGCGCCCCCTCCCTGGTGCTGGCGGGACTGGCCTTCTCCGTCAAGCTCCAGACCATTTTCCTCCTGCCCCTGTGGGCGGCCCTCTGGTTCACCGGCCGGGTCAGGACCAGAGACCTGCCCCTCTTCCCCGCCGCCTTTCTGGCCGCCGCCCTCCCCGCCCTGCTGGCGGGAAAGCCCCTGCCCGACATCCTAATGGTCTATGTGGGCCAGACGAAGGCCTATTCCGCCCTCGCCCTCAACGCCCCCTCGGTCTACGCCCTGCTGCCGGGAAATCTTCCGGCGGGCGCGTCCCTTCCGGGCATCGCCGCCGCCGGGCTGCTGACGGCCGGGGTGCTGTTGGCCCTCTTTCTCCGCCGGCAGCGGGTCACCGGCCGGGCCCTGCTGGCGGCCGGCGTTGTGCTGGCCATCGGGATCCCCTTTCTCCTCCCCCACATGCACGACCGGTACTTCTTCCTGGCCGACGTCCTCACCCTGCTCTGGGCCTGCACCGACAGACGGCGCATCCCCCTTGCGGCCCTGGTGCAGATCGCCTCTCTGGGGGCCTACTACGCCTACCTGAAGCTGGAGTACGCCTTTCCCATGGCTCTGGGCGCTCTCCTGATGCTCGCCGCCCTGCTGGGCGCCGTCTGGGGGCGGTTCCGGTCCCTGCGCCCCCCGCCGGAGGAGCCCCGGAACACGCAGAAACGCCCCCGCCTGCACAGCAGACAGGGGCGCGCCAGATGATGCTTACTCCCGGGTCAGCCGGTCCAGCTCCTCGCCCACCAGCTCCATGGCCCGGTCCAGGCACTGGGTCACCGTCCCGGGCTCCGCCGCCACCCGGATATGGCAGCGCTCCATGGGGACCAGGATCTTCACCGCCTCGCTCTCCCCGATGGCCAGGGCCATGGCCGGGGTGATCTCCCCCAGCAGGCCGTTGGCGGCCAGCACGGTGACCACCCCCAGGATCATCTGGGCCTTGCCCGCGTTGACCACGATGGCGTTCTCACCGGTGGCGCCGTCGTCGGCCCCTGCCTTCAGCATGCGGGCAGTCGCCCCGGAATTGGTCCCCAGGGCGCGGACATGGAGCCAGGGCCAGCTCTTCTTCAGCTTCTCCACCAGGCTCTTCCCGATTCCGCCCCCCAGCCCGTCCACTACGGCTACAATAATATCTTCCCGTCTCAATTCCTACCAACTCCGTTCGTTATCTCTTTTTCAACACATCTCCGCCATTTTAGCGCAGAGCTTCCGGAATTGCAAACAATTTTTACGAAAAAATCCCTTCGTCATTTTGATTGACATAATAATTCTCCTGGCAGGATTTTCTGCCGGAAAAAGTTTGACACAGCGACTACAATGTGTTACAATTTGGTTACAGTTTGATTTTACTTGTTACAAGGAGGGCCTCATGGCTGAAGAAAAGATTCCTCTGGTTTATAAAGGTCACCCGCTCCGCCGCAAGGACAACCTGATCTACTACGGCAGCATGGCGGATAAATACATCATCATGATGCAGATTCTGGACACCAAGAAGGTGGACGACCTGGACGTGGCCTCCCGCGTGTCCGTGCAGCTGCAGCTCACCGACCCCGACCTGAAGAGCCGGGACCGGGTGGTGAAGAAGACCGAGAAAGACAGCCTGTACAACGCCATGGACGTGGCTTCCGTCTGGCTGGAGCGCAGCCTCTCTTCCAAGTAAGAGGCGCTGTCCCCGCAACCGTACGAAAGAAAAACCTCCGGCGAAAGCCGGACCGAATCTGTTATGGAGGATGATACCAATGATACCTGCCGGAAAGTTCCTGCGCGTCGCAGTTCTCGGCGCAGCCCTCTCCGCCATCACCGTCGCCGGCGCTTCCGCCGCCAGCGTGGGTGTGGGCACCGTCACCGCCGACGCCCTCCGCCTTCGCGAGAGCGCCAGCACCGACTCCACCATCCTGGCTACCGCCCCCAGCGGCGACACCGTCGTCGTCCTGGCCGACGCGGGCAACGGCTGGTACAAGGTGGACTACAACTCCATCGAGGGCTATATGTCCGGGGAATATCTCAACGTGCAGGCAACTGCCGATGTGAAGATCGGCTACGGCAAGGTGTCCGCCGGCGGCTCCACGCTGAACATGCGCAGCGGTCCCGGCACCAGCTACGACCGGGTGGCCACCCTCAACGACGGCACTGTGGTGGACATCGTGGGCATCGACAACGGCTGGTATAAGGTTACATATAACGGCACCACCGGCTATGTCAGCAGCGACTACATGGTTACCGTGAAGGACTCCGCCGGTTCCCGCGGCGACGGCACTTCCGTCGCCTCCACCTCCAGCCTGGGCCAGCAGATCGTCGACTACGCCCAGAACTTCCTGGGCTGCGCCTATGTGTGGGGCGGCAACGGCCCCACCTCCTTTGACTGCTCCGGCTTCACCAAGTATGTGTACGCCCACTTCGGCTACACCCTGAACCGCACCGCCACCGACCAGCTGGCCAACGGCGTGGCCGTGACCAAGGACCAGCTCCAGCCCGGCGACCTGGTGTTCTTCAACAGCGGCTACACCTCCAAGCCCGTGTCCCACGTGGGTATCTACATCGGCAACGGCAAGTTCATCCACGCCTCCACCAACGCCTACATGGTCCAGATCGACGACCTGTCCAGCGGCTACTACTCCCGCGTGTATGTCTACGGCCGCCACATCATCTGAGCCCCGCTTTTCAGACCTCCATACATAACAGAACAAAAGAGCGCCGCTGTCCTGACCGGACAGCGGCGCTTTTTCCTGTCTTTAGCGTGTTTCGTCCTGGCCGTCCCCGCCAAAGGGCTCCTCAGGGGGGATATTGGTGTACATGGGCGGCTCCTCCGTGTCCTCCAGGTTGCCCTCCGCCTTCAGCTCGGCGATGCGGCTCTTGTTCTCCTCAATGGTCACCTTGGAGGCGGTGATCTTCTCGCACAGCGCCACATAGGCCGCCTCAGGGGCCATGCCGCGCTCGGCGTAGTACAGCTTGCCGATCTCAATGTAGGCCTTTTTGATCGCGTCCTCCTCGGCGGAGTTGGCCAGGTTCAGCTTGGCGATCTCGGCCAGCTGCCGGGACTTGGCCACGCCCGCCCGGCCCAGATCCATCGCTTTATCCCTCAGTTCATCAAAAAATGCCATAGGAAACGACCTCCTTATGTCTTTCCAACGTCTTCATCCGATTCAACAGGACGCTTCTTCGGAATCTGGACTTATTTTAACCTCTTTTCTCCGCCCGCGCAATAGCTCATAATATGATTTAAGGCTTTTTTAATCCCCCATTCAGAAACCATTCTCTGCCGCACCGCCCGCCCGGTGACCGCATATCCTGGGAATGGAGGTTATGCTTATGTATCATCAGAAAGGTTTCTGCGGCGCGGGCGGCTCCATTCCCGCCGAGGCGCTGTATCCCGATTGTTCCTGTCCCTCCTGTCCTCCTCCCTGCCAGACTGTACGGATCTGTCCCATTCCCGGACCCACCGGCGCCACTGGCCCCGCCGGCATGACCGGCGCCACCGGGCCCATGGGCCCCATGGGGACGCAGGGCCCCACCGGCACAACTGGCGCGACTGGTCCTACCGGCCCTTCCGGCGCAACCGGCCCCACTGGTCCCACCGGTCCTTCCGGCGCAACCGGCCCCACTGGCCCCACCGGCCCTTCCGGCGCGACTGGTCCCACTGGTCCTACCGGTCCTTCCGGCGCAACTGGCGCGACTGGTCCTACCGGGCCTTCCGGCGCGACCGGTCCCACTGGTCCTACCGGAACCCTGACGCCCGGCGCAGCTGTGGCAAATGTATCCACCAATGCCAGTCTGCCGGTGCTGATCCAATCCTACAACAGCCTGCTGGCCTCCCTGCGGTCGGCCGGCGTCATCGCCAGCTCGTAATACACAGGCACCCCGGGGTGTTTCCACTCCGGGGTGCCTCTCTCTGTCCATCCTTCAATTTTTCTGTTTCTTTGCCCTCTCCATGGCGGCGCGGACCGGTTTGGACTTCTCCTGCCGGTTGTTCCGGGACAGGATGTCGGAGATCTGGCCCTCCGCCTGCTCCACCTCCGCCTTGAAGATGCGGGCGGAGACCCGGAGGGCGCCGTGGCCCAGGATGATGAGCTGCTCGGCGCTGTCCGAGGTGGCCACCCGCACGTGGTGGTGCTTGCCCAGCTCATAGGTGGCCCGCTCGATGTAGGCGTCGGCAGTCTCCGCCTCCTTGGTGTAGACCACGTAGATGTTGTGGTATTTGCTCACATCCCCCGTGTTGCGGGGCACCTTGTAGGCGTCAAAGACCAGAATCACCACGCACTTGCGGAACCCCTGGTAGTTGCTCAGGATGTCCATCAGCAGCTGTCGGGCGGCGTCCAGGCTGGTGCGGGCCACCGCCTTCAGCTCGTCCCAGGCGAAGATGATGTTGTACCCGTCCACCAGCAGGTACTCCGGGTCGGAGTCCCGCAGCGCCACCTCCCGCCGCTCGGGCAGCTCGGCGTGCTTCTTGCGGACAGGCTCCTGGGGAAGAAAATCCCGCCGCTTGATGGGGCCGTAGGTCCGCTCAAAGATGGCCTGGAGCTCCTTGTCCTGGGCCACGCCGTCGGAATAGGAGGTGCCGGGACGGTACACCGGCGCGTCCTCCTCCGGCTCCTCCTCCTGGCCGCCAAGGCGCAGGCCGCTGTCCACGTGCATGTGCTCCCGCACCTCGTTCCACTTGACCACCACCCCCGCGCCGTGGGAACAGAACACCGAGTCCGCCGGGTTCTCCGTGTCCCGCTCGCACTGGTAGCCGATGGCCGCCACCACCTCGTCCTGGTTGTGGCAGGGCTGGTAGCCCTTCAGGGTGCAGAAGAGCCGCCCCCGGCCCTTGGTGTAGGACATGACCTCGGCGGCGTAATCCCGCAGGCCCGCCACCGGCGCGGAGCCGGTGAGCACCGTCTCCTCCCCCAGGGTCTCCGGGGTGTCCGTCTCGCCGCCCATCCGCTGCAAATCGGTCATGGCACGGCCCACGCACTCGGGGGGGATCTCCAGCCGGAAGCTGTACCAGGGCTCCAGCAGGATGCTCTTGGCCTGCATCAGGCCCTGCCGCACGGCCCGGTAGGTGGCCTGGCGGAAGTCGCCGCCCTCGGTGTGCTTCACGTGGGCCCGCCCCGCCACCAGGGTGATGCGCATATCGGTGATGGGCGAGCCGGTGAGCACGCCCAGGTGCTGCTTTTCCTCCAGATGGGTGAGGATGAGCCGCTGCCAGTTCCGGTCCAGCATGTCCTCCCCGCAGGCAGAGGCGAAGTGGAGGCCGCTGCCCCGCTCCCCCGGCTCCAGCAGGAGGTGGACCTCCGCGTAGTGCCGCAGGGGCTCGAAGTGGCCCACCCCCTCCACCGGCTCGGCGATGGTCTCCCGGTAGACGATGCTGCCCGCGTCAAAGGTGACGTCCAGCCCGAACCGCTCCCCAATGAGCCGCCGGAGCACCTCCAGCTGGACCTCCCCCATGAGCTGGATGTGGATCTCCCGCAGCTGCTCGTTCCAGACGATGTGGAGCTGGGGGTCCTCCTCGGCCAGCTCCCCCAGCTTGAGGAGGGCGGTGTGGGGGTCGCAGCCCTCGGGCAGCACCACCCGGTAGGTGAGCACCGGCTCCAGCACCGGCGTCTCCCCCTCCGCCTCCCAGCCCAGGCCCTCGCCGGGCACGGTACGGCTCAGGCCGGTGACGGCGCACACCGTCCCCGCCGGGGCCTCGTCCACGGTGGTGAATTTGGCGCCGGAGTAGATGCGGATCTGGTCCGCCTTCTCCTCCCACACCTTCTCCTCCGCCAGGGCGGCCCGGCGGTTGGTGAGCAGGGCCTTCACCTTCAGGCTGCCCCCCGTCACCTTCAGATAGGTCAGCCGGTTGCCCTGAGGGTCCCGGGCGATCTTATAGACCCGGGCGCCGAACTCGGGGGGGTAGTCCGGGCTGGTGCCGTATTTGCTCAGGCCGTCGAGCAGCTCCTCCACCCCCTCCAGCCGCAGGGCGGAGCCGAAGTAGCAGGGGAACAGCTTCCGCGCCCGGATAAGGGCGGCGATGTCCTCCTCCGCCACCTCTCCGGTCTCCAGGTAGCGCTCCAGCACGTCCTCGCCGCACACGGCCACGTTCTCCAGCCAGCTGTCCCTGTCCTGTCCGGGCCCGAAGTCCACACAGCCCTCGTCCAGCCGGGCCTTCAGCCCGGAGAGCAGGGTGTCTCTGTCAGCCCCCGCCAGGTCCATCTTGTTGACAAAGAGGAACACCGGCACGCCGTACCGCTCCAGCAGCCGCCAGAGGGTCATGGTGTGGCCCTGGACGCCGTCGGTGCCGCTGATGACCAGGATGGCGCAGTCCAGCACCTGGAGGGTGCGCTCCATCTCGGCGGAGAAGTCCACGTGTCCCGGGGTGTCCAGCAGGGTGATGGCCATGTCCTCCAGAGGCAGCACCGCCTGCTTGGAGAAGATGGTGATGCCCCGCTCCCGCTCCAGGGCGTAGGTGTCCAGGAAGGCGTCCTTGTGGTCCACCCGCCCCAAGCGCTTCAGACAGCCGCAGGTGTAGAGCAGCCCCTCGGACAGGGTGGTCTTGCCCGCGTCCACGTGGGCAAACAGGCCTGTACAGAGCCTTCTCTTCCCTTTTGATTCTTCCGCCTGTCGGCCCATAAAAAACCGCCTCTCACGGAGACACCGTCTCCGTTGTTTTCAGAATATGGCCGGGCAGGGACTGCCCGGCACGCACCATTATAGCACAAGCGCCGCCCCCAGTCGAGACGCCCTTCCCCTCTTTGACAGACAGAGCGCCCGGAGTCGGGAATTCCCGGCTCCGGGCGCTCTGCTGCGGAAGATTCGATTTACTCGGGCAGCCTTCAGGCGGCCTTCTTCTCCTTCTTCCAGCGGCGCACGATGGCTACCACGCCCCAGATGATGAGGGCCGCGGCCACCACGTTCTCCACGATGAGGATGATGTAGTAATTGGCGAAGGGCAGCGCCTCCACGGCCACGCCGTGGACGATGCCGTTCATGGCGTTGGAGTTGACGGTGGTGTAGAGGATGTGCTTGATGGCCTGGCGGGCGAAGTACTGGGTGGCGGGATTGGTCGGATCCATGGGCGCGTCCACCTCGAAGCCGGTCAGCTTCAGGTCGCCGCCGGCCCGGATGCACTGCTCGGTGTCCATGACGCCGCCGCCGTCGTAGTCGGTGATGACCGTGCCGTCAAAGCCCCACTCGTTGCGCAGCACGCCGGTGAGCAGGTTGTAGTCGCCGCCCGACCAGGTGCAGCCCACCCGGTTGAAGGAGGACATGACCGCCATGACGCAGGGGATCTCCGCCTCGGTCTGGGTGAAGGAGCCGGTGTCCTCGTCGTACTGCTGGACCATGATGGTGGTCATGGGCCGCTCCTCGATGCAGGTCTGGAAGGGCTTGAGGTAGATCTCCCGGATGGCCTGCTCGTTGGCAAAGGTGGCCACGTGGCTGCGGTGGTCCTCCTGGTCGTTGAGGGCGAAGTGCTTGATGTAGGCGTACACGCCCTTCTCGGCGCAGGCGCTGGCGGCCTGGAGGGCCAGCTCGCCGGACATGAAGCCGTCCTCGGAGTAGTACTCAAAGTTACGGCCGGCAAAGGGGGTGCGGTGGATGTTCATGGCAGGGGCGTACCAGCCGGAGATGATGCCGATGTAGGTGTGGTTGCCCCAGTTGCCGTCGGCGGCCAGGGCGTCCTCGCCCACATAGTAGCCGTGGAGATAGGAGTTCTCCCGGTCCCAGCTGGCGGCCAGGTTGGTGGCGCAGGGATAGGTGATGGAGTAGGGCTCGTGGGTGATGCCGCCCTCATTCAGGCCGGAGGGGCCGTCGTAGTCGATGGCTCTGGGCTTGCCCATGTTGACGGACATCAGGGTCTGATAGCCGCCGTTGCGGATGATGGTCTCCAGCTCGCTGACGTCCATCTGATTGATGAGGGCGTCCCAGCCGCCCTCGGCCTCCACCTCGTCAAAGTCTCTGCCCCGGAAGTCGATGAGCTCCAGGTCCCCGTCCTGGCCGTACACACCGGCCATGGAGGCGGCCTCCTCCTCGGTCATGGGGTTGAGGGAGGCGCTGGCGCCCTTGGCCTTGAGGGCGTCCCGGATGGTGTCGGACACCTCCACCTCCCAGGTGTAGCCGTTCTTCTCGCTGTACTGGCTCTTTCTCTGGCTGTCCTGGTCGCCGTGGGTGGTGGGGAAGGTGCCCACCCAGTCCTGGCGGGTCAGGTACTGGTCTCTGGGGGTCAGCTCGTCGTAGCTGGCGTGGTCAAACTGGTTGGTCACCGTCACGCCCGTCAGGGAGACGGAGTAGGTCTTGTTGTCCACGCCGTTGTTGTCCAGGTAGGTATAGGTCCACTTGCCCACAAAATCCGGGTCGGGCGTTCCGAAGAGGCCGTCGGTCTCATGGCCGGCATAGGCCAGGAAGTTGTTGTTGGCGGCGTGGGCGTTGGGGGCGGCGGTCAGCAGGTAGTCGCCCGCCTCCAGGATGTAGGTCTTGGCGTTCACATCGTCGTAAGAGATGAAGTCCTTCTGGTTTACGGTGATGGTCACGGTCTCGGATGCGCCGGGCTCCAGGTCGCCGGTCTTCTCGAAGCCCACCAGGGCCACGGAGGCCTTTTCAATGTGGTTGGCCTTGTCGTACTCGGTGTAGGGGGCGTTGAGGTAGACCTGCACCACGTCCCGGCCGGTCACGTCGCCGGTGTTGGTGACGGTGACCTGGATCTGGATGTCGCCGTTGTCGTCCATGTCGCTCATGGTGAAGTCGGACCACTCAAAGGTGGTGTAGGACAGGCCGTAGCCGAAGGGGTACTGCACCACCTGGCCGTAGTCGTAGTCCCCGGCGTTGCCCTGCTCCAGCATCTTGTCAAAATAGCGGGTCTCATAGTACTTGTAGCCCACATAGATGCCCTCGTCGTAGAACACGCCGGCCTCCACGTCCTGGCCGTTGTTCACCAGCATCATGTCGCCCATGTTCTGCATGGCGGGAGAGGAGAAGGCGTCGTAGGCGAAGGTGTCCACCAGGTGGCCGGAGGGGGTGACGTTGCCGCTGAGCACGTCGGCGATGGAGCGGCAGGTGTCGCCGCCGGCGCCGGGGGCCCACAGGACGGCGGAGATGTTCTCGTAGTCCTTGACCCAGCCCAGCTCAAAGGCGTTGTTGGTGTTGACCACCAGGATCACGTTGTCGAAGTTGTCGTTGAGGTACTGGATCACGCCCAGCTCCACGGAGTCGGGCTCCAGGTAGTGCTTGTCCTTGTCCTCGGCGATGTCGGTCCAGTCGCCCATGTACCGGCCCAGGTCGCGGCCCTCGCCGCCGGTGCGGGCGATGAAGAAGACGGGCGTGGTGCCCACAGCCTCATCCTTGGCCTCCTGGGGGATGGCGGAGATGGGGGCCTCGTTGATGGACCAGTCCTCGGCGCCGCCATACATGATGGCGCCGCCGCCACGGGTGTAGGTGCTGTGGTTGTCGCTGTAGAACTTCCACAGGGACTCGTTGACCGAGAAGCCCTGCTCGGTGAGGGCGGTGCGCATGTCGCTGGAGATGGTGCTCACGCCCGAGCCGGTACCGCCGGCCAGCAGGTCCACGGAGGACGCGGAGAACAGGCTCAGCTTGGAGCCCGCCGCCACGGGCAGGCCCTTGCCGCTCTCCGTGTTGTTGTAGAGGAGCACGAAGCCCTCGGCGCCGGCCTTGCGGGTGTAGGCCTGCTCGGCGGCCTGGAGCTCGTCGGAGTCGGTGATGTCCCGGGTGTAGTACTCCGCGTCCACGCCCTCGGGCGCGCCGCCCGTCTTGAGCTGGGTCTCGCCAAAAATGTCCCGGAGCACCAGGTCAAACGAGGACGTGGTCACCACCGAGAGCACCACGGAGAAGGCCAGCAGCACGGCCAGCAGCGGGGTGACAATGGCGGTAAACGTCTTGGCGCTCAGCTTTTTCTTGTTTTTCTTTTCCTTTGCCACGAAAATTCCCTCCATAAGCTGTGGTTTACAAGATACTCAGGTCAATGGCCGCCTCCCCTCCCGCCTGTTCCGCGGGAGAGGAGGACGGGCACGGTCGGAAGAAGAGGGAGGTCACTCGGCCTCAGCCGTGGGCACCAGCTCCTCGCCCTGGGCGGAGGTCTTGACCCACTGGTAGTCCGCCTGGCTGGTCTCAGCGCTGTAAGCGCCCATCCAGCCCTCGGCGTCGGCGGTGCCGCACCAGAAGTTCATCAGGATGCGGCCGGGGGTGGAGGGCATGGGGCCGTTGTCCTCGGTGTTCACGCTGTAGACGGCCTCGCCGTCCACAAACCAGGTGATGGAGTCCTCCTCCCAGCGGAAGCCGTACTCGTGGAACTCCTCGGAGGCGTCAAAGCCCAGCTCATACCAGTACTCGTGGCCGCCCTGGCCGTCCACATAGTAGTTGAACTGCACGCCCGTGGTGTCCTTGCCCAGGAACTCGATGTCGATCTCGTCCCAGGGGTTGGGCTCGCCGTCGGCGTTGATGTCGTAGGGGCCGGTGCAGGTGAAGAAGGTGCTGGCGGTGCCCTCGTCCTTGGAGGGCTTCATGCTGACGGAGTAGTCGCCGTAGCCGTAGTAGAGGCCGGTGCGCATCTCGCCGCCGTAGTAGTCCTGCTCCACATCGTCCCCGGCGGGGCTGATGTTCAGCTGCATCTGACCGTCGTTGTAGGTGACGTTGCTGCCGGCCCACCACACATTGAACACACTGCCGTTGGACCAGCCGTCAGAGGGGAACATGGCCTCCACGGCGCCATTGGAGAAGTCGGCCAGCATGTCGCCGCCCAGAGGCTCGGCGGCGGGAACAGAGGGAGACGCGGCAGGAGCGGACGCGGAGGGGGAGACAGCGGGGGTGGTCACGGCGGGAGACACGTCATCCGACGGAGCACCGCCGGCAGAAGGGGTTTCGCTACAGGCGGTCAGAGACAGGGTCAGCGCGACGGACAGGACCAGTGCAGGAACGTTCTTTTTCATGGGTTCTCTCTCCTTCTCAAATATGTGGCCGCGGCGTGTGTGTTCGAGCACGGACCATGGTGATTCACGCCCCCGGCTTGCTGACCATAATATAGCAAAAGGAACACCCGTTGGTAATGGGTGTTCCTTAAACTATCATATTTTTTCGTAATCTGTATTTGCTGCCCTAAAAATCGCCGGTACTGAAGAGAATATTTAGATGAAATATACCGCCGCTGGTATAGGTGTTCAGCTCTCCCTTGTACTTGTGGACGATCATACGGATGCTGCGCATGCCGAAGCCGTGGTAGTCCTTGTCCGCCTTGGTGGTCATGGGCAGGCCGTCCTGAAAGGCCAGGTCGCCGTCGAAGTAGTTCTCCTCCTGGATGATGAGCATGCCGCCCCTGGCCTTCACCGACAGGTCGATCACCCGCCGCTCCCGCTGCTCCAGATTCTTCACCGCCTCCAGGGCGTTGTCCAGCACGTTGCCGAAGAGGCAGTAGAGGTCGCTGTCCTCCATAAAGGAGAGCTTCTCCCCGTCCGCCATGCAGGAGAGCTTGATGCCGTTCTGCTCGCAGTAGAGGCTCTTCTCCGTCAGCAGCACGTCCAGCAGCCGGTTGCCCGTCTCGATCTTGGCGTCGTAGATGGCCACGCTCTTCCGGATGTCCTCCACCGCTCCGGGGGAGACCTGTCCCCCCTGGGCGGCCAGCGAGGAGAGCCGGTACCGGATGTCGTGGCACTTGACGTTGATGAGCTCGATGGTGTCCCGGGAGATCTCATACTGCCGCTGGCTCTGGCGGACGGCGTGCTGGAGATAGGCCACCTCCTGCTTGAGCTCCCGCTGCTCCACGGTGCGGGAGGCCAGAAGCAGCACGATCATGCAGCACATGACGGAGATCAGGTTGCCCGACTGCCGCAGGACAAAGTACTCCACCATGTCGAACTGGTTTTCCCGCCCCACGCTCAGGCGGGCAAAGTAGATGTCCTCCACCGAGCACAAAATGGCGGTAATGACCAGAATGAGCAGGGAGATGGCCAGCAGCTGCTGGTCCAGCTGCCAGCTGTTCACGGGCCAGACCACCCGGCGGATGAAAAACACGTACACCGCCGCCACGGCCGCCGCGAAGATAAGATAGTAGGTCAGGCGGTAGTACAGGTCAAAATGCAGGCCCCAGCTGTCGCTCACATTCACCAGCCAGCCGCACCACACCAGTAGGTACAGCTTGTAGCACAGGTTCTGGGCGGCGTAGGCCACGCTGCAGCAGAACAGGACGGCGGGGAAATACTCCGTGAAGCACAGCTTCACGTGGGCGATGGTCACCGCGAACAAAAAGAGGTACACCGCGCTCCGCCCCGCCACCGTATCCCCCCACAGCCGGTAAAACCCGGCGGCCCCAAGGGCCACGGCCAGCACCGCGCACAGGCCGCCGGCGGCTTTCAGCCAGAACCGGGGCGCCCGGTTCAGCTTCCAGGTGGTGAGCACATAGAACACATAGAGCTCAAAGAGGAACTCCAGGATGATATTTCTGTAAATCAGGAGGACCTCGTCCATCTTCACTGCCCTCCCCCGGAGCCGGCGTACCAGTTGGACAGCTCCGCCAGAAAGGCCGCCCGCCTGGGCCGGCTGATCTGGAGCTCGGAGTCCCCCACCTGCACGGTGCACCCCTTGACCCGCACCACGAACTTGGGGTTGACCAGGTAGCACTTGTTGCAGCGCAGGAAGCCGAACCCCCGCAGCTCCTGCTCCACGCCGGAGAGCACACCGGTCATCTCGATCACGTCGTCGATGAGGTGGTAGCACAGGCGGTGGTTGGAGATCTCCACGTACATCAGCTTGTCGGTGGAGATGCGGCACAGGCCGCCGGGGGCGTTCACCGTAAAGCTCCGGTCCTCGTTCATGATGTAGATGTCCAGGGCCTTTTTGAATTTCAGGGAAAAATCGTAGTAGCTCACCGGCTTGACCAGAAAGCTGACCGCGTCCACCTCGTAGCCCTTGAGGGCGTACTGGACCAGGTTGGTGATGAAAATAAGGGACACGTTCTTGTCCAGTCTGCGCAGCTCCACCGCCGCCTCCATGCCGTCCTTTTTGGGCATCTGGATGTCCATGAACACCACGGCGAAGATGCCTTTATAGTCCTTGAGGAACTCCTCTCCATTGCAAAACCGGGTCACATGGAATTCCTGCCCGGTCTCGGCGGCGTACTTTTCGATATACCCCGTCAGCCGCTGGGCAGCGGCGTCCTGGTCCTCCACAATGGCAATGTTTCTCACTTCTTCTCCTCCCCTTACATCAGCAGCAGACACACACGCCGGGCCTCACACGCTCCGGTTGAAAAAAGGGGGTCTTTGCTTTCTCTCTCAGTCCTTCTTGTCCTCGCCGTCCAGCACCTCACGGATGAGGAACCGGGGGCGCTCCTTGGTCTCCAGGTAGATTTTGCCGATATACTCGCCGATGACCCCCAGGGACAGCAGGATCAGGCCGCCGATGGCCCAGACGGAGCAGATCAGGCTGGCCCAGCCCAGGATGGTCTCCCCCATGGCCCAGCGGATGATGCTGTAGATCAGCATGAGGATGGACACCAGGAACACCAGGAAGCCCAGGCCGGTGATGTACCGGATGGGCTTGACGGACAGGCTGGTGATGCCCTCCATGGCGAAGGAGAGCATCTTTTTCAGGGGGTACTTGCTCTCGCCGGCAAAGCGCTCCCCCCGCTCATACTCCACGGTGGCGGAGGTGTAGCCGATCATGGGCACGATGCCCCGCAGGAACAGATTGACCTCCCGGAACTGCTCCAGGCCCTCCAGGGCCCGGCGGGAGAGGAGCCGGTAGTCGGCGTGGTTGAACACGGTCTCCGCCCCCAGGAAGTTCATCAGGCGGTAGAAGCCCTCGGCGGTGAAGCGCTTGAAAAAGGTGTCCTTTTTCCGGGAGGAGCGGACGCCGTAGACGATGTCGCAGCCTTCATGGAACTTGTCCACCATGGCGTCCACGGCGTCGATGTCGTCCTGGAGGTCGGCGTCCATGGAGATGGCCATGTCGCAGCGGTCCTTGGCGGTCATGAGCCCGGCCAGCAGGGCGTTCTGGTGGCCCCGGTTGCGGGACAGGTCCACCCCGGAGAACACCGGGTCGGCCCTGTGGAGGGCGGAGATAATCTCCCACGTCCGGTCCCTGGAGCCGTCGTTGACGAAGAGGATGCGGCTGTCCGGGCCGATCTTCCCCGCCCCCTTCAGGGCCTCCACCTTGGCCTTGAGCCGCTTGGAGGTCTCAGGGAGCACTTCTTCCTCGTTATAGCATGGGACGACGATATAAAGGGTGTCATTCATCTTCTTTGTCCTCACCAAACATTGAAATTTCCAGTGCGTCACAGATTTTCATGAGGAGTGCAAGGCTGGGCGTGCGCGCGCCGGACTCGATCTGATTGATGGCAGGCTGTGAGACGCCCACCAGCTTGGCCAGTGCGCTCTGACTCAATCCCTTTTTTTCCCGCTTTTCCCGGATGATTTTTCGATAGTCCTGCAAAATCCTCACCTCATTGGTATTATATAGCTGAAAGCTATATCCGTAAACTATAACATATAGCAATAGTTTTTCTTGACTTGCATATTGCTGTATGTTATAAACGTGGTGAGGTGATTTTATGACCCCCACCGTGGAACTGATGCAGAATACGGCCCGGACCCTGTGCCGCCGGGCGCTGTCCGGCGAGCCGGAGTACCGGGCCCTGCGGGAGGAAGCGGAGACCCTCCGGGCCCGATTCCGAAAAGAGCACCCGGACGCGCTGTGCGCCCGGGTGCTGCAAATTCTGGATGCCTGTCTGGCCGTCTCCGACATGGAGGGAGAGCAGCTCTTTCTGACGGGGCTCCAGATGGGCCTGGAGCTGGGCGGCCTAGACTGCCTGCCCGGGGACTGAACCGCTACTCCTCCAGCTTGCGGCGGAGATACTCCATGGCCTTCTTCTCCACCCGGGAGATCTGGACCTGGCTGACCCCCATGATCCTGGCCGTCCTGTCCTGGGTCAGGCCTCGGAAGTACCGCAGGACGATCACCTGCCGCTCCCGGTCGGGCAGGCTGCTCACCGCCGAGCGCAGGGCCTCCCGCTCCACGATGCCCTCCTCCATGCCCTCGGTGCCCAGCACGCTCTCCAGGGTGAAGCCGTCCCCCGTCTCCATCTGGAGGGAGGCCACCGGGGCGTTGGCCTCCTCGGCGGCGGCGATCTCCTCCGGCTCCAGGCCGGTCTCCCCGGCCAGCTCGCTGAGGGTGGGCTCCCGGCCCAGGTCAGCCCGCAGCCGGTCCCGGGCGCTGCGGATGCTCCCCGCCCGCTCCTTCAGCCCCCGGCTCACCTTCACCGCGCCGTCGTCCCGGAGAAAACGGCGGATCTCCCCGGCGATCTTGGGCACGGCGTAGGTGGAGAACTGGCACCCAAAGGCCGGGTCAAAGCCCCGCACCGCCTTGAGAAAGCCCATGCACCCCAGCTGGTACAGGTCCTCCGGGTCCACGCCCCGGCCGTAGTACCGGCGGACGATGCTCCAGATGAGGCCGCTGTTCTCCTCCATCATCTTGGCGCAGGCGTCGTTGTCCCCCTGGCGGGCCGCCTCCAGCAGGGACTGGGTATCCGCCGCCATCAGTGCCCGCCGCCGCTGTACCGGCGGGAGATCCGGCGCCGCATGGTGACGGTGGTGCCCTTCCCCGGGGTAGAGCGCACCCGCAGGGCGTCCATGAAGCTCTCCATGATGGTAAAGCCCATGCCGGAGCGCTCCTCGTTGCCGGTGGTGTACAGGGGCTGGCGGGCCTTCTCCACGTCCTCGATGCCCACGCCCCAGTCCTTCACCACGATCTCCAGCACCCCGTCCTCAAACAGCCGCAGCCGCAGGGCCACCTTGCCCAGCCGGTCCGGATAGGCGTGGACGATGGCGTTGGTCACCGCCTCGCTGACGGCGGTCTTGATGTCGTTGACCTCGTCCAGGGTGGGGTCCAGCTGGGCTGCAAAGCAGGCCGCCGCGGTGCGGGCAAAGCCCTCGTTGGCGGAGCGGCTGAGAAAGGAAATGGCCGCCTCGTTGATCGGTTTCATATGTAAAGACTCCTTCCGTATTGGGTTCCCCGCCGCCGGAGCGCCTGCCGCGCCCCGGCGGTCTGTTTCCCTATTCAAAGCGGATGATCCGCTCCAGCCCCGCCGCCCGCAGCACCTTGAGGGCCTGGGGCGGCACATTGGCCACCGTCAGAGCGCCCCCCAGCTCCGCCATCCGGCGGTAGGCCCGCAGCAGCACCGCGATGCCCGAGCTGTCCATAAAGGTCACGCCGCTCAGGTCCAGGGTGAGCCGCCGGGGCAGCCCCGCGTCCACCTGGCGGTCCAGCTCCTGCATGATGGCCCGGGCGCCGTGGTGGTCCACCTCCCCCGACACCGTCAGCCGCAGATTCCGGTCCTCCCCGGTACAGGTCACTGACATAGCTTGTCCCTCCTGTGCGTTGAAATACCTGTCTGTCCCAAGTTCTGGGCAGAAAAAATCGCCATATACCATTTTCTGGTATATGGCGATTATAATGCATATGGGCCGCGCTTTTGGTCGAATTCCCTATTGGGGCCACGAGAATTCCGTAAACAGCCACTTGTCCCCCACCTTTTCGTAGGGGAAGGAGACGGAAACCGCCTGGGCCGGACGGGAGCCGTCGGACCAGGTCAGGGTGCCCTCCAGGCGGCAGACCAGCCTGGTATCGCTCTCCTGCTCCACCTGGACGGCGGCATCTGCCAGGTCGGGGGCGGTCCTGGCGCTCTGGGCGCAGCAGAGCACGCCGTCCACGTCCCGGTACAGGTCCATGCTCAGCAGCTCCTCCGCGATCTCGTCGGAGAAGATGCCCTTCAGATACATCCGCAGGTCCAGCACCGTGGAGAACCGGCTGTCCGTCACCGGGTACCACTCCCTGCCGTCCGCGGCCGTCTTGGCTCCGGCATCCACGGTCAGGGGCGCGCCCTGGAACCAGCCCCAGGCCTCCAGGGCTCTGGTAAACTGGACGCGGGCCTGCACCTGGGGCTGCTGGACGTACACGCCGAAGGCGTCATCCCGCTGCATGCGGTACACGCTGCCGCTGCGCATGATGACGAACCAGCCGCCGCTCTCCTGGGTCACAGTACCGCCGGTGTAGCTGGGGTGGAGGACCCACATGTCCTCCCCGATGCCGGGGATCCCCGCGGCCCAGGCGTCAAACCAGCTCTTCAGCCGGTTCTGGTCCTCCCAGCCGCCGGTGTAGGACGCCAGATACTCCGCGCACAGGTCCAGCAGCCCGTCCCGGTCCAGTAGGGACTGGGACGCGATCTCCCAGCCCCCCTCCGGGTCGGCGGACCGGAGCATCACGTTCACCAGCTCGGCCGCCACGTCCTCAGGGGCCATGTCCCCTGTGGTGTCCTCGTAGAAATACACGTCGGGCTGGGACAGGGGCGAGCTGTCCGTCCCCTCTCCCCGGTCGTCCACCGACGTGCCGGGCACGTAGTCGGCAAACCAGTAGGCCCGGTCCAGGGCGTACCACTGGCTGTTGGACAGGCTGTCCGGGTACTTCTCCCACAGCTCCTCCGCCAGCGCCCGGCAGTCCGGCGCGCCGGTGGTCTGGGGCGGCTGGCTGTCCGTGGGCGCGGGAGAGACCGTCCCCTCCGGCGCAGGACTCACCTCCAACTCCTCCATGGGCGTGGGAGTAACCGTCTGCTCCGGCGTATCAGTGGGTTTTGCGCTGTCTGAGGGCATGGGCTGCCCCGTCTCCCCCGCCGGCTGCGTCCGGCATCCTGCGAGAAGCAGAAGAAGCAGTATGGCCAGCACAGCGGCTTGCTTTCTCATGCCGAACCCTCCCAACGGTAAATTGATTCTCCGGTTACAGTATACCCATCCGCAGCCCCTTTGCTGCCCGGCCGGAGCGGAAAACTGTATCCACCGCTATATGGTATGTAATAATACCTTTTTTCTCCGCTCCTATCAACGCTAATTTGTAAACTTTTTTGGGCGTGTGCCGCAGAAAAGCTTATTCTGCCCCACGGAAGTCCCTCATCCTCTCTTTTTCGCCCGTTTGGAACAAAATAAACATTTCTTTGCATACAGATGAAAAAATGCCGCCGGAGACGGCGCATCGTCTCCGGCGGCAGAAGAGGCTATGGGGTTGGCGTTACATATTGGAAAGCTCTTCCTCCAGCTTGGCCACCAGCTCCTTGAGCTTGACGGACCGCTCCCGCTCGGCCTCCACCACGTTGGCGGGGGCCTTGTTCACAAAGCCGGGGTTGTTCAGCTTGGTCTCCAGCTTGTCCAGCTCGGCACGGTTCTTCTTGAGCTCCTTCTCCATGCGGGCCTTCTCCTTCTCCATGTCCACCAGCTCGGCCAGAGGGATGGAGATGCGGGCGGCGTGGGTGATGACGGTGACCATGCCCTTGGCGTCCTGGTCGGCGTCGGTGACGCCGGTGATGGTCACGTCGCTGGCGTAACCCAGCCGCTTGAGGAAGGGGATGCCGGCCTCAAACACGTCCCGCTGCAGGGTGGACACGGTGACGTGGGCCTTCTTGGAGGGCGGCACGTTCATCTCGGAGCGGCGGGTACGGATGGCGCTGATGGCGTCCATGATCATCTCCATGGCCCGCTCCTCGTCGGGGAAGTCCAGGGCCACGCTGTGCTCCGGCCACTTCTGGAGCATCAGGTAATCCCCCTCGTGGGGCAGGGCCTGCCAGATCTCCTCGGTGATGAAGGGCATGAAGGGGTGGAGCAGCTTGAGGATCTGGGTGAGCACGTAGCAGAGCACCTTCTGGGCGTTGACCTTGGCGGCCTCGTCGTCGCCCTGGAGGCGGGCCTTGGTCAGCTCGATATACCAGTCGCAGTAGGAGTCCCAGATGAAGTCGTAGATCTTCTGTGCCGCCACGCCCAGCTCGTACTTGTCCATGTTCTCCGTCATCTCGGGGATCAGGGCGTTGAGCTTGGAGAGGATCCAGCGGTCCTCCATCTCCAGCTTCTCGGGCAGCTCGCACTTGTCGATGGTCAGGTTCATCATCAGGAAGCGGCTGGCGTTCCAGATCTTGTTGGCGAAATTGCGCATGGCCTCGCACCGCTCGGTGTAGAAACGCATGTCGTTTCCGGGGGAGTTGCCGGTGACCAGATTGAACCGCAGGGCGTCGGCGCCGTACTTCTCGGCGATCTCCAGGGGGTCGATGCCGTTGCCCAGGCTCTTGGACATCTTGCGGCCCTTGTCGTCCCGCACCAGGCCGTGGATGAACACGGTGTGGAAGGGGGGCTTGCCGGTGTGCTCGCAGGCGGAGAAGATCATGCGGGCCACCCAGAAGAAGATGATGTCGTAGCCGGTGACCAGCACGTCGGTGGGATAGAAGTACTTGTAGTCCTCGGTCTCCTCGGGCCAGCCCAGGGTGGAGAAGGGCCACAGGGCGGAGGAGAACCAGGTGTCCAGCACGTCCTCCTCCTGCTTGATGTTCTTGGAGTGGCAGTGCTCGCACTCGGTGGGGTCCTCCTCGGACACGGTGATGTGGCCGCAGTCCTGGCAGGTCCAGGCGGGGATCTGGTGGCCCCACCACAGCTGGCGGGAGATGCACCAGTCGTGGACGTTCTCCATCCAGTTGACATAGGTCTTGGAGAACCGGTCGGGGACGAACTTGACCTCCCCGTCGTTGACCACCCGCAGGGCCTCCTCGGCCAGGGGGGCCATCTTCACGAACCACTGGGCGGAGATGAGAGGCTCCACGTCGCTGTGGCAGCGGTAGCAGGTGCCCACGTTGTGCTGGTGGGGCTCCACCTTCACCAGGTAGCCCTGCTCCTCCAGGTCGGCCACGATGGCCTTCCGGGCCTCATAGCGGTCCATGCCGGAGTACTTGCCGTACCCCTCCACCACGCGGCCGTTGTCGTCCAGCACCCGGATGGTCTCCAGGTTCTGACGCAGGCCCACCTCGAAGTCGTTGGGGTCGTGGGCGGGGGTCATCTTCACGCAGCCGGTGCCGAACTCCATGTCCACGTAGTCGTCGGCCACGATGGGCATCTCACGGCCCACCAGGGGCAGGATGCACTTCTTGCCCACGATGTCCTTGTACCGGTCGTCGTTGGGGTTGACGGCCACGCCGGTGTCGCCCAGCATGGTCTCGGGCCGGGTGGTGGCCACGATGACATAGCGGCCCTCCTCGCCCTGGATGGGGTAGCGGATGTGCCAGAAGTAGCCGGGCTTGTCCTGGTACTCCACCTCGGCGTCGGACAGGGCGGTGACGCAGTGGGGGCACCAGTTGATGATGCGGCTGCCCTTGTAGATGAGGCCCTTCTTATACAGGGAGACGAACACGTGGCGCACGGCCTTGCTCAGGCCCTCGTCCATGGTGAACCGGGAGCGGGACCAGTCGCAGGAGGCGCCCAGCTTCTTCTGCTGCTCCACGATGCGGCCCCCGTACTTGTTCTTCCAGTCCCACACCCGCTCCAGGAACTTGTCCCGGCCCAGGTCGTAGCGGGTCAGGCCCTCGTTCTTGCGCAGCTCCTCCTCCACCTTGATCTGGGTGGCGATGCCGGCGTGGTCGGTGCCGGGCACCCACAGGGCGGCGTAGCCCTGCATCCGCTTGAAGCGGATCAGGATGTCCTGGAGGGTGGAGTCCATGGCGTGGCCCATGTGGAGCTGGCCGGTGACGTTGGGGGGCGGCATGACAATGGTGAAGGGCTTCTTGTCCGGGTCACGGTGGCCCACAAAGCAGCCGTTCTTCTCCCACATCTCGTAGATGCGGCCCTCCACCTCCTGGGGTTCATAGACCTTGGGAAGTTCTTTGTTCATTCTTTTTAACACTCCTTTTCGGGGCAAAAAACTTTATGCGCAACAAAAAAGTCCGCCCCAAGCCTTTTGCTCAGGACGAACTGATGCAGTCCGTGGTACCACCTGAATTTTCTCCCGCGGGAGAACACTCATTGTCTCGGTAACGGGAGAACCCGCCACCCCCTACTTGCTTCAGGGGCGGAGCTCCGGGACCACCTTCCGCATTCCCAACGGAGAGCCTTGCACCGGCCGGCTCCTCTCTGCACCCTGGAAAATGCGTACTCCTTCCCTTCGCGGCTTTTCACTGTGAACGCTCTTTAGTATATGCATTTCCCGGAACATTGTCAAGGAGAACAAATGGTTTCCCCGCTTTTTCGCCACCGGAAATACCCGGAACTTCTCCGGCGTCTGTGCGTCTAAAAAGTACACAACACCACAGGAACGGAGGCTGACAGGATGAAACAATCTGCTCTGTTGGGTCTGGCTCTGGCGCTGACCCTGCTGCCGGCCGGCTGCGGACAGGACGCCGTCCTGCCGTCCACTGAACTTTCTCCCACCCATGCGGAGGCGCAGGATACCGCCCCGCCGTCTGCCGAAATTCTCTCCTTCTCCTACGCCGAGGTACAGGATACCTGCGGGGAAAACGCGCCGGGCGTTCTGCTGGACGGCTTTCAAAACACCTCTCCCCTCCCAATCGGCAGCGCGGAGGAGGCCGTCCAGCAGGCCGCGGCGGAGTGTACTATTTCCTACGACTCCGTCACCTGCCGCTACGACAGCGCGGCCGACATGTGGGACGTCTGCTTCTTTACGGCGGGGATGGCCGGGGGCTGTCAGGACGTGTATCTCAACGGCAGCGGCGTCACCTGCCTGATTGTGTACGGCGAATGATCCCCCCGACGCTCTTCCCCAAAAAGTTCCATTGACCCGTTGCGTTTTTCCGCTTGGTCCTGTATAATATTTTCCGATATTTTTGCCCCTGTCTTTCGGGGCTGTATGCGGAGGCAATTTTCTATGACCATTGATTACAGAACCAGAGGCGTCTGCTCCACCCGGATGGTGATCGACGTGGAGGGCGACACGGTCCAGTCCGTGAAGATCTTCAACGGCTGCGACGGCAACCTCCAGGGCATCTCCCGGCTGGTGGAGGGCATGAAGGTCACCGACGCCATCTCCAAGCTGGAGGGCATCCACTGCGGCGGCAAGCCCACCTCCTGCCCCGACCAGCTGGCCCAGGCCCTCAAGCAGGCGGTCCAGGCCTGACCCGGTCCATACCAAAGAAAGAGCGGTCCCAACGGCCCTGGCGCCGGTGGGGCCGCTTTCCGTGAGGAGAGATCATTCATGGCTTCGTCCATTCTTTCGTTCGTCAAGCGGGAGGCCGTGGGCTGCATCGCCCTGCTGTGCGCCCTGGTCTCCATGATTTTTGTCCCGCCCTCGGCGGCCTACCTGGGGTACATCGACTTCCGGGTGCTCTCCCTGCTCTTCTGCCTGATGGCGGTGGTGGCCGGACTCCAGGACTGCGGCCTCTTCGCCGTGCTGGCCCAGAAGCTGCTCACCGGCAAGAAGCGGATGCGCTTCATCTCCCTGGTGCTGGTGCTCCTCCCCTTCTTCACCTCCATGCTCATCACCAACGACGTGTCCCTCATCACCTTTGTCCCCTTCACCCTGCTGGTGCTGGGGCTGGTGGGGCGGCTGGAGCGGGCCCTGTACCTGGTGGTGCTCCAGACCCTGGCGGCCAATCTGGGCAGCATGGCCACCCCGGTGGGCAACCCCCAGAACCTGTACCTCTACTCCGCCTTCGGCATCCCCGCCGGGGCGTTCTTCGCCGTCATGGTCCCCCTGACCCTGGTGAGCCTGGTGGGCCTGTCCGTGGCCGCACTGTGCGTCAGGCCGGAGGGCATCGAGGTCCGCTTCCCCGAGAAGCAGACCATCCGGCGGCCCCGGCAGCTGTGGCTGATGGCGGTGCTCTTCCTGCTGTGCCTGCTGTCCGTGTTCCACGTGCTCCACTACGCCGTGCTGCTGGCCATCGTGGCGGTGTGCCTGCTCCTCTTCGCCCGGCACCTCTTCCCCCGGGTGGACTACGGACTGCTCTTCACCTTTGTCTGCTTCTTCATCTTCGCGGGCAACATCGGCAACATCCCGGCGGTGAAGGACTTCCTCTCCGCCGTCATGGCAGAGAACACCTTTATTACCTCCCTGTGCGCCAGCCAGGTCATCAGCAACGTGCCCGCGGCGGTGCTCCTCTCCGGCTTCACGGAGGACTGGAAGGGCCTGCTGCTGGGCACCGACGTGGGCGGCCTGGGCACCCTCATCGCCTCCCTGGCCAGCCTGATCTCCTTCCGGCTGTACCTCAAGTCCCCCGGCGCCAAGCCCCTGCGGTACCTGGGCGTGTTCACCCTGGCCAATCTGGTGGGGCTGGTAATTCTGATCGCCGTGTCCATGCTCTTTCTGCTGTAAGATAGGTTCCGCTGACATAAAAGAGGCGGCTCACACACCGGGTGTGAGCCGCCTCTTTATGTACTTGTTCAGGAGAGCAGGATGCGGTCGTTGTCCAGGCCCTTGCCCACGTTCTCCCGGAAGCGGCGGAGCAGGTCGTCCACGGTCATGCCCCTGCGCTCCTCCCCCTTCACGTCCAGCACGATGCGGCCCGAGTCCATCATCAGGGTCCGGTTGCCCAGCTCCAGGGCCTGGTGCATGTTGTGGGTGATCATCAGGCAGGTCAGGTGGTCCCGCTCCACGATCTCCCGGGTCAGGCGGAGCACCTTCTCCGCCGTGGCCGGGTCAAGGGCGGCGGTGTGCTCGTCCAGCAGCAGCAGCTTGGGGGGCACCATGGTGGCCATCAGCAGGGTGAGGGCCTGGCGCTGGCCGCCCGAGAGCAGGCCCACCGGCTGCTTCATCCGGTCCTCCAGCCCCATGTCCAGCCGGGAGAGCTGCTCCCGGAACAGCTCCTTGTCCTTCCGGCTCACCCGGCTGAAATAGGCCCGCTGGCCCCTGCCCGCCCGCAGGTAGGCCAGGGCCATGTTCTCCTCAATGGTCATGTGGGGCGCGGTGCCCCGCATGGGGTCCTGGAACAGGCGGCCCAGTTCCCGGCTGCGGCGGTAGCCGGGCAGGTAGGTGATGTCCTTCCCGTCCAGGGTGATGTACCCCTCGTCGGGGAAGAAGTCGCCGGCGATGGCGTTGAACATGGTGGACTTGCCCGCGCCGTTGGAGCCCACGATGGCCGCAAAGTCCCCCGGCTCCAGCTTCAGGGACAGATGGTTCAGGGCCTTCTTCTCGTTGACGGTGCCCGGATTGAAGGTCTTGGACAGGTTGTTCAGCTCCAGCATGTCAGCGCGCCCCCTTTCTTGCCGCCATGGCCCGGCGCTTTTTGTTCTGCAGGGCGGCCCACTGCTTCAGGGTGGGCATGGCGATGGCCAGGGCCACCACGATGGCGGTGACCAGCTTGAGGCAGTCAATGGGGATGGGAGAGCGGAGCACCAGGGCGTACACAACGCGGTAGAGGATGCTGCCCAGGATGACGGCGACAGCCCCCCGGAACATGGCGCCCCGGCCCACGATGGTCTCGCCGATGATGAGGCAGGCCAGGCCGATGACCACAATGCCGGTGCCGCCGTTGATGTCGGCGGTCTTCTGGGCCTGGCCCACCACCGCGCCGGACAGGCCGGTGAGGGCGTTGGCCACGCACAGGCCAACGGTGATGGTAAAGGTGGGGTTGATGGAGGAGGCCCGCACCATGTCCCGGTTGTCGCCGGTGGCCCGGATGGACAGGCCCAGCCGGGTGTTCAGGAAGAGCACCAGCAGCACGCCCATCAGAATCGTGATGCCGCCGGAGAGGAGAATGGCGTACCAGTCGCCGCCGATGCCGGTGGCGCGGAAGAGGGTGAAGATGGTGTCCTGCTTGAGCAGGCTCTGGTTGGCCTTCCAGCCCATGGCCATCAGGTTGATGGTGTACAGGCCCGTGTTGGTGATGATGCCCGCCAGGATGGAGGGCACCCCCAGCTTGGTCTGGAGGAAGGCGGTGACGAATCCGGCGCAGGCCCCCGCCAGCATGGCGGCGGGGATGGCCAGGAAGGGGTGGCCGGCGGCGGTGAGGGTGACCGACACCGCGCAGCCCAGTACAAAGCAGCCGTCGGTGGTCATATCGGCGATGTCCAGCACCCGGTAGCTGAGGAACAGGGCCATGGCCACCAGCGCGTATTGAAAGCCCAGCTCCAGGGCTGTCTGTGCAACGTAGAGCACGGGAAATCCGCTCCTTTCCAAAACGCAAGCCATCCCCCGGCCTCAGCCGGGGGACAGCCTGTGTGAGATTTGATTCAGTCCTCGGTGGTGGTGACGGTGGTCACCTGGCCCATGCTGTCGAACACGGAGTAGTCGATGCCCAGGGCGTCGGCGGTCTCGGAGTTGACGGTGATGATGCCGCCGGACACCTGGTAGTAGTCCTCCATGGCGTCCATGCCCTCGGTGACGGCCTTGTAAGCCAGGTCGGCGGTCTGGGCGCCCAGGTCGGTGTAGTTCACGCCGCAGGTGGCGAAGGCGCCGTTGCGGACAAAGGAGTCGGCCCCGGTGTAGTGGGGGATGCCCGCCTCGATAAAGTCCTCATAGATGGCCAGCTCGGCGGACATAATCACATTGTCGGTGGGGGTGAACACCGCGTCCACGCCGTCGGCGATGAGGGAGCTGGCGGCGGCGATGACCTCGTCGTTGGTGTTGGCGGTGGCCTCCTCATAGGCGATGCCCTTGCCGTCCAGATATTCCTTGGCCTCGGCGATGGGCACCTGGGAGTTGGGCTCGGACAGGGAGTAGAGCAGCCCCACCTTGGACACGTTGGGGTTCTGCGCCAGCATCATGTCCATGATCAGGTTGGTGTCCAGGGCGTCGCTGGTGCCGGTGACGTAGTCGATGCCGGTCAGGTCGGCGGTGTCGGGATAGGAGATGGCGGCAAAGACCACAGGGGTCTTGGTCTCCTCGGCGCACACGGCCATCACCTGGGCGGCGGTGGTGGCGATGGGGATGATCACGTCCACCCCGTCGGCAATGGCCTGGTCGCCCAGCTGCCGCAGCACGCTCTGGTCGTTCTGGCCGGAGGACACCTCATAGTGGATGGTCACGCCCTGCTCGGCGGCGATCTCGTCCAGCCGGGCGGTGATGGCGTTGGCGATCTCGTCCAGAGAGGCGTGGTCCATCTGCTTGACCACGGCCACGTTATAGGTCTTGCCGCCGGACTGCTGCGCGGTGTTTCCCGCTCCGCCGGTGTCGCCGCCGGTCTGGGTGCAGGCGGTGAGGGACAGGGTCATGGCGGCCGCGGCGGTCAGGGCGGCGATGGACTTCAGATTCAGCTTCTTCATGGTAGTTCCTCCAAATTCTCGTCCCCGGCGGCCTCTGCCCCGGCGGACTTTAATGTGTTTGGATGGTTGATGGAGGGGCCGTCTGCCAAGCGGCCTTGATTTGAGAAACAAAAAAAGCCTTTGTCCCCACATGGGACAAAAGCTTCTGCTTCTGCGATACCACCCAAATTGACGCTTGCGCGTCCGCTCGCTTCGCGCACCATCATGCGCGCCCGATGGGTAACGGGTGGGAGCCCGTCGGCATCTACTTGGGTTTCCCCGTTCAAGCCGCCCTCCGGAGTCCATTCACGCGCCCGCCTCAGATCCCGCTCACACTGTCCGGGAATCGCTTTGCATCAGCTGCAACGGCTACTTCTCTCCGTCATAGGTTTCGCTGCTTTATTGCTTTGTTGTATTGCATTATACGCAGGAAGGGGACATTTGTCAACCCCCTGTTTCCTCTTTTTTCGCCGGGACACAGCAGCGCCCCGGCGGAGGGGTTCCGCCGGGGCGCTGGCCGGATCATTCCGCGTGGACCTTCTCCCCTCTCTCCCGGTGGAGGAAGGAGAACTTGGTCTCCGAGCAGATGACCGCCACAAAGATGAGCACAAAGCCCAGCACCATCAGGGGCGTGGGCCGCTCGTCGGCAAAGAGGATGGAGAACACCACGCCGAAGGGGGCCTCCAGGGACAACAGCACTGCCGCTGTGGCGGGGGCGGTGTACTTCTGGCCGATGTTCTGGAACAGCAGGGCCCCGCAGGAGGCGAAGATCACCAGGTAGGCCAGGGAGAGGACCAGGCCGCCGTCCATGGCCTCCACAGGCAGGACGGGCCGGGTCACCAGCACCCCCAGCCAGGAGAAGACGGCAAAGGAGGCGAACTGGATGGCGGTGAGGAGGAAGATGTCCCGGCCCTCGGAGAAGCGGGCCACGGCCACGATGTGAGCCGCGAAGAAGAAGCCGCCCACCAGGGTCAGGCCGTCGCCGATGCTGATGGCCGCGGCGTTCTCACCGGTGACCGACACCAGCCCGATGCCCGCGATGCACAGCACGGCGGCGGCGATGTTGTACCGGTCGGGCCGCTTCCGGGCCACCGCCCAGTACAGGAAGGGCACGATGACGCAGTAGACGGCGGTGAGGAAGGCGTTCTTGCCCGGCGTGGTGCCCTCCAGCCCGAAGGTCTGGAAGGCGTAGGCCAGGAAGAGGAAGAAGCCCATGATGCCGCCGCCGATGAAGTAGTGCCTGTCCACCAGCTTCCACCGCTTCCAGAAGACCAGCGCCAGCACCACGGCGGAGGCCGTGAACCGGATGGCCAGCAGCCAGAAGGTGGGCAGCACGTCCACGCTGCTCTTCATGACCACGAACGAGCTGCCCCAGATGATGGTGGCCAGGATGATGAGAGGTGTTGACAACCGGGCCAGCGCCCGGTCTCTGTTCTGTTCCTGCACGGTTGCCCCGCTCCTTTGGTTGTGATAGAATAGTTGGGAATTTCAATTTGGAGGACTCTATGAAACTCTTTGATTTTGACGGCACGCTGGTGGACTCCAACGGCGTGTGGGAGGAGATCGACGTCCGCTTTCTCCAGCGCCGGGGGCTGACCCCCACCCGGGAGTACTGCGAGACGGTGGGCCACTCCATTTTCCCCATTGCCGCCCAGTTCACCCGGGAGTACTACCACCTGGACCTGGAGCCCCAGGCCATCATGGACGAGTGGCTCTCCATGGCCCGGGACGCCTATGAGCACCAGGTGCCCCTGAAGCCGGGGGCGGCGGAGTACCTGGTGCAGTGCGCCGCCCAGGGGACGCCCATGGCCCTCTTCACCGCCTGCGTGCCCGAGCTGTGCCGGGCGGCCCTGGAGCGCCACGGCCTGAAGCAATACTTTTCCCGGGTAATCTACGTCCAGGAGATGGGCCTGGAGAAGCGCAACCCCAAATCCTTCCAGCTGGCCCTGGAGCAGCTGGGGGTGCCGGCCAGCGCCTGCACCATGTACGAGGACTCCCCCGGCGCCTGCGAGGCGGCCAAGGCCGCCGGCCTGACGGTGGTGGGGGTGTACGACCGCTTCTATGCCGCCCACGAGGAGAAAATGCGCCGGCTCTGTGACTGTTATGTTTATAGCTTTACAGAGCTTCTGGCCTGATTTCCGTGCTGTCCGTTGTGTCCCAGCCGCTGTATGGCGCACATCCTTTACATAGGGTGTGCGCCGTTTTCCTTTTTCTGAGCCGCTTACAGCTTGGTCATATGCTGGGCCGCCGACTTGAGCATCAGCTTTTTGGTGCCCACGTTGTCAAAGGCGATCTCGATGAGGGCGTCGCCGCCCATGGGCATCAGGTTGACCACCATGCCCTTGCCGAAGGCCTTGTGCTGGACCATGTCGCCCTTGTGGAAATCGGCCGGTTTGGCGGCGGAAGCGGCTCCGCCGATCTTGGGCTCCACCGCCGTGCCCTTGGGGTAGGTGGTGTAGCCGCCGCCCAGGGAGTACCCCCGCTCGGCGGGCTTGCGCCATGCGGGCGCCTTCTTCTTGGGGGACTCTCCGTCCTGGTGCTCCTCGGTCCGCTCGCTGCGGGGCAGACGGCCCGACTTCTCCACGTACTCCTCCGGGATCTCGCCCAGGAAGCGGGAGGGCCGGTTGTTGTTGGTGCGGCCGAAGAGCATGCGCTGGGAGGCGCAGGTCATGTACAGCTTCTCCTTGGCCCGGGTCATGGCCACGTAGCACAGGCGGCGCTCCTCCTCCATCTCCTCCGGCTCGCCGATGGCCCGGATGCCGGGGAAGATGCCCTCTTCCACGCCCACCACAAAGACCACCGGGAACTCCAGGCCCTTGGCCGAGTGCATGGTCATCATGACCACGCAGTCCTCCTCGGAGTCGTGGCTGTCCAGGTCGGTGTACAGGGCGATCTCGTCCAGGAAGCCGGACAGGCTGGGCTCGTCGGCGTTCTCCAGATAGCCGTTAATGGAGGTCAGCAGCTCCTGCACGTTCTCCAGCCGGGTGCGGTCCTCAATGGTGTTCTTCTGCTCCAGCATGACGGCGTACCCGGTGCGGGCCACCAGCTCCTCATAGAAGGCGGGCAGCTCCATCTCGCCGGACAGCTTGCGCAGCTCGGCCATCATGTCGGTGAAAGCGGCCAGCTTGGCCGCCGCCTTCTGGAGCTCCGGATAGGCCTGGGCGTTGGAGATGACCTCCCACAGGGAGCACCCCTCCTGGGCGGCGATGTTCTGGGCCCGGTCGATGGTGGTGGCGCCGATGCCCCGGGGCGGGTTGTTGATGATGCGCTGGAGGCGCAGGTCGTCGCCGGGGTTGTTGATGACGCACAGGTAGGCCAGCATATCCTTGACCTCGGCCCGGTCAAAGAAGCGGATGCCGCCGATGATGCGGTAGGGCACGCCGTTGCGCTTGAAGGCCTGCTCGATCTGGTTGGACTGGGCGTTCATCCGGTAGAGCACGGCGTGGTCCTTCCAGTGCCGCCCGGAGGAGTAGCTGCCCAGGATCTGGGCCGCCACATACTGGGCCTCGTCGTGCTCGTTCATGGCGGTGTAGCACTGGACCTTGTCCCCCTCGCCGTGGTCGGTCCACAGCTCCTTGCCCTTGCGGCCCTGGTTGTTGCGGATGACCGCGTTGGAGGCCTCCAGGATGTTCTTGGTGGAGCGGTAGTTCTGCTCCAGGCGGATGACCCGGGCGCCCTTGTACTGCTTCTCAAAGGAGAGGATGTTCTCAATGGTGGCGCCCCGGAAGCGGTAGATGGATTGGTCGTCGTCGCCTACCACGCAGATGTTCTCGTACCCGCCCGCCAGGGTGGCGGAGAGCTGGTACTGGAGGTTGTTGGTGTCCTGGTACTCGTCGATGAGCACATAGCGGAACTTCCGCTGGTAGTACTCCCGCACCTCGTCAAACTCCTTGAGCAGACGGACGGTGTGGAGGATGATGTCGTCAAAGTCCAGGGCGTTGGCGTCCCGCAGCCGCTTCTCGTACTCCACATACACCTTGGCGATCTTGATGAGGCGGTAGTCCCCCGCCTTCTCGCACTCGGCCAGGTAGTCCGCCCCCAGCTTCATGGCGTCCTTGGCCCGGGAGATGTACCCGGCGATGCTCTTGGCGGGGAAGGCCTTGTCGTCCAGGTTGAAGTCCTTGATGATGTCCTTGATGACCCGCTCGGCGTCGGCGGTGTCGTAGATGGTGAAGGACTTGGAGAGGCCCAGCCGGTCGATGTCCCGCCGCAGGATGCGCACGCAGGCGGAGTGGAAGGTGGAGGCCCAGATGTCGTTGGCCGCGGGGCCCAGCATCCGCTCCAGCCGCTCCTTCAGCTCCCCAGCGGCCTTGTTGGTGAAGGTGATGGCGATGATGGACCAGGGCACCGCCGGGTCCACCCGGCACAGCCGCTCCTGCTCCGCCTTCTTCTCCGGGTCGGGATGGGCCGCGTAGTCCTCCAGGAAGGCCAGGTCCTCCCCGGTGACCCACTCGGGCACCTCGTCGCAGTCGGAGCCCCGGCCGTACTTCATCAGGTTGGCGATGCGGTGGATGAGCACGGTGGTCTTGCCGCTGCCCGCGCCTGCCAGCAGCA
This sequence comes from uncultured Pseudoflavonifractor sp., assembly GCF_944387275.1. Lineage (GTDB taxonomy): Bacteria > Bacillota > Clostridia > Oscillospirales > Oscillospiraceae > Pseudoflavonifractor > Pseudoflavonifractor intestinihominis. The sequence continues at coordinate 46,243 of NZ_CALXEG010000007.1, forward strand.
GCAGGGGGCCCTCGGTGGCCAGCACGGCCTTGCGCTGCTCCGGATTCAGATTCTGATAGTCCAGCTCGATCGCGGCTCTGCGGGCCTTGCAGAACCGCAGTTCTTCTTCTCGATTCAGCATGTTCTTCTCCTCGGCAATACGGAAGCCGTCCACACCGTGGACGGCTTCCGCAGTTTTGTGTGTTCTATTTTATCGGAAAATGCCGGTCAGGTCAAGGCGTGACGGCGCTCTTTTTTCGCACTACTCCCATGCATCCAGGCCCCATGTGCCGTCGTCCAGCTCGCTGATCTTCAGCAGATCGGGCTCCGCCGCTCCCTCCTCCCCGATCTGGTAGTAACCCAGGATATGGGAGGTCCGGCGGCCCACGTTGTCCTCGCTGAACAGCACGATGGCCAGGGCGTCCCCCGCCTGGGCGGACACGTCTCCCAGGGGTACATTGACATAGGTGGACAGGCTCCAGTTGGGCTCCACCACTATCCCGCCTTCCTGCGTATCCACCGGTATGGTCTTCACCAGCTTCTCCCCCACGAGCACGCCCACCTCCAGCCGGACCACCTCCGGCCTGGTGCCCACGTTGTAGGATCGCTGCAGTCCACGGTCACCTCCGCCATCACCGACGCGTCTTCAGTCAGGCCGTTCTCCGACAGGCTGCCGCTGGTTACCGTGCCGCCCAGGCCCACGGAGTAGCGCTCCGCCAGCCTCATGTCGGTATAGAGCTGCTGGGTGCGGCTCACGCCTGCGGTGTCTGCCACCAGATAGATCTGGATATCGTCGCTGAGGGGGCAAATCAATTGGGCGGTAAAGACCTGCTCCTCTCTCGCTCCGGTGACTGTGACCTGCTCCCCGTCGCTGCGGGCCAGGAAGGACACGGTCGTATCCTCCCCCACCTCCTTCATGGTGACGGCGATGTCATAGGCGGCGGTATCGGCCGCCAGATCCACCGCCGACAGGATGCAGCTCCAGTCGGTGACCAGGCTGCTCTCCGCCTCCAGGGTGGCGGTGAACTTCTCCCCCACGCCGGAGACGATCTTCCACTCCAGTTCCTCCATCTCCCGGCTCATGCCCGACATCCGCCGCTCCAGCTGGGTGAGCCAGTTCCATGCCGGCAGCACCACCAGCGCCAGCACCAGAATGCCGCCCAGAATCAGCGGGCCGGGCCGGATGCGCCGCTTCCGCTGCTCCAGGTAGCGGGTCACCACCGCCTCCACCATGGCCAGCTGCTCCTCGCTGAGCTGTTCGCCGCCGGTGCGCTCCGCCCCATCCCCCAGGGTCTCCTCCACCTCCAGCAGGCCGGCCAGGGAGATGCCGAAGACCCGGCTCATGGCGATGCAGTTGTTCACGTCGGGCACGGTCTTGTCCGCCTCCCACTTGCTGACGGCCTGGCGGGACACCCCCACCAGCTCTCCCAGCCCCTCCTGTGAGAGGCCCTTCTCTTTTCTCAGGGCGGCGATCCGCTGTCCCAGTGTCATGGTCCGCTCCCTCCTTCCGCCTCCAGCATACCCGGTTTTCTTCCCCGCCGTCCACCAAATATGCCTTCCCTTTTGTCAACCGGAGCTTCCATCCGGTGTTTTTCGCCGGAATTTCCGCTTCCAGCATACCACACCCGGCCTGCGGGCGCCATTCTTTTCTCCTGCTTGTGTTTTTGCTCCAAAGCATGTATACTATTAGAGCTGACTTTTGCACTTTAAAGAGCATTCGTCTCCGCCGGGCGCGGCAGGCCAACCGAGATGCCTGTCCGGCGGCATATCTGTCTGGAGGTACTACGCATGGCGCATCACCATTCCGCTCACAGCGGAACATTCCGCAGCTCCGCCGGCTTCATCCTCGCGGCGGTGGGCTCCGCCGTGGGCATGGGCAACATCTGGCTCTTCCCCTACCGGGTGGGCCAGTACGGCGGCGGCGCGTTTCTCATCCCCTACTTCATCTTTGTGGCCCTGTTCAGCTACGCCGGACTCTCCGGCGAGTTCGCCCTGGGCCGTCTCACCGGCACGGGCACGATGGGCTCCTTCGACTACGCCCTCAAGACCCGGGGCAGGCGGGGCGGAAAGATCATCGGCATCATGCCCCTGCTGGGGGTGCTGGGCATCGCCATCGGCTACTCGGTGGTGGTGGGCTGGGTGCTGCGGTACATCGCCGGGTCGGTGACCGGCTCCGTCCTGGCCGGGGACTCCGCCGCCTTCTTCGACACCCTGGCGGTGGACTTCGGCTCGGTGCCCTGGCACCTGATCGCCGTGGCCCTGACGGTGCTCATCCTGGTTCTGGGCGTCTCCGCCGGCATCGAGAAGATCAGCAAGTTCATGATGCCCGCATTCTTTGTCCTGTTCCTGGTCATCGCCGTGCGGGTGGCCTTCCTCCCCGGCGCGGTGGACGGCTACCTCTACCTGCTCAAGCCGGACTGGACCTATCTGCTCGACCCGGAGACCTGGATCATGGCCATGGGACAGGCCTTCTTCTCCCTGTCCATCAACGGCGCGGGCATGCTCATCTACGGCAGCTACATGAAGAAGTCGGAGGACATCATCCACCACTCGGTGGTCACTGCCCTGCTGGACACCCTGGCCGCCCTGCTGGCCGGCTTTGCCATCATCCCGGCGGTGTTCGCCTTCGGCATTGAGCCCGCCTCCGGCCCCTCCCTCATGTTCGTCACCCTGCCCAAGGTGTTCCAGCTGATGCCCGGCGGACAGCTCTTCGCCCTGCTGTTCTTTGTGTCCGTGTTCTTCGCCGGCATCACCTCCCTGATGAACATGCTGGAGGCCTGCGGTGCCGCCCTGGAGTCCAACCTGAAGCTGCCCCGGTGGCTGTCCACCACCATTGTAGGCGTGGTGGTGTTCGGCGTGTCCGTGTTCCTGGAGTCCCTGTCCGGCATGGGCAGCTGGCTGGACCTCATCACCATCTATGTGGCCCCCTTCGGCGCGGTGCTGGCGGCGGTGTTCATCTACTGGGTGCTGGGTCTGGACCCCATCAAGAAGGAGCTCATGCTGGGCCGGGACAAGCCCATCGGCAAGGCCTTCGACTTCATCGCAAAATACGTCTACGTCATCCTCTCCGGCGCCGTGGTCATCTTCGGCATCATTTACGGCGGCATCGGCTGACAACCAAAAACGCGCCCCGCGGGAAGTTCCCGCGGGGCGCGTTTTGTATGTTCTGATACTCAGAAGGGCATCTTCTTGGGTTCCACCTGCATGGTCAGCCACTTGAGCTCGGTGAAGTCCTCCATGGAGTACCGGCCGCCCTCCCGGCCGAAGCCGCTGAACTTCACGCCGCCGGAGGGGGCGGTGGTGCCGCTGAGGAAGGTGGTGTCGTTGATATGTACCATGCCCGCCTCCATCCGCAGCCCCAGGGACCAGGCCAGCTCCAGGTTGTGGGTCAGCAGGGCGGCGGACAGGCCGTACTCGTTGTCGTTGCACAGCGCCAGGGCCTCCTCCGGGTCCCCCGCCCGCACCACCGACGTCACCGGGCCGAAGCTCTCCTCGTGGAAGATCCGCATCTCGGGGGTCACGCCGGCGAGCACCGTGGGCCAGTACCAGGGGCCCTCATGGCGGCCGCCGGTGAGCAGCTTTGCCCCCTTGGACAGGGCGTCCTCGATCTGCCCGTCGATGAATTTCCACTTCTCCGGCTGGATCAGGGGGCCGATGATGGTGTCCTCCTCCCTGGGGTCGCCCACCTTCAGGCCCTCGGCCCGGCGGACCAGGGCGTCGCAGAAGGGCTCATACCCCTCCCCTTCCACGATGATGCGGGAGGTGGCCATGCACACCTGTCCCTGGTGGCAGAAGGCACCGTAGGCGGCGATGTCCGCCGCCTGGACCGGGTCGAAGTCCCTCAGGACGATGAGGGGATTCTTGCCGCCCAGCTCCATGGCCACCTTCTTCAGGTCCCGGGCGGCCCGGACGGCGATGGACCGCCCCACCGCGCTGGAGCCGGTGAAGGTGACCATCCGAACCCTGGGGTCGTCCACCAGCAGGTCGCCGATGACCTCGCTGCGGCCGGGCACCACGTTGAGCACGCCGGCGGGCAGGCCTGCCGCGTCAAAGACCTCCGCGATGGCCAGGCCGGTGGCCGGGGTGATGGGGGACGGCTTGAGGATAAAGGTGTCCCCGGCGGCCAGGGCGTAGGCCAGCTTTTTGATGGCCAGAATCATGGGGTAGTTGAAGGGAGTGATGCCCAGCACCACGCCCAGGGGCGACCGGACGGCCATGGACATCTGCCCCGGCCCACCCGGCTGGAGCACCTCGCCGTGGAGCCGGCGGCACTCCCCCGCCGCCACCCGCAGGATGCCCGCGCTGCCCATGACCTCCCCCCGGGCCTTGTACCGGGCCGAGCCGCTCTCGGCGATCATCAGGTCGGTCAGCTCGGCGGCCCGGGCCTCCATCTCATCGGCGGCCCGGAGCAGCAGCCGCTCCCGGACGTCGGGGGCTGTGGCGGCCCACTTGCCCCGGGCTGCGTAAGCCGCCGCCAGGGCCCTCTCCGCGTCCTGACGGCCGCCCATGTGGACCATGGCCATCACCGACCCGTCGGCCGGGTTCCGGTCCTCCATCACCTCGCCGTCGGTCTGGGGCACCCAGGCCCCGTCGATATAGAGCAGGTATTCTCTCATCGTCTCTCCCCTTCCCGGCATAAGCGCCGTACATTGTGTTATGACCAGCGGGCCGCCGCCCGCACAGGTTATTACATCAGAGGGGCAAACACGCGCAGCACCGCCCGCAGCAGACGGCGGAGCATGGACCGCTCCCGGCACCGGGCCAGGGTGATCTCCTGGCAGACGGCCAGGGTGTCCAGGAAGTCCCGCTTCACGTCCAGCACGGCGGGCGCGCCGCACAGCCACACGCCGTCCTCAAAGTGGAGGAACATACTGCGGTAGTCCATGTTGATGGAGCCGACGGTGGCGTAGCAGTCGTCCACGGCGAAGTTCTTGCCGTGGACAAAGCCGGGGGTGTACTCAAAGATCCGCACCCCCGCCTCCAGAAGGGGCTCGTAGTGGGCCCGGGTGACCTCAAAGATGATCTTCTTGTCCGGGATATGGGGCGTCATGATGCGCACGTCCACGCCGGACTTGGCGGCGTTGCACAGGGCGGTGTTGACGCTGTCGCTGATGATGAGATAGGGCGTGGTGATATACACGTAGCGCCTGGCCTTGCTGATCAGGTTGAGGTACACCGTCTCCCCCACCGGCTCCCCGTCCAGGGGGCTGTCGGTGTAGGGCTGGACGTACCCCAGGTCCCGGTCCGCGGGAAGGGGCGGCAGAGCTGCGGGACGGTAGGCGCTGTAGTCCTCCTCGCCGCCGCAGATATACTCCCACATGGTGAGGAACATGACCGTCATGCTCCAGGCCCCCTCGCCGGTGACCCGGATGGCGCTGTCCTTCCAGTGGCCGTACCGCCGGCGCTGGTTGATATACTCGTCGGCCAGGTTGATGCCGCCGGTGAAGGCGGTATGGCCGTCCACAATGCAGAACTTCCGGTGGTCCCGGTTGTTCAGCCGCACGGACAGCACCGGGATGAACCGGTTGAACACCCGGCAGCGGATGCCCCTGGCCTCCAGCTCACGGGGGTAGTTCTTGGGCAGGGTGTAGAGGCAGCCCACGTCGTCGTAGATGACCCGCACGTCCACCCCGGCCCTGGCCTTCTCCTCCAGGATCTCCAGGATGGAGTCCCAGAACAGGCCCCGGCTGATGATGAAATACTCCAGGAAGATATACCGTTTCGCCCCACGCAGGGCCTCCAGCATGTCGGCAAACACGTCGTCCCCCAGGGGGTAGTATTCGGCGTCCGTGTTGGCGCACAGCGGACAGTGGGCAAACCGCTCCAGATAGCGGGCCTGGTTGGCGGCGTCCGTGCCGTACCGCTCCTCCAGCACGTCCGCCTTGCACTCGTCGCTGAGCACCTCGGTCAGGCGGCGGTCCATGCCCTCCATCTTCCGGCGCATCCGGGCAGAGAGCTGGTTGCCGCCTGAGAGGAGGTACACCAGCCCGCCGAACAGCGGCACCAGAAGAATGGGCACGATCCAGGCGATCTTATACCCCGGGTCGGTGCGGGCGTTGATGATCCACAGCACCACCAGGATGGAGACCGCCGTGCAGAAGAAGTAGAAGTAGACAAAGTAGTTGGCAAACTCCACCATCACCACCGCCAGGATCACCACCTGGAGCACCAGAAGGACGCCCACCAGGGCGGTGCGGTGAAAGAGGATGGAGGCCGCTTTTTTCAGAAATCCCGTAGTTTTTTCCTCCGTTCGCTATGCCTGTCTTTTGTCTGTTTTCTGCTGCCGGACCACCACGTTCTCCTCCCCCAGCATCTCGGTCAGCTCCCGCACCAGGGCGGGATGGACCACGCAGGGTATGGGGGCGGCCCACTGCTCCGTGTCCGCGAATTTGGCCTTGAAGGGCTCGTCCCCGGGGAAGAGCTCCAGGATCAGCTTGATCTTCCGCCAGCGGGGGTCGCGGGCGCTGGGCAGAAGGACAAAAATCTTCTGCCGCTGTCTCCCCTTGGGGGCTTCCGGCTCCTTGGCCGGCTCGCCGCCATCCTGCAGCAGGGGCCGCACCGAGTCCACCATCAGCTGGGGGGCCTTCTCGTCCCGGACCGAGATGCGTCCGGCAGCCAGCACGGGCATGTTCTCCTTGAGATAGCTGCCGCTCTCCCCCAGCACCCGGGAGAACACCAGCAGCTCCATGGAGCCGGTGTCGTCCTCCAGGGTGACGTAGGCCATGAGGGAGTTGCTCCGGGTGGTCTTGGTCTTGACGGCGGAGATGACGCCGGCGATGTTCACCTTCTGCCCGTCCTGGAAGTCGGTGTTGCCCTCCTCTTGGGCGAAGTCGGACAGAATGGCCCCGATGGGGGCGGCGTGGTACCGCCGTGCGGTCTCCCGGTACTCATCCATGGGGTGGCCGGTGAGGTAGAGGCCGGTGGTCTCCTTCTCCATGGTCATCAGCTCCCGGCGGGAGAACTCGGGGATGTCGGGCAGGGCCACCTCCGGGGCGGTCTGGGGCTGGTCCCCTCCGCCGCCGAACAGGTCGAACTGGCCCTCCAGGTTCTTCCGCCTGGTCTGGGCGATGGAGTCCACCACCTGGGGGAACACCTTCAGCAGCTGGGAACGGCGGGCGCCGGTGCTGTCAAAGGCCCCGCACTTGATGAGGCTCTCCAGCACCCGCTTGTTCAGGTCCGCGTCCATCATGCGGGCGCAGAAGTCGGACAGGGACCGGAAATTCCCGCCCCGCTCCCGCTCGTCCAGGACGGACTGGATAAAGCCCCAGCCCACCCCCTTCACCGCCGCCAGGCCGAAGCGGATGTTCTCCCCAGTGACGGTGAAGCTGGCCCCCGACTCGTTGATGTCCGGGGGCAGCAGGGCGATGCCGCACTCCTTGCACTCGGCGATGTACTCCGCCACCTTCTCGCTGGAGTCCAGCACGGAGGTGAGGAGAGCTGCCATATATTCTCTCGTGTAATGGCACTTAAAATACGCGGTCTGGTAGGCCACGATGGCGTAGGACACGGCGTGGGCCTTGTTGAAGGCGTAGTTGGCGAAGTCGTAGATCTCGTCGTAGATGTCCATGCCGGTCTGCTCGGGCACGCCCCGGGCGATGCAGCCCTCAATGCCCCGCTCGCTGTCGCCGTAGAGGAAGGTCTGCCGCTCCTTCTCGATCTGGGCCTTCTTCTTTTTGGAGATGGCCCGGCGCACCATGTCGGCCTGGCCCAGGGAGTAGCCGCCCAGCTCCTGGAAGATGCGGATGACCTGCTCCTGGTAGACGATACAGCCGTAGGTGACCTTCAGAATGGGCTCCAGCAGGGGGTGCTTGTACTTGACCTTGTCCGGGTTCTGCTTGCAGGCGATGAACCGGGGGATGGACTCCATGGGTCCTGGGCGGTAGAGGGCGATGATGGCGGTGATGTCCTCGATGTTCTGGGGCTTCAGGCCCACGCACACGCCGGTCATGCCCGCCGACTCCATCTGGAACACGCCGGAGGTCTTGCCGTCGGAGAGCATCTTGAACACCGCCGGGTCGTGGTCGGGGATGGCGTGGAGGTCAAAGTCCGGGATGCGGCGGCGCACCAGCTGCACCGCGTCGTCCAGCACGGTCAGGTTCCGCAGGCCCAGGAAGTCCATCTTCAGAAGGCCCAGCTCCTCCAGAGTGGTCATGACGTACTGGGTCACCACGGACTCGTCGTTTTTCGCCAGGGGCACGTACTCGTACACCGGCCGCTTGGTGATGACCACGCCGGCGGCGTGGGTGGAGGCGTGGCGGGGCATGCCCTCGATGGCCTTGGCGGTGTCGATCAGGTTGTGAATCCGCTCGTCCCCCTCATAGGATTCCCGCAGCTGCTTGGACAGCTTGAGGGACTCGTCCAGGGTGATGTGCAGCGCGCCGGGGCCGCTGGGCACCTGCTTGGCCACCGCGTCCACGTCGGCGTAGGGGATGTTCAGCGCCCGGCCCACGTCCCGGATGGCGCCCCGGGCGGCCATGGTGCCGAAGGTGACGATCTGGGCCACGTGGTCCTCGCCGTACTTCCGCTGGACGTACTCGATGACCTCCTGGCGGCGGCGGATGCAGAAGTCGATGTCGATATCGGGCATGGTGACCCGCTCCGGGTTGAGGAACCGCTCGAAGAACAGGTCGTACTTCACCGGGTCCACGTCGGTGATGTCCATGCAGTAGGACACCATGGACCCGGCGGCCGAGCCGCGGCCAGGGCCCACGGGGATATTGTGGCCCTTGGCGTAGCCGATGAAGTCGGACACGATGAGGAAGTAGTCCACAAACCCCATCTGCCGGATGACCCCCATCTCGTACTCCAGCTGGGCCTTGTTCTTCTCGCTTCCCTCCGGGTAGCGGCGGGCAAAGCCCTCCCAGCACAGGTGTTCAAAGTAGGCGTCAGGGTCGGTCCAGCCCTCGGGCAGCTTGAACTCGGGCAGGTGGTACTTGCCGAACTCAAACTCCAGGTTGCACTTCTCCGCCACTTTCGCGGTGTTCTCGATGGCCTCCGGCCAGTCGGGGAAGAGCCGGGCCATCTCCTCCTCCGACTTGATGTAGAACTCGTCGGTCTCGAACTTCATGCGGCCCGGGTCGTCCACCGTCTTGCCCATCTGGATGCACATGAGGGTGTCCTGCATGGCGGCGTCCTCCCGCCGGGTGTAGTGGGCGTCGTTGGTGGCCACCAGGGGGATGCCCGTCTCCTGGTGGATGCGCACAATGCCCCGCACCACCTCGGCGTCCACAGGCAGGCCGTGGTCCTGGATCTCCAGGTAGTAGTCCTCCCCGAAGTGCTCCTTCATCTCCAGGGCAGCCCGCTTGGCCCCCTCGTAGTTGCTGCCCATGATGAGCCGGGGCACCTCTCCCGCCAGACAGGCGGACATGGCAATGAGCCCCTCTGTATGCTGCCAGAGGAGCTCCTTGTCGATGCGGGGCTTGATATAGAACCCGTCCAGAAAGGCACGGGACACCAGATAGCACAGATTGCGGTAGCCGGTCTCGTTCTTGCACAGGAGCACCAGGTGGCGGGCCTCGGCGTCCAGCTCGTGGACCCGGTCGGTCATGCCCCGGGGCGCCACGTACACCTCGCAGCCGATGATGGGCTTGACCCCCTCGGCCTTGCAGGCCCGGTAAAAGTCCACCGCGCCGTACATCACCCCGTGGTCGGTGACGGCCACCGCACTCTGCCCCAGCTCCTTCACCCGGGCGGCCAGGGCGGGGATACGGCAGGCGCCGTCCAGCAGGCTGAATTCAGTATGGACATGCAGGTGGACAAAAGACATATAGAACCTCCTCGCGAGAAATCAAATGGAATTTTCTTGTATTTCCTCCATATGGGCGCGAAGCAGCGCCAGAATACTCCGGTCCCGGCCTTCCGCACCGTAATCCGCAAATTTGAGACGTAATACCGCTCCAAGCAAAAGGAGCAGGAGCAGCAGCAATTCCAACCGCTTCGTCTGGATGATCCACAGCATAATGACCGCAAAAAGCACAGCATAAACGGCCTTTACGAAGCCGGATACCACAAATCGTCCAGACAGAATACTTCCACCCGCTCCGTCCGGCAGGATACGCCCGGAAAATGGTCTGGGGAAATACGCCTCTGCATATGTGCCGAGGTGGAACCCGCCCACTATGTGCGCCCGCTGTTCGCCCAGGGGCCTGGGTATCTTCTCAATGGGCGCGTCAGTATACCCCCCATGCGGCTCAGAAAAGGTGTATACCCCTGTCTTTTCAGCCCGCCAGTGCTTTTCCTTTAAGATGAAGCGTCCCTTCCTGCGCCAGTGCACACGGCAGCTCCAGCGGCCATCTGTGAGGGTCTGCCGGGTCCCTTTCCAGTTCTCCGCGGCAATCCATTCCTCCAGCTTCTCTCTGAGGACTTCCGGCGAATCGGGACTGTGAAAGCAAAACAGTCGTGACATCCCCATTTCCCCTACCAGCTTTATGTACTTATTCAGCGGATGGTTCAGGCGGCGCCCGCCTGATCTTTGGCCGGATGCGGCGTTTACTGCGCCCCTTCTCCCGTCTGGGCCAGGGCCAGCAGCTTGCGCAGCCGGTGGTTCATGCAGCTCTTGGTCACCGGCGGGTCGCACAGCTCCGCCAGCTGGGACAGGGTCAGCTCCGGGTTCTCCAGCCGCAGCCGGGCGGTCTCGTACAGCTTGTCCCCCAGCTCGGTCAGGTCCATCCGCTCCTCCAGGCGGCGGATGGCCTCGATCTGCTCCATGGCCGCGTCCACCGCCTTGTCCAGGTTGGCCGCGTCGCAGTTCACCCGGCGGTTCACGCTGCCCCGCAGATTCTTCTCCAGCTTGGCGTTCATCAGCTCCATGGCCGCCACCGGCGCGCCGATGGCGGTGAGAAAGTCGGCGATGTACTCGCTCTGCTTGAAGTATGTCATGTAGTTGGACTTGCGGGTGGTCTCCTTGGGGGAGAAGCCCGCCTCCAGCAGCAGGGCGGTCAGCTCCCGGCTGACGCTGTAGTGGGAGGTGACCAGCTCCAGATGGTAGCGCTTGGCCGGGTCGGTGACCGAGCCGCCCGCCAGGAACGCGCCCCGGAAGAAGGCGGTCCGGCAGTGGTCCTCCTCCAGGACGGCGAAGTTGATGTGGTGGGCCAGGCTGTCCGCCGGGTCAAAGCCGAAGGCGGTGAAGATCCGCCGGAGCTTGTCCCCATTGGTGATGGAAAACACCCGCTTGCCCCCTTCTCCCTCAGGCAGGCTGTCAAAGTCCAGCTGAAAGGCTTTCCGGAACAGCAGGGGCAGCCGGGCGGCAAAGGCGCCGCTCTCGGTGATCACGCGGACCTCGCGGGTGGAGAAGGCGTTGCAGAAGAGAAGCACGCCGTAGGCCTCGGCCTGGGCGCAGCACTTCCGGGCCAGGGGGGCGCGGCACAGCTCCTCCTTGGTCTGGCTGGAAAAGGACATGAAAGAATCCCTCGCTTGTTGTTTGATATCCGTCCCGTCGGCTCAGAACACTTTGGTCTGGGCCCGGTCCTCGTAGATCTCCATGACGGCGGCGGCCAGCCGGGCGATGGAGTGGCGGGCGTAGTTGGAGGTCTCGGAGGCCAGGGGCCGGGTGATGACCTCGATCCCCATGGCCTCGATGGCGGGGGCGTCCACCACGATGGGGGCCGCGTCCTCCTCCTTGTACCGCTCCACCAGGCGGGGCCGCACGGGCGCAGAGTTGCACAGGCACAGGTCGATGAGTCCGGGGCCCGAGTGGGCCAGCAGGGCCTTCACGTGGTCGGAGGCCGTCATGCCCTCGGTCTCGCCGTCCTGGGTCATGATGTTGCAGATATACATCTTCAGGGCCTTGGACCGGCACACCGCGTCGGCGATGCCCTCCACCAGCAGGTTGGGGATGACGCTGGTGTACAGGCTGCCCGGGCCCAGCAGGATCATGTCCGCCTCGCCGATGGCCTTCAGGCTCTCGGGCAGGGCGGCGGGCCGCTCGGGCAGCAGCCGTACCTGCTTGATGCGGCAGTCCTGCTCCTTCTTGAAGGCGCTGATCTTGGACTCCCCCACCACGGCGGTGCCGTTTTCAAAGGTGGCCTCCAGCTGCACGTCGGCGTTGGTCACGGGCAGCACCCGGCCGGTGATGGCCAGGACCTGGCTCATCCGGGCCACGGCCTGGTCGAAGGACCCGGAGATGCCGTTGAGGGCGGCCAGGATCAGGTTGCCGAAGGACTGGCCCGCCAGGCTGCCCGAGTCCTTGGGGAAGCGGTAGGACAGCAGCTCCCCCATCACGGGCTCCACGTTGGCCAGGGCCTCCATGCAGTGGCGGATATCCCCCGGCGGGGGCATGCCCAGGTCCTGGCGCAGCACGCCGGACCCGCCGCCGTCGTCTGCCACGGTGACGATGGCGGTCAGATTGTGGGTGTAGCTCTTCAGGCCCCGCAGCATGGTGGACAGGCCGGTGCCGCCGCCGATGGCGACGATCCGCGGCTCATACTCCCACCGGCGGTCGGCGGAATAAGGCTCGGTCATAGATCAGACGCACCTCCTACGCTCTTGTCATGTCCCTGTGGTTGTCCGTGGCCTGGTAGCCCTTCTGGCGGATGAAGTCGGCCAGGGCTCTGGTGATGGCCACGCTCCGGTGCTGGCCGCCGGTACAGCCGATGCCGATGACCAGCATGGTCTTCCCCTCCTCCACGTACTTGGGGAGCAGGAAGCTGATGAGATTCTCCAGGTGGGTCATAAAGTCCCGGGTCTCCTGGTAGCCGAACACAAAGTCATACACCGGCTTATCCAGCCCGGTCTGGTGCCGCAGTTCGGCGATGTAGTAGGGGTTGGGGAGAAAGCGCACGTCAAACACCAGGTCGGCCTCCAGGGGAATGCCGTACTTGAAGCCGAAGGAGATGACGTTGACGCCCATGGCGGGCACAGCGCTGTCCCCGCCGAAGAGGCGGAGCACCTCGCCCCGCAGCTTGGAGGTGGAGAGGGCGGAGGTGTCGATGATGTACTCCGCCCGGCGGCGCACCGGCTCCAGATCCTTCCGCTCCTGGCCCACCGCCTCGGCCAGGCTCTCGCCGGGCCGGAGCAGGGGGTGGATGCGGCGGGTCTCCTTGTAGCGCTTGATGATGGTCTCGGTGGTGGCCTCCACAAAGAGGATTTTGTACTGGCAGCCCATGCTGTGGAGGGCGTCCAGGGCGTCGAACAGCCCGTCAAAGGTCTGGCCGCCCCGGATGTCGGTGACCAGCACCACCCGCTCGTACTTCCCCGGGCTGGCCATGCACAGCTCGGCGAACTTGGGGATCAGCGCCGCCGGCATGTTGTCCACCACATAGAACCCCATATCCTCCATAAAGGAGGCCGCCTTACTCTTTCCCGCGCCGGACAGGCCGGAAATGATCACAAATTCCATAACTCCACACCTCTGCCAATGGTTTTCTTTCTGTTACACGCAGCCCAGGGTCCGGACCTCCAGCTCCAGGGCCACCCCGGTCTCCCGGAGGACGGTCTCTTTGATCTGGTCGGTCAGCTTCAGGATGTCGGCGCAGGTGGCGCCGCCCCGGTTGATGACGAACCCGGCGTGCTTCTCCGACACCTGGGCGCCCCCCACGGTCAGGCCCTTCAGGCCGCACTGCTCGATGAGGGCGGCGGCAAAGTGGCCCGCCGGCCGCTTGAAGGTGCTCCCCGCGCTGGGGTACTCCAGGGGCTGCTTGCTCTTGCGCCGCTGGGCCAGGTCCTCCATTTTTGCCCTGATCTCCTCGGCGTCACCCTGCTCCAGCTCCATCTCCGCCTCCAGCACCAGCCACGCCGGGTGGTCGGTGAACACGCTGTGGCGGTAGGTGAGCTGGCACTGCTCCGCGGGCACGGTATGCTCCTGGCCGGTCTCGTCCAGGTAGGTGACGGCGGTGAGGACCTGGACCATCTCCCCGCCGTAGGCCCCGGCGTTCATCACCACAGCGCCCCCCAGGCTGCCGGGGATGCCGTGGGCGAACTCCAGGCCGGTCAGCCCCCGGCCCAGGGCGGCCATGGCCAGCCGGGACAGGGGGATGCCGCACTCGGCCCGCAGGCGGCGGTTGACCTCCCGGACCTGGTCCAGTCCGCCGGTCTTGATGACAAAGGCCTCTACGCCTTTGTCGGCCACCAGCAGATTGCTGCCGTTGCCCAGGAAAAAGGGGACGACCCCCATCTGATCAGCGGCACGGACAGCCGCCTTGATCTCTTTTTTATCTTTGGGAAATGCCATCAGCCTGGCAGGACCGCCCACCCGGAAGGTGGTGTGCCGGGCCATGGGCTCCTCAGTGCGCAGCTCCAGCTCCGGGCACTCCCGCTCCAGCACCATGCGCACAGCAGAAAAAATGTCCATTTTGACCTCCAATAATTGAGTTTATAGGCAATACCGGCCAAAACACCGGCAAAATATCTCAGCTTTAACAGGCGGCACAGGCCACATGAACAGACCGCGGGGCGGCCGGTCCATTAAACATTATTATAGCAGAAACCGGTGCCGATTAGAATAGCCAGAAGTCAGAAAAGACATACCGCCCCAAAATGTGCACAAACGCCGGAATGCGGCTGCATTCCGGCGTTTGTCTCGCCCAGAAGGGCGCATCTGTTCAGTTCATCTGCTTGCGGCGGGACAGGTTTATGGTGCCGTCCTGCATGTCGCTCACGGAGTCCAGGCTCTTGCCGGTGCCGAAGGCCACGCAGGATATGGCGTCGTCGGCCACGTGGGTCTCGATGCCGGTGTGGGACTCGATCAGCTTGTCAAAGCCCCACACCAGGCTGCCGCCGCCGGTCATGACGATGCCGTTGGTGGAGATATCGGCCACCAACTCGGGGGGCGTGCGCTCCAGCACGCCGTGGACCGCCTCCAGGATGCGGGTGGAGACCTCCTCGAAGGCCTCGATCATCTCGCTGGAGGTGACGGTGAAGGTGCGGGGCAGACCGGTCATCAGGCAGCGGCCCTTGACCTCGTAGCTCTGCTCCTCGGGCCGGGGGAACACGCAGCCGATCTGCATCTTGATCTCCTCGGCGGTCCGGTCGCCGATGAGCACGTTGTGCTTGCGGCGGATGTACTTGACAATGGCCTCGTCAAACTGGTCGCCGGCGATCTTGATGGAGGTGGACTCCACGATGCCGCCCAGGGAGATGACGGCGATGTCGGTGGTGCCGCCGCCGATGTCCACGATCATATGGCCGTCGGGCTTGGTGATGTCGATGCCCGCACCGATGGCGGCGGCCAGGGGCTCCTCGATGAGGTACACCCGGCGGGCGCCGGCCTGGATGCCCGCGTCGATGACGGCCCGCTCCTCCACCTCGGTGATGCCGGAGGGCACGCAGATGACCACGCGGGGCTTGAAGAAGCGGAAGGCGGCGGCCTTGCGGATGAACTCCTTGAGCATCCGCTCGGTCATGTCGAAGTCGGAGATGACGCCCTCACGGAGGGGACGGATGGCCACGATATTGCCGGGGGTACGGCCCAGCATCTGCTGCGCCTCGGTGCCCACCTTCAGAAGCTTGCCCGTATCCTTGTCCATGGCCACCACGGAGGGCTCCCGCAGCACCACGCCCTTGCCTTTTACATAAACGAGGATCGACGCTGTTCCCAGGTCGATTCCGATATCCTTACTGAACATACCCGCACCTCTAAGCTTTTTTAGCATTTCTTTTAGTTTGGACCAGAATCCCATATCTTAATCCTCTACATTATAATGTGGCGGATGTGTTATTTCAACGCTTTTCCCAAATTTTATAGATTTTTCACATTTTCCTGGCCCGGATTGGAATTTTTTCTCTCCCATAGGGCACATTGACCAGTCACCGGCCGGAGCGGGCCCTGGCCAGGGTGGCGCACACCACCTTTTCCGCGCCGGCGGTCAGCAGCGTACGGGCGCACTCGGAGATGGTGGAGCCGGTGGTGATCACATCGTCGATGAGCAGGATCCGCTTCCCCTCCACCAGCTCGGGCTCGGTGCAGGTGTAGGCCCCCAGCACGTTGGCCCGGCGGCTCTCGTCGTGCTCCAGGCCGGACTGGGCCTCGGTGTCCCGCAGCTTGCGCAGGGTCTCCACCGCCGCGTCGTCCAGGTTCACCGCCGCCGACTGGGCCAGCAGAAAGGCCTGGTCGTAGCCCCGCTCCTTCTTCCGCTTGTCCGACAGGGGCACCCAGGAGATCAGGTCGTACGCCCCCGCCAGATGGTCCCGGACGCACTGGGCCACCAGGATGCCGTAAATGCCCGCGTACCGGCTCATGCCTTTGAACTTGTAGCGGTGGATGGAGTCCCGCACAAAGTTCTCATAGCGCAGGGGCGAGACGCACTTGTCAAAGAACTCCCCCGTCTGCTCCGCCGCCTCTTCCGTCAGCCAGGGCAGAGTGCGCTGGCACTGGGCGCAAATCTCCCGCTCGCCGCTGCCCAGCACCCGGCCGCAGAACACGCACCGGGGCGGGAACAGCAGGTCCATCAAAATCTGCCCCGCCTTCATTTCAGATCCTCCGGCCGGATCGGCCCATGTTCCTTCTCAAAATCACGGATACAGGTCTGCATCAGATAGTAGACCTGTCCGTTCAGCGTCCGGCCCTCATATTCGGCGATATAGCGCAGCTTCTGGTGGACCTCCGGACTTACCCGAAGGCCGATGTTCTTGATTTCTTTCTTCATCATACCACACACCCCATACGCACGCCAAGTGCGTGCATTCTGCGTATATGGTATGTTTCTTTGATTCGTTTTACTGCTTAGTGCACGCAATTGCATGCACTAAATCTGAAGCTTCCTATTCCACGGCGGCCAGCCTGGCCCGGAGGCCGGAATACCGCCGCTGCTGGCGGTTGTTGGCCACCATCTGGGCCACCTTCCCCTCGTCCCCCACGATGATGAACAGCTCCCTGGCCCGGGTGATGGCGGTATAGAGCACGCCCCGGGTGAGCAGCATGGGCGCGCCGTCCAGGGCGGCCAGGATCACCGCCCGGTACTCGCTGCCCTGGGCCTTATGTACCGTGACGGCGTAGGCCGGCTCCAGCTCGGAGAGCATGTCCGGCGTGTACTCCACCGTCCGGCCCTCAAAGTCCACGGTGATGACCTCGTCCCGGTTGTCCACCTTGACGATGACCCCGATGTCCCCGTTGAAGATGCCCATGCCCGTGTCGGTGTTGTCCTTGCCACGCCACATGATATCGTAGTTGTTGCGCACCTGCATCACCCGGTCCCCCTCCCGGAAGATGTACTCCCCGAAGCGGCGCTCCCCCTTGCCGGGCTGGGCCGGGTTCACCGCCTCCTGGATGCTCCGGTTGAGGGAGGCGGTGCCGGTGGTGTGCCGCCGGGTGGGCGAGAGCACTTGAATCTGGTCGGCGGGGATGCCCATCTTCTCGGGCAGCCGGGTCTTGCACAGCTCCACGATGGTGTCCGCCACCCGCACCGGGTCGGTGCGGCGGAGGAAGAAGAAGTCCTTGGCGGCGCTGTTGTGCAGGTCGGGCAGCTCGCCCCGGTTGACGCTGTGGGCGTTCATGACGATGGCGCTCTGGGCGGCCTGGCGGAAGATCTCGGTGAGCCGCACCGTGGGCACCCGTCCGCTGCGAATCAGGTCGGAGAGCACGTTGCCCGGCCCCACCGAGGGCAGCTGGTCCGGGTCCCCCACCAGTACCAGGCGGCACTCCCCCCGCAGGGCGGACAGCAGCGCCCGCATGAGGGTGATGTCCACCATGGAGGTCTCGTCCACGATCACCGCGTCCGCCTTCAGGGGCTCGGACTCGTCGTGGGCGAACACCAGCTTGCCGGTGCCCGGGTCGAACTGGGTCTCCAGCAGGCGGTGGATGGTGTAGGCCTCCATGCCGCACAGCTCCCCCAGCCGCTTGGCCGCCCGGCCGGTGGGGGCGGCCAGGGCGGTGTCCAGCCCCATGTGGTCGAAGAGGGCCAGCACCCCCCGGAGGGAGGTGGTCTTGCCGGTGCCCGGGCCGCCGGTGAGCAGCATCACCTGGGACCGGGCCGCCAGCTCCACGGCGGAGCGCTGCTGGGGCGCGTAGGTGATGCCCTGGTCCCGCTGGATGCGGTCAATGACCCGGTCCATGTCCTCCGGGGGCAGCAGCTCCTCCCGGCTCATCTCAGCCAGCCGCTGGGCCACGAAGCACTCCGCCTCGTACAGGTCGAAGAGGTAGACCGCCTCTTCCCCCGCCGTCTCCTCCTGGATAACCTCGCCCCGCTCCATGAGGGCCTCCAGCCCGTCCCCCAGGGTCTCCAGGTCCTCCAGGCCCAGCAGCTGGGCCGTGGCGGCCAGCAGCTTCCGCCGGGGCAGGAAGGTGTGGCCGTTGTTCAGGTTGTGGCTCAGCTCAAAGAGCAGCCCGGCCTCCAGCCGCTGGGGGTCGTCCCCCTCCATGCCTTGGTCCAGGGCCAGCTCGTCGGCCTGGTCGAACCGGACCCCCAGCTCCTCGTCCACCAGCAGGTAGGGGTTGGCCCGCAGTACCTCCAGGGTCCGGTCCCCGTACCGCCGGTACAGGGGCATGGCCAGCTGGAGGGGCAGCTGGTGGTCCCCCAGGAACTCCAGCAGGCGGCGCATGCCCAGCTGAAGGCGGAAGTTCTCCCCCATGGCCAGGGCCCGCTTGCGGGTGATGCCGTGGATCTTGGTCAGCTGCTCCGGGTGCTCCTCCAGCACGGTGAGGGCCTCGCCGCCGAACTCCTCCACGATCTTCCTGGCCGTGGCCGCGCCGATGCCCCGCACCGCCCCCGAGGCCAGATAGTCGAAGATGGCCCGCTCGCCCGCGGGCATCCGCCGGTCCACCGTCTCGGCCTTGAACTGCTCGCCGTAGGAGGCGTGGCGCATCCAGCTGCCCCGGACGGTGATGCTCTCCCCCGGCGCGGCCCCGGGGATGCACCCCACCACGGTGATGCCCCCCTGGTCCCCCGCGTCCAGCCGGAGGACCGTGTAGCCGTTCTCCTCGTTCTGGTAGATGACGGCCTCTACGGTGCCCTCGATACAGTTGAGCTGTTCTTCTTCCATGGTGTCTCTTCCCCTATCCCGTCTTATTCGTACATATGTTATACTATACCTGTTTTTCTCCCCCAAGGCAAGCGGGAAGGTCATCTATGGCGCAGAGAATCACGCCCCTGTCCCGGCCGGCCAGCAGCTCGGCCAGCCGCCGGCCCTGCCCACTCAGGCCGCAGTCGGCGATGACCACTGTGAACCGGGCCGCGCCCCCCTTCCTCAGCCAGCGCAGCCCGGCCAGGTCCTGCTCCAGCCGCTCCCCGTCCCCGCTGGCGGGCACCACGGCGTACACGCTCCCCCGTCCCACCGGGGCCACCAGTGTCCCCAGCAGCAGCCAGCCGATGGCCAGCAGCCCCGCCGCCGCCAAGAGGGCCAGCACAGCCTTTCCGATCATATAGAACAACGCCCCTCACCTCCGCCATATCCTATGCGGCGCAGGTGAGGGGCGTTCAGGAAACGGGCCGTTTTTCCCTCCGTTCAGGCCAGAACGGAGGAGAATACGTTGATGCCGAAGGCGGTGAGCAGGCTCATGATGCACCCGGCCAGCAGCACGCCGGCAAAGATGCTGGGCAGGGCCTTGCGCAGGGGCATATCCAGGAATGCCGCCGCCAGGGCGCCGGTCCACGCCCCCGTGCCGGGCAGCGGGATGGCCACAAAGATCATCAGGCCCAGGTACTTGTACCGGGTCACCTTCTGCCCCTTCAGGTGGGCCTTCTTCTCCATCCTGTCCACCAGGCTGTTGAGCCGGGGCAGATGGCGGCGCATCCAGAGAAAGATCCGCCGGATGTACACCACGATAAAGGGGACGGGGATCATATTGCCGATAATGGCCGCCACAAAGGCCGCCCCATAGGGCAGGCCCAGGGTGGCTACGCCGAAGGGGATGGCCCCCCGCAGCTCTACGATGGGGATCATGGAGACCAGGACCGTGAATACGAACTCGCCCACAGGCACGCTGGTCAGCCACTGCATGATATCCAAAATCAAATCACCTGCTTTTCCGTTGATACCGGACGGCCTTCCGCGGCGCCGTCCGCGCAGATGATATTCTACCATCCCCGGACGGGGTGTAGCAATAAATTTTTTCTTAAAGTTTTCCAGAATTTCAAAATGCCCGGTGGGAACCGGGCCCCGCCCGGCCTGAAATATGAACACTCTGTAAATGTTTCGCCGGAGCGTGGATTTTTCCTTCGTCCCTGATATAATTTCAGGTAAACTAAAGGTTGCCGCTCTACAATGGTGCTGTCTGCCGGACAACAGTACCCGCTGCCGGTTTTTCAGCGGGAGAAAGGTGTGAACCCCTATGCGGATTTTAATTGTGGAGGACGAGGTGCGGCTGGCGGAAGCCCTGTCCCAGATCATGGCCGAGCAGCGCTATCAGACCGACGTGGTGTATACCGGCTCCGACGGCCTGGACTACGCCCTCACCAGCCAGTACGACGTGATCGTGCTGGACGTGATGCTCCCCGGCCTCAACGGCTTTGAGGTGGTGCGGCGGCTCCGCGCCGCCCACAACTCCACCCCTGTCCTGATGCTCACCGCCAAGGATGAGACGTCCGACAAGGTCACCGGCCTGGACTGCGGCGCCGACGACTACATGACCAAACCCTTTGACCCGGAGGAGCTGATGGCCCGCATCCGGGCCCTCACCCGCCGCCAGGGCGAGGTGCTGGGGGAGACCATGTCGGTGGCCGACCTGACCCTGACGCTGTCCACCCGGTGCCTGAGCCGGGGGGAGAAGTCGGTGCGGCTGGGCTTCAAGGAGTTCGAGGTGATGAAGCTGCTGCTGGCCAACGCCAGCGCCGTGGTGCCCAAGGACGACATCATCGCCCGGGTGTGGGGCCTGGAGTCCGACGCGGAGGACAACAATGTGGAGGTCTACGTGTCCTTCCTGCGGAAGAAGCTGGCCTTCCTGGACTCCGCCGTCCAGATCCGCACCATGCGGAAGGTGGGGTACTTTCTGGAGTATCCGGCGGCCTGACCGGGCTGAGGCCGGGCGGCTATCTTTCTCCGTCGGGAGCGTGATGGAATTTTGATCCGCAAGCTGAGAACAAAATTTATCCTCACCAACATGGCCCTGGTGAGCCTGGTGCTCATCGTGGTGTTCGCCGTGCTGATGGGCTCCACCTCCCAGCGGCTGGCCGGCCAGAGCCTGGCCGCCATGCGCATGTCCCTGGAGTGGGGGGACGACCGGGACCCGCCCCGCTTTGAGTTCTCCCCCTCCAGCGACATGGTCCCCGACAAGTGGGCCGACCGGGGCGGCGGCACCTTCCAGCAGGTGATGATGATCCCGGTCTTCTGCGTCTCCCTCACCGAGGACAACCAGGTGGACGCCGTGTACGCCCAGGACAGCGTGTCCGTGTCCGACCAGGTGCTGGAGGAGGCGGTCTCCCAGGCGCTGGACTCGGGCACCCATGAGGGCATTCTGACCAAGCTGGGGCTGCGGTACCTGGTGGAGACAAGCCCCGAGGGCGAGACCCGCATCGCCTTTGCCGACCGGAGCTGGGAGCGGGAAAACCTGCGTGGCCTGCTCCTCACCTCCCTGCTGGTGGGGATGGGGGCCCTGCTGGGCTTTTTCCTCATCAGCCTGTTTCTCTCCAAGCTGGCCACCCGGCCGGTGGAAAAAGCCTGGGAGCAGCAGCGCCAATTCGTGGCCGACGCCTCCCACGAGCTGAAGACCCCCCTCACCGTCATCCTGGCCAACTCGGGCATCCTGCTCTCCCACCGGGAGGACACGGTGGCCGGCCAGGCCAAGTGGATCGAGTACATCCAGGAGGAGGCCAGGCGGATGAAGGGTCTGGTGGAGGACATGCTCTTCCTGGCCAAGAGCGACGCCGCCCGGCTGCCCTCCGCCCGGCTGCCGGTGGATATGAGCGAGCTGACCGAGGGCTGCCTGCTGCCCTTCGAGTCGGTGGCCTTTGAGGCGGGCGTGATCCTGGAGAGCGACATACACCCCGGACTGTGGGTCCACGGGGACGAGGGCCAGCTCCGGCGGCTGGTCTACATCCTGCTGGACAACGCCTGCAAGTACGCCGGCAGCGACGGCGCCGTGTCGGTGGTACTCTGCCGCGCCGCCGACCGGCTGAAGCTCACCGTGCGCAACACCGGGCCCGCCATCCCGCCGGAGCACCTGGAGCACCTCTTTGAGCGCTTCTACCGCTCCGACAGCGCCCGCACCCGGGATGCCGGCGGCTACGGCCTGGGGCTGGCCATCGCCAAGGCCATCGTCCAGTCCCACAGGGGGCAGATCTCCGTGGCCAGCAGCGACGCGGAGGGCACGGTCTTCACTGTCCTGCTGCCCCAGGGCAGGCGCCAGTTTTCTTCCTTCCGGCGCTGATATCCCGGACAACAAAACAGCGTTCTGAACACGGCTGTCCCGTGCTCAGAGCGCTGTCTTTTTTTCTCTTTCACCGCTCAGTGTTCCCTGGACCGGCTCTCGCAGTTCCTGCACCAGGCGATGAGAATATCCCGCGCCTCCGCTTCACCGGCTCCGCTGCCCTCGCCGGTGATATAGCTGACGGCCTCCTGCCACGCCTCCCCGGGCCATGTGCCCCACGGCGCCTTTCGGAGCACCTGCTCCAGCCGGGCCGCCGCCGAGGGAATGCGCAGATCGGAGAGATATGCGCAGCCGCTCCGGGCCGCCAGATAGTCCAGCAGCTCCTCACGCCCGCGCTCCGTGTCTTCCACCGCGCTCGTCCTCCATTCCTGCCGTTTGATTTGCTTCGTGCCGCTCCGGGCACAGAAGAAAAATTCGCGACCGGATGTCTATTAATATTCTAACATATTCTAGCAGGCAAATCAACTCTTGGCTGTTTTTCCCTCCATTTGACGCAGATCCGCCATCCGTCCGGCGATCATTCTGGGGAAAAACACCAGGAACAGCACCGTGGTCACAACGGCGCAGAACACGTCGCACACCGGCTCGGCGTAGAAGGCCGCGTCGGCGGTCAGCAGGATGGGGAAGAGCACCGTCCCGGTGAGGAAGGTGGCCTTGCGGAACAGGGAGCAGAACAGGGCCAGCCGCAGATGGCCCATGGCGGTGGTCTCGTCCACCAGGGTGTACTGCACCGCCAGGGGGATGATGCCGAAGGTGTACACCTTGATATAGGCCACCGTCCGGGCCATCAGGGAGGCGTCCGCCGTGAAGAGCCGGACAAACAGCGGCGACAGGGTGTGGGTAAACAGGGTCATCAGGGTGGTAAAGGCCAGGCACAGGGCGCAGATGCACCCGATGGCCTTTTTGATCCGCTCGGGCTGCCCGGCGCCGTAGTTGAAGCTGACCACGCTCTGACAGCCGCCGGTGATGCCACCCATGGGCATGGTGATGATACACATATAGCTCTGGACAATGGTGCCGCAGGTGACCAGGATGTCCCCCTCCCCCGGCCCGCCGTACCGCTGGAGCATGGCGTTGAGGACGATGAGGAGCACGCTGTCCGTGGCGATAATCAGGAAGGGCGTCAGGCCGAAGCTGGCGATGCGCACAATGACCCGCCACCGGAAGCCGCCCCACCCCAGCTGCACCGGCATGGACCTGCGCCGCAGGAAGAAGAGCACCAGGCCGCAGGAGCACATCTGGGAGATGACGGTGGCGATGGCCGCGCCCGCCACGTCCAGCCCCAGCAGGTAGATGAACACCGGGTCCAGCACGATGTTCATCACCGCGCCCACCAGCACGGTGGCCATGCCCAGGCCGGAGCGGCCCTGGCAGATAAGGAAGCTGTTCATGCCCGTGGCCATGAGGGCGAAGAAGGTGCCGGCGGTGTAGATGGTCAGGTAGGTGTTGGCGTAGGGGAACGTGGCCTCGCTGGCGCCAAAGCACATGAGCAGCGGCTCCCGCAGCAGCAGAAACAGGGCCGTGAGCACCCCGGAGAGCACCAGCAGCATGAGAAAGCCGTTGTTGAGCACCCGCTGGGCCTCCTCCCGGTTGCCCTCCCCCATGCGCATGGCCAGGTTGGGAGAGCCGCCCAGGCCCACCAGGGTGGCAAAGGAGGACAGCAGGGTCACAATGGGCCCGCACACCCCCACGCCCGCCAGGGCCACGGTGCCGATATCCGGGATATTGCCGATGTACATCCGGTCCACAATGCTGTACAGCACGCTCACCAGCTGGGCCAGCATGGTGGGGATGGCCAGGCGCAGGATCAGAGGCCCCACAGGGTCCTTGCCCAGGTCGTTGCGATGCCGCATGCTATCTCTCCCCCTCTTTGTCTGTGAGACAGACTCATTCCGGCCCATTATAGTGGATACTTCCCCCGCCGTAAAGAGGTATTTCCTCCTTTTTTCCCTCTTTTCTTCTCTCCCCGTTCTCCCCGCTCAGCACTCTCCATTCTGCCTTGCTTTCATTTTAGCACTCTAATGTCAAGAGTGCTAATGTTTACAATTTGGACATAATTTATTGTATATTTGTTCACAGACCGGCAGTATACTTAGGGTCAGAAAAAGAGATCGAGTGGTTGACCGGAACAAGGTCCAGCCCTCTGAAAGGGGTTTTGCAGTATGCGTGGTCCCCGTGATTAGCAGAATAATAGTTCGACTGCCAGAGTCCGACCGTTCCCGAAAACAACATCTTCAGTCTAAATCCAAAGGAGAGATTTCTATGTTTGGCATGCTTCCTTTTGAGCGCAGCAATGACAATATGTTCGATACGTTTGATAACTTCGCCCGCGACTTCTTCCGCAGCAGCAACACCTCCCTGCCCGCCTTCCGCACCGACATCCGCGAGGTCAACGACAAGTACGTGCTGGAGGCCGAGCTCCCCGGCTTCAACAAGGAGGACATCACCCTGGATGTGAAGGACGGTATCCTCACCATCACCGCCGAGCACAAGGAGGACAGCGACAAGAAGGACGAGAAGGGCAACTACCTGCGCCGTGAGCGCCGCTACGGTTCCTTCTCCCGTTCCTTCGACATCACCGGTATCGACGAAGCCGGCATCACCGCCGCCTACAACAACGGGGTGCTGGAGCTGAACCTGCCCAAGGCCCAGCCCGTGGTCCCCGAGGCGCGGAGAATCGCCATCGAGTAACGGCAAGCCCCGGGAGCCGGTCAGCTTTGGCTGACCGGCTCCCTTTCGCTTCTCCCTTCTGCCGCAGTCTGGAAAAAAGGTATGGACTTTGCGGCGGAAAGATAGTAGATTAGTGGCGGGATGCGGGCGCATCGCTCCGCCGCCCATTCAGAATCCGTTTTACACCCTGAGAGGATGTGACTTTCCATATGAACGCCAACAAATATACCCAGAAATCCCTGGAGGCCATCCAGGAGGCCCAGGCCATCGCCACTGAGTACAGCAACCAGCAGATCGAGCAGGCCCACCTGATGCTGGCCCTGCTGGAGACCGAAAACGGCCTGATCCCCCAGCTGCTGACCAAGATGGGACTGACCGTCCCCTCCTTTGCCGCGGCTGTGAAGAACGAGGTCCAGAAGCTGCCCCGTGTGTCCGGCTCCGGCCGGGAGCAGGGCAAGATCTATGTGGCCCAGGACGTGGACAAGACCCTGAACGCCGCCGAGTCGGTGGCCGAGTCCATGAAGGACGAGTACGTCTCCGTGGAGCACCTGCTGCTGGCCCTGGTGGAGTGCGCCAACAGCAGCCTGAAGCACCTCTTCCAGACCTACCGCATCACCCGCGAGGGCATCCTGCAGGCCCTCTCCTCCATCCGGGGCAACCAGCGGGTCACCAGCGACAACCCGGAGGAGACCTATGACGCCCTGAAAAAATACGGCTCCGACCTGGTGGAGCGGGCCCGCCAGAACAAGCTGGACCCGGTCATCGGCCGTGACGACGAGATCCGAAACGTGATCCGTATCCTCAGCCGTAAGACCAAGAACAACCCTGTCCTCATCGGCGAGCCCGGCGTGGGCAAGACCGCCATCGCCGAGGGCCTGGCCCAGCGGATCGTCAAGGGCGATGTGCCCGGCTCCCTGAAGGACAAGACCATCTTCGCCCTGGACATGGGCGCCCTCATCGCCGGCGCCAAGTACCGGGGCGAGTTTGAGGAGCGGCTGAAGGCCGTCCTCAACGAGGTGAAGAAGAGCGAGGGCAAGATCATCCTCTTCATCGATGAGCTGCACACCATTGTGGGCGCGGGCAAGACCGAGGGCGCCATGGACGCCGGCAACCTGCTCAAGCCCCTGCTGGCCCGGGGCGAGCTCCACTGCATCGGCGCCACCACCCTCAACGAGTACCGCCAGTACATTGAGAAGGACGCCGCCCTGGAGCGCCGGTTCCAGCCCGTCATGGTCAACGAGCCCAGCGTGGAGGACACCATCGCCATCCTCCGCGGCCTGAAGGAGCGGTACGAGGTGTACCACGGCGTGAAGATCACCGACAGCGCCATCATCGCCGCCGCCACCCTGTCCAACCGCTACATCACCGACCGGTTCCTGCCCGACAAGGCCATCGACCTCATCGACGAGGCCTGCGCCATGATCCGCACCGAGATCGACTCCATGCCCACTGAGCTGGATGTGGTCCAGCGGAAGATCATCCAGCACGAGATCGAGGAGGCCGCCCTGAAGAAGGAGACCGACAAGATCTCCCAGGAGCACCTGGCCGAGATCCAGAAGGAACTCTCCGACATGCGGGAGGAATTCAAGGCCAAGAAGGCCCAGTGGGAGAACGAGAAGAACGCCATCGGCAAGGTCCAGAAGCTCCGCGAGGAGTTGGAGCAGGCCAACGCCCAGCTGGAGAAGGCCCAGCGGTCCTACGACCTGAACAAGGCCGCCGAGCTGCAGTACGGCCGCATCCCCGAGCTGCGCAAGCAGCTGGAGGCCGAGGAGGCCCTGGCCCAGCAGGGCAAGGAGAACTCCCTCCTGCGGGACAAGGTCACCGAGGAGGAGATCGCCCGCATCATCGAGCGCTGGACCGGCATCCCCGTGGCCAAGCTGATGGAGGGCGAGCGGGAGAAGCTGCTCCACCTGGAGGACATCCTCCACAAGCGGGTCATCGGCCAGGACGAGGCCGTCCGCCTGGTGTCCGAGGCCATCCTGCGCAGCCGCGCCGGCATCGCCGACCCCAACAAGCCCATCGGCTCCTTCCTGTTCCTGGGCCCCACCGGCGTGGGCAAGACCGAGCTGGCCAAGACCCTGGCCGAGGCCCTGTTCGACAGCGAGAAGAACATGGTGCGTATCGATATGAGCGAGTACATGGAGAAGTTCTCGGTCTCCCGGCTCATCGGCGCGCCTCCGGGATATGTGGGCTATGAGGAGGGCGGCCAGCTGACCGAGGCCGTCCGCCGCCACCCCTACTCCGTGGTCCTCTTCGACGAGGTGGAGAAGGCCCACCCCGACGTGTTCAACGTGCTCCTCCAGGTGCTGGACGACGGTCGGATCACCGACAGCCAGGGCCGCACCGTGGACTTCAAGAACACCATCATCATCCTCACCTCCAACCTGGGCAGCCAGTTCCTGCTGGACGGCATCGACGCCAACGGCGAGATCAGCCAGACCGCCCGGGACCAGGTCAACGACCTGCTGAAGCGGTCCTTCCGGCCCGAGTTCCTCAACCGGCTGGACGAGATCGTGTTCTACAAGCCCCTGACCAAGGCCAACATCACCCACATCATCGACCTGCTGGTGGCCGATCTGAACCACCGTCTGGCCGACAAGCAGCTCACTGTGGAGCTGACCCAGGCCGCCAAGGACTTCGTCATCGACAGCTCCTACGACCCCGTGTACGGCGCCCGTCCCCTGCGCCGCTTCGTGCAGCACACGGTGGAGACCCTCATCAGCCGCAAGATCATTGCCGACCAGGTGGCCCCCGGCGACACCCTCACCGTGGACTGCAAGGACGGCCAGCTCACCGTGGACGCCCATCAGGTGCTCACCGGCGAGGTTGTAACCGAATAACAGACCGCAACGGCGGCAGCGCATTTCTCATGCGCTGCCGCCGTTTTTTATGTCCCGGAGGACTGCTCCTCCTCCGGCACCGTGCTCACAAGGCGGGTCTTGGACCAGCGCTCATAAAACGCCGGCCTGCCGCCCATCACCTGGGTCAGGGCCAGGAACAGGAACGCCACATACCCCGCCACCACGGCGCCGCCCAGCATCAGCCCCGCCAGCTCCGGCACCAGCCCCCAGGCCTCCAGCCGGTCCAGCAGCCACCGGAGCACCGGGAGACTCCAGCGGACCCCGGCCAGCAGGAACCCATAGCGGAGCAGATACTGGTACCGCCTGGGCGGCTGTCCCGCCGCTGTGACCAGCTTCATCCTGGTCAGACGGTGCCCCACTGTGCTCCCGCCCAGCAGCAGGGGGCAGAGGGCGAAATAGGCCAGGCAGAACAGCTCCGCCGCCGGTTCGGGCAGCCGGACCTGCCAGTGGAATGCTGTGGATACCAGATTGGCCAGCACCACAGCCACCGCCAGGACGATGCCGTCATACAGCAGGGCCACCAGCCGCCGCAGGAAGGACACCCGCCGCCCCCGGGCAAAGCTGGCCCGGTCCATCCTCTCCCGGGTGGGCAATATTTTGGCCGCCAGCCCAGCCAGCAGATACCCGATCATGCTGCCGCAGGTGTTGACCATCAGGTCGTCCACGTCAAAGATGCGGTAGCTGCCCGGGTAGATGAAGTAGAGCCCGGTGAGCTGCGTCAGCTCAAAGAACAGGGACAGCAGCGCCGAGAGCACCAGCGTCTTCTTCCAGCCGCAGCGGAAGTAGTACCGCAGGTACATGCCGAAGGGCATGGTCATCAGGAGATTGAAGGCCGTGGTCAGGAAGGCCCCGCAGGTGAACAGAGATGCCCAGGTCTCCGGCCGGTTCCAGACAACGTGGGAGGTGCGGAGGATGTCCCCCACAAAGGCAAAGGGGATCAGCTGGGCCTTGTGTCCGTGAAGCGCGGACGCCGCCTCGCCGCTGGGCAGGGGCAGGATCACCAGGCAGTACACGCACAGCAGGTAGAGCACAAAGGAGTACACCACCAGGATGCGCACGCTGAGCACGGAGCCGTACTTGTGGTAGTTGAACGCGATGTAGGGGACGGTGAACAGCACCGCCAGAATGGGGAACAGAATGGCCGCCTGCCGGATGGCCTCCAGATAGCTGCTCATGGGGCTTACCTTCTCTCTTTTCTTCGTTGGCACCCAGTCTATCAGAAAAGATTCAAGGAATTCTTAAGAAGGACATTATTTTTTCTTTTTTCGCCCTTCCCTCCCTTTTTCAAACCCGCAAAGCCTTGGAAACACCGGGATTCTACCGCTGGTTTACCTCCTCCCACCACAAAGCGGTTGCCAAATCTCCCCCGCTCGGCTATGCTGGAGACAGAAAGAAGGAGGTGCCACATATGGACAGTATCCGAACCGGCAGCTTTATCGCCTCCCTCCGCCGGGAGAAAGGCATGACCCAGAAAGAGCTGGCCTCTCTGCTGGGCGTCAGCGACAAGGCCGTCAGCAAATGGGAGCGGGGCGAGAGCTACCCCGAGGTCACTCTGTTCCCCGCCCTGGGGGCCGTCCTGGGCGTCACCGTCGACGAGCTGATGGCCGGCGAGCGACAGCCCCAGACCCCCACGGAGGCTCCCGAGCCCATCCGCGTCCCTGAGCAGTCCCTCTATCCGCTCCTGATGGACAACGTCCGGGAGAAGGCCGCCCGCAGCGCCCTGCTGGCCTGGCTGCTGGCGGTGCTGGCCTTTGTGGTCAAGTACGCCTTCTCCGGCAACAGCCTCAGCGAGGGTGTCCTCTTCCCCTGGCTGGCCCCCGGGGCCGCCGCCCTGCTGGGCATCGCGGGCGCGGTGCTCCTCTTCCTGGCCTCCGGGCAGTTCTCCGCCTCCCGGCGGCAGTACCGCGCCATGTCCGGCCTCACTGACAGCCGCACCCTCTCCCCCTATCTCCTGCTCTTCGCCCTCACCGCGCTGTTCCTGCTGTCCAGCCTGACGTTGGACGCCATGGCGGGCAGCAGCGTGCTCAACTCCAAGGGTGAAAACCTGATGGTCCTCAAATCCAGCACCATCAACCTCTCCATCGTAGCCGTCTGCGTGCTCTCCGCCGCCAACCTGGCCATCCGCCGTTGGGGCGACCGGCGGCCCGACCGTCCGGACAATCTGGAGATGGCCGTCACCCTGCTGACCACCCTTGTGACTGTGGCTGCCGCCCTCCTGCTGATCCGCTTCCTGTGGGACGCGGTGGAGCAGGGGCTTTACCAGCGGCCGCCCCTGCCCGACCTGGGCGAGGACACCCCTCAGTTTGGAAGCTATGACTACCTCAAGTATCTGGTGTCCGGCCTCCAGTACGGCCTGCCCGGCGTGGCCCCCACCCTCTTCGGCGGCATCGGGGTCTGCGTCCTGCTCAACCTGTTCTGGATGATCCGGCGGCGGGACCTGCGCAGCGCGGTGTGCGGTCTGGCCAACCTGGCTATCCCCGGCCTGGTGCTGGGCTGCTTCGACTTCTGGTTCAGGCTGGCCCCCTTCTATGGTGTATGGGACGCAGCCTGGAATCCCACCGGGTCCACCACCCTCCTCTTTGTGGTGGTCATCGGCCTGTTCGACCTGCTCCTGGCCGCCGCCCTCACCATCCGGCATCTGGCCGGCGCGGCGGTGCCGGTCCGGCAGCATACCGACGACAACTGACATGCGTACGGGCGGGCGGAAAATTTCTCCGCCCGCCCTGCAATTTTATACTTGACATTTGTCTGATTTTATGCTTATAATTTAGCAAGTCAAATCGATAAACCGATGACGAAGAGAAGTAGCCCGGAGGGAAAGCCTCCCAGAGAGCCGCGGACGGTGGGAGCGCGGCAGGCGGACGCCGGGTGAATGGACTTCCGAGGGCACAGCGAACGGGCCGCGGCCTCAGTAGCGCGACGGGGACTCCACCCGTTATCAGGGGAGCCTGCGTTTTGGGACGCGGGAAAGTGAGCGGGCATACGGCGCACCGTATGTCAATCCGGGTGGTACCGCAGAGGTCTTCGGCCTTTGTCCCAGAGAACAGAAGTTCTGGGACGAGGGTCTTTTTTGTTGCCTTCTTCCAGAACAGCCCCAGCAAAAAACACTGAGAAGGAGCGATTACCATGACTAAGATCCCCCACAAGTTGTACCTCACCGAAGACCAGATGCCTCAGAAATGGTTCAATCTGCGCTCTGTCATGAAGGACCAGCCCGACCCCATGCTCCACCCCGACACCCTCCAGCCGGTGACCGAGGCCGACCTGGCCCCCATCTTCTGCGCCGAGCTGGCCCAGCAGGAGCTGGACTGCACCCACGAGTTCATCGACATCCCCGAGCCGGTGCTGGACATCTACAAGATGTACCGCCCCTCCCCCATCATCCGGGCCTACGACCTGGAGAAGGCCCTGGGCACCCCCGCCAGGATCTACTACAAGTACGAGGGCAACAACACCTCCGGCTCCCACAAGCTCAACTCCGCCGTGCCCCAGGCCTACTACGCCAAGCAGCAGGGCCTGTCCGGCGTCACCACTGAGACCGGAGCCGGCCAGTGGGGCACCGCCCTCAGCGTGGCCTGCGCCTACTTCAACCTGTCCTGCGACGTGTATATGGTCAAGTGCTCCTACGAGCAGAAGCCCTTCCGCAAGGCCATGATGAACGTGTTCGGCGCCTCGGTGGTGCCCTCCCCCTCCATGACCACCGAGGTGGGCCGGAAGATCCTGGCTGAGAACCCGGGCACCACCGGCTCCCTGGGCTGCGCCATCTCCGAGGCGGTGGAGGCCGCCGTCACCGGCGGCGACAAGCGGTACGTTCTGGGCAGCG
The DNA here is from genome assembly GCF_944387275.1 of uncultured Pseudoflavonifractor sp. GTDB lineage: Bacteria > Bacillota > Clostridia > Oscillospirales > Oscillospiraceae > Pseudoflavonifractor > Pseudoflavonifractor intestinihominis. The sequence continues at coordinate 77,810 of NZ_CALXEG010000007.1, forward strand.
TGCTCAACCAGGTGCTCCTCCACCAGTCCATCATCGGCCTGGAGAGCAAGCTGGCCCTGGAGCAGCTGGGCGAGTACCCCGACATCGTGGTGGGCTGCGCCGGCGGCGGCTCCAACCTGGGCGGCCTCATCGCCCCCTTCATGGCCGACAAAATCCGGGGCGTAAAGAACCCCCGCATCGTGGCGGTGGAGCCCGCCTCCTGTCCCTCCTTCACCCGGGGCAAGTACGCCTACGACTTCTGCGACACCGGCAAGGTCACACCCCTGGCCCGGATGTACACCCTGGGCAGCGGCTTCATCCCCGCCCCCAACCACGCCGGCGGCCTGCGCTACCACGGCATGAGCCCCATCCT
>NZ_CALXEG010000008.1 GCF_944387275.1 uncultured Pseudoflavonifractor sp.
TTTGACCACCACGCCTCCTTCTGCGAGATCCCCGGCTCCCTGTTCGCCATCAAGGACGTGTGCCAGGAGCTGGGCATGCGGGCCTGCCTGTGCTATGAGGTCTCCGACCGGGACGGCCAGGAGAAGTGCGACCAGGCCATCCGGGAGAACGCCGACTTTGCCAAGTGGGCCAAGGAGGCCGACGACGACATGATCAAGGCCATGTTCGGCGGCCACGCCCTGTTCACCCTGTCGGACAAGACCTTTGAGAAGATGGTGGAGGCCAACGACGGCATGACCGGCTTCCACATCCACGTGGCCGAGGGCATGAACGACGTGTACGACTCCCTGCGCAACTACGGCTGCCGCCCTGTGAACCGCCTCCTGAACCACGGCATCCTGGGCGAGCGCACCATCCTGGGCCACTGCATCCACATCAACCCCGCCGAGATGGACATCATCAAGGAGACGGGCACCATGGTGGTCAACAACCCCGAGTCCAACATGGGCAACGCGGTGGGCTGCTCCCCGGTGCTCCAGATGATGGCCAAGGGCATCACCGTGGGCATGGGCACCGACGCCTACACCCACGACATGCTGGAGAGCCTGAAGGTGTTCCTCATCATCCAGCGGCACAACGCCTGCCTGCCCAACGTGGCCTGGTGCGAGGATATGGACATGCTCTTCAAAAACAACGCGGCCATCGGCGCCAAGTACTTCAAGAAGCCCCTGGGCGTCCTCAAGCCGGGCGCCGCCGCCGACGTCATCGTCATGGACTACAAGCCCTTCACCCCCTTCTCCGACGAGAACATCGACGGCCACATGCTCTTCGGCATGATGGGCAAGAACTGCCGCACCACCATCATCAACGGCAAGGTGCTCTACAAGGACCGGGAGTTCGTGGGGATCGATGAAGACAAGATCAACGCCTGGACCATGGAGCAGTCCAAGAAGCTGTGGGGCGAGCTGAACCACCGCACCTACTGAATTCCAGCCAACTCCGACAACAAACTGTAATATAAGCCTTTGTGAATCACTGGAGGTTTTCACTATGAGCGACATTATGCGCCCCATTCCCTTTGCCCAGCTGATGACCTGGGTGCTGGAGGAGTACCAGAAGCAGGGCAGCGTGTTCGGCGTGTCCAAGCTGGTGCGCCACGAGAACGGCCAGGCCCTGCCCATCTTCGACGAGAAGATCGAGTCCCCCTACGGCCCCGCCGCCGGCCCCCACACCCAGCTGGCCCAGAATATCATCGCCGCCTACGCCGCCGGCTGCCGGTTCTTTGAGCTGAAGACCGTCCAGGTCATGGATGGCGAGGAGCTGAGCAAGTGCGTGCCCAAGCCCTGCATCACCGCCGGGGACGAGTGCTACAACTGCGAGTGGTCCACCGAGCTGACCGTGCCCCAGGCCTACGCCGAGTACGTCAAGGCCTGGTTCGCCTGCAAGCTGATGGCCAGGGAGCTGGGTCTGGGCGACCCGGACGGCTTCGTGTTCAACATGTCCGTGGGCTACGACCTGGAGGGCATCAAGAGCCCCAAGGTGGACGCCTACATCGAGGGCATGAAGGACGCCTCCGGCTCCGCCGTGTGGGCCGAGTGCATGGACTGGGCCCTGGCCAATCTGGGCAAGTTCCAGAAGGTGGACGAGGCCTATGTGAAGGCCATCTCCCCGGTGGTGTCCCGCTCCATCACCGAGTCCACCCTCCACGGCTGCCCCCCCGACGAGATCGAGCGCATCGCCACCTACCTCATCACCGAGAAGGGGCTCAACACCTACATCAAGTGCAACCCCACCCTGCTGGGCTACGAGTACGCCCGCAAGCGGCTGGACAGCCTGGGCTTCGACTACATCGTCTTTGACGACCACCACTTTGTGGAGGACCTCCAGTGGGCCGACGCGGTGCCCATGCTGCGCCGTCTCATCGCCCTGTGCAAGGAGCGGGGCCTGGAGTTCGGCGTGAAGCTGACCAACACCTTCCCCGTGGACGTGGCCGCCGGCGAGCTGCCCAGCCAGGAGATGTACATGTCGGGCCGGTCCCTGTTCCCCCTGACCATTGCCCTGGCCGCCCGCATCTCCAACGAGTTTGACGGCAAGCTGCGCATCTCCTACTCCGGCGGCGCCGACTACACCAACATCAAGGACCTGTTCGACGCGGGCATCTGGCCCATCACCATGGCCACCACCATCCTCAAGCCCGGCGGCTATCAGCGCCTGAGCCAGATCGGAGAGCTGCTGATGGACTGCGGCAGCGCCCCCTTCACCGGCGTGGACGTGGCCAAGGTCAACGCCCTGAGCGACAACGTGCCCGTCAACCCCCACTACCGCAAGCCCATTAAGCCCCTGCCCAACCGGAAGAACGGCAGGCAGGTGCCCCTGGTGGACTGCTTCGACGCGGGCTGCCGCACCGGCTGCCCCATCCACCAGGACATCCCCGCCTACCTGATGCGGGCCGGTGAGGGCAAGTACGCCGAGGCCCTGGAGATTATCCTCCGCCGCAACGCCCTGCCCTTCATCACCGGCACCATCTGCCCCCACCACTGCGGGGACAAGTGCATGCGCAACTACTACGAGAGCGCCGTGGACATCCGGGGCGTGAAGCTCAAGTGCGCCACCGAGGCCATGGCCCAGGTGCTGCCCACCCTGAAGCCCGCCGCCCCCCAGAGCGGCAAGAAGGTGGCCGTTGTGGGCGGCGGCCCCGCCGGCATCGCCGCGGCCTTCTTCCTGGCCCGGGAGGGCGTGGCCGTCACCGTCTTCGAGCGCAAGGAGTCCCTGGGCGGCATCGTCCGCCACGTGATCCCCGCCTTCCGCATCGGGGACGACGCTATTGACGCCGACATCGCCCTGGCCAAGGCCATGGGCGCCCAGTTCCAGACCGGCGTGGAAATTTCCTCCGCCCAGAGCCTGTTCGACCAGGGCTTCACCCACGTCATCTTCGCCACCGGCGCGTGGAAGCCGGGCGACGCCCGCCTCCAGTACGGCCAGGCCATGAACGTTATCGCCTTCCTGGAGCAGGCCAAAAAGGCCCCCGACACCCTGAAGCTGGGCGCCAACGTGGTGGTGGTGGGCGGCGGCAACACCGCCATGGACGCCGCCCGTGCCGCCAAGCGTATCCCCGGCGTGGAGAACGTCCGTCTGGTGTACCGCCGCGACCAGCGGAACATGCCCGCCGACGAGGAAGAGCTCCACATGGCCATGGACGACGGCGTGGAGTTCCTGGAGCTGCTGGCCCCTGTGGGCGTGAAGGACGGCGTGCTCACCTGCTCCGTTATGGAGCTGGGGGACCGGGACGCCTCCGGCCGCCGCAGCCCGGTGGACACCGGCCGCACCGTTGAGGTGCCCGCCGATACCGTCATCACCGCCGTGGGCGAGCATGTGGACGACGCCCTGTTTGCCGCCAACGGCGTGGCTCTGGACAAGAAGGGCCGCCCCGTGGTCAATGAGACCATGGCCACCGGCGTGGCCAACGTGTACGCCGTGGGCGACGCCCGCCGGGGCCCCGCCACTGTGGTGGAGGCCATTGCCGACGCCACCGCCGCCGCCCAGGCCATCGCCGGCATGAACCCCGACCTGGATGTGGACAAGAACGTCCACCCCAACTACAACAAGCCCCTGTCCAAGCACGGGGACCTGCGCACTGAGACCACCTGCCCCGACACCCGCTGCCTGGGCTGCTCCACCGTGTGCGAGACCTGTACCGAGGTGTGCCCCAACCGGGCCAACATCGCCATCGCGGTGCCCGGCAAGCGGATGCGGCAGATCATCCACGTGGACGGCATGTGCAACGAGTGCGGCAACTGCGCCATCTTCTGCCCCTACGACAGCCGGCCCTATAAGGACAAGTTCACCCTGTTCTGGAGCCGGGAGGACTTTGACAACAGCACCAACGACGGCTGGCTGCCTCACGGCGACGGCTCCGGCGTGTGCACCGTCCGTCTGGGCGGCGCGGTGAAGGAGTACAACGTCACCGACCCCGCCTGCGGCCTGTATGAGGACCTGCGGCAGCTGATCCTGGCCGTGCGCAAGGACTACGGCTATCTTGTGAAGTAAGAACAAACGCGCAACCCAATTCAGGGGCTCTGGGCGTCTGCGGCCCAGAGCCCCTCTTCCAGGCGTCCTTTCCAATCCCGGGCAAAAATGACAAAAATGAGGCGAGACATCATGTCAAAAACCGAGACCTGCAAGCGTTACCTCATGTTCCTGGCGGGCGTGCTGGTGTGCGCCACCGGAATTTCCTTCATCACCCGGGCCGGACTGGGCACCTCCCCCATCTCCTCCACTCCCTTTGTCCTCAGCCTGATCACGCCCCCTGTCACCGTGGCGGGACACACGGTGACCATCACCATGGGGGTGTACACCTTTGCGTTCAATATGCTCTTTCTGGTGGGCGAGGCGCTGCTGGTGCGGCGCTTTACCTGGAAGCAGGCCCTCCAGATCCCCGCAACCCTCCTCTTCAGCCTGTGTATGGATGTGGCTCTCTCCCTCATCCCTACCCAGTACGGCGGCCCCTATCCCATGAGCGTGCTCTATCTGGCCATCGGCTGCGTGGTCATGGCCCTGGGCATCACCCTGGAGGTGCTGGCCGACGTGATCATGCTCCCCGGCGAGGCCTTTGTCCGGGCCCTGAGCCGGAAGAGCAAGGGCCAGTTCGGCAATGTGAAGGTGCTGGTGGACAGCTCCCTCACGGTCATTGCCGTGGTCATCGCCCTCTTTGCCTTCCACAAGCTCAACGGCGTCCGGGAGGGCACCGTGGTCTCCGCCCTGCTGGTGGGCCAGCTGGTGAAGCTCTTCACCAAAAAGCTGTCCTTTCTGAAGAAGCTGTTTGGGGACACACAGAGCGCATAAACGTTTAAAATCCAGGCATTTTTTGAGGGGACACAGCAAGGCCGTGGCCGCTGCACTTGCAGCGGCCACGGCCTTTTTATCGGGTTCAGCCGGTGAAGCCTCCGTTGCTCACCCAGTTGTCCCCCTGCTTCTCCATGCCCCGGAACAGCCCCCAGCCATACCAGCCGGTATAGGGGCCGTCCTCAATCTCCCAGAGGCCGCTGCCCGCCTGATAGGGGGTGCGCTCCAGGTCGGTCACCCGGATGGCCAGCACCTGGGTAAAGACAAAGCTGTCCCCCACCCCCGGCTCGGGGGCGTAGTAGTCATCGGGGCCAGGCAGGTTCGCGCTGTACACCTGGGCGTCCAGCACCGCATACTGGCTGTCCGGCTCCAGATTCCGCAGGTTCTCCGCCAGCTGCTCGCTCCACACCCGGGCCACCAGGGCAAAGTCCTGATGGGCCGGGTCGTCATCCACCGGCGGAATATCGTACTTGTCTCTTGCCTCCTCCAGCATCTCGGGCGTGACAGCAAAGGCAAGGGCCGCTTCAAATTCGGCGCTGTCATACCACCCCCGGGCCTGCGCGCCCGCGTCGTACTCCTGGCCGTCGGACTGAGCGTAGTACCAGATATCCCTGCCGCCGGTGTGCCGGCGGACCAGTCCGCTGCCCTGGTAGAATTTCAGGTAGTCCCCGTCATCGCCGATGGCGGGCCGGCTGACGGCGTCGGCCGGTTCGCTGGCCGCGCTGAGGTAGATGGCCGCGTCACATTCCGGCTCCTCCGCTGGGGCGTCGGCATAACTCCAATTCTGCCAATCCAGGCTAATATTGAGGTAATACGGGTCAGCCGTGGCGGTCCTGACCGTGTTTTCTCCGCCGCTGTGCCGCTCCAGCGTCAGGACGGCAGTGCTGCCCTCGGGCAGCAATTCCTCCAGCACCTGCTCAATGTCTGTGGAGGCGGCAGGCTTGGTGCCGGTTTCCCGGCTTCCGCCCCGGTCGGCCAGGTAGTCGCTGCTCTCCCTGCCGCTGAAGCCGCTCACATGGAACGTATCCTCAACAAAATTTATCAGCACCCAATGGCTCTCTAGGTCGGCCCAGGAACTGCCGGTGCTGCCCGTCTCGTCAGCCTGTGCCTGGCACTGGGCGTAGAACTCCTCAGCGGGCAGGTCGGTGTCGGGCAGGACAAAGTGCCGCTCCCCCTGGTCGTCGTACCACCGCTCCACGCACCAGATACCCCCTTCGCCCTGGGTCACGGGCTGGGCCAGGACAATGGTATAGGCCCGGGCGGTGCTCTCGTCAAATTCCGAGCCGTCGGTGGGGGCGTCGGGGTAGTAGGTCACGTCCCGGTGGATGCCGGTATAACTGAAATCGTCCACCAACACGGCGGAGTTGTCCGGAGTCCCCGTCTCCGTGGGGGACGGGCTGGGGCTCTGAATGTCTCCGGTGGGGGAGGGCTCAGGGGTCTCCTGGGGCTGTGCGCCGGTGAAGGTACACCCCACCGCCACCGCCACAACGACCAGGGCTGCCGCCAGCACCCCCGCCGCCCGTCTAGGCTTCTTTGCAATGAGGGCGATCCGCTCCCGCAGCCCTCTGGCCCCCGAGGACATGGTAGTGGCCGTCCGCAGCAGCTCGGTGGGGTTGGCCCCGGTGGTCACCAGGGACAGCAGGGTGCGGCCGTAGGCCGTCCGCTCCTCCTCACCCAGCAGCCTGATGGCCCCCTCGTCGCAGGACAGCTCGCAGTCCCGCCGGGACAGCACCGCCGCCAGCCACACCAGGGGGTTGAACCAGTAGAGGGCCAGGCAGAGGCACCGCACCAGGGCCCAGAACTGGTCGCCCTGGCGGCGGTGGGTCAGCTCATGGGCCAGAATGTGCTTTAGTCCAGGCCCCTCGGTGGAGCAGTCCGGGGTCAGGTAGATGCCGGGCCGAACCAGTCCGGACAGACAGGGGGACGGCGCACCAGCGGACACATACACCGGCAGGGGACAGCCCACACCGGCCAGAGGCCGGGCAGAGCGCACCAGCCTGCGCCGGAACATCAGATTGCTCAACAGGAACCAGCCGCCCACCACGACTGCGCCCGCCAGCCGCACCCAGCGGAGGACCGCGCCCAGGTCAACGCCCGGCTCCGTGGGCTGAATCTGGGTTGTATCCCCGGTCTGGGGCTGGGACGGCGCATTTACCGTGCCGGTCTGGGGCGTGGCGTTCCCTCCGGTGACGTTCTGGATTTGCCCTGTCCCGGCGGGGAACTGCTGCTCTGTGCGGCTAATATGGATGGTCTCCGTCACCGGCTCCACCGCGTTCATCACGCTCACCGGGCTGCTGACCAGGCTTACCGGCACCAGCAGCCGGACTGCCACCAGCAGCCACAGGGCGTACTGTACCCGCTGGCTGATTTTCCCCCGCAGCACCAGCCGCAGCAGGGCGATGACCACGATGAGCACCGACGAGGTCACCAGGATTTCCGTCATGTCTGCTCCTCCTCTCCCTGGTCCAGCAGAGCCTGGAGCTCCTTCAGCTCCTCCCTGGAGATGCGGCGGTTTTGCAGCAGGGTACTCACCATGAGGCCCACGCTGCCGTGGTACACCCGGGAGAGCAGAGACTCGGTCTCCGCCGCGGCGGCCTCCTCCCGGGCCACGGCGGGGTAGAACACCTTGGCCCGCCCCGCCTGCTCTGCCTTAATGAGGCCCTTGTCCTCCATCCGGCGCACCACTGTGGACACCGTGCTCTTGGCCCATCCGGCGCTCTCACCCAGGGCCCGCACCAGCTCCATCAGGGTGGCCGGCGCTTTCCAGAGCTCCTCCATCACCCGCCACTCTCCGGCGGACAGATTGACCCGCTCCATACGATTTCCCCCTTTTGGTCTACTCTTGTAACCCTAATGTACCATATCGGTCTACACATGTCAACCACTCAGGCAGCAAAAAACGCGCTCCGGCAGAAATTCTGCCGGAGCGCGGCCATGCTCAGCTCTTCTGCTTGCGCAGCAGGCGGATGTCCTCCCCGAAGAAGGGGAGCACCCGGTATTCCCCTTCCAGCCGTGAGGCGATCTGGGGGGCATACCGCCGCCGCACGTCCTCCATGGACAGGTTGGAGGATATGACGGTCCGCCGGTCGGCGGTGAGGCGGCTGTTGATGAGGGTGTACAGTGCGGACTGGACAAAGGGTGTGGTCATCTCGCTGCCCAGGTCGTCCAGGATCAGCAGATCGCAGGACAGGTAGCGCCGGGTCTCGTCCCGGGCCTCCCGGGTGTCCTCGGCGTCCCGGGAGAACTTTCTGTCCTCAAACCGGGAGAAGATATTCACCGCCGTATCGTACACCACGGAGAACCCGTTCTCCGACACGGTGCGGGCGATGCAGGCGGACAGGAAGGTCTTGCCCAGCCCCGGCGCACCGGAGAGGAACAGGTTGTTGAAGTAGAAGCGGCCAAACTTCTGGGCGTAGTTGAGGCAGATCTCGTAGACCATCTCCATGTTCTCCCGGGGGGAGATGCCGCTGCCCCGCCAGGGGGAGGGGGAGTACACGTCCAGGGAGAAGGTGTCGAAGGACTGCTCCCCCAGGTCCAGCAGCTTGGACAGCTCCTTGATCTGCTCCTGGGCGCACAGGTTTTTCAGGCACTGGCACATGACCGCCCCACGCCAGCCAGTGTCGTTGCACTTGGGGCAGGCGGGCTTGTCGTCCAGGGCGTCGGCGGGGTAGCCGTGGGCCACCAGCAGCTCGCCCCGCTCGGCCTGGAGATCCAGGTTCTTGTCCCGCACCGCCCCGATGGCGGGCACCGGGTCGCTGCCCTGCCGGAGGGAGGCGGCGATGATGTCCACGATGGTGCGGCGCAGCTGCCGGTCGATCTCGGCCACCCGGGGGATGGCGGCGTAGATCTCCCGCCTGCGGGCGTTCTGCTGTTCCTCCCGGCGGCGGCGCCGGTCCTCCAGCCGCTCAGTGGCCCGGCGGAGCACGTTCTGTTCATAGGCCATGGCTCAGTTCCCTCCCTGTTCCGACTTCTGGCGGGCCAGAAAGTCCTTCATCCACTGGATGTCGTCGGTCATATGGCCCGCGTCCCGGTCGGAACCCGGCCCGGCAGGGGCGGGAGCGTTGGGCACAGTCCCCTGGGGTCGCACAGGCGCCGCGTCCCCGGTCTCGATCTCCGCGGGGGTGTGGAGCCCCTTCTGGTGCCAGGACCGGAGGATGGAGTTCATATAGGGCCAGCTCATGGTCTGCTTTTTCAGCACCGTCCGCTCGTAGGCCATGCGGATGGCCTCGTCCCCAAAGCCCATGTCGGTCCAGGCGGCGATATACTTCCGCTCACCGTCCACCGCCGGGCGGCCGGTGATGCCCAGCAGGGAGAGCACCTGGCCCTCCCGGGTGCGCAGCTCTGCCTGCCGCTTGATGTAGGCGTCGGCGGCCTGGTCGGTGTCCACCCCCAGACGGCGCCACACAAAGGCCTCCTTGCGGATCTGGCTCATGCGGGGCTTGCGGCCGGGGCCGTATTTCCGCTCCATCTCCTCCACGCACCAGCTCACCAGCAGGCAGATCACCTCCGCCGGCAGGGCCAGGAAGTCGTAGAGGGTGTAGAGGGTCTTCAGGTCGGCGGTGGACAGGATCTTGCCCAGCCGCCGCTGGACCTCCCCCACCAGAGCGGGGAAGGAGGAATTTTGGTCCTCCAGCTCCCGGGCGATGTCCTCGGCGGTGTACTCCGGGGGCTCCTCCTGCTGGGGCTGGGGCGCGGCCTGGGGCATGGCGGGGGCCAGGCCCTTGCCGGAGAGCACGTCCCAGGCGGTAGTCAGCCGCCCGCCGTCCCAGCGGAGGGCATTGCCCGCCTCCTCCAGAGAGGCGGCGCCGTTTTTCCGCAGCAGCCAGAGGTAGAGCAGGGCCGCGTCTCCGCTGCCCGACGCGATGAGCCGGTCCGCCGCCTCGGCGGGCATGGCCACCACCCCGCCGGGAAGAAACAGATTCGCCGCCATGCAATCACCTCCAGAGAAAGCTTGTCCAATCAGGTATCCTTTATTGTACATGAAAAGGGCGGGAAGGTAAACAGGGAATCTGCGTCGCCCTCTTTTGCGTTCCGCCCAGAACAGACAGAGGCCGGACCACACGGCCCGGCCTTTCAGGCTGCCGAAAAAGTCTCTGGACTTTTTCAGTAGCCTTCAAAAATGCCGTTACTTTTGTACCGCACAGCGGCACAAAAGTCCTCGCTCTGCTCGCCGCAAGCCTTGCATGGCAAGGCATTGCGGGGCATTCGATTCCATTCGAGGCGGGCGGCTGCCCCTTCGAGCTCCCCCGCCCCAACCAAGGTAAGCGCTTTTGTACGAAGGCTTTTCAATAAGCTGAGAGGCCGGGCCACACGGCCCGGCCTCTGAAGCGTACGGTATCAGTGGGGCAGCTCCCCGTCTCCGCCGGAGCGGGGCTTGCCCTCGGGGGGAATCTGGCTGTTCCCGGCGGAGCTGTCCTCCGTCTCCCCGGGCATGGGGATCACGTCGGGGGTCTTGACCTCCTTGGCGGCCCGGCGGGCCTCCTCCCGCTCCAGCATGGCGGCATAATTGTCCGCCTGGGACGGGTCCCGGCCCTCCAGGATGGCGATCATCTCCGCGCCGGTGATGGTCTCCTTCTCCAGCAGGTAGGCCACCACCTTGTCCATGTCCTCCCGGTTATCCTTGATGACCTGGACGGCCTGGCGGTAGCACTCCTCCAGGATGTCGTGGACGGCGGCGTCCACGTCGGCGGCGGTGTTCTGGGCGCAGTCCATGCCGTATCCGCCGTCCAGATACTGGCTGCGGCGGGAGGCCAGGCCCATCATGCCGAAGCGGTCGCTCATGCCGTACAGGGTGACCATGCTGCGGGCCACGCTGGTGGCGTCCTGGATGTCCTGGGACGCGCCGTTGGTCATGGTGTTGAGCACCACCTGCTCGGCGGCACGGCCGCCCATGGACACGGTGATCTTGGCCAGCAGCTCATCCCGGGTGCGCAACTCGGTCTTGTCCTCCTCAGGCATGAGGAGGGTGTAGCCCAGAGCACCCTGGGTGTGGGGCACGATGGTGATCTTCTGCACCGGCTCGGAGTTCTTCTGCTTGTAGGCCACCATGGCGTGGCCCACCTCGTGGTAGGCCACCAGCTTCTTCTCGAACTCGGTGAGCACGGAATTTTTCTTCTCGCTGCCGGCGATGACGAACTCGAAGGAGGCCAGCAGGTCCTCCTGGGTCACCAGCCTCCGGCCGTGGCGCACCGCCCGGAGGGCGGCCTCGTTCACCAGGTTGGCCAGGTCGGCGCCCACGCACCCGGCGGTGGCCAGGGCGATCTTCTTCAGGTCCACGTCCTCGGCCAGCTTGATCTTCCGGGTGTGCACCTGGAGGGTGGCCAGGCGGCCGGCCAGGTTGGGCCGGTCGATGGTGATGCGCCGGTCGAAGCGGCCCGGCCGCAGCAGGGCCTTGTCCAGCACCTCGGGCCGGTTGGTGGCGCCCAGGACGATGATGCCCTTGCCGGGGTCAAAGCCGTCCAGCTCGGCCAGCAGCTGGTTCAGGGTCTGCTCCCGCTCGTCGTTGCCGCCCATGCGGTTGTCGCGGGACTTGCCGATGGTGTCGATCTCGTCGATGAAGATGATGCAGGGGGCCATCTTGGCGGCCTCTTTGAACAGGTCCCGGACCCGGGCCGCGCCCATGCCCACGAACATCTCCACGAAGTCGGAGCCGCTGATGGAGAAGAAGGGCACTCCCGCCTCGCCGGCCACCGCCTTGGCCAGCAGGGTCTTGCCGGTGCCCGGCGGGCCCACCAGCAGGGCGCCCTTGGGCAGCTTGGCGCCGATCTCGGTGTACTTCTGGGGGTTGTGGAGGAAGTCGATGATCTCCACCAGGCTCTCCTTGGCCTCGTCCTGGCCGGCCACATCCTTGAAGGTGACGCCGGTCTTTTTCTCCACGTACACCTTGGCGTTGGCCTTGCCCACGCCGCCCAGGCCGCCGCCGCCCATCTTGCTGGACATGAAGCGGAACAGGAACACCATGGCCACCACCATGATGATAAAGGGCAGGACCATCTGCACCAGGGCGCTGAGGATGACGGTGCTGCTGCTGACCACGGCGGTGCCGTACTCCACGCCGTGCTCATCCAGCAGGTCGATGATGGAGAAGTCGTTGAAGGGGGGTGCGGTGACCGCCGAGGTGTAGGCGCCCGTCTGCTGGGTCAGCAGGGCCAGGCCGCCCACCTGCTGGGTCAGCTGATTGCCGGTGCTCTGGCTGTCACTGGTCTGGGGGGGCGTCCAGTCCTCCGCCGGGGCCTCCCCGGTGGTCAGGTCGATGATGGTCACGTCCCCGTCCTTGGTCTTCTGGACCGCGCCCAGGCCGTTCTTCAGGTCAATGACCAGCTGGTTGCTCTGGACGTCCACGCTCTCCACGTAGTCCTGCCGCACCCACTCCCGGAAGGTGGAGTAGGGGATCTCCACGTGGTCCGACCCCTCGAAGAGGGAGAAGGCGGACTGGAGCAGCAGCGTCAGAATCAGCGCCCAGAGGATGATGGAGATGAGCCCCACAAGATTTTTCTTGTTGTTGGGGCCTCCGCCGTTTTGGTTGTTGCGTTTCTGGTTATCGGGCTTCAACACTTTGCCCTCCTTGTTCTCAGAATCCCGAACCGGCAAAGGCCGGAAAATCAGGATATTTCTTAGTGGAAACTGTCTTTCATTTTACCACAGACAACTATGAATTACAAGGAAGCCCCCGGCGGAAAGCTGTAAACTTTCTATGAAGGGTAGGGTTCGCGGCGGGAATTTTCCCCCTGACGGACGGCGTTTTTTTCATCCGGCGGGGATTTTTGTCTTTTTCTCTACAGTGGAATGTGCTATACTGTCTCTATCTATGGACTGAACAGAAAGGCTGGACATGCCATGCGAGAGCAGAAGGACCGCAGAAGAGAGCCGGAGGCCGAGGCCGACGGCATGATCGAGGGCCGCAACGCGGTCATGGAGGCCCTCCGGGCGGGTACGCCCATCGACAAGATTTTCCTGGCCAGGGGTGAGACCGATGCCACCCTGGGCCATATCGCCTCCACGGCCCGGGACAAGGGCATCGTGGTGGTGGAGGCCGACCGGCGGAAGCTGGACGGCATGAGCCGTACCCACGCCCACCAGGGGGTGGTGGCCATAGCCGCCGTGCGGGAGTACGCCACCGTGGACGACATCCTCAACGCCGCCCGGGAGAAGGGGGAGCCCCCTCTCATCGTGGTGTGCGACGAGTTGAGCGACCCCCACAACCTGGGCGCGGTCATCCGCACCGCCGAGTGCGCCGGAGCCCACGGGGTCATCATCCCCAAGCGGCGCTCCGCCGGGCTCACCGCCGTGGTGGCCAAGACCTCGGCGGGCGCGGTGTCCTACGTGCCGGTGGCCCGGGTGCCCAACCTGACCGCCCTGCTCAAGGAGCTCAAGGACGAGGGCCTGTGGATCTTCGGCACCGCCGCCGACGGGGACACCAACCTCTACGACGCCGACCTGAAGGGCCCCGCCGCCATTATCATCGGCAGCGAGGGGGACGGCATGGGCCGTCTGGTGTCCCAGCAGTGCGACTTCAAGGTCAGCATCCCCATGAAGGGCAGGCTCAACTCCCTCAACGCCAGCGCCGCGGCGGCCATTCTGCTGTACGAGGCGGTGCGCCAGCGGGGGCTGTAACCCCGCCCTGCCCCAACCACACCCCAGAAAAAGGACGAAGGCCCTATGCCGAAGGATCGGGACGACGAACTGAATAGACATGGCGGTCCCACGCCGGAATTCACCCTGGAGGAGATTTTGGCCGAGTACCGGGACCGCCGTGAGAGCGGCCTGGACGACGACACCATCCCCCTGCCCGTCATTCCCCAGCAGGACCTGCCCCCGGAGCACCGGGCAGGCCGGCGGAAGGAGGCGGGCAACAACGTGGTGCGCTTTCCCGGCCGGCGGCTCCGCCCCGCGCCCCAGCCGGAGGAGGACGGGGACGACGAGCCTGTGACCCCCTTCCCCGGCAAGAACCAGGCGCACGGCCGGACCGGCCAGCCGGAAGAACCGGAAGAGCCGGAGGAGGAGGCGCCGGAAGAGGACGACTCCGCCCCAGCGCCCGGCGACGGCGATGGGGACGGGGACAGCGCAGAGGAGAAGTCCTTTTTCTCCGCCAAGCTGGACGCCCTGCGCCGGAAGGCCGACGAGTACGCCGACCACATGTTCGAGGAGGAGGGCATCGAGAACGACGAGGAGGTCCGCCGGGCGGAGCAGTATCTCCCCGGCGTGGACCGGGAGGAGGAGCGCCCTCCCTTCCGCATCCGCCCGCCCCGGCGGGTCATCCCTCCCGCCCCCGACATCCCCCCGGCGGAGCTGTTCAAGCGGTACGGCCGGGGCCTCAAGTTCCTGCGGATGCGCACCACCATGGTGCTGCTGCTGTCCCTGCCCCTGCTCTACCTGACCCTGGCCCCCTTCTTCGGCCTGCCTCTGCCCGGCATGCTCTCCAGCTCCTATGAGCTCCAGGTGTACACCCTGGCGGGCATGCTGGGGGTGGCCATGCTGCTGGGCATCGACGTGCTGCTGCGGGGGCTGTTCCACCTGCTGCGGCTCCAGATGGGCATGGACACCCTGGTGTCCTTCTCCTGCATTGCCACCCTGGCCGACGCCCTCACCATGATCTCCCTGGGCGGCCGGGAGGGCCAGCTGCCCTACTGCGCCGTGTCCGCCCTGGCCCTGGGCCTGACCATGTGGGGCACGGTGCTCAAGCTCCAGGGCCAGCGCAGCGCCTGCCGCACCGCCGCCTCGGCCCACGAGCCCTATCTGGTCACCCTGGACCCGGGCAAGTGGAACGGCCGGGAGGCCTATACCAAGTGGTCGGGGGAGCCTGCGGGCTTCGGCAGCCAGATCCAGGGGGCCGACGGCGCCCAGCGGATCTTCCGTATCACTTCCCCCCTGCTCTTTATCGCCGCGTTTCTCTTCTCCATCCTGTCCTCCCTGGGCCGGCAGCGGCCTGAGCTCATCCTCTGGTGCCTGTCCGCCACCCTGACGGCGGCCGCCTCCTTTTCGGCGGCGCTGTGCTTCGGCATGCCCTGGAACAGCCTGTGCCGCCGCCTGTCCGGCGTGGGCGCGGCCATCGCGGGCTGGGACGGCGTGGCCGGCGGCAACGGCGCGGGCATCCTCCTCACCGACGCCGACCTCTTCCCCCCGGGAGCCGTGGCCCTCAACGGCATCAAGATCTTCGGCAATTTCTCCGTGGAGAAGGTGGTGGCCGTCACCGCCACCCTGATCCGGGACTCGGGCAGCGGCCTGGACAAGATCTTTCACGACCTGCTCCGCTCCCAGGGGGCCATCTACCGCCGCTGTTCCGCCTTCGAGCGGTGCGAGGGCGGCCTGTCCGCCGACATCCGGGGGGAGCAGATCCTGGTGGGCTCGGCGGCCTTCATGCACCTGATGGAGGTGGCCCTGCCCCAGGGCCTCAACGTGAAGAACGCGGTGTTCTGCGCCATCGACGGGGAGCTGGCCGGGCTGTTCGCCCTGAACTACAACCTCCACGGCGCGGTGCGGCCCGCCCTCACCGCCCTGATCCGCAACAAGATCGGCCCGGTGCTGTGCACCCGGGACTTCAACCTGATTCCCGCCATGCTCCGCCAGCGGTTCAAGCTGCCGGTGGAGAAGATGGAGTTCCCCGAGATGGCCCGGCGGACCGAGCTGTCCGACCCGGACCAGGAGCACAGCGACACCCTGTGCGCCGTCCTCTGCCGGGAGGGGCTGGGCCCCTTCTCCGAGGCGGTGGTGGGGGGCCGCAGGCTGCGGCAGGCGGTTCGGGGCAGCGCGGCCCTGGCCTCCGTGGGCTCGGCCATCGGCGTGCTGCTGGCCTTCTACCTCACCTTCGGGGAGTCCTACGCCTCCCTCTCCCCTGCCAACCTGCTGATCTTCATGGTCATGTGGCTGGTGCCCACCCTGCTCATCTCGGGCTGGGTGAACCGGTATTGATAGGCAAAAAAGTCCCCTGCAATCCGCTCAGTGCGGCTTGCAGGGGACTTTGCTGTCAGGACAGGCCCAGGCAGGCCCGGATATCCGACCGGATGGACACCATCTCGGGGTAGTCGAAGAAGAAATTCAGCTTCTGCTCCCACACCGCGTCCCCCGGCCGGGGCTCGTCCTGGAGGACAAAATAGGTGAAGCTCTCGGCGATGTCCTCCGAGGGATTGGTGGCGGCGTAGCTGGTGACAAAGTCGTCCTCATGGCGGAGGAAAAATTTGTAGCTCTCCGGGTCGGACAGGCGGTCGTCCAGGTACCCGGTCCAGAACTGCTGGTAGAAGTCGTCCAGATAGGACCCCTCCCGGCACACCATGCCCGCCTCGTTGTAGGTGGAGGCGGTCTGCCGGGTGGTGTACTTCACCTGCTGGGCGTTGAGCGTCAGGTAGTGGCTGTACTCATGGATCACCGTCTCGGTGAAGGTCTGGCCGTCTCCTGCGTCCACCGGGTCCACGGCGATCTCCCACTTGGTGCCCTCGTCGTCCGCCTGCTGGACATAGGCCAGGGTCTCGTCCGGCCCGTCGGTGAACACGATGAAGCGGGTGAAGTCCTCCCAGGCGTCCCGGGGCAGGATGGTCTTCATCTCCTCCCACAGGGCCTGATAGTCCGCCTCGGTGTACCCGCTCTGGCCGGCGGCGGCAGCGGCTGCGCCGTCCTCGGCCCGGAGGCCTCCGTCCGGCGTGATGGCAAAGGCGGCCAGGGTCCTGGACTCCAGGTCCTCCGGCGGGGCCCAGGAGCCCGCCTCCCCGATGTAGCGGCCGGTGTACTCCTCATAGAGGCCGTTGAGTTTGTCCACAAGCCGCTGCTCCTGGGTGGATTTCTCCCACTCGTCCTTGGCCAGCCGCTCCTGGCGCAGGGGCCAGAGCTGCTCCATCAAGTCCATGCAGGCGTTATACTCCTCCTCCGTCACCTTTCCGGACAGCAGGCCCAGCTGGGCCTCCAGCATCTCCCGGGCGGCGGCGGTCTCCTCTTCTGTCAGTTCCCGGGCCCGTCCGCCCAAGCCGGCAAAGCCGCCGGCGGCGACGGTCTCCTTTCCGCAGCCGGTCAGGAGCAGCAGGGTGAGTACCAGGGCCATCAGGCCGAAACGTCTGAATTTATGCACAAAAAATACCTCCGTGGTGGAAAAGTCAGGCTGTCTGTCCGCCCCTCTGGGCGTTCCACAGCCGGGCGTACTCCCCGCCGGCCGCCAGGAGCTCCTGGTGGGTCCCCTCCTCCTTGATGCCCGCGCCGTCGATGACGATGATGCGGGAGGCGGAGCGGATGGTGGACAGCCGGTGGGCGATGATCAGGGTGGTGCGTCCCTCCGCCAGGGCGTCAAAGGCGGACTGGATGTGGTCCTCGGTGACCGAGTCCAGGGCGGAGGTGGCCTCGTCCAGGATGAGAATGGGCGGGTTTTTCAGGAAGATGCGGGCGATGGACACCCGCTGTTTCTGGCCGCCGGACAGCATGACGCCCCGCTCGCCCACCTGAGTCTGGAAGCCGTCGGGCATGTCCATGATGTCGTCGTAGATCTCCGCTAGCTTGGCCGCCGCCACGATCTCGGCGTTGGTGGCGTCGGGGCGGCCGTAGCGGATGTTGTCGTAGATGGTGCCCGCGAAGAGGAACACGTCCTGCTGGACGATGCCGATGTGCTCCCGCAGGGAGTGCTGCTTCAGGGTGCGCACGTCGTGGCCGTCCACCAGGATGCGGCCCTCGGTCACGTCGTAGAACCGGGGGATGAGCTGGCACAGGGTGGACTTGCCGCCGCCGGAGGGGCCCACCACCGCCACCGTCTCGCCGGGATGGACGTGGAGGTTCACATGGGAGAGCACGTCCTCGGCGGAGGACTCATACCGGAAGGTCACGTCGTCCACCAGAATGTCCCCCTTCACGTCGGTCAGGTCGGCGGCGTCGGGGGCGTCCTGGATCTCGGGCTCCACGTCCATCAGCTCCACGAACCGCTTGAAGCCCGCCATGCCCTGCATGAACTGCTCCACAAAGGCGGACAGCTTGCGGATGGGGGTGATGAAGGTGGTGACGTAGAGGGAGAAGGCGGTCAGGTCGGCCAGGTCCATCTTTCCCTGCATGATGAGCATGCCGCCGAAGGCGATCACCAGCACGCTCATCATGCCCATGGCCAGCTCCAGGCCGGACTGGTAGGTGGCCATGGCCTTGTAGTAGCCCCGCTTGGCGTTGCGGAACTGGTCGTTGGCGGCGGCGAACTTGGCGCTCTCGGCGTCCTCGTTGGCAAAGGCCTTGGCGGTGCGCATGCCGGAGATGGAGGACTCCACCTCCCCGTTGATGCCCGCCAGCTTGGCCTTCACCTCGGTGGAGCAGCGCATCATCCGCTTGCGCTGGAAGATGGTGAACAGGGCGAACAGGGGCACCACCGCGAACACAATCAGGGCCAGCTCCCACCGGATGGTGAGCATGATGATGAAGGCGCCCGCCAGGGTGACCACGGAGATGAACAGGTCCTCGGGGCCGTGGTGGGCCAGCTCGGTGATCTCAAAGAGGTCGCCGGTGACCCGGCTCATGAGCTGGCCGGTGCGGTTCTTGTCGTAGAAGGAGAAAGACAGGTCCTGCATGTGGCCGAACAGGTCCTGGCGGATGTCCGCCTCCATCCGCACGCCCAGCAGGTGGCCCCAGTAGGTGACGATGTAGTAGAACACGCCCTTGAGTACATAGGCCGCCGCCAGCACGGCCATGACGGTGAAGAAGGTGGCGAACAGCTTCTGGGGCAGCAGGTCCTTCATGGCCAGCCGGGAGAAGTAGGGGAAGGCCAGGTCCACGATACAGATGAGCAGGGCACACACCATGTCCAGGGCAAAGAGCTTCCAGTGCGGCCGGTAGTAAGAGGCAAAGATGCGGAGATATCCCCGCCTGCCTTTACGCTTGGAGGTCAACGCAATTCTTCCTTTCTTTTCTTTCATTACAGGGGTAGTATAGCCACTCCCCGCTCCCCTTGTCAACGACATTGGGGGATAAACAGCGGTCAAAGGGGAGAAATCCGGCGGAAAAGCCCCCCTATCCTTCTGATTTTTGAAAGCCTGTCCGGTATTTGGCAGGGTGCGGCCCCCGGGCCGTCCGGCAGTCCCCGGGCGGCGCGCCCGGCGGGCCCAACCGCCAGCCGCAAAATTGCATATAAATCCTCACCTGTCTATTGCGTGCTTTGTATAAAACATCTACAATGTAGTTGGGACAGATCTCAGGATCTGAAATTACACAACGGACAGAAGGAGCGATGAACATGAAACAGAGACGAAGCGGCATCCGTACCCTGCTGGCCGGGCTGCTGGCCGCGGCCCTGCTGGTCTCCCTGGTCCCCGCGGCCCTGGCCGCCGGCACCGGCGAGACCCACATCACCATCATCGGTACCTCGGACACCCACGGCAACATCTGGGGCTACTCCTATGAGGATATGAAGGAGAGCACCGGGGACGGTCTGGCCCGGGTGTCCACCTACGTCAGCCAGGTGCGGGCGGAGAACCCCAACACCATTCTGGTGGACGTGGGCGACACCATCCAGGGCACCATCATGACCGACGACCTCTACTCCAAGGACACCGCCAACCACCCTGTCCCGGCGGCCCTGAACTACATGAAGTACGACGCCTGGACCCTGGGCAACCATGAGTTCAACTTCGGTGTGGACAAGCTCAAGTCCATCATCGCCCAGGCGGACATGCCCGTGCTGGCCGCCAACATCAAGAACGCCGACGGCTCCTACCTCACCGGCGCGGGCTACACCATTGTGGACCGGGGCGGCGTGAAGGTGGCCATCATCGGCGTGGACACCCCCAACATCCCCCGCTGGGACGGCACCAAGCAGGGCGTGGACTCCCTGACCTTTGAGCCTCTGGCCGACGCCGTGGCCGCGTGCATCAAGGAGATCGGCAGCAAGGCCGACGTGATCATGGTCTGCGCCCACGCCGGTCTGGAGGCCGAGTACTCCACCGACGGCGCCGACGCCGCCAAGACCATTCTGGCCAAGTGCCCCGAGGTGGACGTGCTCCAGATGGGCCACACCCACACCAGCTACATCAACAACGACACCATCCCCGTGGGCGAGACCAAGAACAACGCCGGCGAGGTGGTCCGCTACGACCTGACCCTCAACGCCGACAAGGAGATCACCTCCGCCACCGTGGAGACCGTGTCCATGAAGGACGTGGCTCCCGACCAGGGCCTGCGCAGCGTGCCCGCCATCAAGACCGCCCAGGAGAAGACCGTGTCCTTCATCCAGGACAACGTGCTGGGCCACGCCGCCGCCGACTTCCAGCCCGTCAACGAGATCAAGGGCATCCCCGCCGGGCGCATCATGGACACCGCCGTCATCGACCTGATCGGCACCGTCCAGCTGGAGAACTCGGGCGCCGACGTGACCGCCGTGGCCCTGTTCAAGGACACCAGCGACCTGAAGAAGGGCGACCTGAACTACGGCAACATGTTCGACATCTACAAGTACCCCAACGTGCTCTACACCGTGAAGGTGACCGGCGCGGAGATGAAGGCCTACATGGAGTGGGCCGCCGAGTGCTGGAACCAGTGGCAACCCGGGGACATCAACATCTCCTTCAACCCCGACAAGGCCGGCTATCTCCACGACCACTTCTGCGGCCTGAACTACGAGGTCAACCTGTCCAAGCCCGCCGGGCAGCGGATCGAGAACGTGACCTTCAAGGGAGCGCCCCTCACCGACGACATGACCCTGACCCTGTGCGTCAACGACTACCGGTACACCGGCCTGAAGAACGAGGGCATCATCTCCGGCGAGAAGGAGTGGGAGTCCTCCTCCTCCGTGCGGGACATGCTGGTGGCCTATCTGGCCCAGCACGATCCCCTGGAGCCCGTGGTGGACAACAACTGGAAGATCACCGGCGTGGACCTGCAGCTGGACAACCCGGAGCGGGCCGCCTACATTGAGAAGATCAACTCCGGCGCGCTGGCCACCCCCTACAACAAGAGCATCAATCTGAACGAGGCCAACAACGTGGTGGTCAACGGCAAGCTGTACTCCGCCGCCGAGCTCCAGGGCTTCTACCGCCTGCGCGATATCGCCACCGCCTTTGCGGGCACCACCGCCGGCTTCAACGTGGAGTGGGTAAAGGGCCAGGTGGTCATCACCACCGGCGCCGCTTACACCACCGCCGCCCTGCCCGCCGTCACCGTCCCCGCCTTTGAGGCCTCCGGCACCATCACCGTCCTGGTGGACGGCAAGCCGGTGGACGTGGCCGCCGAGCTGTACCAGGGCAACTACTACGTCTCCCTGGGCGCCATCAACACCCTGCTGGGCATCCAGGCCACTCAGGCCGACGGCGTGATCACCCTCACCGCCGACAAGGCCGCCGACGCCGGAAACGGCAACGCCGGCTGACATCCGATCGTCTGCCCCATCCGGGCGGGCGGGGAAATCCCCGCCCGCCCGTTTTCTTTTCCGGTCCGCCCTTTGGGGCAGGTCTGGGCCTTGCGTCCGCCGTCGGAGCGGATTATAATAATATAATATCTGCCAAACGCGGAATCATATCATGATTTGGATGTGAGGTCCTTGGAATGTGGGATATTCTCAACAACCTGCTGGTGGTGGCGGGACAGGTGGTCACCCTCTTTCTGCTGATGGGGGTGGGCTTCGTGATGGCCAAGCTGGGCCGTCTCTCCCCCTCCACCCTGGGGCAGCTGTCCAACCTGCTGCTCTATGTGGCCATCCCCTGCGTCATCATCAGCTCCATGCAGATCGACCCTGACCCCGGCCTTCTCCGGAACATCGGCATCATGTTCCTCATCACCGTGGCCTACTACGTGGTGTTCTGCTCTCTGGTGCCCCTGCTCTTCCGCTCCAGCCCGGAGGATACCCGGGTAGTGCTCCGGTTCAGCACCGTGTACGCCAACAACGGCTTTATGGGTATGCCCCTGCTCCAGGCGGTGCTGGGGGAGGGCGCGGTCATCTTCGCCGTGGTGGCCACCGTCACCTTCAACCTCTTCCAGTGGACCCACGGGGTGATCCTGGTGGGCGGGCAGAAGAAGATCTCGGTCCGCCAGGCCCTCATCAACCCGGGCACCATCGGCCTGGCCGTAGGGTTGGTGCTGTTCCTCAGCGGCCTGCGGTTGCCCTCCATGGTGGGCAACGCGGTGGACTTCCTGGGCGACCTGAACACCCCCCTGGCCATGGTGGTCATCGGCGGCCAGATGGCCTCCACCGACCTGGGCCGCACCTTCCGCCGGCCCGACCTGTACGCCTCCTCCATCCTCAAGCTGATCGTTATCCCCCTGATCACCGCCCTGGTGCTCCTGCCCTTCCACCTGCCCGCCCTGGTGTACTGCTCCATGGTCATCCTGGCCGGCACCCCCACCGCTGGCACCAGCGGCATCCTGGCCCAGCAGTACAACCGGGACGTGGGCTCCGCCGCCCAGATGGTCACACTGTCCACCCTGCTGTCGGTCGTCACCCTGCCGGTGGTGGCGGTCATGGCCAACCTGCTCTCCTGAAGACGAAAGGGGCGCTGCCGGACATCCGGCAGCGCCTCTTCTTATTATTACACGAATACCACCTGCACCAGCACCATATAGAGAATGGTGCCGCCGAAGATGGAGAGCAGGTTGTTGTGCTTCCACAGGTGGAGCAGGATCACCGCCGCCACGGCGATGACCTGGGGCAGCCATCCGGCGGGGGTGAACAGGCTGGCGCTGCGCAGGCCCCGCAGGCAGTAGACGATGAGCATGGCGATGATGGCGGGGGGCAGCACCCGGCCCAGGTAGAGCACCAGCTTGGGGGGATTGCCGCCCCGGTCAAAGAGCAGGAAGGGCAGCGCCCGGGTCAGGAAGGTGACCACGGCCATCACCGCGATGGCCAGTACGGCATGTATCACCGGTGTCATACGCCCGCCTCCTCTCCAGCGGCGTTCTGCCCCTTGTCCAGCCTGGGCCGGAGGAGGAGCAGTGCCACCACGATGGCCCCCAGAGCGGGGAGCAGCATCTGCTCCTCCCCCACCAGGATGAGGAAGAGCAGGGTGCAGCCCGCGCCCAGAAAGGCGGGCAGGTGCTCCCTGGCCGCCTTCCACTGGTCCACCGCGATGACCACAAAGAGGGCGGTCATGGCGAAGTCAATGCCGGTGATGTCAATGGACAGCAGGCCGCCCGCCACGCCGCCGATGACCGACCCGGCGATCCAGTACAGGTGGTCCAGAATGGCCACGGCGAAGTAGAAGTCCTTGGGCCGCACGCCCACAGGCACGGACGCCCCCGCCAGCAGGGCATAGGTTTCATCTGTGAGGGAAAAAATCATATAGAACTTCCGCCAGCCCATGCCCCGGAACTTCTCCAGCATGGACAGCCCGTATACCAGGTGCCGGAAGTTGATGAGCAGGGTCATCACCGCCACAGTGCCCAGCCCGGCGGCAGTGGCCAGCAGCTCCACCCCCAGGTACTGGCCCGACCCGGCGTAGATGGTCAGGCTCATGAAAAACGCCCAGATAAAATTGTAGCCCGCCCGCTCCAGCATCAGCCCGAAGGCGATGCCGATGGAGAGATAGCCCATCAGCACCGGCAGGGTAACGGGAAAGGCGGCGGAGAGCGCCTTGCGGTTCATGGGAACTCCTCCTCTGTTTACTTGCACACAATAGATTGTTAAAGCAATAGTTTAGTACTTTTTCAGGAAAAAGGCAAGCAGAGGTTTACAATTTTTCCGTCCTGGGCAAAGTCTGATTGCATTTCCCATAGGATACGGTATAATAGGACCATTCACTCTCCGGGCGGAGGCTCCGGCCTGAACAGGGGATCTCAGCCCCTGCCGGCAGTCGGAACGCCGCTCCATCCGCCCGGTGTTTTTCTCACAGATGCAGATCCTTGCCATCATGCGGCGGCCCCCACGGACCGCCGCAGCTTTTACTATCTTTTCGCTCCCCCTCCCCACAGCCCGGAGGGTCCGCCCAGTCTTATCTGTTCGGAGGAATTATGAAGAAACTGCTCTTTATCTACAACCCCCACGCCGGAAAGGGCCAGATCCGCGCCAAGCTGGCCGACGTGCTGGACATCTTCACCAAGGCCGGATGGCTGGTGACCGTCCGCCCCACCCAGGGCAAGGCGGACGCCACCTACACCGCCGCATGGCTGGGGGGCGAGTTTGACCGGCTGGTCTGCTGCGGCGGCGACGGCACCCTCCACGAGGTGGTGACCGGCCTGATGGAGGTCAGCCACCGACCTGAGCTGGGGTACATCCCCGCCGGCACCACCAACGACTACTCCCGCAACCTGAAGCTGCCCAAGGGCTACGAGGCCATGGCGGCAGCGGCGGCGGAGGGCGTGCCCCGCCCGGTGGACATCGGCCGGTTCAACGACCGGTATTTCGTCTATGTGGCCGCCTTCGGCGCCTTCACCGATGTGGCCTACGACACCCCCCAGCAGGTGAAGAACATGTTCGGCCACCTGGCCTACGTGCTGGAGGGCATTTCCCGGCTGGGCAATCTGAAGGGCTACCAGGCCCGGGTGGAGTACGACGGCGGCGTGCTGGAGGAGGAGTTCATCTTCGGCATGGTGAGCAACACCGTCTCCGTGGGGGGCATGCTGGGCCTGCCCGCCGACTCGGTGGCCCTGGACGACGGGCTGCTGGAGGTGGTGCTGGTGCGCACCCCCCGGAACCCCATGGAGCTCCAGGGGGCCATCACCGCCCTGATGAAGCAGACCACCGACGAGGCCGCCGGGGTGATGGGCTTCCACACCTCCCGGCTGAAGATCACCTGCGCCGAGGAGACCCCCTGGACTCTGGACGGGGAGTACGGCGGCGCCCCCCAGGTGGCCGAGATCCAGGCCTGCCGCCACGCGGTGACCATTGTCTACGGCGCCTGAGGTTCCCCTCTCTCCGCAGGATCTCCGTCCCGTTTCGCCCTCCCGGGCGAGGCGGGGCGGTTTTGTCTTTTGACGCGCCCTATTTGTGAAAAAACCGTCAGATCAGGTCCTCTTTTCCTGTTTCCCACACTTCCTTCTCACTTTTATGTTAAAAATGCTGCAAATCAAAAAGTTTTTTCTCCGTTTTAAATTTATTTTATACAAAAATTTCTTGACATTCCCCTAAGAGGATGGTTTATAGTTTGAGTTGGACGGAGGGCTGCTCCGCTGGCCCGGCTGGAAAAATTCAGCCCGGTTCCCGGCCAGGTTGTGTGTCATGGCGGGTGGCGGAGGACGGCGGAACGCGCCTCGGTTCAGTCTATTTTATAATCAGAAAGGGATGTGTTTGTGTGAAAAAGGAAGACACCGCAGCGAAAACCCCCGAGACCACCGCGGCTGACAGCAGCGATGAGTACAGCAACGCGCGCGTTCCCAAATCGGCCCGGAGGTCGGCCCTGAGCCTGCTGACCGTCTCCCTGGGCTATGTGTTCGTGGTCACCAGCATGCAGGCCGGCGGCAGCATGGGCGTGGGCCTGACGTTTACCGACACCGTCACCGCCACGCTGCTGAGCAGCGTAATTCTTGCGGTGCTGGCCTGCGCCATGGGCGTTATCTCGGCCAAGACCGGCATGAGCACCGGCCTGCTGAGCAAGTATTCCTTCGGCAAGGCGGGCACCTACGTCCCTGTGGCCATTGTGGTGGTCACCACTATCGGCTGGTTCTCCATTGACGCCTACCTCATCGGCCAGACCACCAATACCCTCTTCCCCATAGTCCCCATCATTCCCGTGGCCATCCTGGGCGGCATCGGCATGACCTTTACCGCCATGCGGGGTATGAAGTGGATGACCTGGCTGAGCAACATTGCCGTGCCCCTCATCATTATCTTCGGCATCATCTCTATGGTCATTGCAGTCAACGACGCCGGCGGCATTGTCGGCATGAACAGCATTGTCCCTGCCAAGCCCATTGATTACAGCTACGCCGTGGGCCTGGGCGTGGGCTCCTACGCGGTGGGCGCCGTCATGTTCACTCCCGACATCATGCGCTTCTCCAAGAGCATCCGCTCCGCCATTATCGTCATGATTATTACCCTGATGCTGGGCAACACCTTTATGCTCCTCTCCGGCGCCATCGGCTCCGTGGTCACCGGCACCCCCGACGTGGCCATCATGCTGTCCATGCAGGGCCTGCTGGCCCCCGCCTTCCTGGTGCTGGTGCTCAACATCTGGTCCACTGCCCAGGGCTGCGTCTACTCCGGCTCCATGACCCTCAACAGCGTGGTGCCCAAGGCCAAGCGCACCTGGCTGGTCATCGGCTTCGGCGTCATCGGCATTATCTTCGCCATCATCGGCTTCTACAACTACTTCGGCTCCTATATCGATTTTCTGTCCGCCACCGTGCCCCCGCTGGGCGGCATCTTCTTTGCCGACTTCCTGGTGACCTATAAGCAGGACTACCCCGACCCCGACAAGGCGGAACTGCCCACTGTCAATATCGCCGGCTTTATCGCCTGGATTCTGGGCTTTATCGTCACCCGCATCCCCTTCGGCATGCCCGTGGTCAACGGTATCATCGTGGCCTTTGTGGTCAAGGCGGTGCTGGGCGCCATCATGGGCAGCGGGGTGAAGACTCGCGCTTAATTTCACCTCAACCACACGCGAAAGGAAGGATTTTAAATTTATGAAAGGCTTTGCAGAACATTTTGTGGACGACGGCTCCAACTACGAACTGACCGACCCCGCCCTGCTCATTGTGGACATGGTCAACGACTTCTGCAAGGAGGGCGGCGCCATGGTGCTGCCCGAGGGCATGGAGACGGTGGAGCCCACCCAGCGGCTCATCGCCGCCTTCCGGGCCAAGAAGCTGCCCATCATCTTCATCAACGACTGGCACCGGGCGGGCAAGTACGACAAGGAGTTCGACAAGCGCGCCCCCCACTGCATCGAGGGCACCTGGGGCGGCAAGGTCATCGACGAGCTGGCCCCCCAGCCCGAGGACTACCAGATCCCCAAGCGCCGCTTCAGCGGCTTCTACCAGACCGACCTGGACCTGGTGCTCCGGGAGCTGGGCCGCAAGACCGTGGTGGTCACCGGCGTGGTCACCAACATCTGCGTCCGCTCCACCTGCCACGACGCCTTCTTCCGGGGCTATCAGGTGGTGGTGCCCAGAGACTGCGTCCGGGCCACCGGACCCCGGGAGCAGGAGTCCTCCCTGTGGGACATTGAGACCCACTTCGGCGCCGTCACCGACAGCAACACCATTCTTGACCGGCTGTAACCCACTCTGCCGCCGCCAGGCGGCCATTCCGGACGGCAGAGGAGGGGGACGCGAATGCTGACCGTCAAGGCAGCGGCCGACGAGACCGGCCTCACCGTCAAGGGAATTCGTTTCTATGAGAAAATCGGTCTGATCCGGCCGGCGGAGCGTTCGCCGGCCGGATACCGGCTTTATTCGGAGGAGGACGTGGCCCGCCTCCACCAGATCCACTTCTACCGGGAGCAGAAGTTCTCTCTGGAGGACATCGACGCCATGCTCAACGACCCGGATGTGGACCTGCGCAGCTATCTCAAGCGCCAGCTCTTTGACGTGGAGGACCAGATCCGGGAGCTGGAGCGGGTGCGGGACACCCTGGACCGGGTGCTGCGGGAGAACGACTGCCGGGGCGCTATCGGCGACAAGGTGCGGGACGCGGAGCACCGCAGCCGGTACGCCATCGTGAGCACGGACATGCAGAACGAATTTCTGGACGGCGGGTCCATGTCCTGCCGCCGCATCTGCAACATCATAGAGCCCCTGAAGGCCATGCTGGAGCGGGCCAGGGCCATGGGCATCCCGGTCATCTACATCCGGGACTCCCACCACCGCAACGACCCCGAGCTGGAGATCTGGCCCGACCACTGCCTGGAGGGCACCTGGGGCGCCCAGATCATCGACCAGCTGGCCCCTGCCCAGGGGGATTATGTGCTGAAAAAGAACTACTTCAACGCCTTTATCGGCACCAAACTCCAGGCCACCCTGAAAAAGCTGGGCACCGAGGCCATCATCTTCACCGGCTGGCGGACCCACGTCTGCGTGGCCCAGACCGCCATCGAGGCCTTCCAGCGGGGCTACCGCATCCTGGTGGCGGAGGACTGCGTGGACTCCACCACCCAGGTGGAGCACGAGTTCGGCCTGAACCTGCTCCAGGTCAACTACTGCGCCGAGGTGCTGCCCTGGCAGACCATTCTGGATCTGATCGCCCAAAATACAGCGCCCGGAGAGATGTCCGGCCAACAGGAGAGGAGTGAGGCGACGTGAGCGGGACCATGATGGCCGTGGTGTACCACGGCAAGGGGGACCTCCGCTTTGAGGAGCGGCCCGTCCCCACCCTGCTGGACCCCCGGGACGCCATCGTCAGGGTGGGCATGTCCAGCATCTGTACCAGCGACTTCCACATCCGCAACGGCGTCGTCCCCCGGGCCAGGGAGGGCGTGATCCTGGGCCACGAGTTTGCCGGCGAGGTGGTGGCCGTGGGCGACGCAGTCAAAAAAATCAGGCCCGGCCAGCGGGTGGCCGCCAACGTGGAGACCTTCTGCGGTGCGTGCTGGTTCTGCAAGCGGGGCTTTGTGAACAACTGCGTGGAGGGCGGCTGGGAGCTGGGCTGCCGCATCGACGGCTGCCAGACCGAGTACGTCCGGGTGCCCTTTGCCGACAACGGCCTGACCGTCATCCCCGACAGCCTGGCCTATGAGGACGTGATCATGCTCTCCTGCATCCTGCCCAGCGGCTATTTCGGCGCTGAGCTGGCCGAGATCAGGCCGGGCGACACCGTGGTGGTGCTGGGCGCCGGACCGGTGGGCTGCACCGCCATGATGAGCGCCCGGCTCTTCGGCCCCGCCTGTATCGTGGCGGTGGACCCCATTGGGGAGCGGCTGGACTTTGCCAGGAAAAACGGCTGGTGCGACGTGGCGGTCAATCCCAGCACAGAGGACCTGGCGGCCGTGGTAAAGGGCCTCACCGGCGGGCGGGGCGCCGACGCGGTCATCGAGGCGGCGGGCGGGAAGGATACCTTCCAGACCGCCTGGCAGGTGGCCCGGCCCAACGGCGTGGTGGCCCTGGTGGCCATGTACGAGGAGGCCCAGAGCCTGCCCCTCCACCTGATGTACGGCAAGAACCTGACCTTCAAGACCGGCGGTGTGGACGCCTGCCACAACGATGTGCTGATGAAGCTCATTGAGGGGGGAAAGCTCAACTGCCGCCCCCTCATCACCCATACCATGCCACTCAACGACATCATGCACGGGTATGACATCTTTGAGCACCACCTGGACGGCTGCGTCAAGGTGGCCATTACCCCATACCGGCGCTGACACGCAGAACGCCGCAGGGCCGGGACAGCCGCGGCAGAGGGGCATTTCGTCCCCTTCCGCCGCCGGCCCAGCTCCGGCCTGCCGGACTACCGGGCAGCGCTTGCGGCACTTTCTGAATATCAGACGCAAAAAGCCCGGAGGATCTCAGCGGTCCTCCGGGCTTTCTCCAATCCCCCCTTTCCGGATCTACTCCGTCTCCTCCAGCTCCAGCAGCACCTGCCCTGCCGCCCGGGCAAACAGCCGGGCGCCCCGGATGGCCTCCTGGAGGGTGTTGCCGTGGGCCCCCACCTCCACCAGCAGGGAGCCGTTGGTCAGCGCCTGGTTGTACACCGAGCTGCTGCGCATGGTGATGGGCCGGGCCAGGGTGGGGTAGAGGGTGTTCATACTCTTCTGAATTTTCATCGCCAGCGTCAGATTCTCCATCCAGCGGGGGTAGTCGCCCCCCTCCGGGCTGCCCATGACCAGCATGACCTGGGCGGTGTCCTGGCCGTCCACGGTGGTGAGGGGCTTGTAGACCGTGCCGTCCTCCCCGATGAGGGCGTCCCGGTGGACGTCCAGCACGATCTTGATGGACGGATACTGCTCCAGGTACGCCTCCACCCCCGCCCCGGAGCGGGAATAGGCCCCGCTATACTGGGGGTAGTCGTAGGGGGTCTCGTCGTGGACCACGGACAGCCCCATCTCCTCAAAGACCTCCTTCATCTCCTCCCCGATGCGCACCATGTTCTGGGTGTTGTCCAGGGTGCGGCTGTTGTCGGTCTGGACGTAGACGTCCGTGCCGTCGGGGGTGTACGCCTCAGTGGCGTGGGTGTGCATGATGAGGATCTGGGGCTCCGACGGGTCCCCCAGGGTGATGTTCACCGGCGCGGCCGCCAGGGCGGCGGCGTCGATGTCCAGGCCGGTGGGATTGTAGATGTACACCCCGTCGGCCTGGGTATACCCGCTGCCCGAGGAGGGCACCAGGGTGCGGGGGACGATGTCGTCCGGCGCGGTGGTGACCGCGGGCAGATTGGCCGGGTCCTCCGGGTCCTCGGCCTCCGGGGTGGGGGAGGGCTCTGCCGGGTCCTCCTGCTCCGTCTGCTCCGCCCCCTCATAGGCGTCCCCGGCCAGCTGCCGGGCCACCGCCTCCCCGTTGCTCCGCAGCAGAACCGACTGGCCCACCACCAGCCGGCCCCACTGGTCCAGGGTATCAAAAGGGCCCCCGGCTCCCTCCACCTCTCCCAGCTCCGCCCGCAGCAGGGCGGACACCAGGCTGCCGTCCTCTCCCATGGCCTTGAAGGCCTCGGCCGCCGCTCCCGCCCCCGCCGCCGTCAGCAGCGCCCATACCGCCGCCGTCACCATCAGCAGCGCCGCGCTCCGCCGGAGCACCCGGCCCCACTGAATCCCGCTGTGCCTGTCCCTTTTCATCCGTATCCCATCCCTTCCTGGGGGAATTTTATGCGGCAGGCGGCCGGGCTATGACGGTTACTTAGTTTGATTTTCAAAACACGCTTGACTTTCATACATTCCGCTCTATATAATGGCTATTGAGCAGTAATAGCGGCCTGATTCTACACATTTTTAAAAAGGAGGCGACTGCCGTGGACCAGCACCGTGAGGAGCTCAACCGCTTTCTGGTTGAGGTGTTTCACGATATTCTCAAAACCGAGGAGCTGGCCCTCTCCAGTTCAAAGAAGGAGCTGTCCCTCCGGGAGCTCCATCTGATCGAAGAGGTCTGCCGCGCGGAGGACCAGGGGTTGGACAACCGGGCCACCGCCATTGCCGCGGCCCAGCGGGTGACCGCGGGCACACTGACCACGGCGGTGTCTCTGCTGGAGCGGAAGGGCTATCTGATCCGCTGCCGGGATGAGCACGACAAGCGGGTAGTGCGCATTCTCCCCACCGAGAAGGCCCGCCAGGCCAACCGCGCCCATGAGCGCTTCCACGAGGAGATGGTGGAAAATCTCCTCAGCTTCCTCACCCAGGAGGAGGCCCAGGTCTTTGTCCGGGCGCTGGGGCGGGTGTCCCTGTTTTTCCGGGAGAAGATGTTCTCCGCCTGCGCCGAGGCCGAGGCAGAGGCGTAAGGCCGTTTTTCTCAGATGTACATTGCAATGCTGCCAAAATGCAGCAGGAGGTATTTGAAATGATCCGTATTATCACCGACAGCACCAGCGATCTCTCCCCCCAGCGCCGGGAGGCCATAGGGGTGGATGTGATCCCTCTCTCGGTCCAGTTTGGCCAGGAGATCTTCCGGGACGGCGTGGACATCACCAACGCGGAGTTCTACGACCGGCTGTCCAAGGCGGAGGCCCTGCCCACCACCTCCCAGATCAACCCGGAGGTCTTTGCCGACCTGTTCCGGAAGTACCTGGACCAGGGGGACGAGATCGTGGGTATTTTCATCTCCGGGGCCATGTCGGGCACCTGCCAGAGTGCCCTCATCGCCCGGGACATGGTGGACGGTGAGGACCGTATCCACATCGTGGACTCCCGCACCGTCACCTTTGCCCTGGGCCTGCTGGTGGAGGTAGCCGCCACCCTGCGGGATCAGGGGCTGTCCGCCGGGGAGATCGCCGCCCGGCTGGAAGCTCTGACGGGCCGGGTCCGCCTGCTGGCCGTGGTGAACACCCTGAAGTATCTGAAGATGGGCGGACGCATCTCCACGGCCACCGCTGTGGTGGGCGGCCTGCTGGGCATCTCGCCCATCATCACCATTGAGAACGGCCTGGTGGAGGGCATCGGCAAGGCCCGGGGCCGGAAGGCCGCCTTCCAGTGGATCGCCAAGCGGATGGAGAAGGAGGCCCCCGACCTGTCCCTGCCTGTGGGCTTCGGCCACTCCAACGCCCCAGAGGCCATGGCCGAGTGCCAGGCCTTCTTCGCCGACGCCATCGCCGGCGCCACCGTCTTTACCAGCGACATCGGAAGCGTCGTGGGCACCCACGCCGGCCCCGGCGCCACCGGCATCGTCTATTTCCGCGCAGAGTAACAGCAAAGGGTCCCAGGCTTGCATCCTGGGACCCTTTGCATATAAAAGGCGGCGCACCGCTTCCGCAGTACGCCGCACTTTGATTTTTTTATTGCGAGAAGGCGCTTATACCTTCTGGGCCGCCAGTTTCGCTCTGCTCGCCAGCTCCAGGCGGCGAATCACATACACAGAGTCGGTGACGACCTTGACCGGCTTGGAGAAGTCCAGCACAAACAGACCGATAAAGGACCCCGCGTCAATGCGCACAGAGCCGTCCTCGGACTCAAAAAACACCGGCTCTTCCACTGCCTGGGCCAGCTTCTGCACCTCGGCAATCTCGTTGAAGGAATCGAACTTTGCTTCAAAAACCATTTAAGGTCACCTCCTTTAGGCATCCTCAGTATACCATTGGAGGCTTGTCTGAATCAATGGTCGCTTTCCACAATCTTCAGTGCAGGTTAAGCGCTGCATTACGTCTTATTATCCGGTATTTTTTCAGTTAAGAAACATCTTGTTCTCTATTTCAGGCTTTGTCTTTCATTAATCTGGAAGTAAGCCTCAGAATTGCAGCATTTTAGCTCGTCCTTAAATCAGAAAGACGCGCACTTGGCCTCCTCGTCCAGATAGTCCAGCTGGGAGAGCAGCTCCTGGGATTCGGTCACGATGCAGACGGGGCGGGAGTAGTCCAGCGCAAAGAGGCCGATGAGGGACTTGGCGTCAGCCAGCACGTCTCCATCTGTTTCCCGGAGCATGACCTCCTCGGGGACGGAACAGGCCATGCGGCGCAGGCAGCGGAGCTCCTCTGCACTGCGGAACTTTCGGACAACTGTCATATACGCTCCCTCCTTTGCCCCATCATAGCACACTTTTCTCTCCCTGTGAAGCAGAGTTATTTTCTTCACATTCTTTTCTTTTTTGCCTCTGTATCGCGTGAAAAAGTTCACAATTCTTTTGCCCGCGCCAACGCCGCCTGTCGGAATCCGGCGGTAAAAAAATACGCTCCGGTACACAAATTCATTGTTTCCTACTAGGAAATGTGGTACAATAAAATGTAAGTGTCGGGAAAGCCGGCACATAATCTTTAGCATTGGAGCGCACATATTCTATGATAGACTTCCAAATACCCCAACTGGCCGACAAGGGCTGGATGGACCAGCTGCTCAGCCGTTCCGACTACCGGGGCTGCGAATATAATTTTACCAATCTCTACACCTGGAAGGATGCCTACCACCACCAGGTGGCCCGGCTGGATGACTTCCTCCTGGTGCATCTGTGCGGCGGCCTGGGGTGCAGCTACCTCTACCCCGCCGGCAGCGGGGACCGGGCCGCGGTGATCGACGCCCTGCGGGCCGACGCAGAGGAGCGTGGCCAGCCTCTGCGGCTGGTGTGCCTCACCAAGGAGCAGACCGAGGAACTGGAGACTCTGTTCCCCGGCCGGTTCCAGTTCGAGGCCGACCGGGACGGCTGGGATTACCTCTATGACATCGACCGCCTGGCCGACCTGAGCGGCAAAAAGCTCCACGGAAAGCGCAACCACATCAACCGCTTCCTGGAGAACAACCCCTCCTGGGTCTACGAGCCCATCACCCCGGACAGTCTGGCCGAGTGTCTGGAGATGGATAAGGAGTGGTACCGGCGGAGCATGATCCGGGAGGGCGCCGCCGAGGAGCGGGACCTGGGCGACGAGGGCCGGGCCCTCCGGCTGGCCATGGAACACTACCACGCGCTGGGTCTGGAGGGCGGACTCATCCGGGTGTACGGCGAGGTGGTGGCCTTCACCATGGGCGACATGCTCTCCTCCGACACCTACGACGTCCACTTCGAGAAGGCCTACGGAGAGCTTCAGGGCGCCTATACCATGATCAACCGGGAGTTCTCCCGCTGGGTGCGGGAGCACCACCCCAACGTCCGCTACCTGAACCGGGAGGACGACATGGGCGTGGAGGGCCTGCGGAAGGCCAAGGAGTCCTACTACCCCGACCTGATGGTGGAGAAGTACAGCGCGGTCTGGCAGGCATAACGGCACAAAGCACCCCCCTGAAACGGGCGTGCATTCAATCAGAAAGATGGGTGATACTATGGTAGAGATCCGTCCCTCCAGAGCGGAGGAGCTGAAGGAGCAGAAGGCCCTGTGGAAGGTGGCCTTTGGCGATGACGAGGCGTATATCGACCTCTTTTACAAGACCTGCGCCAAGCCGGAAGACATCATGATCCTGACCGAGGACGGGGTCCTGTGCAGCATGCTGGCCCTGATGCCCCTGGAGCTGTCCCTGCCCAACGGGGAGACGCTGACCTCGGCCTATGTGTACGCCCTGGCCACCGACCCCAACGCCCGCAAGCAGGGGTATGGCCGTGCTCTGCTCCAGTACGTGGAGCTGTACCTGCGGGAGCGGAATGTGGACTGCATCACCGTGGTGCCCGCCGAGGCCAGCCTGTTCAAGTTCTTTGAGACTGTGGGCTTCGGCGAGTGCTTCTCCACCCGGAAGCTGGAGCTGCTGGAGAGCATGGTGCCCCCCTCTCCGGCGGGGAGCAGTCTGGAGGAGATGGACGCCGCCGCCTACGGGGCCCTGCGGGAGCGGCTGCTCTCCGGGGTCTTCCACGCCCGCTACGGCGAGAAGCTGCTGGCCTTCCAGGAGGGCGCCTCCCGGCTCAGCGGCGCCGGGCTCTACCGGGTGGTCATCGACGGCCGGGAGGGCTGCGCCGCCGCCGAGTACACCAGCGACAGCAGCCTTGCCATCAAGGAACTGCTCATCCCGCCCACCCTGATGGAGGGAGGCTTATCCTTAATAAAGGAGAAACTCCAGGCCGACCGGTACTTTATCCGCACCCCCGCCCTGTGGGACGGGTTGCCTGGAAGCTACATCCAGCCCTTTGCCATGGTCAAGTGGCTGCGGGAGGACCTGCGTCAGACCTGGGGCGAGGAGCGCTCGGGCTACTTCGGCCTGGGCTTTGACTGAGCCTTACAGGCGCGGCGCCGCAGATGCGGCGCCGCGCTTTTTTGTACTTGACCGCCTGCAAAGCCCCCCTTCTCTCTGTCAAAGCCCCATTCGGACGCATCTGGCGCTCGATTTTGGCTCTGGCCGGCGGTCTGAATGGTCAATATGTCTTATATTGAATATTCATTCAGTCTCATTTGAATGCAACCCACAAAAATTCAAAAAATACTTGCTTTATCCCTGCATGGGGTGTATAATCCAGTCAATCAAAAATCCCGAAGGATTTTAAGGAGAGAATGAATATGAAAACCTGGAAGAAGATTCTTGCGTTTGCCCTTGCCGCCAGCATGAGCCTTTCCCTGCTCGCCGGCTGCGGCACCGCCCCCACCGGCGGCGACACCAGTTCCCCCGCCCCCTCCGGCAGCACCGCTCCCTCCGAGAGCGCCCAGCCCTCCGGCGAGCAGACCGCTTCCTTCACCACCGTGGAGGAGGGCAAGCTTCACATGTCCACCAACGCCACCTTCCCCCCCTACGAGATGACCACCGATGACGGCAGCTTTGAGGGCATCGACGTGGAGGTGGCCCAGGCCATCGCCGAGAAGCTGGGCCTGGAGCTGGTTGTGGACGACATGGGCTTTGACGCCGCCCTCACCGCCGTACAGACCGGCCAGAGCGACATTGCCATGGCGGGCATCACCGTCACCGACGAGCGTGAGGAGGTCATGGACTTCTCCGAGAGCTATGCCACCGGCGTGCAGGTGGTCATCGTCAAGGAGGACTCCCCCATCCAGACCATCGATGATCTGGCCAACGCCGACATGATCGGCTGCCAAGCCGCCACCACCGGTTATATCTACGCCTCCGACACCCCCGAGAACGGCGGCTACGGCGAGGACCACGTCACCGCCTATGACAGCGGCGCCCTGGCCGTCATGGCCCTGGTCAACGACCAGATCGACGCGGTCATCATCGACAACGAGCCCGCCAAGGCTTTTGTGGAGCAGTACGAGGGCCTGAAGATCCTGGAGACTCCCTGGGTGGAGGAAGAGTACGCCATCGGCGTGGCCAAGGGCAACACCGCCCTGCTGGACGCCATCAACTCCGCCATGGACGAGCTGAAGGCTGATGGCACCTTCCAGGCCATCGTGGACAAGTACATCACCGCCGAGTAAAGAAATTCCGAAAAAGGGCGGCCTCTCCAGGCCGCCCTTTTTTCCCGTAGTAAGAACAAGGAGGGATTTTGTGTTTCAAGATCTGACCAATTGGGTCATTGAGCTGGGTCCCCGGCTCCACGCGGCTTTTGTGGAGGGCGACCGCTGGCAGCTCTACCTTCAGGGCCTGCTCACCACGCTGGAGCTGACAGTGGTGGCCCTGATCGTGGGCGTGGTGCTGGGCGTGGTGGTGGCCGTGATCCGCACTGCCCACGACCAGCAGCGCCCCGGACGGCGGAAGAACGTCTTCCTGGGCTTTCTCAACGTGATCTGCAAGATCTACACCACCGTCATCCGCGGCACCCCCATGCTGGTCCAGATCCTCATCTGGGGCTTTGTCATCTTTGCATCCAGCCGCAACAAGTTCATGGTGGGCGTGGTGGCCCTGGGCATCAACTCGGGCGCCTACGTGGCGGAGATCGTTCGCGGCGGCCTGATGGGCGTGGACGTGGGCCAGAGCGAGGCGGGCCGGTCCCTGGGCCTGGGCTACCTGGACACCATGCGTTTTATCGTCATCCCCCAGGCCTTCAAGAACATCCTGCCCGCTCTGGGCAACGAGTTCATCACCCTGTTCAAGGATACCTCCCTGGTCAACACCATCGGCCTGGCCGAGCTGACCTACCGGGCGTCCCGTATCGCAGGCCGGACCCTCGACTATATGCCCCCCTACATCGGCATCGCCATCATGTATCTGGTGGTGGTCATCATTCTCACCTGGCTCCAGGGCAAGCTGGAAAGGAGGCTGCGTCAAAGTGATCGACGTTAAAAATCTGTCCAAGTCCTTTGGCGACCACCTGGTCCTGGACAACATCACCGAGCACATCGAGCAGGGGGAGAAAGTGGTTATCATCGGGCCTTCCGGCTCGGGCAAGTCCACCTTCCTCCGCTGCCTGAACCTGCTGGAGACCCCCACCAGCGGCACCATCACCTTTGAGGGCACGGAGATCACCTCCCCCAAGACCAACATCGACCTGATGCGCCGTCAGATGGGCATGGTGTTCCAGCACTTCAACCTGTTCCCCAACATGACCATTCGGAAGAACATCACCCTGGCCCCGGTGCGCACCAAGCTGATGGGCCAGGCCGAGGCCGACGACATCGCCACTACGCTTCTCAAGCGGGTGGGCCTGTCGGAAAAGGCGGACGCCTATCCCGCCCAGCTCTCCGGCGGCCAGAAGCAGCGCATCGCCATTGTGCGGGCCCTGGCCATGAAGCCCAAGGTGATGCTCTTCGACGAGCCCACCTCCGCCCTGGACCCCGAGATGGTGGGCGAGGTGCTGGACGTGATGAAGGAGCTGGCCGACGAGGGCATGACCATGGTGGTGGTCACCCACGAGATGGGCTTTGCCCGTGAGGTGGGCAGCCGGGTGCTGTTCATGGACGGCGGCCACATCCTGGAGCAGAACGAGCCCCACGCCTTTTTCGCCCATCCCAAAGAGCAGCGCACCATCGACTTCCTGTCCAAGGTGCTGTAAAAGAGCAAAAAATCGTCCCGCAGGAGAGACAGCCTCTTCTGCGGGACTTTTTTATGCTTATTTGTGGTTCAGGTTGCACTCGGCGCCGGCGGGACAGGCGGGCCACAGGCCGGCCGCCTTCCGCATGGGCTCCAGGGCCAGGCGGTTGAACAGGGCCACGCACCGGCCGATGGCCACCATGGCCACCAGGGTGCCCACGCCGATGCCCACCACGTGGCCGGCAGCCAGCAGGCACAGGGACACCGACACAATGACGCAGGCCACATCCACCGTGTTCTTGCCCAGGCCCAGGCCCTTGCCCATGGCCACACCGGCCGCGCGGGCCATGCCGTCGGGCGGGCTGGTCACCAGGTCCATGGCCACGATCATGGCCGCTCCCACGCCGGTGCACACCACGGAGCCAGCCAGCAGGACGATCTTCTGCCACAGGGCGGGGGTGTCCAGCCCCAGCGGCACCGCCAGGCGGTCAAAGGCGCCGGTGAAGAAGTTGAGCATAAAGCTGAACACCAGGGAGAAGGGGATCTCCAGCAGGTCCAGCTTGCGGGTGCGCCTGCCCTGAAGGATGAACTGCACGGTCATAAAGACCATGTACACCCCCATGGTGGCCACGCCGAAGTCGATGTTCCAGATCTCCGAGATGGCGTAGGCAGGGGAGATGATGGGGGACACGCCCAGCTGGGCCCGGGTACTCAGGGTATTGCCTACGGCCAGGATCAGAACGCCCAGCAGGTAGATCCCCATCCGCCGGGCCATGGCGCCGGTGAGGACGGCGCTTCTCCGCCTTACACCGGCGTCAGCACTGACCAGGACCTCCGCCTCCAGCTGGGGCGCGCTGCAAACTTCAGCGGATTCCGCCATCACGTAACTTCCCATGTTCAACGCCTCTCCTTCGTTAAAAATAATGGGGCAGATCCCGCACGGCGGGTGAATGTTGATACCGTTTTATTCTTATCTGTCCTTGCTTTAAGTATAACTGTCTCTCCAGAGAAGTCAATAGTTTTGAAATAAGTTTATTTTTTAACCGTATATTGCGAAAAATAAGACAATATAGGTCAAAAAAGTAACATACACGATAGATATTTCACAAACGAAAAAGCCAGGCCGGAGCACCGGCCGGAATGCAAAAAAGGGGCGGCCTGACGGCCGCCCCTTTGGCGCTGTATCTGGAATCTTATTCGGCGGAGATCATGTAGTAGTACACGGGCTGACCGCCGGCCAGGAGGGTGATTTCCGCCTTGGGGCAGGCCTCCTGGAAAATGGCCAGCGCCTTCTGGGCGTCGGCCTCCTGGACGTCCTCGCCGTAGAACACGGTGATGAACTCGGCGTCCTGCTGGGGCTGGGCCTCAGCCAGGCGGCGGAGCAGGGCATAGATGTCCTGATCGGTGCCGAAGAGCTGGTGCTCGGCCAGGGCCAGATAGTCGCCCTGCTTGATGGCAAAGCCGTCAAAGTCGGAGTCCCGGGCGGCATAGGTGATCTCAGAGGTGCTCACCCGCTTGAGGGCCTCGGACATGGCCTCGGTGTTCTCCTCCACGGAGCTGTCCGGGTCAAAGGCCAGCATGGCGGAGATGCCCTGGGGCACGGTCTTGCTGGGCAGAACCACCACCTGCTTGCCCTCCACCAGGCGGATGCACTGCTCCGCGGCCATGATGATGTTCTTGTTGTTGGGCAGGACAAAGACCACCTCGGCGGGGGTCTTGTCGATCTCACGCATGATGTCCTCGGTGGAGGGGTTCATGGTCTGGCCGCCGCTGATGATGCCGTCGGCGCCCAGGTCACGGAACACCGCCGACACGCCCTCGCCGGCGCACACGGCCACAAAGCCGTAGGGCTTCTCCGGCGCGGCCACCTTGTGCTCCTCCTGGGCGGGGGCGGCCTGGGCGGCCTCCTCCAGGATCTCGCTGTGCTGGTTGCGCATGTTCTCGATCTTCACGGTCTGGAGGGCGCCGTAGGTCAGGGCCTCCTCCAGCACCTTGCCGGGGTGGTTGGTGTGGACGTGGACCTTGATGATGTCGTCGTCCTCCACCAGCACCAGGGAGTCGCCCAGGGCGTTGAGGAAGCCCCGGAGGGCCTCCGGGTCCTTCTTCTTGTTGTCCCGGGCGCAGATGAACTCGGTGCAGTAGCCGAACTTGATCTCCTCGGCGGAGAAGCTCTCAAAGTCGGCCCGGTCCTTGGGGGCGGCGGGGGCGTTCTCATCG
This sequence comes from uncultured Pseudoflavonifractor sp., assembly GCF_944387275.1. Lineage (GTDB taxonomy): Bacteria > Bacillota > Clostridia > Oscillospirales > Oscillospiraceae > Pseudoflavonifractor > Pseudoflavonifractor intestinihominis. The sequence continues at coordinate 39,748 of NZ_CALXEG010000008.1, forward strand.
CCGCTCTCGGGCATGGGCTCGCCACGCAGCTCGTCCAGCATGCCCTGGAGGATCACCAGGAAGCCCTTGCCGCCGGCGTCCACCACGCCGGCCTTCTTGAGCACCGGGTTCTGGTTGATGGTGTTGTCCAGGGCGATGTGGCCCTCCTCGATGGCGGCCTGGAGGACGCCCTCCACGCTGTTGTTCTCCCGGGCGGTGGCGGCGGCCTGAGCGGCGGCCAGGCGGGAGACGGTGAGGATGGTGCCCTCGGCGGGCTTCATGACCGCCTTGTAGGCGGCGGCCACGCCCCAGTCCAGGGCCACGGCCAGGTCCCGGCCGTCGATGGTCTCCTTGTCCTTCACGGCCTTGGAGAATCCCCGGAACAGCAGGGACAGAATCACGCCGGAGTTGCCCCGGGCGCCCCGCAGCAGGGCGGAGGCGTTCATGGCGGCGGCCTCGCCCACGGTGGCGGCGGCCTTCTTCTTCATCTCCGCCGCGGCGGTGGAGATGGTCAGGGACATATTGGTGCCGGTGTCGCCATCAGGCACAGGGAAAACGTTGAGCTCGTTGATCTCCTGTTTGCGTGAATTGATGGAGGCCGCGGCGTGGATCACCATCCGCTGAAACGACGCCCCGTCAATGGTATCTCTCATGTCGATGTTCCTTTCTGTCATACATGTCCGGCGGAGCGGGTGCTCAGCCGATCACCATGGAATCAATGTAGACGTCCACGTTGCGGACCTCCACGCCGGTGGTGCGGCTGACCACGTACTTGACCTCGCTCATGATGGAGCGGGACACAGCCGTCAGGTTGACGCCGTTGTCCACGATGATATGGAGCTCGATGGAGACAGTGGAGTCGTCGTGATAGCGGACCTTGACGCCCTTGGCCATAGATTCTCTGCGCAGCAGATGGACCAGCCCGTCGGTGGTGGAGCGCACGGCCATGCCCTTGACGCCGTAGCAATTGGTGGCGGCGGCGCCGGTGATGTTGCTGAACACATCGCTGCTGATGCGTATCTCGCCCTTCTCGGTCTGCAGCTTCATGGGGATCCTTCCTTTCTATGGGGAATGACTGCCGTGAGGCAGCTGGTTTCTTCTCATTCGTTCCTATATTTTATTCTATTTCTGTCCAAAATACAAGGGAAAAAGTTTGTACAGGTCATTGTAATTTGGCCAAAAAACGTGTACACTATTACCATCATTTCATAACAGGAGGCGACAGACATGAGAAAGGTCGTCCAATTCGTGCTGAAACTGGTGGCTGTGTGCATGGTAGTGGCCGCCGCTGCCTGCTGCGTCATCGCCTATTGGGACAAGATTTCCGCGTTTTTGGGCTGTGCCCGGGACAAAATCGCCGAAAAGAGGGCCTGCTGCTGCCACTCTGAGTACGACGACTACGCCGACTGGGACGAGGAGTAACATGTAAAAACCGGGGACCGGAGCGGGCTGCTCCGGTCCCCGGTTTTGTGTTATGGGCCGCCCGCTCCGCTGGACAGGGCGGCTGAGTTCTCCGGCTGGTCGGTCTGGAACTCCGTCATGCAGCCCCAGTACCGCTTGGGCATGTGGGTCATGCGGCAGCGGGGGTTGTACCGGCCCTCAATGGCCACCGTGTCGTAAAACCGCCGCCACAGAGCCCGCCAGTCCCGCTCGCTCCTGTCCGGCCCGGCCACCCGGAAGTCCGCCAGGGGCACGATGGCCCACTGCCCCGGCCGGTAGAACAGGGCCTCCCGGTGGGTGCGGTCGTAGATGACGAAGGCCTCCGACGGATACCGGGCGCAGAAGTGGGGCCGCAGCAGGGGCAGCACCCGGTTCTCGGGCTCGATCTCCGCCGTCAGCACCCCGCTCTGGTCGGAGAAGCGGACAAAGCCCTTGAAAAGATGGGCCTCCCCGGTCAGATAGCGCACCGCCCGGTCCAGGGTAAAGACCCGCTGGTCGGTCAGGTCGTGGAGCACCGACGGCCCCCGCTGGAACCCCAGAGCCAGAAAGTCGTACAGGCTCTGTTCCCGGTCGGGCAGGGCGGTGAGAAAGCCGTATGTCACCAGCCGGGCCCCCTGGGGGGACAGGCGGCGGGGCAGGGAGAGCCGCACCCGCCGGGCGTGGTCCGGGTGGGTGTCCACCGGCCGCTCGGGGTAGAGGGAGAGCTGGGCCTGGCCGGGGGCGGAGAAGGCCGCCGCCCGCTCGTGGTGGACGTAGCTCTCGTAGACGCAGGTGAGGAAGCCGTCAAAGGTGCCGTCGTAGGTGTAGGCCACCTGGGGCCAGCCCGTCATGTCGTAGTTTCCCATTATCCCGTCTCCTCAAACAGGCTCAGCTGCTCGGGGGCCTCCCGGGAGAGCATAGGCCGCTCCAGGGCCACCAGGTGGCGGAGGATGCCGTCCTCCTTCACCCGCAGGCCCTCCGCCGTTTTCCCCGAGCAGGTGAGAAAGTACTGGGCCCGCTTGAGCACCACCCCCAGCTTCTTGAGCCCCTGGAAGGTGAGGGCCCCCCACCGCCGGGCGGAGAGGATCCGCCGGGCCGAGGTGACGCCGATGCCGGGCACCCGCAGCAGGGCCTCGTAGTCGGCGGTGTTCACCTCCACGGGGAAAAAGGCCGGGTGGGCCAGGGCCCAGGAGCACTTGGGGTCCACCAGGGGGTTGAAATTAGGGTGGGCCTCGTCCAGCAGCTCGCCGGCCTCAAAGTGGTAAAACCGCAGCAGCCAGTCCGCCTGGTAAAGCCGGTGCTCCCGCAGCAGGGGCGGCTTGAAGCCCTGGGGCGCGGGGAGGAGCTTGCTGTCCGACACCGGCATATAGGCGGAGAAGAACACCCGCTTGAGCCGGTATTTCTTGTACAGCCCCTCGGTGAGTCTCAGAATTTGAAAATCTGTCTCCGGCGTGGCCCCCACGATCATCTGGGTGGACTGTCCCGCCGGGGCGAATCTGGGCGCATTCCGGTACACTGCCAGCTCCCCCTTGGAGGCGGCGATGCCGTCCCGGATCTGGGCCATGGGGGTGAGGATGGAGGCCTTGGCCTTGTCGGGGGCCAGCAGGCCCAGGGACTGCTCCGAGGGCAGCTCGATGTTCACCGAGAGCCGGTCGGCCAGCAGGCCCAGCCGGTGGGTGAGCAGGGGGTCGGCCCCCGGGATGGCCTTGGCGTGGATGTATCCGCCGAAGGCGTACTCCTCCCGCAGCAGCCGCAGGGTCTCGATCATCAGCTCGGTGGTCCTGTCCGGGCTGCCCCACACGGCGGAGGACAAAAACAGGCCCTCAATATAGTTGCGCCGGTAAAAGCCCATGGTCAGCTCACACAGCTCCCGGGGCGTGAAGGCCGCCCGGCTCACGTCGTTGGAGCGGCGGTTGACGCAGTACTGGCAATCGTAGATACAGCGGTTGGTGAGCAGCACCTTCAGCAGGGAGATGCACCGCCCGTCGGCGGAGAAGGAGTGGCAGCATCCGGCGGCCATGGTGGAGCCCATGGCGCCGGGCCGGCCCGCCCGGTCCAGCCCGCTGGAGGTGCAGGCGGCGTCATATTTGGCCGCATCGGTGAGTATGGTCAGCTTGTCCATCAGCTCCATGGCACAGCCCTCCAAAGTGTAAGAACGTTTGTACGAATATTATGACATTAGAACAGATGTTTGTCAAGCGCGGAAGCGGAATTACCCAGAAAAAGGAAACTGTTCCCGGCCTTCCTGTTGATTCTGCTATAAATTTCACAAAGCAGGCACGTTTTTTGCCGGAAACAAAGGCATTGTGGTGAAAATGGGAAAAGAGCGCAAGAAAAGTGAACAAATCTTGTCTAAACTGCTTGCGAATCCTGCCGAGTCGCGGTATACTATTACAGCTCGCTTTGGCGGGTACTTTATCATGCCCAAACAAACATATGCTTGGAGGACAGCACTTCCATGAAGAAACGCGACATCATCATTATTGTGGCGGTCCTGGTCGTGGCTTTTGCCGCGTTTATGGCAGTCAACCTGTTCCAGTCCCGTGAGAATACTGTAGAGGATTTTGTCTACATCTACGTCAATGACGCGCTCTATGAGGCCGACCCCCTCAGCGAGGATAAGCTGATCGAGATCGACCAGGGCAACGGCATGGTCAACCACATCCAGATCAAGGACGGCAAGGTGTACATGGCCGACTCCACCTGTGAGAACCAGGACTGCGTGGACCAGGGCACCATGACCGAGGAGAACGTGGACACCCGGCCCATGCGCAACTGGATCGTGTGTCTGCCCAACGGCATCTCCATTGAGCTGCGTCTGGCCAGCGAGGAGACCACGTGAGCCGGCGGGGGAGCCATCAGGCGGTCCGCTGGCTGACCCGCATGGCCCTGCTGACGGCGGTGGCGGTGGTGCTGGGCTATATTGAGCACCTGATCCCCATGCCCGGCGGCATCCCCGGCATCAAGCTGGGTCTGGCCAACACGGTGCTGCTCTATGCCATCTACCTGCTGGACGCCAGAAGCGCCTGGCTGCTTATGATTTTGAAGGTGGGCCTGTCCGGCCTGATGTACGGCGGCGTGTCCGCCATGATGTTCAGCTTCGGCGGCGGACTGTGCAGCCTGGTGATGATGCTGCTGGTCAAGAAGCTGGGCGGCAGCGGCGTGTCCATCATCGGCGTGTCCGTGGTGGGCGCCGTGTTCCACAACGTGGGCCAGACCGCCGTGGCCGCGTTCATGGTCAATACCGCCGCGCTCATGGGCTATGTGCCCTTCCTGCTGGTGGCCGCCGTGGTCACCGGCGTCCTCACCGGCATTGCGGGCAAGTACGCCATCCAGGGGCTCAAGGCCTCGGGGATGGAGCACGTGTCCATGCCGGGCAAGGAACCCAAACAGGATCACCCCCAGGAGGAACATAAATGAAACACCGTACCATTGCCGCCGTTCTGGCCGGAGTGCTGGCCGCGGGCCTGCTGACCGGCTGCCAGCCCCAGAGCGCTGAGGGCTCGGCGGCGCCCACCACCTCCCCCGCTGTGGAGACCGGCCTTTCCAAGCAGAGCCGGGTGGGCTTTTTCTTTGATACTGTCATCACCATTGAGGCCTACACCAACGACGAGTCCATCCTGGACGACGCCATCGCCGAGTGCCAGCGGTACGACGACCTGCTGAGCAAGACCAAAGAGGGCTCCGACGTCTGGAAGATCAACCACGCCAACGGGGAGCGGGTGGCCGTCAGCCAGGACACCCGGGACATCATCGAGAAGGCCCTGGAGTACTCCAGGCTGTCCGACGGCAAGTTCGACATCACCATCGAGCCCTGCGTGGCCCTGTGGGACTTCACCGGCGACAACATGGGCGTGCTGCCCGACGAGGCCGAACTGGCCGAGGCCGCGTCCCACGTGGACTACACCAAGGTGGACGTGAACGACGAGGGCGTCCAGCTCCCCGCGGGGGAGACCATCGACCTTGGCGCCATCGCCAAGGGGTACATCACCGACCGCATCAAGGATTTCCTGGAGGACCGGGGGATCACCTGCGGCATGCTCAACTTCGGGGGCAACGTGCTGGCCATCGGCTCCAAGCCCGACGGCTCCGACTGGAACATCGGCATCCAGGACCCCGACTCCACCACCGGCGAGAGCATCGCCGTGGTGCCGGTCAGCGACAGCGCTGTGGTCACCAGCGGCATCTATGAGCGGGGCTTTGACCTGGACGGCGTGCGCTACCACCACATTCTGGACACCTCCACCGGCTGGCCCGTGCAGAACGAGCTGGCGGGTATCACCATTTTCACCAGCGACGCCTTTGACGCCGACGCCCTCTCCACCACCGTGTTTGCCATGGGCCTGGAGGATGGGACGGCGTTTGTGGAGTCTCTGGACGGTGTGGAGGCTGTGTTCATCACCCGGGACGAACAGGTCAGCTGGACGTCCGGGCTCAATGATCGTCTGACCCTGCTGAACAACGGCTGAGCGCCCTTCGAGAGAGGGAGCGGCGCCCGCCTGCGTCCGGCAGTATAACCGCGGAACGCGGAACATATGCAAAGGTGTCAGAATTTGTCCCAAATCGCGGGGGAAGCCCCGCGCCTTTTAGAAAAGGAGTGGTCAAGAACTATGGGAATGGGAAAAGGAATCCGCCTGGCGGGTCATAAAAACACCGCCTCCTGCACCCCCGTGCAGATGACGGTGCCCGCGCGGGTCCGGATACCCCTGTCGCTTCTGGGCGCCAACACCAGTACCATTCTGGTGAAGAAGGGCGACACGGTGGCCGTGGGCCAGCCGATCGCCACCCAGGGACAGGGCATTGGCGTGCCCATGTACGCCAGTGTGTCCGGTACTGTGGAGGGCATCGACTCCCTCCGCATGCCCAACGGCAGCGTTGTGGACTGCATCGTCATCGCCTCTGACGGCCAGCAGACCGTCTGGGACGGCATCGAGGTCCCCACTGTCACCAACATGGAGGAGCTGCTGGCCGCCGTCCGCAAGAGCGGTCTGGTGGGCCTGGGCGGCGCCGGCTTCCCCACCTGGGTGAAGCTCAACGCCACCGTAGACCGGCTCATCATCAACGGCAGCGAGTGCGAGCCCTACTGCACGGTGGACTACATCACCATGCGGGACTACGCCGCCGACATGGCCGAGGGCGTGCGCATCGTCAAGAAGCTGCTGGGCATCGAGAAGGCCATCGTGGGCGTGAAGCATCCTCCCCAGGGCCTGGCCGAGGCCTTCAAGGGCATGGACGGCGTGGAGGTCAAGCAGCTGCGGGAGTTCTACCCCGTGGGCGCTGAGAAGATGCTCATCTACGAGACCACCGGCCGCACCGTGCCCGGCGGCAAGCTGCCTAAGGACGCCGGCTGCATCGTGCTCAACGTGAACACCGCCGCCTTCATCGCCCGGTACCTGCGCACCGGTATGCCTCTGGTGAGCAAGACCGTGTCTGTGGACGGCTCCGCCGTCAAGACCCCTGGCGTGGTGACCGCCCCCATCGGCACCCCTGTGGGCGACCTGTTCGCCGCTGTGGGCGGCTTCAAGGAGGACCCGGCCAAGATCTTCGCCGGCGGCCCCATGATGGGCATCGCCCTGCCCGACATGGACTTCCCCCTGCTGTGGAACAACAACGGCTTCGTGGCCCTCAACGCCAAGGAGGCCTCCAAGCCCGCCACCACCGCCTGCATCCGCTGCGGCCGGTGCGTGGACCACTGCCCCATGAACCTGATGGCCTTTGAGATCTCCAAGGCCTACGAGCAGCGGGATGTGGAGTGGCTGCGGAGCATCCGCGCCGACCTGTGCATCGAGTGCGGCTGCTGCGCCTATGTGTGCCCCGCCCGCCGTGACCTGGTCACCAACAACAAGCTGGCCAAGCGGTTCCTGGCCAGCCAGCCCAAGAAGGAGGTGAGCAAGTCGTGAAGCTGCTCTCCGTAACCCCCGCGCCCCATATCTGGGCCAAGGACGACACCCAGTCCATCATGCGGGACGTGCTCATCGCTCTTGCTCCTGCGTTCATTGCGTCCATTGTGATTTTCGGCATTCAGGCCCTGCTGGTCACCGTCGTGTGTGTTGTGGCCGCGGTGCTGTCCGAGTTCATCTTTGAGAAGGCCGTCAAGCGGCCCGTCACCATCAGCGACCTGTCCGCCGCCGTCACCGGCGTGCTGCTCTCCTTCTGCCTGCCCTACGACATCCCCCTGTGGATCGCCGCCCTGGGCAGCGTCATCGCCATCGTGGTGGTCAAGCAGCTCTTCGGCGGCATCGGCCAGAACTTCGCCAACCCCGCCATCACCGCCCGCGTGGTGCTGCTCATCTGCGGCTTCAACGGCGCCATGACCACCTTCAGCATTGACGGCGTGTCCACCGCCACCCCCCTGGCCACCGGCGCCACCAATCCCGGCCTGGCCACCATGTTCCTGGGCAACCACGCCGGCTCCCTGGGCGAGACCTGCGCCCTGGCCCTCATCATCGGCGGCATCTACCTGCTGGTGCGGAAGGTCATCACCTGGCACATCCCCGTGGCCTATATCGCCACCGTGGCCGTCCTCTCCCTGATCGCCCAGCAGGACCTGTCCATCCAGCTCCTGGGCGGCGGCCTGCTCCTGGGCGCCATCTTCATGGCCACCGACTACACCACCTCCCCCATGACCAATGTGGGCAAGCTGATCTACGGCGTGGGCTGCGGCCTGCTGACCATGATGATCCGCCTCTGGGGCGCTACCCCCGAGGGCGTCAGCTATGCCATCCTGCTGATGAACATTCTCACGCCCCACATTGACAAGCTGACCAAGCACAAGGCGTTTGGAGGTGAAAAGGCATGATCCAGAAGGCAAACAAGGAGGAGAACAAGGTCTGGAAGCTCCTGGCCCCCATTGTGGTGCTGACCTGCATCGGCCTTGTCATCACCGCGGCGCTGGCTGTCACCAACCAGCTCACCGCTCCCGTTATCGCCGCCCAGCAGGCCGCTGCTGCCGACGCCGCCCTGAAGGTGGTCCTGCCTGACGGCAGCGACTTCACCGACATCACCGGCGTGGAGCTGCCCGAGGGCGTCACCGCCGCCAAGGTCGCCGGCAACGGCGCCGGCTACGTGTTCACCACCACCGGCAAGGGCTTCGGCGGCGACATCTCCGTCATGGTCGGTCTGGACGCCAACGGCGCCATCACCGGCACTAAGGTCCTGAGCAACTCCGAGACCCAGGGCATCGGCTCCAAGGTCGTGGAGGACGGCTCCGCCTTCCAGCAGCAGCTGCCCGGCATGACCGATACCTCCGGCATCCAGGCCACCAGCGGCGCCACCGTGTCCTCCAACGGCATGATCTCCGCCATCCAGGCCGCGTTCGACGCCTATGTGGTGTCCACCGGCGGCACCGTGGAGGCCACTGTGTACGAGGCCCCCGCCAATCTGACCGACGACGTGCTGGCCGAGTATTACCCCGGCGCCACCTTCACCGACGTGGTCGGCGGCAAGGTGTCCGACGCGGGCACTGTTGTGTACGCCTCTGAGAACGGCATGGGCGGCCCTGTGGATGTGGCCGTGTTCTTCGACGCCAACGACAGCATCATCGGCGCCATCGCCGACACCTCCTCCGAGACGCCCGACTACGGCCAGCCTCTGGGCGAGGGCGATTTCATGGACAGCTTCATCGGCGTGACCAGCGGCGATGAGGTGGACGGCGTCTCCGGCGCCACCATCACCTCCGACGCCATCAAGGGCGCTGTGGACATTGCCATTGCCAATCTCCAGACCGTGAAGAGCGCCGAGCCTGTGACCGGCGGCACCACTTCCGGCGGCGCTGAGAACACCACCGGCGGCGATACCGCCTCTGAGACCTCTGCGGCTCCCGCCAACCTGACCGACGACGTGCTGGCTGAGTACTATCCCGGCGCCGCCTTCACCGATGTGGAGGGCGGCAAGGTGTCCGACGCGGGCACCGTTGTGTACGCTGCCAAGCAGGGCATGATGTCCGAGATCAAGGTCGCCGTGCTCTTCGGCGCCGACGACACCATCCTGGGTATTGTGGCTGACTGCTCCCAGGAGACCCCCGGCCTGGGCACTCTGGCCGGCGAGGAGGACTTCACCAGCCAGTTTGCAGGCGTGACCAGCGCTGACGAGGTGGACAGCATCTCCGGCGCCACCGTCTCCTCCACCGCCGTGAAGGACGCGGTCAATGAGGCCATCGCCAATCTCCAGACTGTAAAGGAGGCGGGCTGAGATGAAAGCGAATAACGCACCTTCCAAGCTCTCCATTCTGACCAACGGCATTATCAAGGAGAACCCCGTTCTGGTCCTGGTGCTGGGCACCTGCCCCACCCTGGCCACCACCACCTCGGTGTCCACCGCCATCGGCATGGGCATCGCGGCCGCCATCGTTCTCATCTGCTCCAACATTCTGATCTCCCTGCTGCGGAAGATCATCCCCGATTCCGTCCGTATCCCCTGCTACATCGTGGTCATCGCCGGCTTCGTGTCCGTGGTGCAGATGCTGGTGCAGGCCTACTTCCAGGACCTGTACAACGCCCTGGGCGTGTACCTGCCCCTGATCGTGGTCAACTGCATCATCCTGGGCCGCGCTGAGATGTTCGCCAGCAAGCACTCCGTGGGCGAGTCCGCCCTGGACGGCATCGGCATGGGCATCGGCTTCACCCTGACCCTGCTGGTCATGTCCACCATCCGTGAGGTGCTGGGCGCCGGTACCTTCGCCGGCATCTCCGTGCCCTTCTTCTCCAGCTACAATATTCCTATCCTGACTCAGACGCCCGGCGGCTTCTTTGTGTTCGGCTGCCTCATCGCCCTGGTGGCCAGGATCACCCACGGGAAAGTGAAGCACGCCGCCACCGGCTGCGGTAACTGCCCCAACGCCGCCCTGTGCGGTAAGATCGGAAAGGAGGCCTAAGGAATGGAACTGGATTGGGGAAACCTCCTCTTTATCATCATGAGCGCTGTGTTCGTCAACAACTACGTGCTGCAGCGCTTCCTGGGCATCTGCCCCTTCCTGGGCGTGTCCAAAAAGCTGGACCAGGCCACCGGTATGTCCATTGCCGTTATCTTCGTCATGCTGCTGGCCACTGCCGTCACCTGGCCCATCCAGACCTATCTGCTCACCCCCAACAACATGGATTATCTCCAGACCATCGTGTTCATCCTGGTCATCGCCGCCCTGGTGCAGCTGGTGGAGATCATCCTGAAGCGGTACATTCCCGCCCTGTATAAGTCCCTGGGCATCTACCTGCCCCTGATCACCACCAACTGCGCCGTGCTGGGCGTCACCGTGCTGAACATCACCGAGGGCTACAACTTCGCCCAGTCCATGGCCAACTCCTTCGGTTCCGGCCTGGGCTTCTTCCTGGCCATGGTCATCTTCGCCGGCGTCCGCATGCGCACCGAGAGCTGCAACGCCCCCGACTCCTTCAAGGGCCTGCCCATCACCCTGGTCTCCGCCGCCATCGTGGCCGCCTCCTTCAACGGCTTCGCCGGCGTCGTGGAGACGCTGTTTGGAAATTAAGGGGGTGACGGCATGAATCCGATTCTGTTTGCAGTTATTCTGGTCGTGATCATCGCGATCATCTGCTCCGTCATGCTGGTCATCGCGTCCACCGTCATGGCGGTGAAGGAGGACCCCATATTCCCCGCCATCCGTGAGTGCCTGCCCGGCGCCAACTGCGGTGCCTGCGGCTACGCCGGCTGCGACGGCTACGCCAAGGCCCTGGCCTCCGGCGAGGAGAAGCGCACCAACCTGTGCGTCCCCGGCGGCGCCGGCTGCGCCGCCCAGGTGGCCGGCGTGCTGGGCGTTGAGGCCGGCTCCGTGGAGGAGCGGGTGGCCGTGGTCTGCTGCGGCGGCACCTGCGAGAAGACCCAGGCCCGCATGAACTATGAGGGCGTCCACAGCTGCGCCGCCGCCAAGCTGCTCTTCGGCGGCGCCGGCGCCTGCGCCTTCGGCTGCCTGGGCAACGGCGACTGCGTCTCCGTCTGCCCCCAGCAGGCCATCCGCATCGAGAAGGGCGTGGCCGTGGTGGACCGTGACGCCTGCATCGGCTGCGGCCTGTGCGAGAAGACCTGCCCCAACCACGTCATCGGCATCTTCCCCAAGAAGCAGAAGGTCTTCGACCGCTGCTCCAACTACAACCGGGGCAAGGCTGTCATGGACGTGTGCAAGGCCGGCTGCATCGGCTGCACCAAGTGCAGCAAGGTGTGCCCCGAGGGCGCCATCACCATGGACCACTGCCTGGCCCAGGTCAACCCCATGAAGTGCACCGGCTGCGGCACCTGTGTGGAAAACTGCCCCACCGGCTGCATGAGCTTCACCGAGAAGCTGTAAGCGGCTGTATCCGCCTGTCAGAGGAGGCGCGTCCGTCCGGACGCGCCTCCTCTTTTTTATGGCCTGCAAAAAGCGCCCCCGCTGTCCGCGGACAGCGGGGGCGTTTATGTACCGGAAGGACCTGCTCAGGCCTGGATGCGGGTGCCGGTGCGGCCGGCGATGCCGTCCTTGGCCTTCTCCAGCAGAGTGATGAGGGCGGTGCGGCCCTCCTTGGACTCGGCGAACTGGACCGCCGCCTGGACCTTGGGCAGCATGGAGCCGGGGGCGAAGTGGCCCTCCTCCATGTACTTGAGGGCCTCGTCGGGGGTGAGGGAGTCCAGCCACTTCTGGTCGGGCTTGCCGAAGTTGATGGCCACCTTCTCCACGGCGGTGAGGATGATGAGACAGTCGGCGTCCAGCTGCTGGGCCAGGACGCAGGAGGCGAAGTCCTTGTCGATGACCGCGGCGGCGCCCTTCAGGTGGTGCCCCTCGGTGGTGAACACGGGGATGCCGCCGCCGCCGCAGGCCACCACCACGTGGTCGGACTCCACCAGGGCCTGGATGGTGTCGATCTCCACAATGCCCTGGGGCTTGGGGGAGGCCACCACACGGCGGTATCCCCGGCCCGCGTCCTCAATTACGTCGTAGCCACGCTCGGCCACCATCTTGTCGGCCTCCTCCTTGGTCATGAAGGAGCCGATGGGCTTGGTGGGGTGGGCGAAGGCGGGGTCGGCGGGGTCCACCTCCACCTGGGTGAGCACGGTGGCCACGCCCTTGCGGATGCCCCGGTCCAGCAGCTCCTCCCGGAGGGCGTTCTGCAGGTCGTAGCCGATGTAGCCCTGGCTCATGGCCACGCACACGGACAGGGGGCAGGGGATGTACTTCTCGGGATTGGAGCGGGTCAGCTCGGTCATGGCGGCCTGGATCATGCCCACCTGGGGGCCGTTGCCGTGGGCGATGACCACCTCGTGTCCCTCCTCGATGAGGTCGGCGATGGCCTTGGAGGTCTGCTTGACGGCGATCATCTGCTCGGGCAGATTGTTGCCCAGGGCGTTGCCGCCCAGGGCGATAACAATACGTTTTTTATCCATAAAATATTACCTCCTGTGAAAGAAAACCCCGGCCCGGCCGCACATACCGAGTGCCGTATCTGCGGACGGGCCGGGGGCTGGGCCAGGGCGGGGGAGAGGGTGACTCCCCGCCCCGAATTACATGGCCGGAATTACAGGCTGAACTGACGCTTGGCACCGCGCTCCTCCAGGGCCTTCAGCACGGCCTGGGGGTCCTTGCACTTGGCCAGGAAGATCATGGCGGCGATGATGTAGGGCTTGAAGGAGGCCTCCTTGTACAGGGGATCGCGGTAGCGGTCGAACACGGTGGCCTCCACCTCGCCGTCCACGCAGGAGACGCCGTTGATGTCGGCGGGCAGGCAGTGCAGGTACAGGGCCTTGCCGTCCTTGGTGGTCTTCATCAGCTCCTCGGTGCAGCACCAGTCCTTGTGCTCGGCGTTCTGGGCCAGCAGGCGCTTCTCCAGGGCCTTGATGCCGTCGGTGTCTCCCTTGGCATACAGGTCGGTGCGCTCCTCCATGGCGGCGAAGGGAGCCCAGCTCTTGGGATAGACGATGTCGGCATCCTTGAAGGCCTCAGCCATGGAGTTGGTCTTGGTGAAGGTGCCGCCGGACTTCTCGGCGTTCTTCTTGGCGACCTCCTCCACCTCGGGCATGACCTCGTAGCCCTCGGGGTGGGCCAGGACCACATCCATGCCGAAGCGGGTCATCAGGCCGATGACGCCCTGGGGCACGGAGAGGGGCTTGCCGTAGCTGGGGGAGTAGGCCCAGGTCATGGCCACCTTCTTGCCCTTCAGGTTCTCCACGCCGCCGAAGGTGTGGATGATGTGGAGCATATCGGCCATGCACTGGGTGGGGTGGTCGATGTCGCACTGCAGGTTGACCAGGGTGGGCTTCTGCTCCAGCACGCCGTCCTTGTGGCCGGCGGTGACCGCGTCCACCACCTCGTGCATGTACTTGTTGCCCTTGCCGATGTACATGTCGTCCCGGATGCCGATGACGTCGGCCATGAAGGAGATCATGTTGGCGGTCTCACGGACGGTCTCACCGTGGGCGATCTGGCTCTTGCCCTCGTCCAGGTCCTGGACCTCCAGGCCCAGCAGGTTGCAGGCGCTGGCGAAGGAGAAGCGGGTACGGGTGGAGTTGTCCCGGAACAGGGAGATGCCCAGGCCGGACTCGAAGATCTTGGTGGAGATGTTGTTCTCACGCATGTAGCGCAGGGCGTCGGCCACGGTGAACACGGCCTCCAGCTCGTCGTCGGTCTTCTCCCAGGTCAGGAAGAAGTCGTTCTCGTACATCTCCTTGAAGTTGAGCTTGTTCAGCTTGTCGATATAGGCCTGCAGTTTGGCGTCCATATGATATTTCTCCTTCTTATTTCAATTTTATTGTTGTTGTCTTCCTGAGCCTTCCCCCTGGGGGGAAGGTGCCCCCGGAGGGGGCGGATGAGGGGCTCAGCGCTTCTTGTCATGCCTCACACCCTCCGCGACGGCACACTGCTCACCGCTCCGCCGAAAATGCCGTCGGCTTCGCTGACCTGTTTTTCGGTCTTCGCGGTTCGCTGTGCGCCTGCTCCCGGGTGTTCAGCGCTTCTTATCTGTCACGCTTCGCCTATGCGCTGCGCCCGGCTTCCCTTCGTCTCGGGCTGGTCTGCGGGCCGCCCTGCGGCCCTCCGCTCGCCCTCGCTCCGGTCCATCCGGGCGGCGCATAACGACTCAGCGCTTCTTACTTAATATCGTTATTGGTCTTGCCGGCGCGGAACTGGGACACGTCGCCGGTCTTGTTCTCCTCCTTGTACAGGCCGGGCACGGCGGCGTACAGGGCGGCGCAGCGGACCAGGTCGTCCTTCCAGGTGATCTCGTTGGGGGCGTGGGCCTGGCTCTCGGCGCCGGGGCCGAAACCCACGCAGGGGATGCCGTACCGGCCCTGGATGGCCACGCCGTTGGTGGAGAAGGTCCACTTGTCGGTCAGGGGACGGCCGTCACGCAGGTGCATGGCGTCGCGGGCGGGGTCGGCGTCGGCATGGCCCAGGCGCTTGTCGCCGAACAGGGCGTGGTGGGCATCCACCAGGGCCTGGACGTGGGCGGCGCTCTCCTTGTTGATCCAGGTGGGGAAGTAGGCCTCGGTCTCGTACACCTCGCCGGTCCAGGAGGGACGGTCGTACATGTACATGGACACCTTCACGTCGTCGCCGTACTTCTTCACGCTGGGCAGGTCCCGGATCTCCTGGAGGCAGGAGTCCCAGGTCTCGCCGGCGGTCATGCGGCGGTCGATGGAAATGGAGCAGGAGTCAGCCACAGCGCAGCGGCTGGGGGAGGTGTAGAAGATCTGGCTGGTGGTGCAGGTGCCGCGGCCCAGGAAACGGGCGTCCTCGTAGTGCTCGGGGTTGTACTTGGGGTTGAGCATCTTCACCAGGCCCTTGACGGCCTTGTCGTCGGCGTCGTCGTTCTCGTTGAGGGCGCGGACGTCCTGGAGGATGTCGGCCATCTTGTAGATGGCGTTGTCGCCCCGCTCGGGGGCGGAGCCGTGGCAGGAGACGCCCTTCACGTCCACGCGGATCTCCATGCGGCCGCGGTGGCCGCGGTAGATGCCGCCGTCGGTGGGCTCGGTGGAGATGACGAACTCCACCTGCTCCTTCTTGATGCCCTTGGCGGGGAAGAACTTGTTGACGATGTACTGCCAGCACATACCGTCGCAGTCCTCTTCCTGGACGGAGCCCACCACCATGATCTTGTAGCCGGCGGGGATCAGGCCCAGCTCCTTCATGATCTTAGCGCCGTACACGGCGGAGGCCATGCCGCCCTCCTGGTCGGAGCCGCCGCGGCCGAAGATGATGGCGTCGTCCTCCCAGCCCTTGTAGGGGTCGGCGGTCCAGTTGTTGATGTTGCCGATGCCCACGGTGTCGATGTGGGAGTCAATGGCGATGATCTTGTCGCCCTCGCCCATCCAGCCGATGACGTTGCCCAGGCCGTCCACTTCCACCGCGTCGTAGCCCAGCTTCTCCATCTCCCGCTTGATGCAGGCCACGACCTCCTTCTCCTCGCAGCTCTCGCTGGGGTAGGAGATCATCTCCCGCAGGAAACGGCTCATGTCGGCACGGTAGCCCTCGGAAACCTTCTTGATCTGCTCAAAATCCATGGTATTCGTCCTCCATTTCAGTATGTTCCATCACAAACGGTTTCTCTTCTCAGTATGCGCGCTGGGGAGAATCGGTGGTGGGGTACTCGCCGTCCCAAATGACGCGGCGGAACTTCAGCGGGTCGGTGTTGCCCTCGGTGGAGAACATGAGCACCTGGCTGAAGCGGTCCAGCTCCAGGGCCTCCCGCAGGTCCTTGTAGGTGTCGTCGGACATGATGGCGTCCAGCACGCCCATGCCCACGGCGCCCGACTCGCCGGAGATGACCACCGGGTCGCCCTTCACGGGCACGCCCAGCATCCGCATGCCCTTGGCGCTCACCCAGTCGGGGCAGGAGACAAAGGCGGTGACGTGGTTGCGCAGGATGTCCCAGGACAGGGTGTTGGGCTCGCCGCAGGCCAGACCGGCCATAATGGTCTGGAGGTCGCCGGTGACGATGCGGGGCTTGCCGTCCCCGGCCACAGCGCCCTTATACAGGCAGGCAGCGGCAGCGGCCTCCATGACCACGAATTTGGGCGGGTTGTTGGGGAACAGGTTGGTGAAGTAGCCCACCACGGCGCCGGCCAGGGAGCCCACGCCGGCCTGGACGAACACGTGGGTGGGGCGGTTCACCTCGCACTGGCGCAGCTGCTCGGCGGCCTCGCTGGCCATGGTGCCGTAGCCCTGCATGATCCAGGAGGGGATCTCCTCGTAGCCCTCCCAGGCGGTATCCTGGACGATGACGCCGTGCTCGGTCTGCTCGGCCTCGGCGGCGGCCATGCGGACGCAGTCGTCGTAGTTGACGTCCTCGATGGTGACCTTGGCTCCCTCCTTGGCGATGTTGTCATACCGGGACTGGCTGGAGCCCTTGGGCATATGGACCACGGCCTTCTGGCCCAGCTTGTTGGCCGCCCAGGCCACGCCCCGGCCGTGGTTGCCGTCGGTGGCGGTGAAGAAGGTGGCCTGTCCGAACTCCTTGCGGAAGGCTTCGCTGGTGAGATAGTCGTAGGTCATGTCGGACACGTCCCGGCCCATCTCCTTGGCGATGTACCGCGCCATGGCGAAGGAGCCGCCCAGCACCTTGAAGGCGTTGAGCCCGAAGCGGTAGCTCTCGTCCTTGACGTACACGCCGCCAAGACCCAGGTATTTGGCCATGCCGTCCAGCTTGGCCAGGGGGGTGATGGAGTACTGGGGGAAGCTGCTGTGGAAAGAACGGGCCTTGGCCACGTTGTCCAGAGCCATGATGGACAGCTCCTTGTCATCGCTCTTGGGCATGTGGTTGAGTGTCCAGCGGATGGGGTCTTTCATATGCCTCGCCTCCGAATAAAATCTGTTGAATGCAGACAGATTAAAACCTTTATGGCCCTATCATATCATGCCCGGGCCACAAGTCAAGGGGTTTGCTAAAAAATTTTTGTAATGCCAAAAATATTTTTAGATATTTGGCGATTTTGCCATATGCATTTCGGTTGATACCTTTTTGATTTGGTGTTAAGCTATATAAAAAGAGGCAAAGGGACCTGGGGAAAGACCCAATTAGAGTAAGGAGGCTTTTTGCCATGTATACCTTCATCGTCAACGGGAAAACCGTTTCCACAGAGCGGGACGAGCGCCTGCTCACCTTCCTGCGGGAAGAGCTTGGGCTCACCTCAGTCAAGAACGGATGCTCCGAAGGCGCGTGCGGCACCTGCATGATTCTCATTGACGGCAAGGCCACCAAGGCCTGTGTCCAGAAGACCTCCAAAATGGAGGGCAAGCGGGTCATCACCTGCGAGGGCCTCACCGACCGTGAGAAAGATGTATATGCCTACGCCTTCACCCACTGCGGCGCGGTGCAGTGCGGCTTCTGCACTCCGGGTATGGTCATCAGCGCCAAGGGTCTGATCGACGCCAACCCCAACCCCACCCGGGACGAGGTCAAGTTCGCGCTGCGCAACAATATCTGCCGCTGCACCGGCTACAAGAAGATCGAGGACGCGGTGCTGCTGGCGGCCAAGATGTTCCGGGAGGGCAGCGAGGCCCCCCACGAGACCTTTACCGGCAAAATCGGCGAGAACCTGCCCCGGGTGGACGCCCCCGCCAAGGCCATCGGCACCGCCGAGTACGCCGACGACATCCGCATGGAGGGCATGCTCTTCGGCGGCGCGGTCCGGTCCGACTACCCCCGTGCCATCATCAAGGGGATTGACATCAGCGAGGCCCTGGAGGTGCCCGGGGTGGTGAAGATCGTCACCGCCGCCGACCTGCCCGGCCAGCTGAAGGTGGGCCACCTGAAGCGGGACCAGTGGGTGCTGGTGCCCATCGGCGGCGAGGTCCACTTCTGCGGCGACCCCATCGTGCTCATCGCCGCTGAGACCACCGAGGCCCTGAACCAGGCCAAGGCCCTGGTGAAGATCGACTACGAGGTGCTCAGGCCCGTCCTCACCCTGGAGGAGGCCATGGCGCCCGACGCCCCCCAGCTTCAGGAGGGGGGCAACTGCTTCGCCCACGAGCATCTGGTCCGGGGCGACGCCGAGGCCAAGCTGAAGGCCAGCAAGTATGTGGTCACTACCAAGTACCACACGCCCCCCACCGAGCACGCCTTCCTGGAGACCGAGACCGCCGTGGCCGCCCCCCAGGGCCAGGGCGTGGTGGTCTACTCCGGCGACCAGGGCATCTACCAGACCCGCCGGGAGTGCGCCGACGCCACCGGCCTGCCCCAGGAGCTGGTCCGGGTGGTGGCCAAGTGCGTGGGCGGCGGCTTTGGCGGCAAGGAGGACATGTCCGTCCAGCACCACGCCGCCGTGCTGGCCTACCTGACCCAGCGGCCCGTAAAGGTGGCCATGACCCGCAAGGAGTCCATGCTCTGCCACCCCAAGCGCCACGGCTTTGAGATGGAGGTCACCACCGGCTGCGACGAGAAGGGCCGCCTCACCGCCATGATTGCCATCCTGCGCACCGATTCGGGCGCCTTCGCCTCTCTGGGCGGCCCGGTGCTCCAGCGGGCCTGCACCCACGCCGCCGGCCCCTACAACTACCAGGACATCATCATCGACGGCAAGGCCTACTATACCAACAACCCGCCCTGCGGCGCCTTCCGGGGCTTCGGCGTGACCCAGAGCTGCTTTGCCGCCGAGTGCAACCTGAACAAGCTGGCCGAAATGGTGGGCATCACCCCCTTTGAGATCCGCTACCGCAACGCCATCCGGCCCGGCCAGGTGCTGCCCAACGGCCAGATCGCCGACGAGGGCACCGCTCTGGTGGAGACACTCAACGCCGTGCGGCCCTACTACGAGGCCAACCCCAAGGCGGGCATCGCCTGCGCCATGAAGAACGCGGGCCTGGGCGTGGGCATCCCGGACACCGGCCGGGTGACCCTCCATGTGGAGAAGGGCGTGGTCCACGTCCGCACCTCCGCCGCCTGCATCGGCCAGGGCATCGGCACCATCACCTGCCAGATCGTCTGCGAGGTCACCGGCCTGCGGCCCGACCAGGTCACCTGGGATACGCCCGACACCTCCATCGCCCCCAACTCGGGCAACACCACCGCCTCCCGCCAGACCCTGTTCACCGGCGAGGCCACCCGCCGGGCGGCCACCGAGCTGAAGTGGGCCCTGGAGGGCCGGGACCTGTCCGCCGTGGAGGGCGTGGACTTCCACCAGGAGTACACCGGCATCACCGACAAGCTGGGCTCCCCCCGTCCCAACCCCATCAGCCACATCGCCTACGGCTACGCCACCCATCTGGTGGAGCTGGACGACGACGGAAAGATCAAGCGGGTCATTGCCGCCCACGACGTGGGCCGGGCGGTGAACCCGGTGAGCGTGGAGGGCCAGATCGAGGGCGGCGTGGTCATGAGCCTGGGCTACGCCCTCACCGAGGACTTCCCCCTGAAGGACGGACGCCCCACGGCGGTGTACGCCTCCCTGGGCCTGTTCCGGGCCAACCAGACCCCCGACGTGAAGGCCATTATTGTGGAGAAGAACCACTCCGAGCTGGCCTGCGGCGCCAAGGGCATCGGCGAGATCTGCTCCATCCCCACCGCGCCCGCCGTCCAGCTGGCCTACTACAACTACGACGGCAAGTTCCGCACCAGCCTGCCCCTGGCGGATACGCCCTACAGCAAGAAAAAGAAGTAAATCTGTTTCATAGACGATGACAAGGCCGGCGGATTTCTCCGCCGGCCTTGTTTTTTTCAAGCCTTCCCCCGTGGGGGAAGGTGGCTGGCCGCAGGCCAGACGGATGAGGGGAAATCTTTCGGACTGTTCCAAACCTTTAGAGGTCTCCCTTCGGGGAGGTACTTTTCTCCGGCGAAAAGTACCCAAAAGCCGCCGGGGACACAGGGGCGGAGGGCCCTTTCAGGGCCAAACGCCCCCGTTTCCCCGGCCCCCTTTCGGAGTACGTCCGGCGGCGGCGGTGTCCAATGACCCGCCAAATTTGAGAGTAGCTACTATGCCGGTTCGGCCGTCCCGTGTCGTTACTGCATGGCCCGAGCAGAGTTACCCGCCCAGACTTGAAAGCTGCTGCAATTCAAGGAGCGTTCTCAATGCCGCACGCAGTCTCTGCGCCGTGTTTCAGTCTCTGCCCGAGGCAAGTGAGATGGCTGCTTTTCGGGGGCCCCACACGAGCCCAGCGGAGGGAAAACGGGGGCCCCGCGGAAGGCGGAATGCCTTTCGTGGGGAGAGCCGGAGCAGTGGAGCGAGTGAGGCCTGCCGCTTGCGGCAGGCCGAGGGATGCGGAACTTGCGACGGCGAGGGGAGAGGACGAGCAGCGGAGTGAGCGAGGCCTGCCGCTTGCGACGGGACGAGGGATATAAAGCTTGCGAGGACGAGGGGGGAAGGTGGCATTTGCGAAGCAAATGACGGATGAGGGGAGCGCCTCCGGAGCGTGCCGCAGTCCCCCTCATCCGTCTCGCTGACGCTCGACAGCTTCCCCCTGGGGGGAAGCCAAAAAAGAACGACTGACCTTGGTCAGCCGTTCTTTTTCTCGTACTTCTTCAACAAATCCTCAATGGCCTCGTCCAAAAGCCGGGATTTGGGCACTCTTGTCTCTTCAGAGAGTTTATTTAATTGAGGCACAAGCTCATTTTTCAGCGAAGATACAAACCGTGTCCGGTTTACAAGCACACTTTCCGCCACTTGATATCCTCCTACACACTATATAGACACTATTTTGCTTTATATAGTGACTATATCATGTCCATTTTCTTTTCTCAAGTGGGTTGCATATAGTGCATTAATGGTATATATTAAGTGCAGAGGTGATACATATGTCTCAAAAAAACGAAGCCAAGACCTGCGCCCAGTGCCGTCATTTTCGGCGGCACTATGTGTGCCAGGGCGGACGGCGGTTCGTGCCGCTGGACCGGGGCCACTGCGCCGCGCCCCGCCTGCGGGACAAGGACGCGGACACCCCGGCCTGCGGGCGGTTTTCCGCCGCCTCCGGCCGGTCCGAGGTGAAAAAAGGAGAAAATGGGGACGGCTGAACGCCGTCCCCGTTTGTACTGTGTTCAGTTCAGCAGCGCCCGGTACTCCTCTTCGGTGCGCACCCGGCCCACCGCGGACAGGGATACCCTGGAGAAGTCGAACATCTCCTCCGCCAGGGCACGCACGTCGGCGGCAGTGACGGCGTCGTAGGCGGCGATGATCTGGTCGGGGGTGAGCACCTCCCCCATCATCAGCTCGCTGCGGCCCAGGTGGGCCATGCGGGCCTGGGTGGACTCCAGGCCCATGAGCACGTTGGCCTTGGACTGCTCCCTGGCCCGGTCCAGCTCCTCCTGGGTGACGCCCCCGTCCCGGAAGTCCTTCACCGCGCCCACAATGGTGCGGATGGCCGCCTCCTCGGTCTCCCGGCCCAGGGCGGTGTAGACGGCGTAGAGGCCGGTGTCGGCGTGGCCCGCGCCGTAGGAGTAGATGGAGTAGCACAGCCCCCGCTGCTCCCGCACCTGCTGCCACAGCCGGGAGGACATGCCGCTGCCCAGGATGGAGGACAGGAGCTGGAGGGCAAACCGGCGGCTGTCCCCGTAGGACAGGCCGGGGAAGGCCAGGGTCAGATGGTTCTGCTCGATGGCTTTTTTCTTCACGGTGACGCAGGGGGTGTATACCGCCGCTTTGGGCTGGGGCAGCCCGCCGGCAGGCATGGCGGAGAAGCGGGCCGTCAGGTCGTCCACATCCCGCTGGGTAAAGCTGCCCGCCAGGGCCACCACGATGTCCCCGGCCAGGTAGTGGGAGGTCATGTACGCCTTCAGCCAGGGACCGGTCATCTTCTCCAGGGTGGCCTTCCGGCCCAGGATGGGCCGGGCCAGGGCGGAGCCGTGGTACACCCCGGCGGCCAGCCGCTCGGCGCACAGGTCCTCCGGGTTGTCCTCGTACATGCCGATCTCCTCCAGCACCACGCCCCGCTCGGTCTCCACATCCTCCTGGGCAAACCTGGAGGAGAAAAACATGTCGCACAGGATGTCTGCCGCCTGGGGCAGGTGGGTGTCCAGCACCCGGGCGTAGAAGCAGGTAGACTCCTTGGTGGTGTAGGCGTTGATCTGGCCCCCCACCGCGTCCATCTCTCCGGCCAGGTCGGCGGCGGTGCGGCGGGCGGTGCCCTTGAAGAGCATGTGCTCGATAAAGTGGGCTGCGCCGTTCTCCGCCGCCTTCTCCTGGCGGCTGCCGGTGCCCACATAGATGCCCAGGGCCGCCGAGCGGACGGCGGGGACGTGCTCTGTGAGGATGCGCACGCCGTTGGGCAGGGTTATTTTTTCATATGCCAAAGCTGGAAGGCCTCCTGATCTTCGGATTCTCTCTCTAGTATAGCCGGGGCAGGGGACCGTTAGCCCCTCGGCCGGCGTTCTTTTTATTCTACCACATCCCGCTCCGCTTGTCAGGAAAATTTAAGCTTTCCCGGGCTTTCCGCCGTTTGGTTACAAAATAAGCCTTTCGTATATGTGAAAAGTGTTTAAATGTATACGGTATTTTGTGGGATTTATCATTGTAATTTCACTAATACTTCTATATAATTCCAAATAGCGCTCAAATTATCTGATTTCCAGATTTTGTGTAAGCTTGAACAAGAGAGGAAGGATTGTTGTGAGGAATTCCCATCCCCTGCGCAGGGGTCTGGCCGCTGTGCTGGCCGCCCTGACCCTGACCCAGTGCGCACCCCTGACCGCCTCCGCCGCCTGGTGGTCCTGGTCCAAGGAGACCACCGCCGTGGAGGAGACTGTCGCTCCCCTTTCCGCAGAGGTCCAGCTCCAGGACGGCACTGCCATTATTCCCGCTGATTCTGACAATGCCGCTGTGAAGCAGGCCCTGTTTGATGCCCTTGTGGTGAACAAGGAGGGCGTGGACCCCCAGAGTCTTGACTGGGAGTACTACTGCACCGGCAAGAACGGTCTGCTGACCAACGACGCCTGGGGCTCTGTCAACGGCTTTACCAGCGAAAAAAAGGTGGTATTCGTCACCACCACCTACACCCATCCCGCCCTGGTGAACAATGATGACGGCAGCTATCAGGTCCGCATTAAGGGCACTACTGAGGAAGTCACCCTGACCAAGGCCGCCAAGCTGTCCTCCTCCATTGTCCTGAACGAGGGCTGCTCCGTGGCTCTGCCCTACAAGGATGACGGCACTGTCAACTATGACGCCCTGCGGGAGTCCATCTTTGACGCCGTAGTGAACACTGAAAACTCCACTCCCGCCGGTCTCACTGCCAGCGATGTGACCATTGAGTACTACGCCACCGCCGATTCCGGCTCCCTGGGCAGCATGGGTAAGGCCTGGATGCCCCTGGAGGGCGGCAGCGACGGCCTGCTGACCTACCCCGCCATCTCTGCGGGTGACCAGCAGATCCGCGTCTCCTACGCCGGTACTGACACCGTCTACGGCACCTCCGCCGAGACTGCCGTCACCTTTACCGAGCGTACCGCCGGTTCCATCGTGCTGAAGGCCGGTCAGTCTGCGGGCCTGACCTACAAGGCGGACGGCACTGTGGATTACGATGCCCTCCGCTCCGCCATCTTCAACGCCGTGGTGGACTCCACCACCCCTGAGCTGACCCTGAGCGATGTGACCATCGAGTATTATGCCCAGGCCGAATCCGGCTCCCTGGGCAGCATGGGCAAGGCCTGGATGCCCCTGGAGGGCGGCAAGGACGGCCTGCTGACTTACCCTGCCATGACCCTGGGCAACGACCAGCAGGTCCGCATCTCCTGGGGCGGCAACGGCAGCTACACCGCCGCCTCCGCCGAGACCACCGTTAACATCGTGGACGGCCGGGAGCAGGTGCCCTACACCCTGAAGACCACCCCCGACGACGTGACCCTGGCGGTGGACGAGAGCCTGGCTGTGGACTATGCCGCCCTGAAGACCGCCATCTTTGCCGCTGTGGTGGAGCAGTCCGACGTCCTCAGCGTCAGCAACGTGACCATTACCTACTACACAAAGGCGCTCACCGATGTCGACGCCAAGTATGTGGCTCTGGAGGGTGAAAAGGGCACCATTCTTAACTGGCCCGCTATCTCCGCCGGTGATCAGAAGATCCGCATCTCCTACGCCGGCGACCAGACCTATGCCCCTGTCACCATCGAGGCCACCGTCACCGTCAAGGACCGGGAGCAGGTCCAGTTCGTCCTGAACGAGGGCCCCTACGAGGTGGGCATGAAGTTCACCGCCGACCAGGGCTATGACTACGCCGCCACCGCCGCGGCCATCTACGACGCCGTGGTGGCCTCCACCGTCAACCCCCAGAACCTCACCGCCGCCGACGTGACCGTGGAGTACAACGCCGGTCTGACCGGCTTCAAGCCCCTGAACGAGACCGACGTCACCGGCCTGGTGAAGTTCGGCGAGGGCAAGTGGGAGATCCGCATCTCCTGGGCCGGCAACCAGACCTACCGCGGCGGCTCCACCACCGTGGAGGTGACCACCACCGACAGCCGTCTGGCCAGCGTGGTGGCCCTCAAGAGCGGCGTGTCCTTCACCTACAACATGGACCCCGCCGTCATGGAGCAGGCCATCTTCGACAACCTCATCGACTGGGACAACTCCACCCTCCCCGCCCGCGAGACCCTGACCATCGACAACTTCACCATCGAGTACAAGGCCAAGCTGACCGACGCCGAGACCGGCGTGGACGTGGACCTGAGCGACCTGGAGGGCATTCTGGGCAAGCTTCCCGGCCTGGGCGACCTGGTCACCAGCGACGCTCTGACCCAGTGGGTGCCCATCGAGGGCAAGGAGTACAAGGTCCTGGGCCAGCTCATCGGCGCCTTCCCCCAGATGGGCGCGGGTGAGAACCAGGCCGTCCGGATCACCTACAACGGCGGCGCTGAGTACAAGCCCAGCTCCTCCGAGGGCACCGTCACCGTCAACAAGGCCAAGGTCACCGTGTCCGTCCACTCCGACAATATCTACGCCGGCGACCCCATCCCCGAGGGCTTCATCACCACCAACCCCGCCGACAAGTTCGACATGTACACCATCTACGCCGGCATCACCAGCAATGTGACCACCGGCATCTACCTGGACCTGCCTGACCGCTATACCGCCGAGGGCTCCCTGCTCCTGAAGGTCATCGACCAGGCCCTGGCGGCCATCGGCCAGAAGACCCTGACGGAGATGCTCAACGAGGGCGTCACCGTGGGCGAGCTGCGGGAGCTGTTCAACACCCAGGGCCTGCTGGACCTGCTGGACAAGCTGAACATTGACACCGGCACCTTCGGCCAGATCATGACCGTCATCAACAAGCTGCCCGGCATCCTGGACAGCGTGCGCATCTCCTTCGGTACCCCCAGCCGGGCCGGCCTGTACACCGTGGCCGTGGTCACTGACAGCAAGAACTACAACACCGGCGTGGGCATGGGCTTCCTGCTGGTGCGGATGCGCCTGAGCGGCTCCAACCTGACCTGGAATGCGGACATTCCCGGCGGCAAGCTCACCGCCGAGGAGGCCAAGAGCTTCGACTTCGGCGCTACCCTCAGCTATAACGGCGATGTGAGCATCGACCAGAGCAGCGTCCACTACCTGTACTCCGGCTTTACCAGCAGCTGGCGGATCTACTCCTCCACCACCACCCCGCCCACCGAGCCCGGCCGCTATGTGGTCACCGTGTGCATCCTGGGCGGCAACTACCTGGCCGCGCCTCTGACCCGGAGCTTCCAGATCACCAAGTAAACACAACTTCATAAGAAAATGACCGCCTCCGGACGGTCA
Source organism: uncultured Pseudoflavonifractor sp. (assembly GCF_944387275.1). Lineage (GTDB taxonomy): Bacteria > Bacillota > Clostridia > Oscillospirales > Oscillospiraceae > Pseudoflavonifractor > Pseudoflavonifractor intestinihominis. The sequence goes on from NZ_CALXEG010000008.1 coordinate 65,776, forward strand.
TTTTCTTATGCCTCTCTGCTGCTGAAATACAAAAAACCGGGCGGACACATGGTGTCCGCCCGGTCTGTGTTTTATCCGGTTTTCTTACTTGGCGCTCTGACCGGCGGCCTGCTTGGCCTTGATCTCCTTCAGGGCGTCCTTGTAGGACAGGTTCACGCGGCCCTTCTCGTCGATGTCGGTGACCTTGACCCAGATCATGTCGCCGATGTTGACCACGTCCTCCACCTTGTTGACCCGGTGGTCGGCCAGCTTGGAGATGTGGACCATGCCGTCCTTGCCGGGGGCCAGCTCCACGAAGGCGCCGAACTGGAGGATGCGCACCACCTTGCCGTAGTACAGCTCGCCCACCTGGGGGACGAACACGATGGTGTCGATCATCTTCTTGGCGGCGTCGCAGGCCTCGGCGTTGGGGGAGGCGATGTGGATGGTGCCGTCGTCGTCGATGTCCACGGTGGCGCCGGACTCGGCGCAGATCTTCTGGATCACGCTGCCGCCCTTGCCGATGACCTCGCGGATCTTGTCCACGTCGATCTTCATGGTGATCATCTTGGGGGCGTACTTGCTCACCTCGGCCCGGGGCTCAGAGATGCAGGGGAGCATGATCTCGTCCAGGATGGCGTAGCGGGCGTCCTTGGTGATCTCCAGGGCCTGCTTGATGATCTCGTGGGTGAGGCCGTCGTTCTTCAGGTCCATCTGGATGGCGGTGATACCGGCCTTGGTGCCGGCCACCTTGAAGTCCATCTCGCCGTGGAAGTCCTCCACGCCCTGGATGTCGATGAAGGTCTGGAAGGAGCCGTCGTCGTCCTGGATGAGGCCGCAGGAGATGCCGGCCACAGGGGCCTTGATGGGCACGCCGGCGTCCATGAGGGCCAGGGTGGAGCCGCAAATGGAGCCTTGGGAGGTGGAGCCGTTGGAGGACAGGACCTCGCTCACCACCCGGATGGCGTAGGGGAACTCGTCCACGCTGGGCAGCACGGGCACCAGAGCCCGCTCAGCCAGGGCGCCGTGGCCGTACTCGCGGCGGTTGGTGGAGCGGGGCGCCTTGGCCTCGCCCACGGAGTAGGGGGGGAAGTTGTAGTGGTGCATGTAGCGCTTCTCGTCTTCCTCCCAGATGGTGTCCAGCTTCTGGGACGCGGCCAGGGTGTTCAGAGTCGCCACGGACAGGACCTGAGTCTGGCCGCGGGTGAACAGGCCGGAGCCGTGGACCCGGGGCAGCACGCCCACCTCGGCGCTGAGGGGACGGATCTCGTTCTTGGCGCGGCCGTCCACCCGGTGGCCCTGGAGCAGCCAGGCCTTGACGATCTTCTTCTGGAACTTGTAGGTGAACTCCTCCAGATACTTGTCCATCTCGGGGTACTCCTCCAGGTAGTCCTCGTGCCACTTGTCGATCATGGCGTTCCAGCGCTGCTCACGGATGTTCTTGTCGTCGGTGTCCATGGCGGCCTTGGCCTCGTCCATGTACTTGTCCACGATCTTGTCGAACAGCTCCTGGTTGAAGTCGGCGTGGTCGTACTCCATCTTGGGCTTGCCGATCTGGGCCACGATGTCGTTGATAAAGGCCACCTGCTTCTTGATCTCCTCGTGGGCCTTCACGATGCCCTCGTACATGATCTCGTCGGGGATCTGGTCGGCGCCGGCCTCGATCATGACCACCTTCTTCTCAGTGGCGGCCACGGTCACGTCCATGCGGGAGGTCTTGCGCTGCTCCTGGTTGGGGTTGAAGACGATCTGGCCGTCGCAGTAGCCCACCTCCAGGCAGCCGATGGGGCCGGCGAAGGGGATCTCGGAGTAGCTCAGGCAGGCGGACACGCCGATCATGGCGGTGACCTCGGGGGAGCAGTCGTAGTCCACGCTCATGACGGTGCAGGTGATGCACACGTCGTTGCGGAAGTCGTAGGGGAACAGGGGGCGGATGGGCCGGTCGATGAGGCGGGAAGCCAGCACGGCGGGCAGGGAGGGACGGCCCTCGCGGCGCATGAAGGAGCCGGGGATACGGCCCACGGCGTACAGCTTCTCCTCAAAGTCCACGCTCAGGGGGAAGAAGTCCACGCCGTCCCGGGGACGGGGGGAGACGCAGATGGCCACGTGGACGGTGGTGTCGCCGTAGCGCACCAGGGCGGCGGCGTTGGCCAGCTCGGCGGTCTTGCCCACCTCGATGGAGAAGGGGCGGCCGGCGATCTCAGTTTTGAAGATCTTGTGGTTGGGGAATTGCTTGTGGGTGATGACGGTAGACATGGTGGTCCTCCTTTTCGTTGGTATTGGCCAGCGTCCGGGCCGTCTCACCTTTTAGCATTTGAACCCGGGTCCGTGTTCTTCAGGCCCATGTTCAACTGCTAAAAAAGCGCTCCGGCCCGGCGGGGCCTGTGGATAGGTTCGCGCCGTCCTCCCGGAGGAGAATGGCAAGATAGGGTGGCGTGGCTTGACCACACCACCCTATCGGGAAATTCTTACTTACGGATGCCCAGCTTGGCGATGATGGCGCGGTAACGCTCGATGTCCTTGGCCATCAGGTAGTCCAGCATCTTGCGGCGCTTACCGACCATCTTCAGCAGGCCACGACGGCTGTGGTTGTCGTGGGTGTGGATCTTCAGGTGCTCGGTCAGCTCCTGGATGCGGGCGGTCAGAATGGCGATCTGGACCTCGGGGGAGCCGGTGTCAGTGGGGTGAGTACGGTTGGCCTCGATCACGGCCGTCTTTTCGTCCTTACGGATCATGGGAAAAGTTCCACCTTTCAAATAAATTGCCCGGCGGCTGAGTAACGGGTGGGCGGACCCCCGCGGATACGCGGCAATTGTCCCGAAACTAAGCGGCAGGCGTCTTGCGCACATTTGCGTGCCATGGTAGTCTATCATATTTTGCCCACGATGTAAAGGGAAAAATCACAATTTTCAGGGTTTTCTCCCTTGTTTCCGTCCGGTGAGGCCTACTGTCCCGGCAGGTCGTTGGGCCTGGGCACCCCGGCGGCCTCCCGGGCCTCGTCGGTGCCGATGTAGGTGAGATTGGTGAAGACGGCCTCCAGCCTGCGGTCGGGGTAATGGGCGTCCAGGAACTGCGCCACCGGCCCGGCAGGAGGGATGTCATGCTGCCGCTGGTTCATCCGGCCCAGGGCGGCGGAGGTGAGGCCGATATCAAAGGCCATCAGCGCCGCCAGCACCATGGTGAGGGGGCGGCCCGCCCCGTTTGGGATCTTCCCGATCCAGCGGCACGCCGCCGGGTAGGCACACTTGACCCACAGCACCGCCGCCACCCCCCAGAACAGGGAGAAAACCAGGTTCACCCGGCCGTTGATGTTGAAGGGCAGGTGGCTGTAATCCCAGAAGCAGGCGCCGAAGAGCACCTCCTGGAGCCAGGAGCAGGCGTACTCGTACGCCGCGCCCAGGGCGGTACCCGCCAGCAGGATGAGGAGGAAGCTGCGGCGGGCCAGGCGGTGGAAGCACACCGTGAACAGCACCGCCCCCAGGCCCCACACCAGGGAGAAGGAGCCGTAAATGACCCCGCTGCGGTTTTGCAGTTCCCCGCGGGTGAGGAGCATGAAGGCCGTCTCCACCAGGCAGCCCAGGAAGGAGACGCCGAGAAAAATCCAGAAGAGCTTGTAAAAATTCACGCCCCGGGCAAAAAAGCCGGGGGTATTCTCCGGGGAGACGGCCTCCGCCTGCCGGGGGCCGGAAAGAGCCGCGGTCTGCTGTTGTGTCATGGGAGAAACTCCTTTCTCTGTCCAGCGCCCTGGAACTGTGGATATCATACCACCCGGCCATTGGGTTCAACATAAAGGAAGTATTAAATTTTCATTTAACTTTTCCCCTGAAAACTCAAAATTTCGACCTTGGAAAGGGTTTTTGTCCTCTGTCCGGCCGCGAAAAATGTCCCCGCCGCCCGAAACGGGCGGCGGGGACGGATCATCTGACGGCAGGCTCATTTGATGCGGAAGGTCTTCTCCGCCCGGTTCCACACCACGGCCAGGGCCACGGCGCTGTACGCGACGGTGCACGCCACCACCGCCAGGGTGAATACCCCGGTGGGCTGCTTGACCTGGAGGCACATCCAGCACACAAAGTAGACCACCCAGTTGAGGATGCCGAAGAAGGGGTTTTTCACCGCCAGCTGGGCGGTGTAGGGCTGGAAGATGTAGTAGAGGAACAGGGGGTGGACCGAGAAGAACACGGCCAGGCTGAGCACCGCCAGGCAGAACAGGGCCAGAGCGCCGCTCAGAGGCGCCCCCGCGGCCAGGGTGACGGCGGCGGCGCCTACGCAGATGGCGGCGGCCACCAGCAGGTTGCGCCTGGCCACCTGGCCCAGCCGGATGGTGAAGTTGCGCAGAAGCACCTTCCGCTCCCGGTACCAGCCGTACCGGAGAAGGGAGATGTCGCAGTTGTAGAACATGGCCTTGCAGATGCGCTGGCCCAGGGTGTTGCAGATGAGATACATGATGAACACAAAGATGGGCAGGAACCGGGTGGGGAACTCGGCCATGAGCCCGGTCATGGTGTCCGGGGCGAAGAGCACGCCGCCCAGCCCCACCAGCACTGCCGCGGCCACAATGCCCAGGGCGTACTTCACCGGCCGGTTCAGCAGCCGCCGGTGGCGCAGGAAGAACAGGCCGTTGAGGTAGGCGTACCCCTTCAGGGCGGCGATGCGGCCCCCGGCGTCCTCCGCCCGCAGGTCGGATTCCTTCATCTGCACATCCCGGAAGGCAGCCTGGGCGGCGTTCTGCTTGGCGGCGGCGGTGGACACGTTCTCCGCCCGGCAGGTTTTCCACACCAGGGCCTGATAGTGGGGATAACGGAGGAGCCAGATGCCCGCCCAGGCCCCGCAACCCACCGACGCGATGTACACCGCCGGGTTGAAGAGGAACCGCTCCATGGGCAGGGGGGTGGGCAGCAGCAGGGTGGCGTAGGCCCCGCCCAGGGCCGTCACGGTGACGGCCGCGATGTACCAGAAGCTCTTGCCCGGCTGCTTCTCCCAGCGGTCCCACACCCACACGTGGAACAGCTCGCCGATGCACCGGAAGGCGGCCAGCTGCACGGTGAGCAGCAGCCCCGCCCACCAGCCGGGGCCAAGCAGGGCGGCGAACACAATCAGGGCCGGGGTGAAGGTCACAAAGGACTGGAGGTGCTCCCGCCCGGCGGTGGCCGCCAGGCTGGCCCGGGCGCTCATGCCCATCTGTCGCACGCAGGTGTACTTCACCAGGCTGGCGGTGAGGATGTTGGACTGGAGGAAGGCCCCACCGATAAAGCTGAGAAAGAACAGGGCTGTGAGGAAGCTGAGCCACAGCGTCTCGGGCTGGACCTCCTCCCCCAGGAACAGCGTGGCGGGCAGCAGGCAGCAGAGGAACAGGTAGATGAACTTTCCGGCAAAGGCGGCGATGAGCTTCAGCACCTCCACCACGGCCATGAGCCGCTGCTTGCCTGCCGAGGCGGCGTACACCCGGTCGGGGAACAGGCGGCGGATGAGGGGGATCTTCTTGAGCCAGAAGAGGAAGCGGTTGCAGCTCATGGCCGACTGCACCCGGAACACATTCCGCATGTCCTTAATCATGGCGGTCCTCTTCTTTCAGCAGCTCCACCACCCGGTTCTCGAACTCAGGCGTGTGAATGATGGCCGGGTCCACCTCCTCCAGCACGCCGTGGTGGAGGAGGACGATCTCGTCGCACAGATCGGCGGCCAGCTGGAGGATGTGGGTGGAGAAGAGGATGATGTGGTCCTCCTTCATCTCGATGAGCAGGTCCTTCATCTCCTTGGCGGCCACCACGTCGAAGGAGGTGAGGGGCTCGTCCAGCAGGATGACCGGCGGCCGGGCGATGAGGAAGCAGAGCATCTGCATCTTGTTCTTCATGCCGTGGGAGTAGTCCTTCATCAGGCGGCAGCGGTCCTCGGCGTCAATGCCCACCAGGTCCAGCCAGTCGTCGGGAGTGCGGCCGGTGGGGTCCTTGCCGGCGTTGATCTCCTGGAAGAACTTCACGAACTCCCAGCCCGTCAGGAACTCGGGCACCACCGGCGTGGACAGCACATAGCCCACGTCCCCCTCGGCCAGGGGGCGGCGCGCTCCGTCCCCGTCCTCCACGCAGAAGGCGCCGCCGTCGGGCGGGAACTCCCCGGCCAGACAGTTCATCAGGGTGGTCTTGCCCGCGCCGTTGCGGCCCAGCAGGCCGTAGATCCGGCCCTGCTGGAAGGAGAAGGACGCGTCCTTGAGCACCTGCTTCTCCCCAAAATGCTTTTCGATCCCTTCCAAGATGAGCTTCATACGTCTCTCTCTTTCCGCCGCCTTCCCGGGCGGCTGTCTCTTGTTACAGCTCCTTCTGGAGCCTGACCAGCTGGTACATGTAGATCACGAAATGGGCCAGGTAGGCCAGCATCACCACAACCATCACCGCCATGGGCACGTCCATCACCAGCAGAATGACCCACTGGATGATAAAGATGGGGGTGGTGGCCAGCATAACACGGTGAGCGGCAATGCCCCGGATCAGCTGGTTGCGCTCGTCCTTCTCCTCCCGCTCCGCCGTCCTGCGGGCCTTTTCGTTGCGGCGGTAGTGCCGGGCAAAGAGGGCCTTGACCGTCAGCAGGCCGCCCAGGGCGCCCCCTGCGCCGGACAGCAGGCCGCCTGCCAGCGGGGGCAGCTTCACACCCAGATTGTCCCCCACCAGCACCAGCAGCACGGCCAGCCAGCTCACCGCCGCGCCGATCCAGTACAGCACTTCCTTATTCCTCTCCCTGTTCTTCATAGAGAAAGACCTCCTCAATGGTGGTGTGAAACAGCCGGGCGATTTTGAAGGCCAGCAGGATGGACGGGTTGTACCGCCCGTTCTCCAGGGAGCCCACCGTCTGCCGGGACACCTCCAGCGCCTCGGCCAGCTCCTCCTGGGTCATACCTCTGGCCTTGCGCAGCTCCTCCAGCCGGTTTTTCACGCTTTCGCCCCCTCCAAAATGGAAAGTTCACTTTCCGTCCTGTGGCCCCAGTATAGTCCCGCCGCCCTATTTTGTCAAGTTAACTTTCCATTAAAATTGTCTTTACAAAAGAACAGGACAGCGGGTGCCGCGGCACCCGCTGTCCTGAGACAGAGGCATCATTCATACAGGCAGCGCTCCGGCCACCCGCTCCCGCCTAAAGTCATACAGCACGCCGTCCTGGGCCACATAATAGGCGACAGGCCCGGCATAGTACTTCTGCGCGTCCGGGTAGTCCCGGTAGGGGTTGGACTCGCCCCCCTCCAGGCAGATCAGGGTGGCCCGCTCCATAATCAGGTACCCCCGGGGAGAGAGCACCAGGATATGGGACGCCTCACCCCGCAGGTTATATAGCAGCTCCATGGAGGCGGCCTCTCCCATGTCCCGCATCTCCAGCGCAGCGGCCGCCTTGTCCCGCTCAACTCCGGTTATGGCCGGGCCGCCTTCTGGCTCTCTCACGGTGGCTGTGGCGCACAACAGCAGTCCGGCCAGGATGCACAGGGCCGCCAGCCTGTGGCCGGTTCTTCGTCTCATATCCACACCCCCTTTTTCAATTCCATTATAGCAAAATAGGGGACGGATTTCACCTCTTACTGCTGCTTTTTGTCCAAAAAACAGGCGCCCGCATGGTGCGGGCGCCTGTTTGGCGGTGTTATGAGAATTTCTTACTGCTCCGCTTTCACAACAGCGGCGCAGCGGGGGCAGAGCTCGGGGTGGTCGTGGTCCTCGCCCACGTGCTCGTTGTACATCCAGCAGCGGGCGCACTTGGCGCCGGAGGCCTGCTCCACCTGGACGGTCAGGCCGGGGACGGCCTCGCCCTTGTAGCCCTCGCCGGAGCCGATGACGGCGTCCACGTGGGAGACGATGCAGATGGTCTCCAGGTCGTGGGTGTCGAAGCCGCCCAGGGGGCCCTTCCACAGAGCCTGGGCCTCGTCGCCGTCAAAGTACAATGTGACGGCGGCCTCCAGGCTCTTGCCGATGCGCTTCTCGCCGCGGGCGATCTCCAGGGCCTTGTTCACGTCGGTGCGCAGGGCCATGGCGGCCTCCCAGCGCTCCGCGTCGGCCTGGGGCAGGGACAGGGCCTCGTCGAAGTCGGGCATCTCGTTGAAGAGGACGCACTCGGCGTCGGCGGTCTTGTCGTGGGGCATGGCCTGCCAGATCTCCTCGCTGGTGAAGGCCAGGATGGGGGCCACCAGACGGGTCATGCCGTCCAGAATCCGGTACAGGGCGGTCTGGGCGGAGCGGCGGCCGGCCTCGTCGCCGCAGTAGAGGCGGTCCTTGATGATGTCGAAGTAGAAGTTGGACAGGTCCACCACGCAGAAGTTGTACAGGCTGCGGTAGACGCCGTGGAACTCGTACTTGTTATAGAAGCTGCGCACGGTGCGGGCGAGCTCATTGAGGCGGGACAGGGCCCACTTGTCCAGATCCATCAGGTCGGCGTAGGCCACGGCGTCGGTGTCCGGGTCAAAGCCGTTCAGGCTGCCCAGCATGTAGCGGGCGGTGTTGCGGATCTTCAGGTAGGCGTCGGACAGCTGCTTCATGATCTCCTTGGAGATGCGCATGTCCTGGGTGTAGTCGGCGGAGGCCACCCACAGGCGGAGCAGGTCGGCGCCGTAGTCCTTGATGACCTCGTCGGGGGACACGGCGTTGCCCAGGGACTTGTGCATGGCCTTGCCCTCGCCGTCCACGGTCCAGCCGTGGGTGGTGATCTGCTTGTAGGGGGCGATGCCGTTGACGGCGATGGAGGTGAGCATGGAGGACTGGAACCAGCCGCGGTACTGGTCGCCGCCCTCCAGGTACAGGTCGGCGGGGTACTTCAGGTAGGGACGCTCGGCGGCCACGGCGGCCCAAGTGGAGCCGGAGTCGAACCACACGTCCATGATGTCGGTCTCCTTGGAGAAGTGGGCCTTGCCGCACTTGGGGCACACGAAGCCCTCGGGCAGCAGGTCCTTGGCCTCCCGCTCGAACCACACGTTGGAGCCGTGCTCCCGGAAGAGCTCGGCCACGTGGGCGATGGTCTCGGGGGTGACGATGTCGGCGCCGCAGTCGTCGCAGTAGAAGATGGGGATGGGCACGCCCCACACGCGCTGACGGCTGATGCACCAGTCGTTGCGCTCGGAGATCATGGAGATCATGCGCTCCTTGCCCCACTCAGGCTTCCACTGGATGGAGTCGCAGGCCTTGACGGCGGCGTCCTTGATGGCGTCCACGGAGCAGAACCACTGCTCGGTGGCCCGGTAGATGATGGGGTTCTTGCAGCGCCAGCAGTGGGGGTAGGAGTGGGTGATCTTCTCCTTGGCCACCAGGAAGCCCTCTTTCTCCAGGTCCTCCACCACCATGTCGTTGCCCTTGGCGTAGAACTGGCCGTTGTAGCGGTCATCGGTCATGACGCCCTTGGCGTTGACAGGCACGGGGACGCCGATGTGGGTCAGGCCGGCCTTGTCGTACTGCTGGCAGATCTGGAAGTCCTCGGCGCCGAAGCCGGGGGCGGTGTGGACACAGCCGGAGCCGGCGTCCAGGGTGACGTGGTCGCCGTTGAGGATGACGGACTCCCGGTCGAACAGGGGGTGGGTGGCGGTCATCAGCTCGAACTCGCTGCCCTTCAGGGTGGCCAGCACCTTGCAGGCGTCGTAGTCGATGTGGGCGGCCTTGCACACACTCTCGGCCAGGTCCTTGGCCAGGATATACACCTCGCCGGCGGGCACCTGGAGGAGCACGTAGTCGAAGTCGGCGTTGAGGCAGATGGCGAAGTTGCCGGGGATGGTCCAGGGGGTGGTGGTCCAGATCACGAAGTAGGTCTTGCTGAGGTCGGTGTACTGGCCCAGCTTGCCCTTGTCGTCCCGGACGGGGAACTTGACGAAGATGGTGGTACAGGGGTCGTCGGCGTACTCGATCTCGGCCTCGGCCAGAGCGGTCTGGTCGTGGGGGCACCAGTACACGGGCTTCATGCCCTTGTAGATGAGGCCCTTCTCGGCCATCTTGCCAAAGACCTCGATCTGCTTGGCCTCAAACTCGGGCAGCAGGGTGATATAGGGGTTCTCCCACTCGCCCAGCACGCCCAGGCGCTGGAACTGGCTGGTCATCTTGGCGATATAGCTCTCGGCGTACTCCTTGCACTTGGTGCGGAACTGGGCGGTGGTCATCTCGTCCCGCTTCACCTTCTTGTCCTTGAGGACGGCGGACTCGATGGGCAGGCCGTGGGTGTCCCAGCCGGGCACGTAGGGGGCGCACCAGCCGGTCATGTTCCGGTGCTTGACGATCATATCCTTGAGGATCTTGTTCAGGGCGGTGCCGATGTGGATGTTGCCGTTGGCGTAGGGAGGGCCGTCGTGGAGGAC
>NZ_CALXEG010000009.1 GCF_944387275.1 uncultured Pseudoflavonifractor sp.
GTGCCCTGGCGGCAGTTGGCCAGGTGATTCTTGACAGCCTCGTGAACAACGCTCACGTTGGGCTCAATGCCGAAGATAGCGTCGGAGAGGTCCACTTCGCCGACCTTCTTGCCGGTCATATCAACAACAGTTGCTTTAGGCATTTGGTATCTCTCCTTTCTTACTTGTTACGGGCGGAAGCCTTCTGGGGATTGCGGCCGGAAGCCTTCTGCGGGTTCTTGGAGATGTCGGCAGCAGCGCCCTTCTCCTTGACGTTGATAACAGAGCTGCGCAGGCAGACGATGCCGCCCTTGGGGCCGGGGATGGCGCCGCAGACAGCGATCAGGTTCAGCTCGGGGTCGACCTTGACCACGTCCAGGTTCAGCACGGTGACCTGCTCGTTGCCCATCTGGCCGGCGCCGATCTTGCCCTTGAAGATGCGGGAAGGATCGCTGTTGGCGCTCATGGAACCGGCGTGACGGTGCACAGGGCCGGTACCGTGGGACTCCTTCAGGCGGTGAGCGCCGTGGCGCTTGATGACGCCGGCGTAGCCCTTACCTTTGCTGATGCCGGTCACGTCCACACGATCGCCGGCGGCGAAGGTGTCGGCCTTGACCTCGTCGCCGATGTTCATGGTCTCGGCGTTGTTGAGGGTGAACTCCTTGAGGACCTTCTTGGGGCTGACGCCGGCCTTCTTCAGGTGGCCCAGCTCGGGCTTGGTGAGCTTGCGCTCGGGCACGTCCTCGAAGCCCAGCTGCACAGCGGTGTAGCCGTCCTTCTCCACGGTCTTCTTCTGAGTGACCACGCAGGGGCCAGCCTCAATGACGGTGACCGGGATGACCTTGCCGGCTTCGTCGAAGATCTGCGTCATGCCGACCTTCTTGCCGATAATGGCCTTTTCCATGTGTTTTCCTCCTTAAATAAGGTTATTGGTTGGAAGACTTGGGGCATCAGGCTCCCCATTGGTCTGCCAACTTGACCCGTCCGCCTCAAAACGCGGCGGACTGCGGGTACAACATAGTTGTGAGACTCAGCTGTTCAATTACAGCTTGATCTCGATCTCCACGCCGGCGGGGAGCTCCAGGCTCATCAGGGCCTCCACGGTCTTGGGGGAGGGCTTGAGGATGTCGATGAGGCGCTTGTGGGTGCGGCGCTCAAACTGCTCCCGGGAGTCCTTGTACTTGTGCACAGCGCGCAGGATGGTCACGACCTCTTTCTTGGTGGGCAGAGGGATAGGACCGGAGACAGACGCGCCGGTGCGCTTGGCGGTCTCCACGATCTTCTCGGCGCTCTGGTCAATGAGCTGGTGGTCGTAAGCCTTGAGACGGATGCGAATCATTTCTTTCTGGGCTGCCATGGTGTTTCCTCCTTAAACATACGAAGTGGGGTTCGGTACTCCTCGCACGCTTCGTACGGTGAGAAATCTTATGTCCACGGTTCCGTGCGTATCACTCCAGGACATGAAGAAAACCGGCTCTAAGCAGGCCGGTTTACTCCATGCACCGGCGATATACGCCCGTGCACAGATTCCTCAGCCGCCCGATTCTAGCTCGGACATACTCCGCGGAAGTTACCGGCTCACGCCGCAATCTCCCGCATCATCGCAGATCGCGCCCTAAACAGGCGCTCTGATATAATACCCTAAACATAGGGCTATGTCAAGAGTTTCTCGGTATTTTTTTGCTCTTTTTTCAAAAAAACCGTGGTTTTGGCCACTTACACAAAGGAAAAGGCCAGATGGGGCGCTGTTCTGTCCGCTTTGCCCGCCGGGCGCAAAAGACCGGGCCGCCCCATGGGACGGCCCGGTCCAAAACTGCCGGAAAAGCGCCGCGATTACTTGGCGGTGCGGATGATGATGCTGGCCTTGAACTCGCCGGAGCTGGTGTAGCCGCCGTAGATGTTCAGGCTGTCGCCGGTCTTCAGGCTGCCCAGGGAGAAGCTGCCGCCGGTGGCCTCCTGCATGACGGTGCCCGAGGGGGCGCTGACCTGGATCACCGAGCCGTTGCCCGTGCCGTCGTCGGCCCGGAAGGTGATGGTCCGGTCGGAGGTGTTCACGTAGATGACAGTGCCGTTGAGCTGGCTGCTGCTGGTGGTGGTCTTGTCCACCTCGATGGAGGCCACGGTGTCGCCGTTGGTGACCATGGCCACGTGGTAGCCCACACGCAGGTCGTACATGGAGATGAGCTTGCCGTCCTGGCTCACCGACACGCCGCTGGTGATGGCGTAGGTAACGGTGCCGCCGTTGTTGTCCAGCTCCACCTCGATGGTGACGCCGGAGGTATCCTCGCTCTTGCGGGTGATGGTGCCGGAGACATTGGCGCTCTGGGGCACGGAGTCGATCAGGGTGACGGCGTTGTAGCGGACGGTGACGGTGACGGCGTCGCCGGTGCGCAGCTTGTCAATGGTGCTGGGCTTTTCGCTGCGCCGGATCTGGGGCGGATCGGACAGGTCGATCTGGAAGGGGACCACCCGGCCGTCGGCGGTGGTGACGCTGATGACCTCCGTGGTGGTGCCGGCGGGGTAGCTGATGTCGGTGATGGTGCCCGAGGTGACGGTGGAGCCGGGGTAGCCGGCGAGCATGGACACCTCGCCGCCGGACAGGCGGACGGTGACGAACCAGTCCTTCTGCACGTCGGACACGGCGGCGGTCTTGCCGTTATAGGTCACCACGGCGCTGGCGGCAAAGTTGTAGGTGGTGGCCTTGTTGGTCTTCAGGTCGGTGATGGTCACGTTGCTGACGCCGCTGGCGCTGCCCACGCTCTTCACGGCGCCCTGGATGTACTGGGTGACGGTATCCACAGCGGCGGTGGTCACGTTGCCGTTGTCATTGGACACCCGGAGGGACACATAGCTGCCCACATAGCTGGTGTTCATGGCGGAGACGGCCAGGCCGTTGGCGGTGATGGCAGTGCCCGCGGGGACGGTGAGCCGCTCCTGCTGGCCGTCAAAGCCGGAGATGGTGAGCACGCTGCCGCCGGAGGCCTGGGTCTCCACGGCGGTGATCAGGCCCTCGGCCTTCCGGGTACCGCCGGAGAGCTGGACGGCGGCCAGGTGGTCCTGCTGGTCCACCCGGCAGACGGCGGTGGTGTACCCCGCCTCGGGGTCGATGAGCTCATAGCCGCCCACCTTCTGGCCCACCTGCACCTCGGTGAAGCGGTCGTAGGGCAGGGTGAGGGAGGTGCCGTTCACATTGAGGAGAATCCCGCTGTCCGACACGCCCACCACAGTGCCGGCCACGGTGTCCAGCTTGCCGGACACGCGCACGGCCATGGGCGTGCCGTCTTCATCGTAGCACACCCGGGCGTAGGTACCGGTCTGGAGCAGGGCGCTGTCCACCAGCATGCTGTTCTCATAGATGGGGGTGTCCGCCGGCAGGGAGATGGTGTAGGAGCCGGACAGGTCGCTGTTGAGGGTGAGGAGGAGCACGTTCTTGCTGCTGGAGGTGGCGGAGACGATGGTGCCCGCCTGCCACTCGTAGTCGGTGTAGTTGGGCAGCTCCACGCTGGTGCCCCGCTCCTTCATGAAGGCGATGGCCCGGGAGAGCATGGTGGCGGCCACCTCGCGGGTGACGGTGCTCTTGGGCTGGAACTGGTTCTGGTCGGTGCCGGTGATGATGCCGTATGTATTGAGCAGGTAGATATAGGGCTCACGGCCGGGGGTGATGTCGGCCTTGTCGGTGAACGTGAGGGTGTAGCTGGACAGGTGCTCGGCCATGGAGTCCAGCTGCATGGCCCGCACCAGGTAGAGGGCGAAGTCCTCCTTGGTGATGGTCCTGCCGTTGTCCAGCGCGCCGGAGTCATAGAGCCCCTTCAGCTCGGTGTAGGAGAGGATGCCCGCCTCCAGGCAGGTGGCGTACTCGTCCCGGAACCAGGACTGCTGATCCCCCATGATGGCGGAGATCTCACTGGCCCGGTCCTTGCCGATCTGGGTCCGCAGATCGGTCTCCACGGCGATGCGGGCGCACAGGGCCAGGGCCTCGCTGCCCTGGAGCTCGTTCTTGGGGCGGAACTCGCCGTTGTCATAGCCTTTGAACACGCCCTGGGCGGCCATGTCGTTGATGTAGGACTCCGCCCAGTATCCGGCGGGCACGTCGGGGAACGTGGCGGCGAATGCGGGTACCGTGGTCAGTGAGAGCACCAGCGCCAGGGCCAGCGCACCGGAAAGCAGTCTGTTTCGTTTCATAGCGCACCTCCAAATTCGGGCTCGTCCTTTTCCCGCCGGAAGGCGGGTTGCTGCACTTAACATAATTATAGCGGCTCATTCTGGAAAAAGCAACGGGAACCCTGTCTTTTTCTCCCCGTTCCAGAATCTGCTGTTTTTCAGACGTTTTTCCCGCCGAAAAGTTCCCTGCAAAAAAACAGGAGCGGGGACAGCCGCCGCTTCCCCCGCTCCTGCTACCTTATATTATATTGTCCCTTTACTCGTTGACGGCCGCGCCGCCCTCGGCGCCGCTCTGGCCGTCGGTTCCGGCGCTCTGGGAACCGTCCGTGCTCTGGGTGCCGTCGGTGTTCTGGACCGTGGTCAGGTCCTCCGCCTCCAGGGCCTCGGCGGGGATCTCAAAGTCGGTGGCCGCGTCAAAGTTGGAGCAGTTCATCCGGATCACAGAGCTCACCAGCTGGTTGGTGGCCTCGTCCTCCGTGGTGGTGGGATGGCCCAGGGTCTCGTCGATGTTGGCCTCCATGTTGTCGATGACCTCCATCATGTCCATCTCCATCTGGACCAGGTAGCCCTGCTGGTCCACCCACACGGTGACAGAGGCGGCGGGCATGTTCTCCAGGTTGGCCCTGATCTTCTCCTGCTGGTCCTCGGACATGGAGGAGATGGAGGACAGGTAGCCGTTGGTATCCAGGATGTCCACCAGGGGCGCGCCGCTGATGGAGCCGGTGTACTTCACCGCGTCGGCGCCGTTGACGGTCTCGGTGCCGTCCTTCTTGAAGCCGGAGGCCTGATCCAGGTAGCCGCCCAGGGTATCCCCGGCGTTATAGGTGTCCAGCACGTCCTGGGTGGTGGTCTGCTTGGCCCAGTAGGTGCCGTCGGTGGCGTACTGGACCAGGTCCTCCCCCTCTTTCCGGGCGTACATGGTGATGGTCTGGTTGTAGGTGTCGTCGCCGGTGGCCATGTCCAGCGCCACCTCCGCCTTGATCTTCAGCGGGTCCTGGAAGGTGGTCAGGGTCATCCGGTTGGTGACGGACAGATCCTGGTCCTCAGAGGTGTATTCCGCCGCCATCTCGATGACGGCGTCCACGCTGGCGGCGCCCTTCACCTTCTCCAGGGCGGCAGCCACCGTCTCGTCGGCGTTTCCGCCGGAGCAGGCTGTCAGCGACAGGGCCAGCAGCGCGGCGGCGCCCAGAGCGGCCGTACGTTTCATCCATTTCATTGTACATTGTCCTTTCTTTCCAATACGCGGCATGCGCGCAGTTATGGATAGTATAGCACGCTTTCCCCCTTCTGTCACCCGTTTCTCCGCCTTTTTGCCGGGTACTCCCCCTTTTTTCTCCCGCTTCTTGCCATCTCCCCACCGGTGTGCTAGGATGGATTTGGCCCCAAGTATTCTGTCGATTCTGACTTTTCTGGAGGAGATACCCTATGTTCTGTCCCAAGTGCGGTTTCCCCTACGGTCCCGACGACCGCTTCTGCGGCCGCTGCGGCGCGGCGCTTCCCGACCGGGAGGCCCATGCGGAGCAGGAGGCGGTCCCTGCAGAGCAGCCGGCTGCCGCTGCGGCTGCACCCCGCCCCAGGCGGCGGCTCCTCTTTGTGCTGGCCGCGGTACTGGTGCTGGCCGCTGCGGCGGGCACTCTGGCCTTCTTCCTCACCCGCCCGCCCCAGCTGGACCCGTCCTTTGTTTTGAACAGTCAGAATTCCTTCTTTTTCATGGCCAGGTCCGACCCTGCCCAGGCGGAGCTGTGGCGGGGTACGGAGCAGGTGCTGACCCTCCCGCAGGAAAACACCGCGTTCCGCTCCGCCGCTATGTCCGCGGACAAGTCCGTGCTCCTGCTGGCGGATGCCGAAGGCACCCTGTACCGGGCCGATTCCGTTGGCTGCACCACCCTGGCGGAGCAGGTGGGGTACTGCGCGCTCTCCGGCGACGGGAGCACCGCCGCCTGGGTCACCGCGGATGGGCAGCTCTGGCTCCAGCGGAGCGAGGAGGCCCCGACGCTGGCGGCCGAGGGCGTGTCCCCCTCCTCCGTCCTCCTGTCCTACGGCGGCCATGCCCTGGTGTGGCAGACAGCCTCTGACAGCGACGGCAACTTTCATCTCTGCCTGATGCTGGACGGCGGCGTGCTCCAGGAGCTTCCCTCTGAGGATATGGCCCCCGCCCTGGTCACTGACAGCGGCACGCTCTACTACACCGTCCTGGACGGCAGCAGTCTCTCCCTGTACGCCTGGCGGGACGGAGCTTCCGTCCTGCTCACCGACCGGCTGTCCCTCTTAGCAAGCCTGCTCTCCAACCGGGACGGCACCGAGCTGCTCTACACGACGGAAGAGGACGACAGCCCCGTCACCTGGTTCTGCCGGGAGGGCGAGGAACCCCGGAACATCGGCGCCTTCTCCCTTCAGTCCCTCTGTTCCCCGGCCTTTTCCTCCAGCAGCTATAACGGCACCAATTACCTCTCTGTCCGCCTGTACAACGTGGACACGCTACGGAAAAAATGCCTCCGCTCGGACCAGAACATCTGGCTGCTGGATGGGGACGGGGAGGCCTCCGCTCTGTTTCCCGAGGACACCTTTCTCTCTCTCTCTGCCGCCTACACCTCCCAGGACGGAAACAGCCTGGTGGTCCAGATCAGCGGCGTGAGCGAGCAGAACACCCTCTACCGTTTTGACGACCTGTGGGGCGCCCCCGCCTCCCAGGTGCTGGCCCAGGGGCACATGCTCTCCCTGCTGGGCGCCTCCTCCGACCTGTCCCTGATGCTCTACACCCTCCCCGGCGATACACAGCTGGCGCGGAACTATTACGCCCTCCGGGCGGGTGGGGAGCCGGTGTTCCTGACTCATGGCACTGAATTCGCCGTAATCACTGCGGACAACACCATCCTCTGCTCCGCCGACGACAACACCAGACTTCTCTTCTCCGACGGCGGCGATCCTATTTCCGTGGAGGTGCCCGCAGCGGAGGACGACAACGTCTTTCTTACTGTCACCGGGGTGGGCAGCCAGACCTGCATCACCGTGTGCGTTGACCTCGCATCCTCAGCCCCCTCTTCTGCGGACGTCTATACCGTCTCTCCTGACGGTACGCTCAACCTTCTGGCCGAGGATATCCTGTACCTGTACGCCTACTGACACATTTCCTGAAAAGTATGGAGCGCCGCGCCCCCTGAGGGGCACGGCGCTCCATACTTTACTTTAAAAACCACTTGTTATCGCTGCGCCGGGCTCTCCACCGGGATGCCCCTGGACCGCAGCTCGGCCAGGAAGATCTCCCGTCCCTCAAAGAGGAATTCCAGATTGATCCGCTTTCCGTTCTTGAGGTAGAGGGCCATCCGGCGTCCGCCCAGCAGGTCCACCCGGGCGATGTCGCCGGTGGCGACCCGCTTGGCCGGTCCGTAGCCGTCGCAGCAGCGGAGGGTATCGTCGTCCTCCAGCCGGACGCAGGCCCGGGCGGGGCGCAGCAGGGAAACCACCGCCAGCACCGCCACCACCACGGCGCCGATGCGGCACAGAAGCCGCAGACTGTCGTCCCCCATCAGCTCCAGCCCGCTGTACACCCACAGCAGCACCGCCGCCACCAGGAACACCACCCCTGCCAGCCGGTAGGATGTGCTCAGGCTCCGATTCATCCGATATTCCATGCTTTTTCCTTCTTTCCTAGGAAAGGCCGCAGGTCCGGGCGGTATCTCCCCCAGCCCCGCATTTTTCCAGTAAGCGGCAGAGATCCCGCCCCTTCCGGGCTTGCTCCGCCGCGCCGTACGCATTATAATATAAATGAGGCGCCCGGCGCAACGGTCATTCTGGTGGAAACGCGGCGGGTTTTCTCCCCGGATTTTTGGCTGCCTGCCCGGCTGTCCGCTCCGGTAACGCTGCAAAGGAGGTTATTCCCATGCTCAAGCATATTGTCGTATGGAAGTTCAAGGACCAGGCCGAGGGCAAGTCCCGGGCCGAGAACTGCGCTCTGGTCCGGGACCGCCTGCTGGCCCTGGTGGGGGTCATCCCCGAGGTGAAGCACATGGAGGTGGGCATCGACATCGGCTCCATCCAGGGCAACTTCGACCTGGCCCTCATCGTGGAGACCGCCAACACCGACACCCTCTCCGTCTACGCCAACCACCCCGAGCATCTGAAGGTTGTGGACTACATCAAAAAGGTGATCGAGCAGCGGGTGGCTGTGGACTTCACTTTCTGAATATTCCAGCACGAAAAGCGCCCCGATTCTCCTTCGGGGCGCTTCTTTATTGCCATTTCCAGGGTCTTATTTTCCCGTCCCTCCCTGTACCCGCCCCTGCGCGTCACTCTTTTCGCCAGAACACTCCGGTTTTCGCCCTTTTATTTTGTGCATTTTTTACCATTTGGACAGTTGACACTTTTCTTCTGCGGTGGTATTATTCATTCATATTTATTCATCAAGTTGTGAGTATTCCGTATTTTTATTCTGTGTGCCCGCGATTTGAGAGAAGGAAAGGTGAAGCAAATGAAAAGCAGTACCCACACGCCCAAAAAGTGGCTGTCTCTGATTCTGGCGCTGGCCCTGTGCCTGTCGCTGGTCTCTCTGCCCGCCGCTGCCGCGGAGACGGACACCGCCGCCCCCGCCGCCAGCTTTGTCAACACCACGGAGGACGGCGGAGAGAACGCCATCTCCCTCACCGCCGAGCGGACCTTCAAGGTCATGCTCCCCGTCGACATGACCCTGGCTCAGGCCCAGGCCGCCGCCGCTGACGCGGTGTGGTCCCTGGTGCCCGACGAGACCAAGGACTACCTGGACGACACCCTGTTCCCCAACCAGACCGAGGGCGGCGCCCTGGACACCTGGATGTGCAAGGACGGGGAGACCCCCTTCTTCACCGACCTGGTCTCCTCCGCCGAGGAGGTTGACGGCCAGGTGTACGTGACCCTGACCTTTGCCAACACCTGCTACTTCCTGGACGACTTCAGCGTGCCTCACGTCAATGGCGGCTACTACATGGATGTGTGCGGTTACTTCAACCTGACCGCGCAGGCCGATGGTGAGACCCTGGGCGCCGTGGGCGTGAAGGTGGCCCCCTACGACCAGTTCCACACCATGAGCGAGATCTATGAGGAGATCGACGAGATGGTGGCCTTTGCCGCCGAGAACACCGACCTGTACGTGGAGAAGTTCTCCATGGGCATGAGCCAGGGCGACAACGGCATGGCCAGCCTGGATATGCCCTACCTCATCGTGGCCAAGGACAAGGCCGCGGTGGAGAAGTGGCAGGAGATCAAGGCGGAGGCCGAGAGCGACCCCACCGCCCTCATCGCCAAGATCGAGAACGGCACCCTGGGCGATTACCAGGTACCCGTGATGTACTCCAACGTCCACGCCAATGAGGTGGCCGCCAGCGACGGCGTCACCGCCTTTGCCTGGATGCTCCTCAACGCCGCCGCCGGCGACGGCACCATCGACTACGACAAGCTCACCGGCTTCACCGCCGAGGGCGAGGCCGAGCTGGCCGCCCAGATGGGCCCCGAGGGCGAGGCCGGCTCCGTGGCCGTGCCCGACCTGGTGGCCGACACCGCCACCTACCTGGGCTACATCAAGGGCAAGAACGCCGACGGCACCACCGCCGACGTGTCCACCGTTGTGGACCTGGAGAAGTACTACACCATCGAGACCGAGACCGTCAATGTGGACGACCTCCTCAGCGACGTGTTCTTCATCCTGGTGCCCGAGGAGAACGTGGAGGGCCGTACCTATCTGACCCGTACCTCCTCCGGCGGCTTTGACCTGAACCGGGACAACTCCTTCCAGACCCAGGCCGAGACCCAGAACATGACCGCCCTCATCGCGGAGTGGAACCCCGTCAGCTTTGCCGAGTTCCACGGCCGTGTGGAGGCCTTCCAGTGCGAGCCCTGCGATCCCCCTCATGAGCCCAACTTTGAGTACGATCTGCTGGCCGAGCACCTGATGACCGGCGGCGAGGCCCTGGGCATTGCCGCCGTGGCCAACAACGACGGCCACAACAGCTATGTGACCCCCCAGCGCGACTACCTGAGCTACACCGGCGAGGTCAACGCCGACGGCAGCTACCAGACCCAGTGGTACGATCCCTGGGACGACATGTCCACCAGCTACACCCCCCAGTACGCCATGCTCCACGGCACCGTGGCCTACACCGTTGAGGTCCCCGCCTACGACGACTACATGGTCACCGCCCTGTCCTACGGCCAGCTGGGCCAGAGCGACTACATCGCCCAGAACAAGGAGAGCTACCTGCTCTGCCAGACCAAGATCTTTGAGCGCGGCGTGACCAACGCCAATTCCGACGCCTACGACCTGGTTGGCCAGTGGTTCTGCAACCAGTACGACGAGGAGGGCGCCGAGGCCGACCTGTTCCGTCCCGAGTACGACGGCGAGGGCCAGAACGGCAACTTCTACCCCGAGTGCTACATCATCCCCCTGGACGGCGCCAACCAGAGCAATCTCCAGGCCGCCGACGACATGCTCACCTACCTGGCGCGCAACGGCGTCACCGTCATGACCGCCGACAAGGCCTTCACCTACGACGGCGTGGAGTATCCCGCCGGCACCGCGGTGATCTCCATGTACCAGGCCAAGCGCAGCGTGGCCAACGGCGTGCTGTATGACGGCACCGTCATCACCGAGTGGCCCGTCCTCTACTCCGAGGGCATCACCGCTTTCAACTACACCCGCGGCTTTGACATGGTCACCTGTGCCGAGCCCGCCGCCTACGAGACCATCGCCGCCGCCTGCTCCGTGACCGACGACTGGGATGTGTCCTCCTCCTTCACCGGCGTCACCGGCGAGAAGGTCATCCTGTCCAACGCCTCCGAGGACTCCACCTCCGCCGTCAACGATCTGCTCCGGGCGGGCAAGACCGTGGCCATGATCCTCACCGGCGAGGACAAGGGCTCCTTCCTGTGCGACTACGCCGACTGGCAGTCCGTCTCCCAGACCTACCTGCTCACCGGCAAGGGCGTCACCGCCGCCGAGGCTCCCCTGTCCCTGACCATCACCAAGGCCCCTGTGATCTACATCTCCGGCAAGCCCGCCGACAACAGCACCGGCTTTGTCAAGAGCACGCTGGTCAGCGGCGCCGCCCAGTACAACTACGACCGCCAGTCCATGGAGCTGCTGGGCTTCACCGTCACCGACAACGCCGCTGAGGCCGACCTGATCATCGGCGCCGCCGCTCTGGACGACCAGGCCCTGGCCGCCGTCAAGTCCGGCACCCCCTACATCGGCTACGGCTCCAACGCCATGCGCTCCGCCGTGACCCTCTTCGCCGACGGCTCCCTGGTCCGGGAGACCGTGGACCGCTCCGCCATGGACGCTCTGGCCTATGTGACCTATCCCACCGACAGCCTGGTGACCGCCAGCTATGTGGCCGAGGGTGACGACGTGCTCTACGGCTACGGCGCCGGCTACTTCTCCTCCATCCCCGAGGGCGCCCAGGTGCTGGTGCAGCTGGACGGCTCCAAGGAGCTGCTGGAGGGCTTCCTGCCCAGCACCGGCGACCACTATGCCGACTTCCTGGACGACTCCATCCAGGCCATTGAGTACCACGGCAACGGCCTGAACCTGGTCCTCTTCGCCAACACCCTGACCAACAAGGTCCACCAGCGGGACGAGTTCAACTTCATCAGCAACACCGCCTTCTCCAGCCTGCTGGGCGACATCTGCACCGGCAGCGCTGACAGCGGCGACAACGCCAAGGCCCTGGCCGCCGCCAAGTACACCGACGTGAACACCGGCGACTGGTTCTCCGAGGCCGTGGGCAGCGCCACCGCCCAGGACCTGCTCCAGGGCAACGGCAAGGGCGCCTTCCTCCCCCTGAGCACCACTGACCGCAGCGCGCTGGCCATGGTCCTGTACCGGCTGGCCGGCTCCCCCGAGGCTACCTCCGCCGGCTTCGCCGACGTGGCCGACGGCGTCTGGTACGCCGACGCGGTCAACTGGGCCGCCTCTGCCGGCGTGGTCCAGGGCAGCAACGGCTCCTTCTACCCCACCGCCGCTCTCACCCGTGAGCAGGCCGTGGTCATGCTGTACAACTACGCCGCCTCTCTGGGGCTGGACGTGACCGGCAAGGCTGACCTGAGCGCCTACACCGACGCGGCTGCCGTCTCCGGCTACGCCGCCGACGCCATGGCCTGGGCCGTGGAGACCGGCCTGGTCAACGGCACCGGCAAGGGCGACACCCTCTCCCCCAAGGCCACTGCCACCCGGGCTGAGCTGGCCGCCCTGGTCCTCCGGGCCGCCTCCCTCTTCGCCTCCGCCGAGGCCTGAACCCCATAACAAAAACCGCGCCTGTCCAGTGACAGGCGCGGTTTTTTATGGTTTTATGGCTGGCGGGTCAGTCCTTCTCCCCTTCGGCCCGGGCTTCCTCCCTGGCGCGGACGACCGCCTCCCGGCGGGCCAGATTCTCCGCCAGGCTCTTGTCCGGCCGCTCATTCATTTTCTCGCTCTCCAGAATCAGCCAGACCCGCAGCTCCTCAATCCCATCGTCGGTCATGGGGAACTCCTCTATCCCCTCAATGGCCGAAAACTCCCGGCTCCAGGGACCCTCCCAGGTCTCGGCGACCAGGATCTGTTCCTCCTGGCCGTCCTCACCGGTCACAGTGGCGGGGGTCACCTGATAGCGCAGCTTGCCGTCGCTGGAGATCCAGATATTTTCATTCTGAAAGTGAGACAGCACCGGCAGAAACATCCCTTCCATCCCGCTCTCCTCCTTACGGCCCATCGGCGGCCGCCCATTTTGATAGCAGACCTTATTATAACATCCCGCCTGTCCCTCGACAAGGGCGGGAAGTCGTGATATGATCATCCCACCGGATACACTCCGGTTTGTTCCTTCCGCTTTGATCTCCCGAAAGGATGTGTGCCCATGCGTTACGCAGTTTTGTATTCCAGCGGTACCGGCAACACCGAGCAGGTGGCCCGTGCCGTCTACGCCGCGCTCCCCGCCGGCCAGGCCCGGCTGGAGGCCGTGGGGCCGGACACCGCCGTCCCCCAGGAGGAGGTGCTGTTCCTGGGCTTCTGGACGGACAAGGGGGTCTGTCCCCCGGACATGCAGAAGCTGATGGCCCAATTGGCGGGCAAGCAGGTGGCCCTCTTCGGCACCGCCGGCTTCGGCGGCAGCGAGGCCTATTTTGAGGCCATTCTTCAGCGGACCCGGGCGCTGCTCCCCGCCGGAAACACGGTGCTGGGGGGCTGGATGTGCCAGGGGAAGATGCCCGCCGCCGTCCGGACCCGGTATGAGGCCATGGCCGCCCAGAACCCGGGCGACCCCAAGGCGGCCAGCTTTCTGGCCAACTTCGACCGCGCCCTCCCCCACCCCGACCAGGCCGACCTGGCTTCCGCGGCTGCCTTTGCCGGCGAGATGGCCGCCAAGGCCCAGGGCTGAGCCCTCTCTCCTCCGCGCTCCGGACGGTCAGTCCGGAGCGCACTTTTTTCTTTTTTGTCCGCACATCAAAATTTCTCTGCGCTGTATAGAACCGGGCACAATTCCATATCCTCTGTGTTAGAAATCAACCACGGAGGAACTGCCATATGAACCACAGAAAAAAGCTCCTTGCGGCGGCGCTGGCCGTCGTCCTTCTGGCGTTTTCCGTCCCCACGGCCCGGGCGGCGTCCGGCGCGCCTGCGGTCAGCTGCGGCGCGGCGGTGCTGATGGAAAAGGAGACCGGCACCATTCTCTACGAACAGAATTCCCACGACAAGCTGGAGCCCGCCAGCGTCACCAAGATCATGACCCTGCTGCTGGTGATGGAGGCCATTGACAGCGGCCGCATCTCCCTGGACCAGACGGTGACCATGTCGGCCCATGCGGTGTCCATGGGCGGCAGCCAGATCTGGCTGAAGGAAGGGGAGCAGATGACGGTCCACGACCTGCTGAAGGCGGTGGCCGTGGTGTCCGCCAACGACGGCGCCGTGGCCCTGGCCGAGCTGGTGGCGGGCAGTGAGGAGGGGTTTGTGGCCCTGATGAACCAGCGGGCGGCGGAGTTGGGTATGGCGGACACCACCTTTGTCAACTGCACCGGCCTGCCTGCCGCCGGGCACCTGACCTCTGCCTATGACATCGCCCTCATGAGCCGGGAACTGATCCTCAACCATCCCTCCATCCGGGAGTACACCACCATCTGGATGGACACCCTGCGGGACGGCGCCTTTCAGCTCACCAACACCAACAAGCTGATCCGCTTCTATGACGGCGCCACCGGCCTGAAGACCGGCTCCACCGACTCCGCCCTCTACTGCCTCTCGGCCACGGCGGAGCGGGGCGGTATGGAGCTCATCGCGGTGGTGCTCAAGTCCCCCACCTCCCAGGAGCGGTTTGACACCGCCCGGGCCCTGCTGGACTACGGCTTTGCCAACTACACCCTGATGGACGTCTACCCCGACCAGGCCCTGCCCCCCATCGACGTGCTCCTGGGCGAGGAGGACTGCGTCCAGCCGGTGCTGTCGGCGTCCAGCCGCATTCTGGTGGACAAGGCCCAGCTCAACAGTGTGAACTCCCAGATCAACCTGTGCGAAAACGTGGAAGCCCCGGTGGAGGCCGGCCAGAAACTGGGCGAGATGGTGGTGACCGTGGACGGCCAGGTCCTCCAGACCATCCCCATCGTGGCGGAGCGGGCGGTGGCGCGGCTCACAGTGCCCGGCATCTTCCTGCGCTTCCTGGACCGGCTGTTTATGGCCGGGTAAAACATCCTCATGCTGCTGTTTTCCGTCCGCGCCGGGCAAAAGCCCGGCGCGGATCTCTTTTTTTGCAAAAAACCTTGACATATTCCCATTGATGTGGTAGTCTTTTCCCAACGGATGGTTAGCTTAAGCTAACAAAAGATCCGCTGTGCAGACATTCTGTTTCCCCCATCTCATGCCGGAGCGGTGTGGTCCCTCTCCCGCCCTTTTCCGGCGCCCCTCCTTTGGCCTGTGATTCAGCGCACAGCCTTCTCTGATTATGCGGAAGCGCCCGGACCTCCCGGTCCGGGCGCTTCCGTGTTTTTTGTCTCCCGCCGCCGGAGCGAGCGCCCGGTCCTCCCGGGCGCCCTGAACGCGCTCCCTCATGCGCCCGCCTGCTTCCGCCGACATGCCGCCCCTGTTCCGCTCATATATAGATACCACAAGAAACTGTAGGAGGTATTGTAATGAAGCTGTTTCTGGTCCGGCGCAAAATACTGGCCGCCTTTGCCTGCGTGCTGGCGGCGGCCGCCATGTTCTATGTGGTCAACCATCCCGCCGTGGTGGGCGCATCCGCCACCACCCGCCAGCTGCCCATCTACTGCGTACAGCGGGATCAGAAGATGATCTCCATCTCTTTCGACGCGGCCTGGGCTGATGTGAGATAGCGGCGCGGCGGTTTCAAGGGGGAAGGAGACTCCCGGCTGGTTCTGTCCGCTCTGCCCGCAGCCGAGCACCATTTCCGCCCGCAGACGGCCAGGTCATTCTCTCAGCGGCAGAGGCCGGTATGAACCACCTTGCATTCCCCTGTTTTTTCATGTAAAATAATTTTTAAAGCGTGGATATCTATTGTTGAATCTGTATGTCACAGAAGTTGAAATTTCGGCTTTTGTTTTCTATGTCCACACCACAAAGTCGGCTGTACCGGGAATCTTACGGCAATTACGGAGGCCCCCATGGAAGAAGATCTGCTGCTTAAAATCGCACACATGTATTACGGTCTTGGGATGACACAGGAAAAAATTGCAAAGCAGCTTTTCTTCTCCCGCTCCCGGATCTCCCACCTGCTGACCGAGGCCGAGGAAAAAGGCTATGTGCGATTTGAAGTCCGGCCCATGGTCTACCAGCCTATCAATCTGAAAAATTACTTCTTTCAGCACTTCAACCTGCACGACGCCATCATTGTAGAGGGTCGTTACTGCGTTGGGAATGAGATTTTTTCCGAGATATGCAGGAGTGCGGCGGATTATCTGGCCACACAGCTCACCAATGACACCGTGCTCAACGTATCCCGCGGGCGGACCATGTACAGCATCGTACAGAACCTCTCCCCTCACCGTCCCCTTCCAGGGATGAAGGTGGTGCAGACAGAGGGCCTACTGGGGATGGAAGATCCCTATCTGGAGCAGACGGATTTTGTCCGCAGAATCGGCGACGCCTTCCACTGTGAGTACTACTGCATGATGCTGCCCTATATCTTCGACAGTCCCCAACTGCGGGACGCTGTGCTGAATCTCCCCATCAATTACCCGGCGGTGGAGATGGCAGAACAGATCACGGTGATCTGTTCCAGCCTACTCACACTGGAACAGTGGAAGCGCTGGCTCAGCGAGGACGAATACAAGATGCTGGGCGATCTGGGCATTGTGGGCAGCATTCAGGGCAACTTCTATAACCAGATGGGGGAGTTTATCGACACACCTCTGAACAGCCGTTTCATTGCTCCTCCGCGGAAGATATTGGAGCAGGCGAAGCAGTTGATCTGTGTCTCCACAGGTCTTTATAAAGCCCAGGCGCTGCTCGGCCTGCTGCGCACCGGCCTGGTACATACCTTGATCACTGACTCCATGCTGGCGGAACGGGTAAAAAAGCTGGAACAGAGATAACGCCGCCCCGCAGGGCAGGAGGATACCATGGAAGATGAACGCCTTCTCTATAATATTGCGGTCAGCTACTATGTGAACAAGATGACGCAGCAGGAAATTGCGGACGCAAACAATATATCCCGTACCAAGGTCTTTCGGCTCATCACAGAGGCGCAGGAGCGGGGCATCATTGAGGTAATCGTCAACTACCCGGAGTCCTGGCACGTAGAGGCGGAGGGAAAGTTGCGGGACCACTTCCAAAACAGCAATATTTTTGTCATAAACTGCAAAGACAAGAGCCTGACCGACGCATATGACAGCACTTGTGAGGCCGCTGCCGACTATATTGACGGGATCATTTCCAACAAAGCGGTTTTCAGCGTCTCCCGTGGGAAGACCATGTACAAGCTCGTGCAGCATCTCAGGCCCCGCCAGTCCTATCCCGGCATGGTGATGCGTCAGCTCTCCGGTCTGCTGGAACAGCGTGAGCCCCGGTTTGAAGAGATGACCCTGATCAGAAAGCTGGCCGATCTCTACAGCTGCAGAGCGCAGTGTTTTGCCCTGCCCTGCATCCTGGAGACCAGCGAACTGAGGAATCAGTTGGTGGAGAGCGGGACTGTGCGGGATATCTTTCAGGCCCAGCAGGGCGTGAGCATTCACTGCAGCAGCGTCTCCACCCTGGAGCCCTGGGCCTATCATCTGGACCCTCTGGAGTACCAGCGGCTGGAGGCCAGCGGCGCTGTGGGCTGTATGGGCGGGCTCTTTCTCGGCCAAAATGGTCAGGTGGTGGATACCCCGCTCTACAGCAGAATGATCTCTCCCAGCGAAAAAACGCTGCGTGAAATTAAAACCAGAATCTGCATTGCCAGCGGCGGCTATAAGGCCCTCCCTCTGTTGGCGCTGCTGAAGAGCGGCCTTGCCAACGTCTACTTTATGGACTCCAATCTGGCCATCAAGGTGCTGAATCTGCTGGAACTGGAACAGATGACATAACGACAGCGCGGGGCTTCAAAGCTGTAGCTTTGAAGCCCCGCGCCGCTGTATTCTCCTATAAAAGGCGCTCATACGAAAAACGCCGGCAGATAAAATCGGGCTTTTCTTTTCCAATCAATGGCTTGCGTTGGTCTCTTCCGTGTCCAGCATGCGCCGCTTATACTCTTCCCAGTCGGTAGCGGCCAGCCAGTAGGCCTCCTTGTCCTTACAGCAGTAGTACTGGATCTGGGGCAGCGCGATCATTACCACGCACCAGATCACCAGTCCCGCAATGCCCAGGTACTTGATTCCCAGGCCCACGGTGGACATCATGATGGACTGGTCGAAGGGAGCGGCCACGCCCTGGACCGTCTGCGCCAGACCGTAGACCCAGGCACACAGTCCGCCGAACACCACATCCACCACACCGGTCAGACTGGCGCCGAAAATCAGGCCCTTGATGCCGCCTCTGTGGTGGCCGAACATACCGGCGGAGGCGTTGTCGAACATCATCTGGGTGAAGCCCATCATCACGATCACGGGGGCGTTGAGGACCACGCCCAGGATGGTCATGATAATCATCACGATGGTGCCCCACAGGAAGCCGGCCGTAATGATGTTGGGGTTGCCGCAGTAGCCATAGAAGGCCGCCACGTCGATGCCAGGCAGGATGCCCTTCAGGACGCCCTGAGTCAGACCGCTGAAGGCGTCGGTGATCTCGGCCACGAACATCCGCAGGCCGGAGAACAGGATGACCAGGTACAGGGGGAACTTTGCAGCAGTGCCGAAGATGTACATCAGGAAGCTGCTCCCCGCGCTCAGGCTGCTGTCGATCTCCATCATGGCTTCCTTGCCGATGATGGCCATGATGATGCCGAAGAAGATGAACATCACCAGGAAGCAGGACACGTACACGTCGTCAAAGATGCGCAGCCAGCCGGGCAGCCGCAGGTCGTCCAGGCGCTTGGGCTTCTTGCCGGTCTTCTTGATGCTGTTCTTTTCTATCTTTTTGCCGACCTCCCATGCGATCCGGTCGGCAAACATCTGTGCATGGCCTACCACCATGCCAACTCCGTCTGTGAGATCCTGTGCCGGTTCCACCGAGAAATTGGTGGGTACGATGAGGCGCAGCGCCATGATAACGCCGCAGACCACGATCAGTGTGATGTTGTTGGCATCCGGCATGATGAGATAGATGATCAGGAGGATGCCGAGAGAGGTGTTGGTCAGCAGATGGCCCTGAATGGGGAAGGAGCGGATCTTTGTGACCCGGCGCAGCAGCACAAAGACGATCATGATCGCCAGTGCCACCACCAGGATGGGGCCCTGAAGGCCGTCGTTGCCGCCCGCATCGGCAAACGCCTGTTTCTGGGCGGACAGGCCGTAATACGAGTCGTTTACCGTAAGGGTAACGCCGAAAAGGGCTCTCAGTCCATTGAGGATCGGGCGGAAGGTTGTACTGAAACCGCTTGTGGCCACATTGAATACCAGGTATCCGATATAGCCCTTGACACCGGAGCAGACGCTGTCCAGCACGGGTTTCCGTGCGCACAGCTGTCCGATCATGATCAACAGGCCCATAAACAGGGCCGCCGAGGAGAAGATGTTGGTCCAAATCCAGTCAACGATGCTCAGGAAGATCTCCACACTATTTCACCTCACATTTTATTTTGACCTTTGCTGCTTCCGTTGTAACGTATTCGTCAGGAAATGGTTGTCCATTCCGCCGCTTTTATCTGCCGGTTGTCTGGTCTGTACCCGGATGCTATGTCCGCTTCTTCTCTGAAGCGCAGTGAATGACGAAGGGGGCCTTTCCATAATGGAAAGGCCCCCTACTGCTGTATCAGTCCAAGCTGGTCGGAAAAGGTATAGGTGATCTCCATGTGCCCGTCCGCAAAAACCAGGATCTGCTTCACCGCCTCCGCCACGGTGACCCGGTCCAGCCCGGTCAGCCTTCCCTGCCGGACCAGCGCCTCCACCCATGGGTTTGGCGCGGTCTCCTCCCCGCCGCCCGGCAGCCCCTTCAGCTGGGCGGCGAGTTCCCGCTCCTGGCGCTCGTAGTCCTCCCGGTAGCGCAGGAAGTCCTGCCGGCTGATGAGTCCCTCCCGGTAGTCCTCATAGGATGCCTTTTTCAGCCGGTAGAGCCGCTCCAGCCCCTCCTCCAGCCGCCCCCGCTGGTCCCGGGGACCGGGGGCAGTCCAGGCTTCCGCCTCGTCCGCCAGGCCCCCGAGGTCCCGGACTCCGGATATGACCTGGTTCAGGTCCTCCAGCACGATCTCCTCCAGCAGAACGTGGGAGATGCTGTGCTTGCTGCACACGGCGGGACCGTACCGCTTGTAGGAGCCGCAGCTGTAGTAGATCCCCCCGGCGCTCCTGGTCTTTACCATGGCCCGTCCGCAGTCGCCGCAGCGGAGGAACCCGGCAAAGGGGCTCTGGTTCCCCTCAAAGCTCAGCGCTCGGGTCCGCTTCTCCAGCAGCGACTGCACCCGCTCCCACTGCTCCCGGCTGATGATGGCCTCGTGGGTGTCGGGCACCACCGCCCAGTCCTTCCGGTCCCTCTGCCTCGCCCTGCCGTGCATGGCGGGCCGCAGGCTCCGCCCCTGCTCCATGTCCCCCGCGTACATCTGGTTGCGCAGCATCCGGTGGACCGTGGCGTAGGTCCAGTAGGTGGTCTTGTCCATCCTGCGGCCGTTGTGGTACCGCTCCCCCAGGATCCGCTTGTACTCGCTGGGACTGGGGATCCCCTCCTGGTTCAGGCACTTGGCGATCCTGACCTTTCCCCAGCCGCCCTCGAACAGGTCGAAGATCCGCCGCACCACCTGGGCGGCGGGGGGGTCGATGAGCAGGCGGTTGTGGTTTTCCGGGTCCTTCCGGTAGCCGTAGCTGGCAAAGGCCCCCACAAACTCCCCCCGCTCCTGCTTGGTGCGGATGGCGGAGCGCACCTTGTCCGAGATGTCCCGGGCGTACTGGGTGTTGAAGATGTTCTTCATGGGCAGCAGCATGTCGTACCGGCCTGCGGCGCTGTCCACGTGGTCGTTGACCGCGATAAACCGCACCCCCCGGGCGGGGAACTCCCGCTCCAGATACCGCCCCACTTCGATGTAGTCCCGTCCGAACCGGGACAGGTCCTTGACCAGCACGCAGTTTACCCTGCCCTGTCGGATGTCCTCCTCCATGCGGCGGAAGGCGGGGCGGTCGAAATTGGTGCCGGTGTAGCCGTCGTCCTGGTAGAAGTCCGCCAGGCGCAGCTCCGGCCGGGCGGCTATGTACTGCTCCAGCAGCTTGCGCTGGTTGGCGATGCTGTCGCTCTCCGCCTTGTCCCCGTCCTCCCGGGACAGGCGCAGGTAGCCCGCCGTGCTCCACACCTCCAAACCCATCTCGCCCCCTTTTATGGAAACAGCTCACTTCCTGTGGGCCTTGATCAGGGCCCGCACCAGGGACTCCGGGTCCCTGGCGCCGTCGAACCGGCGGGATATCCGCCACGAGGCCCGCTCCCCCGGCCTGCTGCGTTGGGCCACGGCGTGTCCTCCTCTCCTGCGTTCTCTCCCCATTGTATGCATCCCCGGAGCGGCAATATGCCGGGCCGGGCAAACAAAAAGAGCCCTCACACCGGCCATTCTCTTCAGGCCGGTGTGAGGGCTCTTTCCTGTTCTGTCCGCTGTCCCCCGCCGGAAGCGGGGAGATGTCCGGTTTTCCGGCGCCTGGGCCCTGGGAAACCGTTACTTCTCCTGCCGGGGGACGATGTGGTCCTTGTCCTTGTAGATGCAATTGGCGGGAATCACGCCCCGGACGCAGGAGGTGGGATAGACGCTGCTGTGCCGGCCCAGGATGGTGCCCGGGTTGAGGACCGAGTTGCAGCCCACCTCCACAAAGTCGCCCAGGATAGCGCCCATCTTCTTCCGTCCGGTGGGCATGTCGGTCTCCCCCTTCACCACCACCAGGGTCTTGTCCGACTTCACGTTGGAGGTGATGGACCCGGCGCCCATGTGGCTCTTGTAGCCCAGGATGGAGTCGCCCACATAGTTGTAGTGGGGGGTCTGGACATTGTCGAAGAGGATGACGTTTTTCAGCTCCACCG
Organism: uncultured Pseudoflavonifractor sp.; assembly: GCF_944387275.1. Classification (GTDB taxonomy): domain Bacteria; phylum Bacillota; class Clostridia; order Oscillospirales; family Oscillospiraceae; genus Pseudoflavonifractor; species Pseudoflavonifractor intestinihominis. Next base: position 21,707 of record NZ_CALXEG010000009.1, read on the forward strand.
AGTTGCCCACCACGCAGTGGGCGCCCACAAGGGCGGAGCCCCGGATAAAGGCGCAGTGGCGCACCTCGGTCTCAGGCCCGATGATGCAGGGCGCGCCCAGATAGGCGGTGGGGGCCACCACGGCGGTCTTGTGGACCCAGACGTGCTCCTGGGGCTGGCTGTACTCCTCCGGGGAGAGCTGGCTGCCCAGGGAGAGGATCATCTCCTTGATGCCGTCCAGGGCCTCCCAGGGGTACTGGAACTGGCTGAGGTACTCCCCCGCCATGGTGTGGGACAGATCGAGCAGATCGGAAATGGTGATGTTCATCAATATGGGACCTCCCATTTTTCAGTTTTATATGGTTCTTTGACCCCATGCCCGGCACTCTACTCCGAACGCCGGGCATTTCCCGTCTCTTTATGCCATTCCACTTCATGATAGCACAAAGCAGCGCAAAATACCACTCGCATTTGACGCTTCGGCGCCAAAAACAGCGCCGCAATGTGACGTCACCCTGGGGGAACGAGGACACCCAGGAGCTCATCGACATTCTGGGGCGGTACAATGTGAAGGCCACCTTCTTTGTGGTAGGAGGCTGGGTGGACAAATACCCCGAGTCGGTCAAGGCCCTCCACGACGCGGGCCACGAGGTGATGAACCACTCCAACACCCACGCCCACATGTCCAAACTCTCCCGGGAGGAGATCATCGCCGACGTGGAGACGTGCAGCGACAAGATCGAGGCGGTCACCGGCGTACGGCCCACCCTGATCCGCCCCCCCTACGGCGAGTACAACGACACGGTCATCAGCGCCATCCGCTCCATCGGCATGGAGCCCATCCAGTGGGACGTGGATGTTTCCCCAACAGCTTCAAGGGCCTGATACATCAAAGTTTCAGAAGCAGCAGTCATATTCTGCCTATAAAGGCAGCAAGGAAGTCAGCCGGACATTTTTGCAAAAATGTCCGGCTGACTTCCTTTGTATCTTAGCAGTTAAATTTTCCCCGTAGGACCGCCGCAATCGGCTCAGAACGAAGACCGAGTGGCGTTTTACTCCGCCTGCGCACGGTAGAGGAAGGTCACGGTCTGGCTGCGGGTGCAGGTTGCGTTGGGGGCAAAGGCAGTCGCGGTCACACCCTGGGTGACGCCGCTCTCCGCAGCCCACAGCACCGCGTCGTAGTAGTACGCGCCCGCCTGGACGTCGCTGAATCGGTTCGTTCCGCTGGTAGCGGGAGATCCGGCATAGCGGTACAGGAAGGTGACGAACTCGCCGCGGGTCACCGTGGCGTCCGGGCTGAAGGTGGTAGCGGAGGTGCCGTTGGTAATGCCCTGCTCCACCGCCCACTGGACGGCATCCGTATAGTATGTATCAGCCTTTACATCCTCAAAAGCACTGGTGCCGGACTGGGGTGCCGGGCAGCCCGCAGCGCGCCACAGGAACGTCACTACCTCGCCGCGGGTACAATCCGCGTTCGGCCCGAAGGTGGTGGCGGAGGTGCCATTGGTGATGCTCTCCTTCACCGCCCAGGCCACAGCCTCGGCATACCACTCGCCGGACTTCACATCAGTAAAGGGGATGTCAGTGTCCTCGTCGGAATCACCGGGCTCGGGCTTGGTGGACGGGATGTCGGGAAGCGGAATGCCGGGAACCTCAGGCTTGCTCTCCACGGTCAGGCTGACCTCCGGGCACAGCTCCGTCGTGTCAAAGCTGGACAGGTCCATCTGGTACAGGTCGGTAACCGTTAGGTTCATGTAGGCCTCCTGATCCGCGGTATCATCCGCCACCTCGAACAGGAAGCTCAGCAGCGTTCCCGTTCCCTGGATGTCCGTATCATTTGCAAAGGCCGCCTTTACCGTTCCCTTGCTGGTCTGGGAATCGACAGACGCGCCGCCGGTTCCAAAGGGCGCGTTGACAGCCACCTCAGCGTTCTCCAGCATGTCGCCCACGGTTACCTTCACAAGGTTCAGCACATCGTCAGAGTAGTGGAAGATCAGATTGCCGGCAGCAAATCCGAACTTGTTTTCTGTCACATCCAGGGTAACCGTCACAAAGTCGCCCTCACAGGCCTTCTCCGGGCTGCTGATACGGACGGCCAGATCTCCGTTGGTGGGCACAGGGTCTACCGGCCCTGTCTGCTCGGCGTCAGTGACGGTGACCACACAGTAGGCGGTCTGATCCTCATAGCTGGCACAAATGCGGGTCTTGCCGGCCTTTACAGCGGTAATGACGCCGGCGGCATCCACGGTGGCCACGCTCTCGTCTTCGCTGGTAAAGGAAACGTCTTCCGCAGCCGCGCCGTACACCGTGAGGCTGCCTGTCTCGGCTACCTGCAGGTCCATTGCGGCGGGAGCCATCCCAAAGCTGGCCGGTTCGCCCGGGGAGATGCTCTCATCGACAGTTTCATTGAAGGCGTAGTCGCCCAGCAGCACGCCCAGATTGGTATGCCCGGTCACATCGAACTCCACCACAGTGGTGGCACCCCGCTGGAACTCCGCCACGGGCGTCTCAAAGATTTTCTCCTGCGTGTCCATATCCTGTACCAGGATATAGGCCAGATAGTGGTTATCCCGAGCCTTCAGGCGAGCCATCGTCTTCTCTCCGGCCTGGTAGGTGGTAAGGCTCACCAGCTCAGGGGCGCTGTTGTCGATGGTGATCGGCATGGACCAGGTCTGTTCACCGCGGGCATAGTCCAGCTCTGCATGCACGGGCAGTTCCACGGTCGTCCCATCCGGCAGATAGTTGTCATTGGCATCCGTGCCGTACCACACAATGGGCTCCACTGCGGGCACACACATGCCTGCCGAGCTCATGTAGTAGCTCTTGGGCACATAGAACGCAGTATCCTGCCAGTACACATCGCCGGTCTCCGTGTCGGTGATCGCATAGCGGATGGTCTTGGCATTGCGCAGCAGCGAGACATAGAGGCCGCTGATGGCAAAAACGCCCTGCTGCTCCCCGTTCTGCACCGCTTCCTGGGTGGTCATGGAGATCCGGTCGGCATAGAAGGGCACGCCGTCGGGGTGCTCGGAATCCTGCATCTCCCAGTAGGGGTTGAAGCCCAGCTCAAAGTAGGAGTTGTTTTCCAGCTCACCGGTCTCCTCATTGGGATAGATGACGCCGCTGAACGCGCAGTTCTCATACTGGCTGGACATACTGTCCACGCCGTCGGCGTAGGTGCCCTGATCCATGATGCTGGGCGCCGCCCAGTCGCCGTAGTAGCCCATGTAGGGCAGGGACAGAGTCACGCCGTTGTTCCCGTCTCCCACGGGGGTCAGAGTCACATAGCCCTCCACATACATGCCGTTGGCAAAATTCTCGTTGAGGTACGCCTTGGCCTGGTTGGAAAGCTGGAGCTGAATGGTAACCGTCTCGGTGCTGTTGGCGTTGACCTTCACGGTCTTGCCGGTCATATAGTTGATGCTGGTCAGGTCCGTCAGGTCGTAGGGCTTCTCGGCGATGAAGCTGAGGCCGTCCTGCTCCAGCACGCTCTCCGTCATCACCTGGGTATCCAGCGCAAAGGTAACCGAGGTATCCGCAAAGTTGGTCACATTGAAGGTCAGCGTGTAGGCGCCCCGCCTGTCGGCGTCGTCGCCCAGCTCGATCTTGGGGCGGTTCATCCCATCCACTGTCAGGTAGGAGGTGGTGCTCATGGCCTTTTCCACCTGCACCAGGCCAGCACCCTGCCGCCGGGGAGAATATGTATGGCCGTCCTCGTCCTGCAGCTGCGCAGCGGTGTTCATCAGCAGCGTATTGGCCAGCAGGTTGCTTTCATAGCCGGTCAGCCCCTCGAATGCCACATAGTTGGAGCTGGTCTTGTCCTTCATGTACTGCCGCACCAGGAGGGCGCAGCCGGCCAGGTTGGGGCAGGCCATGGAGGTGCCGCTGGAGCTGCCATAGGTGTTGTTGTCCAGGGAGGAGTAGACATTGCCGCCCACAGCGGTGATGTCCGGCTCCAGCCGCAGATCCGGCGTAGCGCCCCAGGAGGAGAAAATGCTCATCCGGTAGCCATCGCCGCTGACGCACTGGAACGTACCTTTCTTGATGGTCAGGGTACCCACGCCGTCCACCGCGGCATCCGCCAGGGCCTGCCCGGTGGCCTTCGCCACAGAGACCGCGGGGATATAGTAGGTGTTGATGGACATATAGAACGTGCCGGAGACATTGTTGTAGATAATGATCGCCGCCGCCTTTGCGTTGTTGGCGTAGCCTACCTTCTCATTGAAGGAGATGGAGCCGCGGGAGACCACAGCGATCTTGCCCTCCACATCCAGGCCTTCGTAATCCTCGGCTGCACCGTAACCGGGGACCATGACATACTGGTAGTCGCCCTCCTCCAGCTCGCTGAAGGCATGGACGCCCTCCACGCCTGTGGGGGCGTTGTCCACGTAGGGGTAAGCCTGTCCGTCCAACATAAAGCCCACGCCCGTCTCAAAGGCGTTATTGACGCTGGCCACAGTGGTGCCGCTCATCGTGGTGCCGGGGGAGGCCAGCGTGCCGGTGTCCGGGTTGTCGGTAAGAGCCAGATCCAGTCCCCAGTTGTTCCCATAGGCCACGCTGTAGCTGTTGCCAGCCGCAACCGCCAGGAAGATGCCCGCTTTCTCCACGCTGGCATAGATATCGTCATAGGTGGGGACAGACTCGCCCACGTAGGTGAAGCCCGCCGTGGAGCCCAGGCTCATGTTGATGACATCCACACCCAGCCGGACCGCGTCCTCCACGCCGGCCAGAATGTCGGCGTAGCTGCCGGAGCCCTCATCGCTCATGACCTTGAACACAGCGATCTGGGCCTCGGGCGCAACACCGCGGAAACCGTTCTCCTTGCCGTCATTGCCGGCGCAGATACCGGAAACATGGGTGCCGTGGTCGGAGCCCCCGTTGTGGTCGACACGGGTGGTCTTGTCGAAATAGTTGAAGGCAAAGGGCATCTTGGGGCTGATATAGCGCGCAGTGGTGGCGTGCATATCCACGCGGAGGTTCTGCACATCCGTCTGGGTCAGCCGGGGATTCTCCGGCGCAACGCTGAAGGCGTCGTGGTCGGTATCAATGCCGCTGTCCAGGACGGCGATCACCATGCCCTCGCCCTTGTAGCCCAGATCGTCTCACACCTTGGCAACCTCCTCCATCTGGGAGGCGGAACTCATCAGGGGGTCCACGGTAAAGGTGGGGGCCACATAGACACAGGAGACCCCGTCCAGCTCACTGATGGCCTCCATGTCGCCAAAGGCCACATCCATGGCGATGGCGTTGGTAGCCAGGGTGTACCGGTACTGTACGTCTGCCTTCTCGCCGTCAAGCACCTCTTCTTCGATGCTCTGGATCACGGCGTCCTGCTGGCTGTCAATGGCGTCCAGGATGCGCTCACCTTTTGCGGTGATATCCAGGCATCAGCCTGCTTCACCCACACGCCCACGCTCTTCCCGGCGGCAAACTGTGCCGTAACCGTCAGGAGCGGGCCATAGTTTGTGGCCTTCATCGCCACATAGCCGCCCACCTCAGTGTCGCTGCCCAGGGTAAGCGTGCAGTTTGTGCTCTGGTACTTTTCTGCGTCCATCAAATCGGTACTTGCGTCCCAATCCTCCACGATGTCGCATGACAACTCGTTTTCTGCATATGCGCTCATGCCCAACAGCATACACAGCATCAGGATCAGCGCAACTGCCCGTCTCGCTCTCTTCATGTGATTTCTCCTTTCTTTTCCCGTAAATCCTGTATTTTCTGCGGATTTTCAGAATTTTTATTCTCTCTTCTTCATTATGAAACATTTATATTTCATAATGAAGAATACATCGGTTCTGTATTGAATGCAACAGTTTTTTTGTGATGTTGACAAAAAAATACGGCCCCGGCGCACCGCATTGCTGCGTGCGCCGGGGCCGTATGCAACATCCGCTGCGGTCAGGGGCCCTCATGCTTTGAGAACAGCTGCTCCCCCACCTGCTGCAAAAAATGTCGAACGCTCTCTTCGTCCGTCCGGTAATATATGCGGTTGTCTACCCGCCGCAGGTTGAGCAGGCCGTAGGAAAAGAGTACATTCAGGTGCTTGGATATGGTACCGGAGGTCAGCTTCATCTCCCCTGCCAGCTCCAGGCCATAATATTCCCGTTGGGACAGCCGCTGCAGGATCTCGAATCTGCTCTTATCGCTGAGGAGCTTCAAAATATTCGACACATCCTCCATGACCTTTCCCGAGGGCTTCGTGCTGGTGTCAAGCCGCACCACCACGCCGATATTGGCAGTCTCTACCGCTTCATCCTGCCACAGGTCCACGCGGGTACACCCGATCCGCCAGAAGCAAACCGTTTCCTCCCATGTGGCGTCCTGTGCCGTTCCCATGTCGAATCCCAGAACGCTCTGCTTGAAGTCCCGCAGCCCATGGTGGGCAAAATAACTGCGCCAGCTGTCGATTGCCTTCTGAAACAGCGCATCGTGGCGCTGTAAGATCTGCTGCAGCCGGGCTGCCACCGGCCTGAGCCGCTCTTGCAGGGCATTCAGATGGGTCTCATACTCCATGAGTATCTTATAGATATTCCATTTACTCGCTTCCGGCAAAAACAGCTGATCCACCTGAGCAAAAAGCGACTGTGTCTCCTCCCCGCCGCATCTGACAAAATCCAGCCCGGAGTGGCTGATGCCCTGGATTTTGTAGTGGGAAAAGTTGTCGGATGCGCAGATATAGTACCGCTCCCGGCATGCTTTGATACTCTCGTCAAATTCTGCCGGACCGCCCTGCAGGAAGGAGTAGAGCACAATTTTTGCAAGACAGACCGTATCCCGGGCCGTTCCCCACTGAAATTTTTGAAAATAGTACTGCAGTTCAGGGTCCTCCCGATCCAGTCCCTTTGTCCCCTCCGTCAGGATCTCCTCCAAAGTTCTGAACAGCGTCTCGTAGTATTCCCGCTCCACTTCGGAGAGCTGTTCGCTGTACTTCAGGAAGAAGTTCCGTCTGGTATTGTGAAATGAGTCATTGTTCATGAACAGATACAGCAGCTCAACTGCTTCCATCAGCAAATATGGCTGTGTAACGATCTTTACCCCTGGCATACGCTGTTCTTCCTCTCTCTGTATGTATATTTCGAAAGGATTCCATCCATAGCATACCGTATTTTCACAGAAATGCAATATTATTTTCAGGCAAACCCATTGTAGCATGATACCGGACTCCACAGTTCCCGGGTCCGGATGCAGTGTGCCTCCGCCCGCGCTTCTACCGCCCGCAGACGAACGCAGCCCCTGCCGCTTGGCGGCAGGGGCTGCGTTTGTTATGTACTTGTGCGATGGCTCAGTCCTCGTCGGCGTCCTTGCTCTTGGGCAGGAACAGGCTGAGCAGCAGTGCCACCACAAACACGCCGGCCACGGCATTGCCGTTGAAGATGTCGCCCACGGCGGAGGGGAAGGCGCTGAAGAAGTTGCCGTCGGTCTGGGTCAGGCCCACGCCCACGCAGAAGGACAGGGAGACGATGATCATGGTGCGGTCGTTGAACTTGCAGTCCTTGAGCATCTTGACGCCCTCATACAGGATGGAGCCGAACATCATCACGGTGCAGCCGCCCAGGACGGACTGGGGCAGGGAGTTGAAGAAGGCGCCCAGGGGCGGGAAGAGGGAGGCCAGGATCATGATCAGCGCGCCCATGAGGATGGTGAAGCGGTTGATGACGCCGGTCATGGTCACCAGGCCCACGTTCTGGCTGAAGGAGGTCAGGGGCAGGCAGCCGAAGCAGCCCGAGATGGTGCTGGAGAAGCCGTCCACGGCCAGGGAGCCCTGGAGCTCCTCGATCTTTAGGTCCCGGTCCAGGGCGCCCTTGCACACCGCGGTGGTGGCGCCGGTGGTCTCCGCCGCCGAGACCAGGAACACGATGGCGATGGTGAAGAAGGCGCCCAGGTCAAACACCGGCATGTGCCCGGTGAAGAACACAGGCCGGGGCAGGCTGAAGAAGCCGATCTCCCCCACCGTCTTGCCGATGCCGGAGAAGTCCACCAGCGGCGCCACGCCGGCCAGGGTCAGGATGCCCGCCAGGATGTATCCGGCGATGAGGCCCACCAGGATGTTCAGGTTCTTGTACACGCCCTTGAGTAGGTAGCGGGACACCAGGCAGACCAGCAGGGTGAACAGGCCCACCAGCAGGTGATGCCAGGAGCCGAAGTCGGCGGCCCCGCTGCCGCCGCCCCAGGAGTTCATGCCCACGGGCAGCAGGGACAGGCCGATGGCGATGACCACGCAGGAGGACACCACAGGGGTGAGGAAGCGCTTCCAGTACCGGGCGCTCAGGCCCACCAGGCCCTCAAAGATACCGCCCAGGATGACCGCGCCGATCATACCCTCATAGCCCAGATTGGGATTGGTGCAGATAATCAGAAGACTTCCAAGGAAGGTGAAGCTGACGCCCATGACAATGGGCAGCTTGGAGCCGATCTTCCAGATGGGATAGAGCTGCATACAGGTGCCGATGCCGGCGGCAAACATGGCGCACTGGAGCAGGCGGGTGATCTCCACCGCAGTGAGGTGGTTTTCCGTCCCCCGCACCAGGGCGGCGCTGCACACAATGAGCACCGGGGCAAGGTTGGACACAAACATGGCCAGAACATGCTGCAGGCCGAAGGGGATGGCCTTGGACAGGGGGACGCGCCCATTGAGCCGGTAGATGTTTTCCGCAGTGACGGTCTTCACATTCGCTTCCTTGTTTTCCATTTCTGCACCTCTCATCGTCTGATTGCTAAATTATATTTTTCATTACAAATAACTATTTTTTAGCTAAAAGAGGAAAAGAATCCCTCCGGCCGGTCGTACACATCTCACTTGGTTTGGATCGGACACTGACACAGCCGGAGGGCGCGACAATTGGGATAGGATATGGATGCAAGCGCTTTTTCTGGGGCGGTTATACCGCGTCCGCCTCGGCGTTCTTTCCAAGCCGGCGCAGCATGGTCTTTTTCACGGCCCGGAAGATGTTCTCATAGCCGGTGCAGCGGCAGAGATGGCCGGAGAGCATCTTTCGGATCTCATCGTCGGAGAACTCCCGGCCGGCGGCCAGCAGCTCTGCGGCGCTCATGACAAAGCCGGGGGTGCAGAAGCCGCACTGGACCGCGGCCTCGTCGATGAAGGCCTGCTGGATGTCGGAGATCTCGCCGTTGGGGCCGGCCAGGCCCTCCAGGGTCACGATCTCCTTGCCGTCGGCCCAGACGGCCAGATAGATGCAGGAGTTGAAGGTCTCGCCGTTGATGAGCACGTTGCAGGCGCCGCACTCGCCCACCTCGCACCCCTTCTTCACGCTGGTCAGGCGGAAGTCGTTCCGCAGCATGTCGGTGAGGGAGGAGCGCACGTCCACCATCTTTTCCACCTTTTTGCCGTTGATGGTGCAGGAGACCAGCTTGTACTGATTACGCATGGATCTCACCTCCCGAAAGACGGATCGCCTCCCTGAGCCCCCGCTCGGCCAGCACCACGGCGATGTGCTCCCGGAAGTCCTTGGAAGCTCGCCAGCTGTCTCTGGGGTGGATGTCCTCCAGCACAGCCTGGGCCGCGGCCTTGATCGCCGCCTCGGTGACCGGCTGGCCCTTGGCCTTCTCCTCGGCGTGGACGGCCCGCATGGGAATGGGGCCCGCCACGCCGTAGGCGATGCGCACGTCCTCCATGGTCTGCTTGTCCGCAGACAGCTTGACGTTGACCGAGCAGCCGATGGTGGCGATGTCCATGGCGTTGCGCATGGCGTACTTGATGTAATGTCCCTTGTACCCCTCATAGGAGGACTTGGGGATGATAATGGCGGTCTGCAGCTCGCCGGGGCGCAGGTTCACCTGGCCCGCCTTGATGTAGAACGTCTGGATGGGGATGCGCCGCACCCCCTCGGGGCCGGTGATCTCCACGATGGCGTCCCAGGCGAAGAGGGTGGAGGCCGAGTCCGCCGACGTGACGCCGTTGCAGGTGTTGCCGCCGATGGTGCCGATGTTGCGGATCTGAGGGCCGCCCACCATGTCCACCGCCTCGCCCAGCACCTTGATGTGCTGCTGGATCAGGGGGTCCCGGGTGATGTGGGAGAAGCTGGTGAGGGAGCCGATCCGGAGGGCGCCGTCCTCCTCCAGGGAGACGCCCCGCAGCTCATCCAGCATGTAGATACTCACCAGTTCCCTGCCGGCCCGCTTTCCATCCCGGATCTGGACCAGCACGTCGCTGCCGCCGGCAATGATCTGGGCCTCCGGATGCTCCACCAGAAGCTGCACCGCGTGGGGTACGCTCTCAGCCTCATAGAGCGCTTTGATATCATACATAGACTGCTGCCTCCTTAGATCAGACCTTCTTCACGGAATCTGCGGAACAGGATATGGGGGTTGACCGGCGCCTCGTCCACCGCCACGCCGGTGGCGTGGTAGATGGCGTTGCGGATGGCGGGGGCCACCGAGCAGGCGGGGGGCTCGCCCAGGGCCTTGGTGCCGAAGGCGCTGGTGGGCTCGGGGTTCTCCACGAAATAGGCCCTCAGACGGGGGTGGTCCATAAAGGTGGAGAGCTTGTAGTCCAGCAGGTTGTTGTTCAGGGCCCGGCCGGTCTTGGGGTCGAACATCAGCTTTTCCGACAGGCCGTAGCCGATGCCCATGCTCATGCCGCCGTGGACCTGGGCCTCGGCCAGGGCCGGGTTGATGATGGTGCCCGCGTCGTGGACGTTCACAATGTCCACCAGCTTCACCTTGCACAGGGGGATGTCCACCTCCACCTCGGCGAAGGTGCAGCCGAAGGAGTAGGCGTTGGACTTGATCTGAGAGGTGCTCTCGGCGGTGATGTGCTGGCTGTCGGTCAGGCTGTACAGGGCCTCGGTGGCCAGCTCGCCCAGGGTCATCAGCACCCGACCGTCGGTGATGCGGACGATTTTGCCGTCGATGATGTCCAGGTTGTAGGGGGGCATCCGGGTCAGCTGGTGGGCGTAGTTCAGGATGCGCTCCTTCAGCAGGGAGCCGGTCTGCCGGATGGAGAAACCGGCGGTGTAGGTCTGACGGGAGGCGTAGGCGCCGGTGCCGAAGGGGGTCACGTCGGTATCCTGGCAGGAGACCACGTGGACCGCGTCCAGCGGCACGCCCACAATGTCCGCCGTCATCTGGGTGTAGGCGGTGTCGGCGCCCTGGCCGATCTCGGTCTCGCCCAGCTGGACCTGGAGGGAGCCGTCCTGGTTGAGCACCATACGGCAGGAGGAGGTCTCCAGGGAGATGGGCCACACCGCCGTGTTGTACCAGAACACGGCCATGCCCACGCCCCGGCGCACATCGCCGGTCTGGTTCTGGTACTCCTTGTATTTGCGCAGGTAGTCCATCTCCTTCATGCCCTTGTCCATGCACTGGTTGAAGGTGTCGGAGTAGAGCTCGTTCTTGGAGAAGGGATCGGTGAAGCCCACGGGCATCAGGTTCTTCCGGCGGAACTCGATGGGGTCCAGCCCCAGCTTGGCGCACACGTCCTCGGTGTGGCACTCCACCGCCCACATGGCCTGGGGGATGCCGTAGCCCCGCATGGCGCCCGCCACCGACTTGTTGGTGAACACGGTGTAGGCGTCGGCCTCCACGTTGTCGCAGGGGTAGAGCTGGGGGAAGCAGCCCATGCCCTTGGCCGCGATGCTGTGGCCATGGGAGGCGTAGGCCCCCTGGTCGGAGAAGGCCTCCAGCTTGCGGGCGGCGTAGGTGCCGTCGGGCCGCACCCAGGAGATGATGTGGCTGCGGATGGCGTGGCGCACCCGGTTGGAGACAAAGGTGTCCTCCCGGGGGATGTCGATCTTGATCAGGTGGCCCCCCAGCTGGGTGCACAGCCAGGCGCACAGGGGCTCGTAGAGCACGTCCTGCTTGTTGCCGAAGCCGCCGCCTATGTAGGGCTTGATGACCTGGATCTTGCCCCAGGGCACTCCCAGGGCCTGGCCCACCACCCGGCGGACGATGTGGGGGATCTGGGTGGAGCTGATGATCTTGATCCGGTCCCCCGTCATCTCGGCGGTACAGATGAAGTTCTCAATGTGGCAGTGCTGGACGGTGGGGGTGTCGTACCAGCCCTCCACCTTGATGAGGCCGGGCTCCTTGATGGCCTCCTCATAGTTGCCCTTGCAGATGGAGGTGTGCTTGAGGATGTTGTTGGGGTAGTCCTCATGGAGCTGGGGCGCTCCGTCCTTCATGGCCTCCTGGACGTCCAGGACGAAGGGGTACTCCTCATACTCCACCTTGATAGCCCGCAGGGCCTGGGCGGCGGCCACCTCGTCCTCCGCCACCACGGCGGCGATGTCGTCGCCGTAAAACCGCACCCGCTCGGTCAGAACCAGCCGGTCGGCCACGTCCTGGTGGCTCTCGTCGGTGGACCAGGGGTGCCCCGCCGTGGGGAAATAGTGCTTCTCCTTCAGGTCGAAGCAGGTGAATACCTTGACCACGCCGGGAATGGCCTCGGCGGCCGACACGTCCATGGACACCACCCGCCCGTTGGGAATGGTGGCGTGCAGGATCTGGGCCACATATGCCCCCCTGTCGCACAGATCGTCGGTATATTTCGTGCGTCCGGTCACCTTGTCATAGGCATCTACCCGGGTGACTTTCTTCCCTACATACATGGTGCTTTCCTCCTGTTTCCTGATGGCTGAAGGGGCGCCCTTCGGGACAGCCCCTCAGCCGTTGACGTGGTGTTCCACATGGGCCTTCATCTGATAAAATCCCTCCCGGGGGATGACGACCTTCCCTTTCCGCACCTGGATCAGCCCCATCTCCTCCAGATGCTGGATGCTCCGGTTGAGGGTCTTGACCGAAAAGCCGATCTCCTCCGCCAGCTGCTGCCTGGTCTTTTTCAGCTCCAGGCTCTCAGGCTGGGGCTGCCGCTGTTCAAACAGACGGATCAGGTGGACCATCAGCCGGTCCTTTCCCTCCATGAAGAGATACTTTCTGGCCTCCGCCGTCTGGGTGATCAGCCGGTGCATGTTCTCCTGGGTACGCATAAACAGCGCGTCCACATCCATATGCATCCACTCCATGTAGCACACCGCCGGGATGGTGAGCACCCGGCACCTTGTGGCCGACAGGATGCTGATGCGGTAGCAGGGCAGACCGGCAAAGCACTCGATCTCTCCGAAAAAATCTCCCGGTCCGAAATCCTTGAACGGGTAGGACCGGTCGTGGGCGGGCCACTCCACCCCCGTCACCTTTCCCGACAGGATCATAAAAATATGGGTGCACTCTGTCCCCGCCTTGATAAAGGTCTGGTTGGCGGGAATCTCCAACAGGGACATATAATACCTGACCTCTTCCGTGCAGTTGCGAAACAGAAGCTCCATGTACGCCCGCTTGTCCTCTGGCAATTCTTTAAAAATTTCCAAATGCATCCATCTCCTCAGAGCGCGCAGCTTCCAGAATCAGCAAATGGCACAGATTTCTCTTCCTGTAAACCCATTATATCCGCTATATCTCACAACTAGAAAGGCCATGTGTCCTTTTTTGCCCTGTTTTCTCCCCTCCGAACTGTACAATTTATCACAGGTATTTTTCACAATATGACCAGACCGCCTCCAGCCCTCCTTTCCGCAGGGCAGGGGGACAGGATGGATATCAGGCCCCCGCCATGAATAGGATAGGACGGGCACTGAAGGCAGCCGCCAGGCCGGCAGGAGCCCTATCCGCAAAAGGAGGCGTTTGCTTTGAACCTGATCCACCTGCATCCCTGCGCAGACGCGGATGTACAGCAGCGAAACGACCGCCTGCTGCAAATCCATACCGCCTGCCTGCGGGCGCTCCAACAGTCCGGCCCCAGGGTACCCCGGCGTCCGCCCGGGAACGCAAGAGGCCGCTGAGCCGGCCAGGTCGCTGTCATGAAAGGAGGTGTCCGCCCTGGACGCGATCTATGCCCGGCAGTCCGTGAACAAGGCGGACAGCCTCTCCATCCAGGGGCAGATCGATCTGTGCCGCCAGAAATCCGGCGGAGAATTCCGCGTCTATCAGGACAAGGGCTACTCCGGCAAGAACACCAACCGCCCGGCCTTTCAGCAGATGATGGCGGATGTGGAGCGGGACCTGGTCCAGAAGATCATCGTCTACCGGCTGGACCGCTTCTCCCGCTCCATCGCCGACTTCGGCCGGCTGTGGGAGATTCTGAGGCGCCATAATGTGGAGTTTGTCTCCATCAACGAGACCTTTGATACCTCCACGCCCATGGGCCGGGCCATGCTCAACATCATCATGGTCTTTGCCCAGCTGGAGCGGGAGACCACGGCGGAGCGGGTGCGGGACAACTACTACCAGCGGGCCAAACTGGGTTCCTGGCCGGGTGGTCCGGCGCCCTACGGCTTTACCATCGGCAGACTTCCGGGGCTAGACGGAAAACCGGCCCCCGGCCTTCTGCCCGACGAGCACGCCTCCACCGTGGAGCGTATCTTTCAGTCCTACGCCCGGGAGGACGCCTCTCTGGGCAGCGTGGCCCGGTCCCTGAACGGCGACGGCGTCCCCGCTCCAAAACGGGCCACCTGGGACAATGTGGCGCTCTCCCGTATTTTACATAGTCCATTATACGTCATGGCCGATGAGGATGTCTATCTATACTACCAGGGCAAAGGCCTGATTTTTGCCAACCGGCTGGAGGAGTTCGACGGGCTTCACGGCGGCATGATCGTGGGCAAGCGGGACCGGAGCGCAGGCAAATACCAGGATCTGAAGGAGCAGCACTTCTCCCTGTCCACCCACTACGGGCTGGTCTCCTCCGGCCTGTGGCTCCGGTGCCAGTACAAGCTGGAGGCCAACCGGCAGCTGGGCAATTCCGGTCGGGGAAAGCACACCTGGCTCTCCGGTCTTTTGAAGTGCGGGACCTGCGGGTACAGCGTCAAGGTCAACCGGGACAAGGACAGATATTATCTGGTGTGCAGCGGCCGCTCCAATCTGGGACTGTGCCACTCGTCCATACAGGTGGACCTGCGGACCCTGGAGGCCGCCGTGGAGGCGGAGCTGGAGCGGCTTCTGGCAGAGTGCCCGGACGTGAAGGAGCATCTGGCAGACGGCCGGGAAAACACCGCGGCTCTGGCCGAGATCGACCGAAAAATCGACCGGCTCATCTCCGCCCTGGCCGAGAGCAGCGACCTGACCATGGCCTATATCAACCGCACCGTCAAAAAGCTGGAGTGCCAGCGGCAGGAACTGCTGGAGCAGCAGGCCGGGCACCACGCAAGTCCAAGCCCCAAGTTGGCGCATCTGAAATTCGGTCCCCTGGAATTCGAACAGAAAAAGCTGGTGGCGGCCCAGTTTATTCGGGAAATCAAATTATCCGACGATACGACGGAAGTGATCTGGAACATATGAGGCCTGGACGGCAGCCATCCCCTCCTGTATTCCAGGTCTGTTTTTTATCCGTCCCCGGCGTCCGCCACGGCCGTACTGCACCGTTTCATTGGCGGCGCAGGCGATAATATCCGTTTTCCGTACACATTTTAGCCGGATTTAATCAAGTATTGCCAAGTTATTGCATCTATGAGATAATATTCTCAACCTATTTACTCTGCGTCAGGGAGGTTGAGGGGCCATGATCCGCATCGCCGTTGTGGAGGATCTGGAGGACGAAGCGCGGCAGCTCACGAAGTGCATCGAACAGTACGGCAGGGAGAAAAACGAGGTCTTTGCCGTGGAACGCTTTTCCGATGGACTGGCCTTTATGGAAGGCTATGAGCCGCGCTACGACATTATTTTTATGGACATCAATATGCCGCTCATGAGCGGGCTGAGCGCGGCAAAGCGTCTGCGCGTCGTGGACCCCAGCGTATGCCTGATTTTTGTCACCCAGATGGCCCAGTACGCCTTAAACGGCTATGAGGTGGGCGCCAGCGACTATATTTTGAAGCCCGTCACTTACGGTTCCTTTGCACTGCGCTTTGACAGGGCGGTGGCCTCGGCCAAGGGCAGGCAGCACCACGCCGTTCTCTTGAAAACCCAGAGCGGCCTCTCCCGGATCGACACAAACAGCATCTGCTATGTCGAGGTGAACAAGCATCTGGTGGTGTACCACACGGTGAACGGGGACCTGGAGTCCTGGGAATCATTAAAAAGCGTGGAGGAAAAGCTGGGGCCCCTGGCTGGAAGCCGCTTTGTCCGCTGCAACAACTGTTTTCTGGTCAATCTGCATTATGTAAATAAAATCGACGGCGATACCCTCTGGGTGGGCGACAGCCAGCTGAAGATCAGCCGGGCGCGGCGGAAGGGCTTCCTCAACGCGCTGACGGTCTTCTTTGAGACGGGAGGCTGAGCGAATATGGACGGAGATTCCGCTGTGAACCTTCTGATCCGGGGACTCGACAGCATACAGTCCTATCAGTTCCGCCTGTTCTGGGCGGAGCTGCTGTTTTTCGTCCACCTGCCCCGCCGGCGGCTCTTCGGACTGCGGGCGCTGGTGTGGCTCCCCTTTCTCCTTCTCCCGCTGTGCTTTGACAACGGCTTTGACAGCGCCTTCTTTATCGTCCACAACTATACCTGGAGCTTTCTGGTCTGGTTTGTCTACTCGGTCTTTGCCATGGCCTTTTGCCACAGGCTGGACGCGGAGCAGCTGGTCTACATCAGCGTTGTGGCATACAGCATGCAAAACCTGTTTGCCAGCATGAAATACTTCCTCCTCTACCGCTTCTTCTCTGTCTCCTCCCTGCTCTTCCAGAGTCTGACGCTGGTGCTGATGCTGGCGCTGTACGCCCTGTTCTACCTGACCTTTGTCCGGTCGTGGGTGCACAAATTCAGGCTGGAGCTGCGCATCAACAAGATGTATCTGCTGGTATCCGCCATCGCCATCCTGCTGATCCTGAACGTGCTCAACTCCTACATGCAGAACACCAGCCTGGACCTCTTTACTCTGTCAAACAACTGCCTGCTCTTCAGCATCTGCACCGCCCTCATCGTCCTGCTGCTGGCGGGCGTCTACGACAGGTCCTATGCTCAGTACGAAAAGGACACCATGCGGCAGCTGCTGCTGGAGCAGGAGAAGCAGCGGAGCCTGTCGGAGCGCACCATCGCCATGATCAACATGAAGTGCCACGACATGAAGCACCAGCTCCTGGCCCTGGGCCGGAAGGAGAGCGGCGCTTCCGACGGGACCTACATGCGCGAGACCCTGGACTCCATCCAGATCTACGACAGCTTCTTCAAGACGGGAAACAAGTACCTGGATCTGATCCTGACCGAGAAGAGCCTGCTATGCCAGAGTGAAAAAATCAGCCTGACCTGCACGGTGGACGGCACGGCGCTGGACTTTATGAGCCCGACGGATATCTACTCCTTTTTCGGCAACGCCCTGGACAACGCCATCGAGTGCCAGCAGCGCTGCCCGGAAGACCGGCGGAGCATCTCGGTCAGCGTCTGCCGGCAGAACGGCGGCTTTGTCAGCATCGTCATCAAAAACTACAGCGAGCAACAGCCGGAGTTCCGGAACGGGCTTCCCAGGACGTCCAAGGGCGACAAGAGCCTCCACGGCTTCGGCACCAAGAGCATGCACTACATCATCCACGATCTGTACGGGGGTAACCTGCTGATGCGCCAGGAGGGAGACGCCTTTATCGTCTCGGCGCTGCTCTCTGTGGACGCCAAGCGGAGGGAACCCTAACAGAATCTTCCCATGAAAGCGTGACTGCACAAATGCAGTCACGCTTTTATTTTGCCCGGAGGCGGGCTGGATGTCTTTTGTGCAAAACGTCAAATCCCGTTCTTCCCGCCGGGCTTCAAAATACCGGACGTGCGCGAAAACATACCGTTTATGCAATGCCCGCGCAGAGAGGACATGAATCCCGACCAGTCATGGGTAAAACCGCTGAAAACGCCTGGGTGTGTGCTACAATAAGGGCGCTTAAAAAAGCAATATTTTAAGGAGGAGAGATTGAAATTGGCAACGAAAACGAAGAAACTGTTCATTTTGCTTGCTCCGCTGGTCGTATATGCCGTCATCGCGGCCGTCATGGTCGGCATGCACTTTGCGGACAGCCGTCCCGCCACGGCCGACGCCGGGCCGGAGAGCAGCGCGCCCCAGGGCGACTATGAGTTCGTCTTCAGCGGCACGGTGGAGACGGCCACAGGCCGCACCTTCACCCTGGACATGACCGGAAACAAGGACGAGGATCAGACGCTGAACCTGACGGTAAAGGAGATGCCGGCCCTGAATCTGACCGGCAGATGGACTTTCACCGAGGGCAAGGGCTACAAGGTCTTTCTGGACGACGCCAACGGCACCTTTGCGTACAGCCGCTACAATCCCGACACCAAATCCTACTCCTTGACCTTTGACTACGATATGGGCAACTTCGGCCAGCCCCGGGTGGTGCTCACCTATCTGGACGAGGACTTTGCCGCCCAGTACGACGGCGTGGGTCTGGGCCGGAAGCCGCCTATCTTCTCCCTCACCGGCTACACCACCTACCAGCACTACGGCTACGGCACCCTGCTCTGCGCCGAGGACGGCACCGTCTCGGCCAGCCTGACCAACACCGGCGCAGGCTGGTACTTCAACCGCTCCGGCACCTGGACCTACGACGAGGCAGCCGACGAGTATGTCATCGTATTCACCGACTCCACCATCTCCCTGACCGACGGCAACATCGACATCCACGAGGACCCCGCTGGCGACTACGTCCTCTGGACCAAGTTCCCCGTGGGCGCCGAATCCCCCGAGTACAGTACTCATCTCCTGGTCAGCGAGCTCCAGGATACCTACCAGCTGTTCACAGCCCCCTACGAGTACCACGCCCGGTACGACGAGGCCACGGGCAGCTATCAGATTGCAATCGAAGCGCAGTACAACTGGGGACTGGGTACCGGCGATATCGTCACCTTCTCCGGCAGCGCCTCCCTTGCGGATATGGAGGGTTAACCGATGAAGATCAAGAGAAAAGAGCTCTACGGGCTCCTGTACGTGGTCGTGGCCTTCTTCCTGGCGGTCCTGATCGCGCTGAACTACTTCGCCTTCTCCTACAGCACCCTGGTGAGCAATTTCTTCCACCAGTCCACCTTCCGCATTGAGGCGGATGAAAACGCAGGCAGCGAGAATACCAACTACTTCAATCTGGACTACACCTCCACCGAGCAGCTGGAGGCCGATGAGCGGGCCTACGCCGAGGAGGTCCAGTCCGAAGGCGTGATCCTCCTGCAGAACAACGGCCTGCCCATCGCCCCCACCAGGACCACCTTCCTGGGCCTTTACAGCCGGGACGACATGCTCTCCGCCGGCGTATCCGTCTCCGACAACGCTCCCTCCATGGAGCAGCAGTTCACCGACGCCGGCTTTGAGGTGAACCCCACCATGATCTCCTACTACCAGAGCCTCACCGAGGAGGCCGACCCCTCCGCCTTTTCCGCTGAGGCCAGGGACTCCATCGCCTCCTACAACGACCTGGCCGTGGTGGTGCTCTTCAGCGGCGGCGCCGAGGCCATGGACATTACGGTGGACGACCTGCGCTTTACCGACACCGAGGAGGCCCTCATCCGGTACGCCTCTGAAAACTTCAGCAATGTAGTGGTTCTGCTCAACACCTCCAACACGGTGGAGTGCGACTATCTGGAGCAGTTCGACAATCTCTCCGTGCTCTACATCAACTTCAGCGGCGACGCCGGCATCGGCGTCATCCCCCGTATCCTCACCGGCGAGATCAACCCCTCCGGCAAGACCACGGACACCTTTGCCTACGACGTGGAATCCCCCATCTCCATGCTCAACTACGAGAACAGCGCCGAGGACCAGGGCCTCATGAGCAACGGGGAGCGAGTCGGCAACTACGTCAACTACATCGAGGGCATCTATGTGGGCTACCGCTACTTTGAGACCCGGTATGAGGACGTGGTCCTGGGCACCGGCAACGCCGGCGACTTCGATTACGCCGCCACCGTGCAGTACCCCTTCGGCTACGGCCTCAGCTACACCACCTTCGCCTATTCCGACTTCTCCCTCCAGGAGAACCCCACCAGCTTCACCCTGTCCGTGACGGTGACCAACACCGGCGACACCTATACGGGCAAGGAGGCTGTCGGCTTCTACATGCAGTCCCCCTACACCGAGTACGACAAGCGCAACGGCGTGGAGAAATCCTCCGTACAGCTGGTAGGCTTTGCCAAGACCGGCCTGCTGGCCCCCGGCGAGAGCGAGACCCTGACTGTTGAGGTAGACAAGTCCGAGATGCGGGCCTATGACGCCAACAACCTGAAGACCTACATTGTGGACGACGGCCTGTACTACTTTGCCGCAGGTGCCAACGCCCACGACGCCGTCAACAACATCCTGGCTGCCAAGGGCGCCGCCGGCATCGCCATGGACGCCTACAAAATGACCGCCCCCGGCGACGCCTCCCTGGTGGGCACCTACACCCAGGAGAGCTTTGACGCCGAGACCTACTCCTACGGTGCCAACGGCGAAAAGATCACCAATAAGTTTGACGACGTCAACCTGAACTACTACTACCCCGGCACTGTCACCTATGTCACCAGAAACGACTGGATGGGCACCATCCCCGCCCAGAAGGCGGGCGACATCGACGCCACCGAGGAGCTGCTGGGCAATTTCAACCCCACCTTTGAGTCCGGCGAGGAACCCGCTCCCGCCACGGGCCAGAGCAACGGCCTGACCATCATGTCCCTGATGGGGCTGGACTACGACAACGAGTACTGGGACATGCTCCTGGACCAGTTCACGGCGGAGGAGCTCATGTCCATCGTGGCCTACGGCGGCTTCAAGACCAACATGGTGGGCAGCATCAACAAGCCCGCCTCCGTGGACAAGGACGGCCCCGCCGGTCTGGACTCCTCCCAGCTGGGCGGAGAGAGCTGCTATACCTTCCCCTCCGAGAGTATGCTGGCCTGCACCTGGAACAGGGAGCTGGTGGCCCAGCTGGGCTACTTTGTCTCTCAGGACTGCCTCCTGACCGGCACCACCGGCTGGTACGCCCCCGCCTGCAATATCCACCGGGTGGCCATCTGCGGCCGCACCAGAGAGTACTTCTCCGAGGACGCCTTCCTCTCCGGTACCATGGCCTACGCCGTGGCCTCCACTGCCCAGGCCCACGGCGTAGTGACCTACACCAAGCACTTCGCCCTCAACGAGCAGGAGAACAACCGCTCCTCCGTGTGCACCTTCTCCAACGAGCAGGCCATCAGGGAGATCTACCTCAAGCCCTTTGAGATGGCCGTGGCCGAGGGCGGCGGCATGGGCATCATGACCTCCATGAACCGGGTGGGCACCACCTACTCCAGCTCCCACTACAATCTGTGCACCGGCATCCTGCGGGACGAGTGGGGCTTCCACGGCGTGGTCATCACCGACTTTGTCAGCGGCCCCAGCGACAAGGTGGTCCCCCGGGAACTGGTTCTGGCCGGCACCGACCTGTTCCTCTGCACCGTCAGTG
Source organism: uncultured Pseudoflavonifractor sp. (assembly GCF_944387275.1). GTDB lineage: Bacteria > Bacillota > Clostridia > Oscillospirales > Oscillospiraceae > Pseudoflavonifractor > Pseudoflavonifractor intestinihominis. The sequence goes on from NZ_CALXEG010000009.1 coordinate 43,030, forward strand.
ACCAGTCCATGTTCATCGAGGGATACCAGAATGACCCCGATGTGCTCAACGCCCTCCGGGAGTCTGCCCACCGCATCTGCTACACCTACGTCAACTCCAACCTGATGAACGGCCTCTCCTCCTCCTCCCGGGTCATCTCCATCACGCCCGCCTGGGTCTACGGCTTGTACGCGGTGGACGCGGTCCTCATCTACGTGCTCTATCTGCTGGCAATGACGCCTGTCCTGAACAAGCTGGGCGAGAAAAAGGAGGATAAACATGAAGCTCAATAAGTTGGATCTCATCAACGTGGCCTCCATCGCCGCGGCGCTGCTGGGCCTGGTTCTGGCCCTGGTGGGCTGCCTGGTCCTCTCCGTACAGGAGGGCATCGGCGTCAACCTCTCCCTGTCCCCGGTGGTCTATATCGGCGTGGCCCTGATTGTTCTGGGGCTGATCTGCTCCATTGTGGGCAACGTGCTCTATGTCAGGCGCGGCGGCATGAACCGGGCCCTGGCCAGCCTGGCCCTCTATGTAGCGGTGATCGCCTTCCTCGCCGTGCTGGTCCTGGTGGTATACACCATCTTTATCCCCGTGCTCAACCCCTCCAACGGCTGATATTTGCTTATCGCCAACGCCGCCAGTAATGGGTCTGCGGCGGCGGAGGACGGCACAGCCACCCCGAACTTCCGCGCCACCCCCGCGTCCGGCGGCGAATTGCCGGAATAGCGGGCTGCATCTCAAAAACCATACCGAAAACGTGAGGCGGAACAGCGCATGCGCTGTTCCGCCTCACATTTTTATCTGCCTAAATCCAGTCTCTATCGGGACTCGATGCTCTCCAGACATGCATGGCGTAAAACTGTCCACATCTCCCGCGCCAGATGTGGAAACATTCACTCCCTCCCGCTGTGCTGTCCTTCCCTGGCGGTCGCTTTAACAGACGCACATTTGTCTTTCTATAGCGCACCCACCTCTTGTTCCTCTGCCCTTCCGGCGCTTCGCTCCATTATATTTTCTATTCAAAATGGGACGTCTGTCCACTTATGCAAGTCTTACCGTCCTTCTTTCTTCTCTTTTCCGAAGTTTTCCTGCTGCAAGCAAATTCTCTCAGCGTCTCTCTTTTTTCTGAATATCCCGTCTGAAATCCGTCTCTGACTCAAAGACGGATTCTCATTATATGCATTTGTACCTTGAATAAAATTCATTTTAAACACTTTGTTGCAAAAGTATTTTGAAATGAAACACTTTGCAAGTCACTATTTATTCTTAAGATTCACGCTGAAACAATTTTACTTTTTCCCAATATCATAAAGCACAGTTTACCTTTTTCACTTTTTATTTTATTGCAGCAAATTGACAAAGAAAAAATTTTTTTCGACTCTTTCACATTTTCTTCTTGCATTATTATGCGAGACGCTATATAATTCATATCAAATTTGGGAAAGAGATTCAATTCAATATATTTTTTGATACTTCTTCCCATTCCCCAGGAAGGCAGGAGAATCGTATGCTGAATTACATTATCAGGCGCGTGCTCATCGGTATATTGACCATGCTGTTTCTGATTACCGCCACCTTCTTCTTGATGCGCATTATCCCGGGTTCTCCTTTCATCAACGACGACGAATCCGTGGCCGCGCAGAAGCAGTACGAGCAGCTGGAGCGCAAACACGGCCTGGACAAGCCGCTGCTGGAGCAGTACGGCATCTACATGAAGGGCCTGATCCACGGAGATCTGGGCGAGTCCCTGATCCGCAAGGGCAAGACCGTTGTGGACATCATCGGCACCACCGCCCCGGTCACCATGCGGCTGGGCCTGACCGCCTTTGTCTTTTCCATGGTGGTGGGCATCGGCCTGGGCATTGCCGCAGCCCTGTCCAAGCGCAGGTGGATCAACAACTTCGTCATGCTGCTGTCCACCATCGGCGTCAGCGTCCCCAACTTCCTGCTGGCCGTGTTCCTGATGCTGGTGTTCTGCGTGGGGCTGGGCCTGTTCCCAACCATCGGCCTGAAGACGCCGCTGCACTACGTGCTGCCCACCATTGCCGTCTCCCTCCACCCCATCGCCATGATCTCCCGCCTGACCCGCACCAGCATGATGGAGGTCATGCGGCAGGACTACATGATCCTGGCCCGGTCCAAGGGCACACCCAAGTGGCAGGTCATCATCAAGCACGGCCTGCGCAACGCCCTGCTGCCGGTGGTGACCTACGCCGGCCCCCTGATCGCCAGCCTGCTGACCGGCAGCTTCGTGGTGGAGACCCTGTTCTCCATCCCCGGCATCGGCTCTGAATTTGTCAGCAGCGTTACCAACCGGGACTACACCCTGATTATGGGCCTGACCATCTTCATGGGCTTCCTGGTGATCGTTATGAACCTTCTCTCCGACCTGGTGGCCGCCGCGGTGGACCCCCGGATCAAACTGGACAAGTAAGCAGGTGACTGACATGAAGGAAATCATCAAGCAAGCCTCCGCCCCCCATCCGCTGCCGCCCGACGCCTTTGAGCCGCTGCCGGCCTCGGAAAAGAACGCCGAGTTCATCGCAATGGAGTCCAAGACCTTCCTGCAGGACGCCTGGCGCAACTTCCGGCGCAACAAGCTGGCCCTCATCAGCCTGTGCTTCATCATTCTCATGTGCCTGATGGCCATCTTTGTCCCCATCCTCTCCCCCTACACCTATGACGGCATGGACAGCAGCGCCCTCAACCAGCTGCCCACCCTCCAGCACTGGTTCGGCACCGACAAGTTCGGCCGGGATATCTTCGTGCGGGTCATGTTCGGCGCCCGGATCTCCCTGGCCGTAGGCTTTGCAGCCGCCGGCATCAACATGGTGATCGGCATCGTCTACGGCGGCATCGCCGGGTACATCGGCGGCAAGGCCGACCTGATCATGATGCGGGTGGTGGACATGCTCTACTCCATCCCCAACCTGCTGTACATCATCCTGATCATGCTCATCTTCGGCAGCAACATGTTCTCCGTACTGCTGGGCATCTGTATCTCCTCCTGGGTGGGCATGGCCCGTCTGGTCCGCACCCAGGTCATGTCCCTCAAGGAGCAGGAGTTCTCCCTGGCCGCCTTTGTCATGGGGGCCAGCAAGTCCAGAATCCTCTTCAAGCACCTGATTATCAACTCCATCGGCCCCATCATCGTGTCCCTGACCCTGATGGTCCCGTCGGCCATCTTCCAGGAGTCCTTCCTGGGCTTCGTGGGCATCGGCATCTCCGCCCCCATGTCCAGCTGGGGCACCCTGGCCAACGACGCCCGGCTGGTCATCAACAGCTATCCCCTTCAGATCGTATGGCCGGTGCTGTCCATCTGCCTGACCATGCTGGCCCTGAACTTCCTGGGCGACGGCCTGGGCGAGGCCCTGGACCCCAAGAAACGGTAGGTGATTGTCATGTCTGTTCTCAGCGTAGAGCACCTTTCAACCGAATTTTCCACCGAGCAGGGGACGGTACGCGCCGTCCGGGATGTGTCCTTTACCGTGGAAAAGGGCGAGATCCTGGGCATTGTGGGCGAGTCCGGCTCGGGTAAAAGCGTCACCATGTTCTCCATCATGGGCCTGCTGGCGGGCAACGGCACCGTCACCTCCGGCAAGGTCATGCTGGACGGCACCGACCTGTCCGTGTCCAGCTTCTCCTCCCCCAAGGAGTACGAGAAAAAGATGCAGGCCACCCGGGGCAATGACATGGCCATGATCTTCCAGGACCCCATGACCTTCCTCAACCCGGTGCTGAGGATTGAGACCCAGCTGGTGGAGCCCATCATGAATCACACCAAGCTCTCCCGGAAGGAGGCGGTGGCCCGGGCCATTGAGCTCATGCGCAAGGTGGGCATCCCCTCCCCAGAGAAGCGGATCAAGCAGTATCCCCACCAGTTCTCCGGCGGCATGCGCCAGCGCATCATCATCGCCATCGCCCTGGCCTGCAACCCCAAGCTCATCATCGCCGACGAGCCCACCACCGCCCTGGACGTGACCATCCAGGCCCAGGTGCTGGACCTGATCGCCGACCTGAAGGAGGAGTTCCACTCCTCTGTCATCCTCATCACCCACGACCTGGGCGTGGTGGCCCAGGTGTGCGACCGGGTCCTGATCATGTACGGCGGAAAGATCGTGGAGCAGGGGACCGCGGACGAGATCTTCTACTCCCCCAACCACCCCTACACCAAGGGCCTGCTCAACTGCGTCACCAACCCGGAGGCGGACGACAGCGTCCTCACCCCCATCCCCGGCTCTCCCCCCGACCTGCTCAAGCCCCCCGCCGGCTGCCCCTTCCTGGACCGGTGCGAGTACGCCATGAAGGTCTGCCGGGACTATATGCCGGATGCCACCGTATTCACTCCCACCCACTCCAGCTGCTGCTGGCTCAATCAGAAAGAGGGGGCGAGCCAATGACCGAGCCTATTTTAAAGGTAGACCAGTGCTGCACCTGGTTCGACGTGACCAAGGGCCTGCTGGCCAAAAAGCAGATCGTCAAGGCGGTCAACGGCGTGTCCTTTGAGATCTACCCCGGGGAGTCCTTCGGTCTGGTGGGCGAGTCCGGCTGCGGAAAGAGCACCCTGGGCCGCACCATCGTCAAGATCTACTCCCCCGCCTCGGGACACATCTACTACAAGGGCACCGACATCACCACCCTGAAGGGCGCCCAGCTGCGGGACTACCGCAAGCACGTTCAGATGATCTTCCAGGACCCCTACGCCTCCCTGGACCCCCGCATGACCGTGGGCGAGATCATCCGGGAGCCCATGGACATCCACCATCTGTACACCCCCCATGAGCGCGAGGAGCGGGTGGTGGAGCTGCTCCGTACCGTGGGCCTCAAGCCGGACCACATCCGCCGCTACCCCCACGAGTTCTCCGGCGGCCAGCGCCAGCGCATCGGCATCGCCCGCACCCTGGCCCTCAACCCCGAGTTCATCGTCTGCGACGAGCCCATCTCCGCCCTGGACGTGTCCATCCAGGCCCAGGTCATCAACCTGCTGGAGGAGATCCAGGAGCGGAGCGGCCTGTCCTACCTCTTCATCGCCCACGACCTGTCCATGGTCAAGCACATCTCCGACCGCATCGGCGTGATGTATCTGGGCCACATCGTGGAGACCGGCCCCAGCGACGAGCTCTACCGCAATCCCCTGCACCCCTATACCCAGGCCCTTCTGTCCGCCATCCCCATCCCCGACCCCCGCACCGCCCGGGCCCGGAAGCGTATCGTGCTGGAGGGTGAGATCCCCACCCCCATCAACCCCAAGCCCTGCTGTCCCTTCGCCACCCGCTGCCCCAGGGCCAGCCAGCGCTGCTTCCAGTCCCCGCCCCCCACTGTTCAGGTAGGCGGAAGACAGGTGAGCTGCTTCCTGTACGAGGAGAGCGGCTCCTCCGCTTCCTAAAAAACGCAAACGCAAAAGGAGAGAGAATTATGAAGAAGTTCACACGACTGCTGGCCTGCGCCCTCAGTCTGGCCCTGCTGGCCGGCTGCGCGCCGTCCACCCCCAGCGAGACCCAGACCGGTGAAACCGGCGAGAGCACCCACACCTTTACCTACGGTCTCTCCAGCGAGCCCGACTATCTGGACCCCGCCATCTGCATGAACTCCAACACCAGCGCCGTGCTGGCCCAGCTGTACTTCCCCCTGTTCCGCTACGACGAGAACGGCAACGTCCAGAACATGGCCTGCGAGAGCTACACCGTCAGCGACGACGGCCTGACCTACACCTTCAAGCTGGTGGAGGGCAACACCTGGAGCGACGGCCAGCCCGTCACCGCCGCCGACTACGAGTACGGCATGAAGCGCAGCATCGGCTACGGCCCCGACTCCACCTACGCCTACCTGCTGTACAGCACTGTGGCGGGCGGCGCCGAGGCCAACGCCAACATGCTGGACGTGGCCGACATGACCGACGTGGGCATCCACGCCCTGGACGACACCACCCTGGAGATCACCCTGGCCGCCCCCTGCCCCTACTTCACCGGCCTGCTGAGCAACGTGGTGGCCTACCCCCTCCGCAGCGACTTTGCCGTGGAGCATGAGAGCACCTGGGCCAACGACCCCGCCGTGCCCACCAACGGCGCCTTCAAGCTGGACGCCGTCCGGGACAAGGAAGAGGTGGTCATGACCAAGAACGAGTACTACGTCTACGCCGACCAGGTCCAGACCGACACCCTCATCGCCAAGATCATCACCGACCCCCAGGCTCAGCTCTCCGCCTTCCAGACCGGCGAGCTGGATCTGGCCCTATACGTCCCCGTTGACGTGTCCGTCAACTACGCCGACGACCCCGCCCTCATCCACCTGGACCCCGTGGTGTCCAACACCTTCCTGTGGGTGAACTGCACCGGCGAGACCAACCCCGCCCTGGCCAATGCGGACGTCCGCCGCGCCCTGTCCATGGCCATTGACCGTGAGCAGCTGCTCACCCTGATCGGCTCCAACGACACCAAGTACCCCCTCTACGGCTACGTGCCCAAGGGCATGGCCGACGCCGACGGCGGCGACTTCCGTGAGAACGCCGACAACCAGGAGCGGTATGCCGACTACGACCTGGAGCAGGCCAAGGCCCTGATGGAGGCCGCCGGCTACAACGAGAACAACCGTATGCCCCTGACCATCAGCTACATCGGCACCAGCGGCAACACCGACATCTGCGTGGCCCTTCAGGCCATGTGGAAGGAGATCTACGTGGACGTGGAGCTGAGCGCCGCCGAGCAGAAGGCCTACGCCCAGGCCCGCAAGGCCGGTCAGTACGAGGTGGCCACCGGCTCCACCAGCGCCGACTACCTGGACCCCTACTACTATCTGGAGCGCTGGGTGTCCTACAACCAGTCCTACAAGCAGGTCAACGATCCCACCTACGACTCCATGATCGAGGAGGCCAACGCCCAGACCGATCCCGCCAAGCGTATGGAGATGCTCCACGCGGCTGAGAAGTACCTGGTGGAGGACAACGCCTACACCATCCCCCTGTACGGCTCGGGCGCGCTGGCGCTGATGAACCCGGACGTCTCCGGCCTCAAGCACGACCCCACCAACTCCGTCTACTTTGACGGGCTGACTTACTGATCAGTCTTGCGCCAAACGGCGCGCCAACTCCGGCGCGCCGTTTGGTTCCCCATTACGGGCTGAGGAAAGGAACCGATATGAATTGCTCATCTGAAACCCTCTCACTGATGGAGACGCTCACCCAGGCCATCGGAGTCTCCGGTCAGGAACGGCAGGTGTGCCGCCTGCTGGCAGACTACTACAAAGACGTGGCCGACCAGGTCGTCCGCGACTACAACGGCTCACTCTTTGCCGTCAAGCGCTCCAAAGCGCCCGATCCCTTCCGGGTGATGGTGGCCGCCCACAGCGACGAGGTGGGCCTGGTGGTCCGCCAGATCCGCCCCAACGGCCTGATCCGGGCCCACATCATCGGCGGGCTGTGGGATGACGTGCTCCCCGGCGCCCGGGTGCGCATGCGCACCGACCAGGGCCGGGAATTCCGGGGCTGCGTCTCCGCCCTGTCCACCAAGGTCCTCCGGGAGCGGATCGGCAACAGCCGGGTCCCCCTGGATCAGCTCTATCTGGACTTCGGCTTTCTCAGTGAGGAGGACGCCAGGAGCCAGGGCGTGCTGGAGGGCTGTCAGATCGTAGTGGACGGCCCCTTTGAGGTGCTCAACGGCGGCCGGCGGCTGCTCTCCAAAGCCTGGGACGACCGCTTCGGCTGTATTCTGGGCGTGGAGCTGCTGCGCAGCCTGCGGGACGTGGAATTGCCCTTTGACCTGTATGTGGGCGCCGACGTGCAGGAGGAGGTGGGCCTCCGGGGCGCCCGCACCGCCTCCAACCTGGTCAACCCCGACCTGGCCATCATCCTGGACTGCACCGCCGCCAACGACGTGGAGCGCTTCGAGCCCCCCTACGGCGGCATCGGCCAGGGCGTCATGGTCCGCTTCGCCGACGGCACCTATCTGCCCAACCGCACCATGTTTCTCGACTACCTGGACCTGCTCCGCAGCCGGAATATCCCCTATCAGTTCCACCAGTCCAAGGGCGGCACCGACGCCGGGTGTATCAACACCTCCGGCCTGGCCGTGCCCGCCCTCACTGCCTGCATCTGCGCCCGCAACGTCCACACCGGCAGCCTGATGATCGACGCCGGAGACTATCTCCACTGTCTGGAGGCGGTCACCGCCTTTGTCTCCCAGCTGGACCGGGAGAAGCTGGAGCGCTACCGCAACAACAACGCATAAGAAAGGAAGTCTTTGCTATGAGTCTGGCTACCAACCGGGACAAAATCGTCCGCCAGTCCGTCATGGGCCGGGTCCATCACCCCGTCCTCACCCCTCAGAAGGTCTACCGGGTGGGCAGCGACGGCGGCGCCCGCTTCACCCCCGCCCACGGCGCCATCACCTACGACATTGAGATCGGCGACAGCTGCATGGGCCTGGTGGGCGACCACATCGAGCCCGGCGTCAGCTCCAAGAACGCCGACGACATCGAGAACCGGGCCTACACCCACCTGTCCTGCATCGGCAACGTGGCGGAGGTGGTCACCGGCAAGGCCGCCGGCGACAAGGGCTTTGTCACCGGCACCCACGGCGGCATCGACCACGTGATGATCTGGTTCTCCCAGGAGACCCTGAACAAGATGGTCTGCGACGACAAGATCCTGGTCAAGGCCTACGGCCAGGGCCTGGCCCTGCTGGACTACCCCCAGGTCAAGCTGATGAGCGTGGACCCCGGCCTCTTTGACAAGCTGAACATCCAGGAGGAGGACGGCCATCTGGTGGTGCCCGTGTCCGCCGTGATCCCCGCCTACCTCATGGGCTCCGGCCTGGGCGCCATGGAGGTCTTCGGCAGCGACTACGACATCATGACCCGCGACCCCGCCTCCCGGGCCGAGTTCCACCTGGAGGACCTCCGCTTCGGCGACCTGGTGTTCATCCAGGACCACCAGTGCTTCCACGGCCCGGACTACCTGCGGGGCTCCGGCACGGTGGGCGTGATCATCCACGGCGATTCCCATCTGGCCGGCCACGGCCCCGGCGTCACCCCCATCATGACCTGCCGTGAGCCGGTGCTGGTGCCTAAGCTGGACCGGAACGCCAACATCGCCTTCTATCTGGGCACCAAACAGCCCGGGTAACCCATGGATACTGTCAAACTGGGAACCGGCAGCATCCGCAGCATCTTCTTCTCCCTGGCAGGCCCGTCCATCCTGGCCCAGATCGTGACCGTCATCTACAACATGGTGGACCGGATCTACATCGGCCAGCTCCCGGACAGCCGGAGCATGATGGCCGCCATCGGCATCACCGCCCCCATCTCCCTGATCGTCACCGCCTTCACCGCCCTGCTGGGCAACGGCGGCGCCCCTCTGTGCGCCATCTGCCTGGGCCGCGGCGAGACAGAAAAGGGCGAGCACATCATGTCCAACAGCTTCAGCGCCCTGATGGCCGTGGGCGCAGTGATCATGGCGGTGTGCCTGGCCTTCGGCCGGCCCCTGCTCTACGCCTTCGGCGCCCGGGATACCACCCTGGAGTACGCCCTCTCCTACCTGCGGATCTACATCTGCGGCACCTTCTTCGTCCAGATCTCCGTGGGCATGAACGCCTATATCAACACCCAGGGCTTTGCCAAAATGGGCATGCTCACCGTGGCCACCGGCGCGCTGCTCAACGTGGTGCTGGACCCCATTATGATCTACGGCCTGCATATGGACGTGGCGGGCGCCGCCCTGGCCACCGTCATCTCCCAGGGCGTGTCCGCCGTGATGGTCATGCGCTTTCTCCTGGTGGGCGGCAGCACCCTGCGGCTGCGCTGGTCCCTGATGAGGCCCGACTGGTCCATTCTGTGGCAGATCATGCTGCTGGGCGTGTCCCCCTTTATCATGAAGCTGACCGAAAGCCTGCTGTCCATCGCCTTCAACAACCAGCTCTACCGGTTCGGCGGGGACCTGGCTGTCAGCGTGATGACCATTATGAACAGCGTCTGGCAGATGGCCCAGCTGATGACCCACGGCTTTACCGACGGCGCCCAGCCCATCCTGGGCTACAACTACGGCGCCGGCAAGCTGGACCGGGTGCGCTCCGCCTTCCGTCTGGAGCTGCTCACCTGCTGGGGCTGGACGCTGCTGTGCGCCGTGGCCGTGCTGGCCTTCCCCTCCCTGTTCCTGCGGATGTTCACCGCCGACCCGGAGACCCTGGCCGCCGGCCCCACCATGCTGCGGGTCTACTTCTTCGGCATGATCTGCTACGGGGCCTTCAACGCCTGCCAGCAGGCCTACATCGCCCTGGGCAACGCCAAAAGCTCCCTGTTCTTCGCCGTGTTCCGCAAGGTCATCCTCCTGATCCCCCTGATCTATCTCTTCCCCGTGCTCTTTCAGGGCGATCAGGTGCTGGCGGTACTGGCCGCCGAGCCGGTGGCCGATATCGTCTCCACCGCCATCGGCGGCGCCTGCTTCTTCTCTTTCTACCGCAAAAAGCTCAGCGCGCCCCTGTCCAGCCCTGCGTAACCGCCATACAACACACAAAAACACCCCTGAACACTTGCGTGTTCAGGGGTGTTTTGCATCCACGGCTTTATTCACGTCTCGCTCTTCTGGCCGCTGCGCGCCTTCTCCTCCGCCAGGGCCAGGCTGTTGCCCAGAAAGACGATCAAAATCTCAATAAACACAAAGTTGATGGCCTGCTGGTCCAGAAAATACTCTGTGGTCACGGTCCGGGTGGAGGGGAGCACCACCTGGTAGGTGGCGTAGGGCGCCATCTGGCTGTCCCGGTGCATGGTGATCAGCACGGTGGTCACACCCTGCTGAAAGGAGGACTGAATGGCCTCCCGGATCACCGGCGTCTCGCCGCTGACCGAGAAGTAGATGTGCACGTCCCCCTTTCTGCCCGCGGCCGACAGGTCCCGCACCAGCACGTCCTCGGTGACCGCCTCGGCGTCAAAGTTCAGGGTGTGGAAGTGGTGGCGCAGCTGCTGGGCGCTGTATCCATTCCGGTTCATGCCAAAAATCTTCACCCGCCGGGCCCGGATGATCTGCTCGGTGATCTCGCCCAGCTGGCTGTCATTGATGCACTCGGAGATCTTCCGTATGGTGGTCTCGTAGTAGGAGGCCACCAGCTGGACCCGGTTGGGGCTCTCGCTGTGGGTCACCAGGCCCGCATGGACAAACAGGGAGAAATCGTACCGGAACTCTGTGAACCCGGAATACCCCAGTTTCTGCGTAAACCGCAGCACCGCCGAACGGGACGCCTCACACAGCTGGGCCAGCTCGGCAATATTCACCCGGACCGTCTCCGACTGGTGGGTCAGGACATACTCGGATATTTTCCGCTCCGTGTTGGTCAGCCTGGAAGAATGGTACTCCAACCGCTCCAAAAAGTTCACTGTTTCGCTCCCCCATCCCCATTGACCGGACGGTCTCCGCCCGCCGCGCCGGTATTCTTTCCGGTGCGGAAGCGCCGCCCGGCAGCGTTTTTTTCGCTTCCGGAGATATTTTCAACGCGCTGTTCTATATTGGTTTTATTATACCAATTGCCGCCGCTGTTTGCAACTGAGGCTCTGCCCTGTTTTCCCGCCGCCCCGTCCGGGCAGGCAGGAGGGAACTGAAAGACGTCTGCATCCCAATACCCATTTTTAAAAACCGCCCCCGCGCCGTTGGGCGCGGGGGCGGTGGCGGGAATGGGAAAAAATTACTGCTTGCCGGTCTGAGCGGCGGTATTCTTGCGGCAGCGGCGGACGATGCACACCACGCCCACCAGGATCAGGGCGGCCACCACGCAGTCGAAGGCGATGAGCCAGGTCTGCCACAGAGGCAGGACGCTGACGATGCGGGTGTTCTCGTCCACGCCGTTCATGGCGGCGCTGTTGACGCCGGTGTAGAGGATGTTGTGGCAGGCCTCACGGACGGCGGTCATGACATGGGCGTTGTTCTTGTAGGGGCTGATGTTCTCGTTGGCGGCAGAGGTGGAGAGCATCATGTCGTTGCCCGCCAGCACGGCCTGGAGGGCGGACTGGTAGACGGGGGTGCCCACGTAGTCGGTGACGATGTGGCCGGTGAAGCCCCACTCGTCCCGGAGCACGTTGTTGTTCAGGGCGGAGCAGCCGGCGGCCCAGGTGGCGCCGATGCGGTTGTGGGAGGTCATGACCGCCTTGGCGCCGCCGGAGCGGACGGAGTTCTCAAAGGGGGTCAGGTAGATCTCGCGGATGGCCTGCTCGTTGGAGAAGGTGGCCACGCCCTTGCGGTTGGTCTCCTGGTCGTTGAGGGCGAAGTGCTTGATGTAGCAGAAGATGCCCTTGCTCTGGACGCCCTGAACCTCGGCGGCACCCATCTGGCCGGCCAGGAAGCCGTCCTCGGAGAAGTACTCGAAGTTGCGGCCGGTGTAGGGGGTGCGGTGGGTGTTCATGGCGGGGGCGTACCAGCCGGTGACGCCGCCGTGGAGGCCGTCCTCGCCGATGAGGACGCCCAGCTCATTGATGAGGGACACGTTCCAGGTGGCGGCCATGACCACCTCGGCGGGGTAGGCCATGCACTTGGTGCCGCCGCCCACCAGAGTGGCGGAGATGCCGGCAGGGCCGTCCTGGTCGGTGGTGCCCAGGTAGGAGATGGAGTTGACCTGGGTGGTGCGGTAGCCGCCCAGGCTCACCAGGGTGATCATCTCATCCGCGGTCATCTGGTCCAGCAGGTCGTCCCACATGGGGTCGTCGTGGTCCTTGCCGATGAGCATGGCGGCGGTGAGGCCGTTGTCCGCGCCCATGGTGGGCATGGTGTAGCCCTCCTCGCTGGTGTCGGGACCGGCGGCCAGATCGGCCTTCAGCTCCTCGGTGGCGGTGAGCTCCAGGGTCTGGGGGAAGGTGCCCTCCCAGTCGCTGCGGGTCAGGTAGGTGATGTCGGGGTAGTAGTGCTGGATGTCGGCGCTGTCAAACTGGTTGGTGATGGCCACGCCGGTGTCGCTGACGGAGTAGGTGGTGGTGTCCAGGGTGCTCTGGGTCCACTTGGCGGCCTTGTCGGCGTCGCCGTTGGCGGTCATGCCGTCGGCAGTGGTGTAGCCCTTGGCGGCCAGGATGTTGTTCAGGGCCTCGTGGGCGTTGTCGCCCTCGGCGAAGTAGTAGTCGCCGGCGTCCAGGATATAGGTCTTGGCGCCGTCGGCGTCGTAGGTGCGCAGCTCCTCCTTGTTCACCTCAACGGTGACGGTCTCGGTCTCGCCGGGGGCCAGCTCGCCGGTCTTGGCAAAGCCGCACAGCTCCACGGAGGCCTTCTCAATGCCGTTGGCCTTGTCGTAGTCGGTGTAGGGGGACTGGAAGTAGATCTGGACCACGTCCTTGCCGGCCACAGAGCCGGTGTTGGTCACGTCCACGGTGACGGTAAGGGTGTCGCCGTTGGGGGTGAAGGTGAAGTTGCTGTGCTCAAAGGTGGTGTAGCTCATGCCGTAGCCGAAGGGGAACTGGACGGTGGAGGCGTAGTCGTAGTCGCCGGCGTTGCCGGTGCCCATGACGGCGTCCTCATACCGGGTCTCGTAGTACCGGTAGCCCACGTAGATGCCCTCCTGGTACACCACGTAGTTCTTGCCGGTGTACTGGGTCATGACGCCGAAGTAGCTCTCGGACAGGTTGTCCAGCTCGGAGCCGTTGGTGTACTCCAGGCCGCCGAAGTTCTGCATGGCGGGGGAGCTGAGGGAGTCGTAGGCGTAGGTGTCCACCAGGTGGCCGGAGGGGTTGATGTCGCCCTTGACGGCGGCGGCCACGGCGCTCAGGCCGTTCTGGCCGGCAGCGCCCATCCAGATGCAGGCGTCAATGCCGTACTCGGCCTGGTCCAGGAAGCCCAGCTCCATGGCGTTGCAGGAGTTGATGAGCACCACGATCTTGCCGAATCCGGCGCCGGCCACCATCTCCAGCATTTCCTTCTCCTGGGTGGTCAGCTCCAGATAGGTGCCGCCGCCCTCGCTCTCGTCCAGCTGGCGGGACAGATCGTCGCCCTCACCGCCGGAGCGGGCGATGACCACGATGGCCGCGTCGCTGTACTGGGCGAAGGAGTCCTTCACCTCCTGGGTATACTCGCTGACGGGGCACTCGTTGATGGCGAAGTTGTTCTGGCTGGCAAAAATGCTGGGGTTGGAGCGGGAGTAGGTCTCGTGGTTGCCCTTGTAGAAGTCCCACAGGGTGCCGTTGACCTCATAGCCCACGTCCTCAAAGACGGTCTTCAGATCCTTGGCGGTGGAGGTGTCCACGCTGCCGGAGCCGGTGCCGCCGTAGATCAGGTCCACGGAGGACTCGGAGAAGAGGCTGACCTTCATCCCCTCGCCCAGGGGCAGGGCGTCATCCTCGTTCTTCAGCAGCACCAGGCCCTCGCCCTCCACGGTCTCGCACATCTCCAGGCCGGCCTGGTACAGGTCCTCGTCGGAGGCATAGTCGCTCTCGTAGTAGATGGCGGAGTCGTTGCCGTTTTCCACCTTGCTGGTGGTGTGTCCGAAGTAGGTGGTGATGATGGTGGCGTAGTTGAGGGCCACGACGTTGGCGATGATCAGCGCCACAAGGACAATGGCCAGCACAGCGCCCCACAGTCCGGCAAAGAGCTTGTTGCTCCACTTCTTTCGCTTTTGCATTGTATTCCATTCCTCCTTGAAGGGAAACACAGGGGCGGGGCGCGCTTTCCTCGCTCCTCATGTTTTTTCACTTTGTGCCCGGACACAGCTGATATTGCACAGTATATCAGCTCTTTTCAGAACGTCCAGAGGTCCGGCCCCAACTGTCGCTTTTTCTGCCCCAACTGCAAAAAGCCCCCTCCCGGCAGGGGGAGGGGGCGCAGGTTCAAGGCAGGGGGATGGACACCCGGAGGACGAAGAGGCCGTCCTCGGCGTGGAGGGTCATGCAGCCGCCGTACTTCTCGGCGGTGGAGCGGATGCTGGGGATGCCGAAGCCGTGATACCCGTCCCTGGCCTTGGTGGTGGCGGGCAGGCCGTCCTCAAAGGTCAGGGCGTGGTCAAAGTAGTTCTCGAACTGGAGGAGGAGCAGCCCCCGGCCCGTCCACACCGACACGGCGATGAGCCGCTGCTCCGGGTCGGGCAGGCCGCTGACCGCCTCGATGGCGTTGTCGATGGCGTTGCCCAGCATGGCGTACACGTCCACCGGGTCCATAAAGCCCAGCTTGCTGCCGTCGGCCACACAGGTCATGTTGATCTGGTGGGCCTCACAGTACAGCTTCTTCTCGGTGAGCACGGTGTCCAGCACCTCGCTGCCCGTCTTGACCGTACAGTCGTAGATCTGGATGGAGTCCTCCAGCTCCTTCAAGTAGCCGCTCCGGGCTCCGTCGGCCTCCGGACGGGCCAGGGCGGCGATCTGGTGCTTGAGGTCGTGGCACTTCCGGTTGATGAGGGCGATGTTCTCCTTGGTGATGTGGTACTGGGCCTTCTGCTGGTGCCAGAGCCGTTCCTTCAGGTCCATTTCCCGCTGGAGACGGGACTGCCGCTGGAGCAGCACCTGGAGCCACAGGGCCGCAAAGCAGCAGAGCATGGCGTAGAGGAAGCAGATATACAGGTCCTCGGCCGCCGTGCCCGCCACGATGCGGGAGGTGACATAGTTGCTCAGCAGGATAGTGCAGGTGAGGATGAGCAGCAGGGAGAACAGGGACTGCCTGGCGCCGGCGTTGTACCGCCCTTTCTCGGGCAGCCGCCGGGCGATCAGGAAGAAGAACGCCAGGTACACCGCCAGGAAGGTGGCCAGCTTGGCGGGATAGTACCACCGTGCCAGTCCGCCCACCGTGCGGTTGAGCCAGGTGTGGCAGCAGAAGGCGAAGTGCTGGGTGGCATATCCGCACACAGCACAGTACAGAGCGTCCCAGAAGGACAGGTCGCAGCAGCCCCACACCAGCACGGCAGCGGCGGCGAACTCCAGCAGATAGCGCAGCAGGGAGCGGGGGATCAGCCCGGCAAAAGCCAGCATCAGCAGGATGCCCGCCGCCAGGCGGAGGGAAAAGCCGGGCCGCTTGTTGAGCGGAAGCATGTACAGCACGCAGGCCAGCGACAGCTCCAGAGCGAAGCCCAGGTAATTTACCGCCCAGTCCCACAGCGCGGAGAGCGCGATCATATGCCCCCACCTCCCAGATAGTCGGTCAGGGCCTGGAGAAACTCCTTTTTCCTGGGGCGGCTGATGAGCAGCTGTTCCCCGCCCACGTCCACCGTGTTCTGCCGCACCTCCCGGACGTGGCGCAGGTTGACCAGGTAGCACTTGTTGCAGCGGACAAAGTGCCGTCCCTCCAGCTGGACCTCCATATCCCGCAGGGTGCCGGGCACGGACAGCACGCCGTCCCCGGTGTGGAGGTAGAGCTTGTGGGACACCACCTCCACATACCGGATCTCGTCGGCATTCATCCGCCGCAGGCCCCCCGCCATGTGGATCACCACGTCCGCTCCCTCCCGGCGGCGGATCATGGCCAGGGCCTTCTTCATCTTGAAGGCAAAGGCCGCGTAGCTCACCGGCTTGAGTACGTAGTCCAGGGCGTCCACCTGATACCCCTTGATGGCGTACTGGGCCATATTGGTGATGAAGATGATGACCACCTCCGGGTCGGCGGCGCGGATCTTCTCCGCCGCCGACATGCCGTCCAGGTTGGGCATCTCGATGTCCAGCAGCAGCAGGTCGTACACCGGGCGGTAGCCTTCGGTCAGGGCCAGCCCGTCGGAAAAGGCGGTCACCTCTGCCTCCAGGCCGTTTTCCCTCCGGTACCGCTCCAGATACTCCTCCAGCGTGGCCCGGTAGGCGGGGTCGTCCTCCGCGATGGCGATGCGTACCATGATATCCCTCCCGCTCTGCCCCGCTCGCAGGGAACAGAACCAATTTTTTGGAGATATCTTACCATACCCGGTATCTTTTTTCCACCATTCTCTTCTCGGTCCGCTTTCCCAGCCCGCCGCCTTTGGGCCCCAGAGGCGGCGGGCCCCAGGGGCTTGAAGCTGTTTGGGACCGTGACAGTCTGGACTGGAAGGACCTGCCCGCTTCGGAGATCGTCCAGCGGGTCACCAGCAAGGTACAGCCCGGGTCCATCGTGCTCTTCCACAACGCCGCCCTCCACACCCTCGAGGCCCTGCCCACCATTCTGGAGACCCTGCTCCAGGAGGGCTACACCTTTGTGCCCATCTCCCAGCTCATCCTCCCCGGCACCTGCGGCACGGACTACACCATCGACCACACAGGCAGGCAGTGTCCCGCCTGAGCCCCACCGGAACACGCGGCTCTGCCGGAGGCGGACAGAATTACGACGCGGGGCGGCCCAATGGACCGCCCCGCGTCGTGCTCTCCCAATCAGACAGGACTGGATGTCATATTTATTTGTCCGACAGCGCCGGGCGTCAATTCCGGACAGCCGGGACCGGGTCGCGCTCCTTCTGCCCCAGTTCCTTCCGGAACACGGACTCCAGCACCTTGGAGCAGAGGAACGCCGTACCGGACGCCCCCAGCATCACCCAAAACAGCACCAGCCAGCCCCGCAGAGGGGCGGCGTAGGCGGCCAGCAGCACCTGTGCGGCCACGATGGCCACCATAAGCAGGGATGCGGGCAGGTGGCGCAGGGCCAGGGTCTGGGCCGCCGCAATGGTCCCCCGCACCGAGTTGATAAACCGGGCCTGGAGGGGGAACAGGTAGAGCAGGCCCAACAGCAGGATGAGGAACAGTCCGGCCTCCACGATGGCCAGCCCCTTGAGAACAGGGACCGCCCCGTGGCTCATGGCATAGGCGCCCGCCAGCAGCCAGCCGCCCACCAGGGCGTACAGCACCCACAGCAGGGTGGCGCGCTTGAAGTTGCCGGCAAAGGCCTGGAAAAAGCTCCTGATGTTGTGGCTGTCCTCGTCCCGGGCCATGCGCAGGGTGACGGTGTACAGGGCCGTGGTGGATGCGCCGATGGTGACGATGGGCAGGCTCAGCAGCAGCCAGAGCCAGTTGAGGACCACCAGGTCGAACACCCGGCTCATGGTGCTGAAAAACGGCCCGTCATACCGGAAAAATCCTTTCATATCCGCAGGGTTCCTTTCTCCCGTGTGCCGGGGTCAGCCCTTCACCGCGCCCATGGCCACGCCCTTGGTGATGTGCTTGTTCAGGCAGATGTAGATGATGATGGCGGGCAGGGCGGACAAGGTCATGACCGCGAACTGGATGGCGTAGTCGGAGGAATACTGTCCGGTAAACTCCAGGATGGCAAAGGGCAGGGTCTTCCAGGTGGGGCTGCTGAGGAAGGTCATGGCCATGATGAACTCGTTCCAGTTGTTCAGGTAGGTCATGATGGCCACCGTGGCGATGGACGCCTTCATCATGGGCAGCACGATCACCAGCAGGGTGCGGTAGATGCCGCAGCCGTCCATGATAGCCGCCTCCTCCAGCTCTCTGGGCACCGAGTCCATGTAGCTAGAAGTGAGGAAGAAGCCCTGGGGCAGGGAGAAGGCCACATAGGGGATGAGCAGGGCAAACAGCGTGTCCAGGATGCCCACCCGGTCAAAGATCATGTAGTTGGGCAGCAGCGTGGCGTGGATGGGGATCATCAGGCCCATCATGAGCAGGATGGACGTGGGCCCCCGCAGCTTCCAGTGCATGCGGGTGCAGGCGAAGGAGGCCATGATGGCGATGATGATGACCAGAATGACCGCCAGGGCGTTGACCAGGATGCTGTTGAAGAGATAGTGGAGGAAGTTGCTCTCGGTGAGGGCGGTGACGTAGTTGCCCCACTGGAACTCCTCCGGCCAGACCAGGATGCCGCTGGTAAAGAGCTGGTCGCTCTTGCACAGAGAGAAGTCCACCAGCCAGATCAGGGGGAAGAGCTGGATGACCGCCAGGAGGATCAGCGCTATGGCGCCGATGACGCGACTAATGCTCCAGCGCTGCTTTCGCATGGCGCTTCCCCCCCTTCTTCTCATCCCGCTCGGCAAAGGCCCGGTTGAGCAGCACTGTGGCCGCCAGGCAGATGACAATGAATACAACGCTGATGGCGTTGCCATAGCCGTACTTGTAGGAGTTGAAGGCCTGCTTGTAGAGATAGGTGGCCATGAACTGGGTCTCATTGCCCGGGCCGCCGTTGGTCAGCAGGTAGACCGTCTCCATCTGCTTGAGGGCGCTGATGATGGCCAGCGTCACGTTGTACTTGATGACCGGCTTCATCAGCGGCAGGGTGATGTAGAAGAACGTGTTCTTGCCGCTGGCGCCGTCAATGGCGGCCGCCTCATAGACCACCGGGTCGATGTTCTTGATGCCCGTGTAGTAGATCAGCATGCCCCAGCCGAAGCCGTGCCAGATCAGCACCACCAGCACCGCCCAGATGGCGGAGCCGGAGCCCAGGGCGTTGAACTTGCCCTGGTAGCCGAAAAACTCCAGAATCTTCTGCAGCAGGCCGAAGTTGGGGTTGTAGATGAACTTCCACAGGTAGGCGATGACCGCCACGGAAATCACGTTGGGGATAAAATAGATGCAGCGCAGGATGCCCTCGCTCCGCCGCTGGAGTTTGTCCAGCTTCAGGGCCACGAAAATGGCAATGGGGTGCTGGATGCACACAAATCCCACCGCCAGCAGGAGGGAGTTGAGCAGGGCACGCCAGAACACCGGGTCCTGGAAGAGGTCAACGTAGTTCTTCAGCCCGATAAACACCGCCTCGCCCAATCCGGAGTACTCTGTCAGGCTGTAGTAAATACTCAGCAGGATAGGCGCCAGGATGGCCACGAAGAATGTCAGCAGCCCTGGCAGCACCAAGCTGAATATCACGAGCTTATTGCTGTACAGCTTATGCATCTCTCTCACCTTCTCGTTTTTCTTCGCAGGCGGTAAGCGGCTTCCCACCCGCACCACTATCATACCAAGAAGGCCTTTGGACGAATACAGCCCGGTTTATCCAAAGTGTTGAGAAATTTAACCTCCCCCTGCCGGGGCAAAAAACTACATGGGCTCCGCGTCGGGCGGCTCCCGCAGGGCCTTGATGCGCAGGGTGACCCGGGTGCCCTTCCCCAGTTCGCTCTGGATCTCCAGGCCGTACCCCTCCCCGTAGTACATGCGGATGCGCTTGTCCACATTGGCCACGCCGATGTGGGGCCGCCCCCGGTAGCCGGTGTCCTGGGTGTTCCGGAGGATCCGCTGGAGGGTCTCGGGGGACATGCCCACGCCGTCGTCCTCCACCCGGATGAGCACGTCCCGGGTGCCGTCCATCTCCGCCCAGATCCGCACCGTGCCGCTGTCCAGCTTCTCCTCGATGCCGTGGACGATGGCATTCTCCACAATGGGCTGGATGAGCAGCTTGGGGATGTCGATGTTGTAAAACGAGGGGTCGATGTCAATGACCGCGGTCAGCTTGTCGCTGTACCGGTAGTTCTGGATCTTGAGATAGTACTCCAGGGCGTTGAGCTCGTGCTCCAGGGTGGTGAAATCCCCCCGGGACAGGGAGTGGCGCAGCAGACAGCCCAGGGCGTAGGCCATCTCGCCCACGTCGTCCACCCCCTTGGCCCGGGACATCCAGTTGATGGTGTCCAGGGTGTTGTACAGGAAGTGGGGGTTGATCTGCATCTGTAAGGTCTTGAGTTCCGCGTCCTGCCGGAGGATCTGCTGCTCGTACACCCGGTCGCACAGGTTGTTCATGTCCTCCACCATGCGGTTGAAGGTGTCGCTGAGGATGCCGATCTCATCGGAGGAGTTCACCGTGCTCCTGACGTTAAAATCGCCGTTGCCGAAATCGGTCATGGCGCAGGCCAGCTCGTTGATGGGCCTGGTCAGGTGCTTGGCCATCATGGACACGAGGGCCGCGGCGATCACCGCCATGATGATGGCGGAGAGAAAGATGATGACCCCGATCCTGGCCACGCCGGACATATAGTAGGACGCGGGAATGGTCATGACCAGCCGCCAGCGGTTGGTCATCCAGTCGCTGGCGTACACCGTATCCCCGTTGTCCAGCTCGGTGTAGGTGTCCCCGCCGCCGTCCAGCACCTCCCAGAACGCCTCGTCGATGGTGCTGCCCAGATTCTCCCCGTTGTAGGAGGAGATGATGGTGTTGTCCCCGTCAATGATGTACACCTCTCCCGCGGCGGGGAGGGTCATCTCACTGTAAAAGGAGCGGATGTAGGACTCCGCAATGTTCACCGTCACGATCCCGATGGTGGACAGGTCGGACAGGGAGTTGATGGCCCTGGCACAGGAGAGCATGGTCCCCTCCGGGTTGGAGATGAACCACTTCACCTTTCCGTCCAGCTGGTAGAGCTCCTCCTCATGGGCCTCCAGCATCTCCTGGAAGGGCTGGCGGTTCTTGCTGTAGGAGTAGACCTCCCCGCTGGTGGACTGGATGCACAGGGACTGCACCTCCAGCCGCAGCAGCGCGTAGCTGCTCAGGTAGTCCTGGATGCTCTGGGTGAGCTGATACTGTTCGTAGTAGGTCAGATCGTCCCGCGCGCTGCTGTCCAGCGCCGCCTGGATGGTGGCGTTGCCGATGATGCTCAGGGTCACATCCTCGATCTCCCGGATGGAGCTGTCGATGTTCACGCTGCACGCCTCTGCCGCGCTGCGCATGTAGGTCCGGGTCTTCTCCACCATGGCCTGCCTGGTGTAGCAGTACATCTCAATGGCGATGGCGAACATGAACACCAGCAGCAGAATAATAAAGGACAGCGTGATTTTCAGGCGGAAGCTGTGGTGGAGCCGTCTCTCCGCCTTGCCCGCCCTGTCAGTCAGGCTCTTTTCCAAGGATCGCAGCCACCGGGTTCTGCCCGAGGGCGCGCTTTTGCCGTCTGTACTCATTTGGCGTTACCCCATACAATTTTTTGAATACCTGTCCCCAGTACCGCTCATCGCTCATGCCGATCCGCTCGCAGATCTCCCCGTTCTTCAGGGTGGTGGTCTTGAGCAGCTGGGCCGCCCGGTACATGCGGATCTGGGTGAGGATCTCCGTAAAGGTGTACCCGGAGTGGTTCTTGATGTACCGGCTCAGGTACACCGCGTTGAAGTGAAAGTGCTCCGCCAGGGAGGCCAGGGACAGGGGCTCCTGGTAGTGCTGGGAGATGTACTCCACGATCCGCACGATGTCCTGCTCCCCCGGCTCCTCCTCC
Source organism: uncultured Pseudoflavonifractor sp. (assembly GCF_944387275.1). Classification (GTDB taxonomy): domain Bacteria; phylum Bacillota; class Clostridia; order Oscillospirales; family Oscillospiraceae; genus Pseudoflavonifractor; species Pseudoflavonifractor intestinihominis. Next base: position 65,043 of record NZ_CALXEG010000009.1, read on the forward strand.
GCCTGGTCCACCAGCTGGCTGGCCGCCACCAGCACCGACATGTTCTTCAGGTCCTGGGTCATGGTCTGGCTGGCCCGCTCCCTCTCCCGCTGGCGGAGCACCTGGTCCCGGGCCCGCTCCACGCACTTCAGGATCTCGCTGGGGCTGGACGGCTTGAGCAGGTAGTCGTAGGCCTGCATGGCCAGGGCCCGGCGGGCGTACTCAAACTCCCCGTAGCCGCTGAGGAAGATGACCCGGGCCTGGGGGTTGCGCTGCAGCACCGCCTCGCCCACCTCCATGCCCGACATACCGGGCATCCGGATGTCCATGAGGAAAATATCCACCTTGTTCTCCTCCGTAAGGCGCAGCGTCTCAATGCCGTTGCGGGCCGTACCCAGCAGGGTGATCCCGTGCTCCGCCCAGGGCAAAGAGGCCAGGCCGTTCCGAATGGCCGGCTCATCGTCAGAGATCAGCAGTGTTACCAGTTCTTCCGCCACAGTGTCCGTCCTCCCTTTTCTCTGTCTACGACCCGCTTCTGATCTGTTCCGCCAGGATCTCCGCCTGCTGGTCGGCGGGGTCCCCGTTGAGGATGGCCAGGGCAGCCCGGTTGAAGGCCTCCCCCTTCTCGTGGCCGAATCCCCGGTCCGCCCAGAGGATCTGTCCCGTCACCTGCTGGTACAGGCCCTGCACCTCCGCCATCAGCGGCGAGTCGGTGCGGTACCCCTCCACCCGGGTGGCCGGGACCTGCCCGCTCTCCTCCGCCAGCTCCAGCTGGTACTTCTCGCCGCTGAGCAGCTTTAAAAAGGCCAGCGCCGCCTCCGGGTCCGGGCAGTCGCTGGAGATCCCATAGCACTGGTCAATGGAGCCCACCACGGTCCCCGCGCACTCCTCCTCCTTGGCCGGAAGGAGAAAGGCCCCCAGATCCTCCCGGTCCGCCAGCCAGGACAAGTCCCAGCTACCCAGCACCGTCATGGCCGCCTTTCCGTCGATCAGGGCCTGGGAGATGCTCGTATCTGTTCCGGCGGCATAGCCCAGGTCATACAGCTGCTCCAATGTGTCCATGGCGTCCAGCAGCCGGGCATCGGTCCAGTCGTCGCTCTCCCGCAGCGTCTCATAGACGCCGCAGCCGCCGCTGCCCGCCAGCACCGCCATCAGGAGCTGGCCCGCCTCCCAGCTGCCGCTGTTGTTCACCGCCAGCGGCACCACGCCCGCGCTCTGAAAGGCCGCGCACAGATCCATAAACGCCTGCCAGTCCCGGGGCGGCTCCACGCCCAGCTGCCGGAACAGGTCCCGGTTGTATACCACCACCACCATGACCTCCTGCAGCGGCACCGCGTACACCTTACCGTCAAAGGTCAGGTTGTCGAACGCCCCCGGTTTGAAGCTCTCGTACCACGTCCCCGTCCCGGCGCTCAGTTCCTCGATCTCCAGCACCTTCCCTTTTTCCACAAAGGGCTTGAGATACCCGGCCTCCCAGGTGAAAAACAGGTCGGGCATCTCATTGATGGCCGCTGAGGTGGAAACCATCTGCTTATATGTGCTCATGGTATAGCTGGTCAGCTCGATGGTGACGCCGTAGGGGTTGTCCGCGTTGAAATCGTCCACAGCCTCCTGCAGCGTGTTCCCTGCAGAGCTGAGGGCCACCATATTCAGCACGTGCCCTGCCTCTCCGGCGGTCTCCTCCGGCGGCATAGAGCCGGGAGGTCCGGACGGTACGGTGCAGCCCGCCAAGATCGCCGCAACACAGCCAAACAGAAGCCCAGCCCACAGTCTTCTCATCTCCAGCTCCTCCTTGTACAACTCGACCGTTCATCCGGCCGCGTCCCCTTTTTCTTTGTCCATTATAACAAGGCGCAGACAGGATTTTCAATAGCAGCAGGGGAAACTGTGTCTATGTCATGAGATAGCGGCAGGTATTGTCATAATATATAATATGGGGTTTCCCCTTTTTTCGCAGAGAGAAGACTTCAATCAAAATGTAGAATATTTTTACCTCTTTCCCCGTGGGGGCACAGCGAAGGCCAGCGCCGTTTCCGGCGCTGGCCTTCGCTGCTTTTCTTTCGCCCCAGGCCGCTCAGGGCCCCACAGGCGCGTCCAGGTCCGCATGATAGCGGAAAAAGGCGAATTCTGCGGGATTGCTGTGGAGGATGCCGTCCTCGCAGGCCAGGCCCACAAAGGTGCCGGTGAACTCCCCGTATTTACAGTACTCGTCGGAGAAGGTGGAGGTGTCGATCTCAGGGCCGATGGCCTGGTAGTGCACGCCGTCCCCGGACCAGGAGAAGCTGGTCTTCCGCCCGGCGATCTCCACCCTCAGCCAGACCGTGCCCGCCGGCGCGGCCACGCCCTCCTCCGGGCAGTCGGTGCGCACGCCGTTCTCCAGCCGCCGCACCATCAGCACCGGGCCGCCCAGGGCCTCGCTCCAGGTCTTCTCCAGGTAGGCGTAGTTCATGTTGTCGTAGTAGACCGCCAGCCCGGCGCTGTGCTGGTAGCGGGTGGGGGTAAAGGTCAGCTTGGTGACCGCCGACGCCTGCACGGAGGTGAGCTTGCGGGCCAGCAGGCTCACCTCGTGGAGGGAGCACAGGGACTCCCCGCCCCGCAGGCACAGCCCCCCCGCCCGCTCAAGGGAGGCAAACCGCTCCGGAGACCGGCGGGGCGCGTACCAATATTTGGCCAGTTCGGGACCTGTGAAGTCGTCCTGCTCGGGGACCTCCTCCACGGGCGCGTCGGGCAGGGCGCTGGGCACAAAGTCCTCCTTGGCCAGGTTCCCGCCCCCGCACAGGCGGAGCCAGCCGTCCTCCGTCCACTCGAATTTCTGCAGGGCGGTCTCCCGCCCCAGGGTGCACCTGAGCTCGGGCACAAAGGGCCGGGCGCACAGATGGGCCAGATACACCTCCCCCAGGGAGGTCTCCACATAGCTGCCGTGGCCCGCCTTCTGCAGCAGGGTGTTGGGGTTGAAGTACCGGGGCTTGAGGTGGTCCCAGTCCTGCCGCTCCTTGATGTCCCCGGGCACGGAGGTGAGGATGGGGTTCTCCGGGTCGGGCTCATAGGGGCCCCACACGTTTTTCGACCGGGCCATGGTGACGCAGTGGGCGTATCCCGTGCCGCCCTCGGCGCACATCAGGTAGTACCAGTCCCCGCGGCGGTACAGGTGGGGGCCCTCGATGCAGCCCCGGTCCGTTCCGCCGGTGTAGATCCGTTTGGGCAGGCCCACCACCGCCTTTTTCACCGGGTCGTACTCCACCAGGCAGATGGCCCCCGGCTTCTCGTACTGGGGCCGGGTCTCCCACTCCAGGGCCACCACGTACTTTTTCCCGTCGCTGTCGTGGAGCATGGAGCCGTCAAATCCCGCCGAGTGGAGGTAGACCGGCTGGCTCCACGGGCCGGTGATCTCCCTGGCGGTGATGACATAGTTGTTCACGTCAAAATACCGGGCCTCCATGGAGTTCATCACGCTGTACACCAGGTAAAAGAGGCCGTCGGCCTCGCACCAGGTCAGGCAGGGGGCCCACACCCCCTTGGCGGAGGGCAGACGGCGCAGATCCACGGCCCGGTCGTCCGTCAGGGCGTGGGTGAGCAGCTTCCAGTGCTTCATGTCCCGGGAGTGGTAGATGGGCACGCCGGGGAACCACTCAAAGGAGGACACCGCCAGATAGTAGTCGTCCCCTCTGCGGCACAGACAGGGATCTGCATGAAAACCGGGTAAAACAGGATTTTTCACCGTTTCCGCCTCTCTTTCTTCTCTTGTGGCGGCCTGTGGCCGCTGTGTCTCCAAGCATGTCACGCCGGGCGGGAAAAGGCAACCGGACGGCATGACTATTTTGTGGGGAAATTCTACTTTTTCCCGCCGCTGCGCCCCTCCGGCACAGGTGTTCCGCCCCTTTTTCCCCGGGTCTGGAGCGGAACGCCCCGGCCCTCCCCCCGGCATGGCGCCAGGGGCACCAGGTAAATAAATTCAACATTTGTGACAACAGGCTAGGTGGCAGCACCGGGTGGGTTTCGTTAAAATTGACTTATCCATCAAGGGCGCCCGGCGCAGACAGCCGGGTCCGGCACCAAAAATAAAAACAGTAGGAGGAACAACAGAATGAAAACCACATGGAAAAAACGCTTCGCTTCTGCTCTATGCGCCGCTCTGCTCCTGGGCACCATGGCCGGCTGCGGTACGCCGGACGACACCTCCAGCACGGCTCCCTCCGCCAGCAACGCTCCCTCCCCCTCCGCATCCCAGTCCGCGCCCACCGGCGGCAGCGAGGACCCCGTCACCATCAAGGTGTTCTCCAACCTGACCGACCGCACCACCGGCCAGGGCCTCATCGAGCAGACCCTGTTCGACAACTATATGAGCGAGCACCCCAACGTCACCATTGAAGTGGAGGCTCTGGACGACGAGAGCTACAAGACCAAGTTCAAGGCCTACGCCGCCGGCAGCAGCATGCCCGACCTGGTCAACATCTGGTGCTCCCCCTCCTTCCTGGACGAGGTGGTGGAGGCCGGCGTGCTGGCCGAGCTCAACGCCGACGACTACACCGACTACGGCTTCAGCGAGGGCTCCCTGGACGGCGTGACCTACGACGGCAAGCTCTACGGCCTGCCCAGAAACACCGACGTGCTGGGCTTCTACTACAACAAGGACCTGTTTGCCCAGTACAACCTGGAGATTCCCACCACCTGGGATGAGCTGCTGACCGCCGCCCAGACCTTCCAGGACGCGGGCATCATCCCCGTGGCCATGGACGGCCAGGACAAGTGGCCTCTGGCCCACTTCATCAACTGCATGGTGGGCACCATCTCCGGCAATGACACCTACAACATCATGCTCAACTCCGTCAAGACCGGCGACTACTCCGACCCCGTGTGGAACACCGTCATGACCGACGCTGTGGAGCAGGCCCCCGTGCTCTTCCAGACCGGCTTTGAGACCACCGACTACGCCACCGCCATGAACCTGTTCACCAACAGCCAGGCCGCCATGTTCTTCATGGGCAGCTGGGAGATGTCCATGAGCCCCGACTTTGAGGTGGGCTACTTCACCATGCCCGACGTGGACGGCGACGGCCAGGGCGTCATCGGCGCCTACAACGGCGGCGGCTACGCCGTGTCCGCCTCCTCTCAGGTCAAGGACGCCGCCGTGGACCTGCTCAACTACATGTTCCTGCCCGAGAACTGGTCCAAGCTCTCCTGGGAGAACGGCGTGTGCATGTCCGCCCAGGACTTCAGCGCCTACCTCACCGGCAATGAGACCGCCCTCCAGACCGACATCATCAACGCCCTGAACAACGCCACCGGCATCACCGGCATGACCTACAACGACCTGGGCAACAGCGAGTACAAGACCGTCTGCGAGGACTCCACCGTTGAGGTGCTCAGCGGCATGATCTCCATCGACGACTACTTCGCCAACCTGGGCAGCGTGATCCCCTAACCGGATGTTCTGTCTCCGTCCCGGCATCGCCGGGACGGAGGCGTTCTTACCACTCCGGAGGAGGTGAAGCCCACAGCGGCGGAATCCCGCCGAGCCAATGACCCGTATGCGAATTTTATATTGGAAGGGAGAACAAAATGAAAGCAAGAACGTGGAAAAAGTTGCTATCCGCATCCCTGGCGGGCGTCATGGCCCTGTCTATGCTGCCCATGGCCGCAATGGCCGCCGAAGCGTCCGAAAACGCCATCGTCTACACAGACGACACTGTGACCTACCAGGGCGTCACCTTCCAGCGGGAGACCGAGGGCACCTATCAGGGCCTGCCCCTGTTTGACGCCGAGCCCGACCACCTGGACGAGTACCTGGATGTCTACATGGACTACATCGGCCTGGACGGCATGGTCCGTATCGCCCTGGAGAAGCGGGGCGACTACACCCTGGTGAACACCTACACCTTCACCGAGGGCTACGGAGACGCCAACCTGGCCGGCAAGACCATCACCTGGGAGAACGACAACGCCGGCAAGGTGATCCCCGGCTCCCCCAAGTTCTCCTCCCCCGAGGGCGTCCAGGGCATCTCCACCAACTTCCCCGCCCAGATCGGCGTGGGCCAGACCTGGAACAAGGACCTGGTGGCCGAGGAAGGCCAGGTGGTGGGCACGGAGAAGCTGTATAAGGACTCCAGCGCCCTGACCGGCAAGGACGGCAGCTACCTGTCCAACGCCAACCAGATGGTCTCCACCGCCCTGACCGATATCCGGTCCAACCCCCTCTCCGGCCGTATTGACGAAGGCTACTCCGAGGACCCCTATCTGGCCAGCATCATGTCCGACACCATGGCCGCCGGCGTCACCGGCCACGACCAGGAGACCAGTGACGACGGCTTCTGGCAGATGGCCTTTGTGGACACCAAGCACTTCTCCAACTACCTGGCCCAGTGGCAGCGCAACAGCGGCAGCTTCTACAACAGCGCCCGGGGCCTGCTGGAGTATGTGACCCGCAGCACCTACAAGGGCTTTGAGAACAACAACTTCGGCTGCTTCATGACCAGCTACGGCACCACCAACTACGTGCCCAACGGCATGTCCCCCCTGATCGCCTACGTCAAGAGCCTGTCCGACTACCCCATCAGCACCATCAACGACAACGGCGCTGAGACCGCCCCCCAGAGCCGTCTGGGCAACGACTACATGGACAGCTACTGGACCCTGCGGGTGGAGCAGATCCTGGCCCAGGCCCTGGCCAACGCCTCCGCCGGCTACCAGCAGAACACCGCCGACACCCAGTGCGACGACATCTACGCCACCGTGTACGCCATCCAGACCGGTAAGCTGGGCGTCACCGCCGACGACTTCGTGGAGCAGGCCAAGGGCGCGGTCATCAACCAGATCCGCGGCGGCATCCTCAACGAGCGGGATGAAAACGGCGCGGTCAAGGACTTCCCCTTCTCCTACATCGTCACCGATGACGGCACCGTCTACGACTACACCAATGAGGACCATCAGGCCGTGTCCCTGGCCATGGCCCAGGAGAGCGCCGTCCTGCTGAAGAACAACGGCGTCCTCCCCCTGGACAAGGACGCCGACGTGGTGGTCACCGGCCAGATGGCCGACGCCCTCTTCACCACCACCTACGCCGGCACCACCTACGCCGGCGAGAACATGGGCCTCACCACTCTGGGCGGCATCATGGAGATCACCGGCAAGGACGAGGAAGCCCTCCACTACACTGCCGGCACCGAGCAGATCAAGCTCAAGGCAGGCGACGAGTACATCAAGATCGACGCCTCCGGCAAGCTGGGCACCCAGGTGGACGGCGACGTGGCCGTGTTCAACGTCTACGCCTGGGGCCAGGACGACAGCATCAGCCTCCAGGAGACCACCACCGGCAAGTGGCTGACCTACTCCGCCGGCGGCCGCGGCCAGACCGCGGGCATCTCCCTGGCGGATGACGCCTTCCACCTGGGCGCCGGCAAGACCTCCGGCAGCAAGGTCACCTCCTCCACCATGCCCGGCAACATGCGCCGCGAGTACGTGGACGAGGCGTCCAACTCCTTCCGCCTGCTGGCCAACACCTTCACCGGCGGCTTCTTCAACGAGTTTGAGGAGTCCTATTACACCGAGGCCGTCTACCTGTGCGTGGACGAGAGCGGCAACATCTCCTACAAGGAGCCCGCCGGCAGCGCGGACAACGTGGACAGCGTCCGCACCGAGGACACCGTCTTCACTGCTGAGGTGGTCAGCGACGTGGCCGCCGACGTGTACACCGACGGCGACGCGGCCATCGTGGTCATCGGCGTGTCTCCCCGCCTCTCCGCCGGTGAGGGCACCGACCGCGTGGACCTGGACCTGGGTGCCGAGCAGTACGCGCTGTGCAGCGCGGTGGCTGAGCAGTACCCCGGCAAGACCGTGGTCGTGGTCAAGGTCTCCAGCCCCGTGAACCTCCAGCCCCTGGAGGACGACGCCAACATCGGCGCTATCCTCTATCAGCCCTATGCCGGCCAGTACGAGGGCCTGGCTCTGGCCCAGCTGCTCTACGGCGACGCCGAGCCCAGCGGCCGCCTGGTCAACACCTGGTACAACTCCACCGAAGTGCTGCCCGACATCGACCAGTCCATCATCTACAACGGCTGGGAGAAGGAGGGCATCACCCTGGACGACCTGGACCCCGCCCGCGACGTGCTCATGACCAACGGCGACCCCTATGACACCGGCCTGACCTACATGTACCTGGACGAGGCCGACAAGGACGACTATGTGACCTACGAGTTCGGCTACGGCCTGTCCTACGGCGACGTGGAGTACCGCAGCATCTCCGCCCCCAGCACCGTCAACGCCGACGGCACCTTCACCGTCACCGTGGAAGTGGCCAACCTGGGCCAGGAGCCCACCACCGAGGTGGTGGAGCTGTACATCGCCGCCAAGAACTCCCCCTACGGCGATGCCGCCCCCGAGAAGCAGCTGGTCGCCTTTGAGAAGGTGGAGGTCCCCGCCGTCTCCAGCGCCTTCGTGGACCTGACCGTGGACCCCAAGGACTTTGCCGTCTACACCGCCGACAACCAGGACCTGACCGTCCTCTCCGGCAGCTACACCCTGATGGCCGGCCGTTCCTCCGAGAATATCCAGCAGACCAAGGATATCACCGTCAACGGCGAGGAGCTGGGCGTTCTGGACGCCTCCGGCCGCACCGACGTGTTTGCCAGCGCCTTTGCCGCCGACAACGTCTACTACCGTGAGTACAGCCGCCAGAGCACCATCGACAGCCTGAAGGCCGACAGCGTCACCGACGGCTACTACACCGTGGTGTCCAAGAACGCCGGCTCCTGGGTCGCCGTTGCCAACGTCAACCTGGCCAACCTGGAAGAGCTGACCCTGGAAGTGGCCTCCAAGGACGAGGCCGGCTCCATCGAGATCCACCTAGGCAGCCCCGACGGCCAGCTGCTGGCCACCGCCCAGGTGCCCGTCACTGAGTCCACCACCTATGTGCTGAAGGACTCCGACGCTGGAGACTTCACCGGTACCACCATCACCGAGCAGGCCTTTGAGACCGTGACCGCCGACCTGGAAGATGTCAGCGGCCTGGGCAATGAGACCCTCTACTTCGTGTTCCAGAATCCCGAGCTGCGCCTGTCCTCCTTCAGCGCCAAGACCGCCACTGTCGGCGTCACCGGCGTGAAGCTGGACCGGGAGACCGCCTCCCTCACCGTGGGCGGCACCCTGACCCTGACCGCCACTGTGGAGCCCGACAACGCCACCAACCAGAACGTGACCTGGAGCAGCGACAACCAGTCCGTGGCCACTGTTGACGGCGGCAAGGTCACCGCTGTGGGCGCCGGCACCGCCAATATCACCGTCACCACCGAGGACGGCGGCAAGACGGCCACCTGTGTGGTCACCGTGAGCGCCAGCTCCGGCGGTTCCACTGGCGGCGGCTCTACCGGCGGCGGTTCCACCGGCGGCAGCACCCAGGACCCCGGCGAGACCGACACCCCCGACACCCCCGCCTTTACCGACGTGCCCGACGGCACCTGGTACACCGAGGCCGTGAAGTGGGCCGTTGAGAAGGGCATCACCCTGGGCACCTCCGACACCACCTTCAGCCCCGACCTGGCCTGCACCCGCTCTGAGATCGTCACCTTCCTGTGGCGTGCGGCCGGCTCCCCTGCCTCCGCCGGGGCCACGGACTTCACCGATGTGCCCGCCGGCAGCTTCTACGCCGACGCGGTCCAGTGGGCCGTTGAGAAGGGCATCACCCTGGGCACCTCCGACACCACCTTCGGCCCCGACATCATCTGCACCCGTTCCCAGATGGTCACCTTCCTCTGGCGGATGGCCGGTTCTCCCGCCCCCGTCAATGAGACGCTGCCCTTCACCGACGTGGCCGACGGCGCTTTCTACGCCGACGCGGTCCGCTGGGCTGTGGAGCAGGGCATCACCCTGGGCACCTCCGACACCACCTTCAGCCCCGACGTGACCTGCACCCGCGCCCAGATCGTCACTGTT
>NZ_CALXEG010000010.1 GCF_944387275.1 uncultured Pseudoflavonifractor sp.
GGCTGCATGGTGCCGGCACCGGCCACGCAGCCGCCGGGGCAGGCCATGCCCTCCAGCAGGTAGCCGGGGTACTTGCCGGCCACCGCGTCCTTCATCATCTGGCGGCACTCCCGCAGGCCCTCGGCCTTGGCCACCTTGACCTCGCGGTCGGGGTAGCGGGACTTGATCACGTCCACCACAGCGGTAGCCACGCCGCCGGACACGGCGAAGTTCCGGCCGTCGGTGGAGGCGTCGTTGACGCCGGTGGGGTCCTCCTCGATGGTGGTCAGATCCACGTGCTTGGCGTCGAAGATACCGGCCATCTCCTCAAAGGTGAGGACGAAGTCCACCTCGCTGCGGACGCTCTTGCGCATGGCCTCCAGCTTCTTGGCGGCGCAGGGCCCGATGAACACAACCTTGCCGCTGGGGTGGTTGTGCTTGATGAGGCGGGCGGTCAGGGTCATGGGGGTGAGGGCCATGGAGATGCAGTTGGCGTGGTCGGGGAAGGTCTTCTTGGCCATGACGGACCAGGCGGGGCAGCAGGAAGTGCCCATGAAGGGCAGCTCCTCGGGGACCTCACGGACAAAGTCCTCGGCCTCCTGGGTGGCGCACAGGTCGGCGCCGATGGCCACCTCGAAGATATCGGCAAAGCCCAGCTGCTTCATGGCGGCGCGGAGCTTGCCGGGGGTGACCTTGGGGCCGAACTGGCCCACAAAGGCGGGGGCCACGGCGGCGTACACACGCTCGCCGGACTGGATGGCCCGGATGACCTGGAAGATCTGGGACTTGTCGGCGATGGCGCCGAAGGGGCAGTTCACCAGGCACATGCCGCAGGAGACGCACTTGTCATAGTCGATGTCGGCCTTGCCGTTGGCGTCGGTGTGGATGGCGTCCACGCCGCAGGCCACGGCGCAGGGCCGCTCCTGGATAATGATGGCCTTGTAGGAGCACACGTCGGCGCAGCGGCCGCACTTGATGCACTTCTCCTGGTCGATGTGGGAGCGGCCGTTGTACCGGTCCAGCTTGATGGCCTCCTTGGGGCAGACCTCCTCGCAGGGGTGGGCCAGGCAGCCCTGGCAGCCCTCGGTGACCAGAACCTTCTTCTCGGCGCAGGCGTTGCAGGCGAACTTGATCACGTTGATCAGGGGCGGGGTGTAGTAGGTCTCGTCCCGGTCGGCGGCCTCGATGTTGTCGGACAGAGGGGCGTGCTCCGCCGCGCTGCGGCAGGGCAGGCCCATGGCCAGACGCAGCCGCTCGCCCACGATGGCCCGCTCCAGGAACACGTCGTTGCGGAAGTTGCCCACTTCGCCGGGAATAATCTTATAAGGAAGCTCCTCAATGCGCTTGTCCACCGGCCACTCGGTGTGGTAGGCCATGCGGGCCACCTCGCGGAAGATTCTGTGCCGTATCTCCTGAATACGCGTTTCAACGCCTCTCATAGTTTTTTAGATCCCCCTTGTGTTTCTTCGGTGTTGCATGCAGAACATATTTTGCCCGCTAAAACCGCGGGATTTTGGTTACAGAGAAAGAATACCGCAAATATTCCCGCTTGTAAATCATTAGCAGCAAATTAAAATACGATTTTTACATTAGATAAGAAAAAGAAGGCGCAGCCGGGCCGGTTTCGTGTACGTTTCACAGGACGAAATAAGAGAAAACAGAGGAAGCCCTTGCAATCGGCGGGCCGGACGGATATCATGGAGAAAAAACGGAGAGGATGGAGCGTATGAGACGAAAGGACCGGGAGCAGGGGACGGAGTTTATCCACCGGGTGATGGACCGCTGTGCATACATGGTGCTGTCCATGACGGGGGCGGACGGACTGCCCTACTGCGTGCCCCTGACGCCGGTGCGCAGCGGGGAGGACATCTACTTTCACTGCGCGCCGGAGGGGGAGAAGGTGGACGCCCTGCGGGCCCATTCCAGGGTGGCCATGGCCTTTGTGGAGGAGGCGGAGGCGGTGCCCCGGAAGTTCACCGCCCGGTACGCCTCGGTGCTGGCCAGAGGTACTGCCAGCGAGGTGACGGAGGAGGCCGAGAAGACGCAGGCCCTGCGGCTGCTCTGCCTGCGGCACTGTCCGGCGGACATGGACCGGTTCGACGAGGTGGTGTGGGCCTGGATGCCCCGCACCGCGGTGTGGAAGGTCCGGGTGGAGTCCGCCGCCGGAAAGGCCAATCCGGGGGACTGACAGCAAAAATTACCTGAAAAGAACCGCCTCTTTTGGAACAGACTAGGTCCAAAGGGGGCGGTTTTCATGACCAAGGAATTTTTTCGCAGCCGTCGGGCAAAGGTGCTGGCGGTCAGCTTTGCGGCGGCGGCCTTCGCGGTGACCGGCGGCGCGGCGCTGAAGAGCCACGCCCGGGCGGAGGCCTACCGGAACATTGTCAACAACACCTACCAGCACGCCTTTGCCGAGCTGACCACGGCGGTGGCGGAGATGGACGCGGCGCTGCAGAAGAGCGCCTACGCCACCTCCCAGCCTCTGCTGGCCCAGCTGTGCACCGAGCTGTTCGGCCGGGCCATGTCCGCCCAGATGGCCATCGGCGAGCTGCCCTACGGCAACGTGGAGCTGGCCCAGACCGCATCCTTTGCGGCCAAGGTCGGGGACTACGCGGCGGCCCTGTCCAAGAGCACGGCGGCAGGGGACGGGACCACGGAGGAGGAGAAGGAGAACCTGCGGGCCCTGGCCGCCGCCTCAGGGCAGCTGTCCCAGATGCTCCAGGACCTGCAGGCCGACATCCACGGCGGGACCATCACCCTGGAGGACCTGGAGCAGGCGGAAGTCCGGCTGGCCCAGACCCAGGAGAGCGGGGAGACGGCGGGGAGCACCTTCCAGAACATGGAGGCCGACTTCCCCGAGGTGCCCACCCTGATCTACGACGGCCCCTTCTCCGAGCACCTCTCCACCCAGCAGCAGCCCAAGGCCCTGGAGGGGCTGGAAGAGGTGACCCAGGAGGAGGCCCGGGAAGCGGCGGCGGCGTTCATGGGCCTGAAGCCGGAGATCTTCACGGCCGTGTCCACCGGCGAGGGGGCCATCCCCTACTGGAGCTTCTCCGCTGTGGTGGACGGGGGCGAGGTGTATATCGAGGTGTCCCGCCAGGGGGGCAGGGTGACGGAGCTGATGAACGCCCGACCGGTGGGGGAGGCGGTTCTCACGGCGGAGGAGGGGGTAGAGGCCGCCAGGGCCTTCCTGGCCGCCCAGGGGTACGAAGACATGGAGCCCACCTATCATATCAGCCAGGACAACATTCTCACTGTCAACTTTGCCGCCCGGCAGGGGGAGACGCTGTGCTACCCGGACCTGATCAAGGCGGCGGTGGCCTTGGACAGCGGCAGCATTGTGGGCTTTGAGGTCGAGGGGTATCTGATGAACCACACCCAGCGGACGCTGGAGTCCCCCGCTGTGTCGGAGGAGACGGCCCGGGCGGTGCTGGACCCGGATCTGGAGTGCCTGTCCCACCAGCTGGCCCTCATCCCCACCGCCGGAAAATATGAGGTGCTCTGCCACGAGTTCAAGTGTCAGCTGGAGGACGGACGGCACTATATCGTCTACGTGAACGCCCAGACCGGCAGCGAGGAGAAGATCCTCATTCTGATCGAGGATGAGAGCGGAACGCTGACCATATAATGGCCTGACGGAATGCCCGCCCGGGGACAGAGATGTCTCCGGGCGGGCTGCTGCCTGGGCTGCGAAACTTTTACACAACGGGCAAAACGGCGGAAATCGGTGGGACCGGCCTGTAAAATGGGACGGAAACAGGTGAAAAAAGCGGGGATGGCCTGGGCACGGGGAAGAGGCCCTTGAAGGAAACCGGGAAGCATGGTACAATAAACAACAATTATTTTGCGGATACGGAAGGGGTTTCCAACTTTTGCAGGGGGAATCCCGCACCTTTCCGCACCAAAAGGACAGCGCCGGGGCACTGTGCCCGCCTTCCGGCGGAGAGGTGGCTTGAGGAGTGGCGATGAGCATGGAACTGGACGGGCGGTCTGTGGCGGACACCTACCGCGGCATACTGGATTTTCTGAGCGAGAGCTCCAATGATTACTTTTACTTTATGGATTTCCAGACGGAGCGGATCCATTTCTCCAGGAACATCTGCAGGAACTACGATGTGATGGAGGACGGGCGGGACTACGTCACGGTGCATGAGTGGAGCCGGATCGTCTACTCGTGGGATCTGCCCATCCTGCGGGAGCTGTATGAAAAGGTGCGCTCGGGCAGGGAGACGGTGCACCGGCTGGAGTACCGTGTGATCAACCGGCGGGGGGACGTGGTGTGGATCAGCAGCCGGGGCAAGAGCCAGCTGGACGGGGAGGGCCGTCCCCAGTGGGCCATCGGCTGCATCTCCGAGGGGGCCATGGACAGCGGCGCGGACAACTTCACCGGGGCCTTCGGCATGAACCGGCTCAAGCAGGAGTGCGGCCGGCTGCTGGCCGAGGAGCGGGACGGCTTTCTGCTGCTGGTGGGAGTGGACGACCTGAAGTCCATCAACCTGAAGATGGGCCGGGGGCACGGCAACGCGGTGCTCCGGCGGGTGGTGGAGGCCCTGGAGAGCGCGGTGGACGGAGAGCGGCGGATCTACCGCACCAACGGCGACTGCTTTGCGGTGAACCTGCCCGAGACCGATGCCCGCCAGGCGGAGGCGGTGTTCTCCTGCGCCCGCAATCTGCTGGAGGGCCAGTGTACCCTGTCGGGGGGCTGCGTGCCCTTCCGGGAGTACATGGTGCCCGACGCCGAGACCCTCTACCAGTACGCGGAGAACACCCTGGACCACGCCAAGGCCCAGGGAAAGAACCGGCTGCTGTTCTTCTCCGCCGACGACTACGAAAAGGAGATCGCCACCCTGGAGCTGAAGGAGGACCTGACCGGGAGCGTACAGGCCGGGTTCCGGGGCTTTTCCCTGTGCTATCAGCCCCAGGTCTGCTCGGGCACCTACCGGCTCTACGGCGCCGAGGCCCTGCTGCGGTACACCTCGCCCCGGCGGGGCAGCGTGCCGCCGTCGGAGTTCGTGCCCATCCTGGAACAGAGCGGGCTGATCCGCCCGGTGGGCATCTGGGTGCTGGACACCGCCCTGGAGCAGTGCAGGATTTGGCGGCAGCTGGAGCCCGACTTCCACGTGAGCATCAATGTGTCCTACACCCAGCTGTGCGAGGCGGATATCGTCCAGAAGGTGCTGGACGCGGTGGACCGGAGCGGCCTGCCCGGCGAGGCCGTCACCCTGGAGATCACCGAGAGCATGCAGCTGCTGGACTACCCCCAGATCAACGACCTGTTCCTCCAGTGGAAGAAGCACGGCATTGAGATCTCGGTGGACGACTTCGGCACGGGCTACTCCAGCCTGAGCCGGCTCAAGGAGCTGGAGATCGACGAGATCAAGATCGACCGGTGCTTTGTCAACAACATCCAGCACAGCGCCTACAACTACCGCCTGCTGGGCAATATGCTGGAGCTGGCGGACAGCTGTCAGATCCGGGTGTGCTGCGAGGGGGTGGAGACCGAGGAGGAGCTGACCGCCCTGGAGGAGCTCCATCCGGCCCTGCTCCAGGGGTTCCTGTTTTCCCGGCCCTGTACGCCTGCGGAGCTGGAGGAGCGCTACCTGCGGCCGGACAGCCCGGACTACCGGGCCCGGCTGGAGCGGGAGCGGAACTATCTGAGCCAGATCCACGTCTCGGAGATCGGCTCCGCGGCGGACTGGTCGGAGGACGAGCTGGCCGCGGCCATTCTGGAGGCGGAGAACGACATCTTCTACATCAGCGACATGGACACCTATGAGCTCTACTACGTCAACCCGGCCGGGCGGCGGATGATGGGCCTGCGGGACTACCGGGGACGGAAGTGCTACAAGGCCCTTCAGGGCCTGGACGAGCCCTGTCCCTTCTGCACCAACGCGGTGCTCAAGCGGGACAACTTTTATATCTGGGACCGGCAGAACGAGTACTGCGGGCGGCACTTCCTGCTCAAGGACAAGATCATCACCTACCAGGGCAGGCGGCTGCGGATGGAGGTGGCCCTGGACATCACCAAGCACGAGGTGGTCAGCCGCACCACCCAGGAGCGGCTGATCTTCGCCCAGAAGATCGCCGGATACACCAGGACGCTGTCGGAGTACGCCGACTACGGCGAGGCGGTCAACCGGATGCTGGCCTCAGTGGGGGAGTTCTACCAGGCGGACCGGGCCTATCTCTTTGAGCCCAGCCCCCAGCGGGAGGGCCACTGGGACAACACCTTCGAGTGGTGCGCGCCCAACGTGGAGGCCCAGGCCCAGAACCTGCAGGACGTGCCGCCCAGCGTGCTGGAGCGGTGGATGGGGCTGTTTGACAAGGACTGCTCGGTGGTGATCCTGAATCTGGACACCCTGCGCAGGGAGAGCCCGGAGGAGTGGCGGGTGCTGGAGGCCCAGGGCATCAGCCGCCTGATCGCGGTGCCTGTCCGGGACCGGGACCAGACCATCGGCTTCATCGGCGTGGACAATCCCCGCTACTCCATCCACGATGACGCCCAGATCCGGGTGCTGTCCAGCTTCCTGCTGGGCCGGATCCGGCAGGAGCGGAACGAGAGCCGGTACCGGCAGCTGCTCCGTGCCAACTGCCACGATATCTTCGAGCTGCTGGGGCTGGGGCTGTGGGCCATCCGCTTTGACCGGGAGGGAAAACGCCGCGAGATGGTGGCCAACGACACCATGCTCCACATCCTGGGCATCTCCGGCGTGCCCAGCGCAGAGGAGTGCTACCAGTTCTGGTACAGCAGGATCAACGACGGCTACCGCCGCTATGTGGACGAGTCCATGAAGACCATGATCCGCTCGCCGCGGCCTGTGCAGCTGGAGTACAGCTGGCGCCATCCGGAGCGGGGGGACGTGCTGGTGCGCTGCACCGGCATGCGCATGCCCGACGAGGACGGCATGATCTGCCTGAAGGGGTACCACCGGATCGTCAACGACATGGAGCGGCCCAAGCTGGTGCCCGACTCCTGCGCCCGGGACATCTTCGAGTACAACGCGGCGGAGAAGACCATCTTCTTCCACACGGAGCGGACCCTGCTGCTGGGGGAGGAGGCCCACGAGTCCAACTTCCCCCAGTGCTGGATCGACAGCGAGATCGTCCACCCCCACTTTGTGGAGGCCTTCCGCAACGGCTTTTCCCGCACCCGGCTCCAGCGGGGGAACGAGCGGCAGGAGCTGCTGCTCAAGTCCAAAAACGGCACCTACGAGTGGTTCAAGCTGACCACCCAGCGGCTGGACCGGGAGCAGAAGGGCCAGGACGCGGTCATCGCCGTGCTGGAGCCCATCGGCGCCGACCGGGTCATGGAGCTGGAGTACATGCGCATGCGCAAATTCTACCACACCCTGCTCTCCGAGGCCATCGCCTATGCGGAGGTGGACCTGGAGAGCGGCCAGCTCAAGTCGGTGGGCGGGCTGTGGCGGGTGTACAAGCAGGACTACCGCCAGAGCTCCCGCCACTTCATCGAGGTGCTGGAGCAGCAGCTGGCCCCCATGCTGGCCCCGGAGGATCTGGAGCGGCTCAGCCGCTACCGGGACCCGGAGGTGTGGAACGGGATGCTGGCCCGTGGCGAGACCAGCAGCCGGTTCAGCTACCGCCGTCCGGTGGGGGACAGCCTCCACTGGGTGGAGCTGACCATCTACCTCTTCCGGGAGGACATCACCCGCAATGTGTACACCCTGATCTATCTCAAGGACGTCAATGCCGAGAAGGAGCGGGAGTTCGCCCAGGCAAAGGCGGCCGACCGGGACCCTCTCACCGGCCTGTACAACCGCACTGCCTTCGAGCGGGAGATGAAGCGGTGCGTGGAGGAGTGCGGCCAGTCCCCCTGCGGCGTGCTGCTGATGATGGACATCGACGACTTCAAGCAGATCAACGACCAGAAGGGCCATCTGGAGGGGGACAAGGCCCTTCAGGCGGTGGCGCGGGTGCTCACCTCCACCTTCCGGCAGGAGGACATTGTGGGCCGGCTGGGGGGAGACGAGTTCCTGGTGTTCATCCGGGGCGGCATCCGACGGGAGCGGCTGGAGCAGCGGGTGGAGACCCTGCTGACCACCCTGTCCCGCACCTCCGGCCCCGCTGTCACGGGCAGCATCGGCCTGACCTATGTGTGCAATCTGGACTTCCGCTATGACCACTATCTGAAGCGAGCCGATCTGGCCCTGTACGAGAGCAAGCGGAGAGGAAAGAACCGGTTCCACTTCTACGAGGACTCGGGCAGCCAGGATTAAGGAAAAAGAGCGCATCAGCCCCCTGCGGCGCACAGAGCGTGCAGCGCAGGGGGCTGATCTTTTGCATGGGCTAGAGGGGGCGGAACGGGGTGCAGGGACCGGGCTGCCTGTACCACCGGCAGCAGCCGGAGGCCGGGTCGTGGCACTGGGTGATCCGGGCCCCGGGGGCAAGCAGGAGCACCAGGCGCGGGCCCGACGGGCCTCGGCGCAGGGAGAGGAGATATGGACCCGGCGTCAGGCCGGTAAAAAAGGCCTGGCCGCAGGTCCACAGCTGCCTGGAGGACTGAACGCAGCCCCTCCAGTCCTGCAGCGTCACGCTGTCCCAGGGACAGCTGCCGGATACGCACACCCGGACCAGACACAGGTCCCGGCGGAAGACCGGACCGTGGACCAGGGGCGAGGGACAGGTTACTGGCTTACCTTTGCCTTGACCAGATACTGGCCGTCCGTGACGCCGCCGAACAGGTACTTTCCCTCGGTGTTGGTCTTGGTGGCGGCGATAAGCTGCTCGGTGGTAACGCCGCCCACGGTGGTGACCTGGTACAGGCCTACAAAGCAGCCGGCCACCGCCGCGCCGCTCTGATCCCGGATGATGCCGCTGACCGTGCCGTTGTAGGTGCGGCTGTCCACCTGGGTGGTCATGGTCAGGTTGACGGTGGAACCGGCCAGCACGGTGGCGGTCATGGGCGCGGTGGTGAGGTAGCCCTCGGCGGAGGCCCGCAGGGTGTATACGCCGTCAGCCACGTCGTAGAACAGGAACTCGCCGTCGGCGGCGGTATAGGTGGTGGCCACGGTCTCCAGCGCGGCGTTGGTCAGGGTGACTTTGGCCCCTGCCAGCGGGGTGCCGGTTGTGCCAAACACAGTCAGGGTGCCTGCGATGGCCCCCAGGGCCAGAGTGGCGTCTGCCGTGCAGGTGAGGGGAATATCGGTGGTGCTGCCGACGGTCACCGTGACGCCCACGGCGGTGCTCATCCGGTAGCCGTCCTTGACCGCCGCCACGCTGTAAGTGCCGGCGGGGATGCCGTCCAGGGTGTAGGTGCCGTCGGCGGCGGTCATGGTGTGCTGATAGGGCAGGCCGGCGCTGTCAAAGAGCTTGACGGTGGCGTCGGCAATGGGGGCGGTACCGTCGGTCACGGTGCCGGTGATGGTAGCAAAAGTGCTGGGAGCAGGGGGGAGGGTCAGGTTGACGTTCTCCTCCTGAAGGCCCTGAAGGGTGAAGCTGGGGCTGTACTGAAGGGCCAAAAGGTCCTGCTGGGTGTCGGCCATAGCGCGATTACCTCCTGAAAGTGCCGCATGGTCTGCGGGAGCCCGGGCTGCTGGCGCCGGGCTCTGAGGCAGTCTATGCCGCCGCCGGGGCCGGGGTGACAGAAGGAGAGCAAAATCGACCGGCCCTACCCGCCGGCAGTCTGGAGCAGCAGGAGGGCGGCGGGCGCGTGGCTTTCCATCCAGCCGGCCCCACGCTCCGCCATGTCCGCCCGGGCCGAGGTCAGCCAGGCGTCAAAGAACTCCTGCCCCGAGCCGGTGAGGGGAACCTGCTCCGCCTCGGGGGCCAGCTCACAGATGAGGCCCCACATGATTGCCCCCTCCAGGCCGGTCTGACCGCCGTCCAGGAACTGAGCGAAGCAGTAGCGCAGGGTGTGGTCCCCGTAGTCCAGCAGCTGCTGATAAGCCTCGGGGTGTGCGGAGATATAGGCCAACGTGCTGGAGGCCTCCTGTGGAGAGGAGGCAATCTCGGCCAGCAGCTCGGCAATTGCGTCATTTACATCGTCGACATCGGCGACCGTCTGCTTTTCCTGCACGCCGGAGGGCGACGACTGGCCCGGCTTCAGCCGGACATAGGTCAGGGCATTGCAGCCCAGCTGCATCTCCAGTGTGCCGCTGGCTGCCCTGCACGCATCGGTCCGGACGTAGAAGTCAAACTGTGTCCCAGGCCCGAGGCCGCGCAGGGAAACCGCATCCGGGTAGAGGGTGCTGTCGTCGGTCAGCGTCTCACTGGCAGGATAGGCAAAGAGGCGGTAGCCGTCCTTTGACTTCTGATAGGGCAGCAGGATGGTGCCCGACTCGGGCAGCTGATAGGAGCAGTTGAACATAAAGACGAGATATTCGTCCCCTTCGTTGGAGGGCATGACCTGCTCCAGGTAGATGGTGGTGGTGTCGTTTTGGAAGGCGGGGACTTCATTTTCCCTGAAAACCTGCCCTTCTCCGGTGTAGCAGTCCTCAGTCAGGGTGCCCTTGGGCACCGACAGGGTGAGAACGTAAGGGGTCTGGCTGGTGATGGCATAGCCCCGCTCCGACGTGATGTTGTCCAGGGTGAGCTGCTCCGGGTCGGTGAGGAAGCAGACCGCCACCGCCACGCACAGTCCTGCGGCGGCCAGAAGGGCCCACAGGGCGGGCTTTTTGCAGCGGAACACGGCCTTGACCCGCTCCTTCACGCCCACTTCGCCGAAAGCCAGGGGGCAGGCGGAGAGGGCAGGGCGGGACACGCTGCACGAGAGCAGGGCCCGGGCGTAGGCCTGTCGGGCCTGGGCGTCCCAGCCGGCCACCACATGCTCGTCACAGGCGAGCTCCAGGTCCCGGCAGAAGAGCAGGTAGGCCGCCCACACCAGAGGGTTGAACCAGTAGACCGCCAGCAGCAGGAAGCCCAGAGGTTTCCACCAGTGGTCCCGGCGGGCCAGGTGGGCCCGCTCGTGGGCCTCCACGCAGGGGATGTCCTCCTCCGCCATATGGGAGGGCAAATAGATCCGGGGGCGGAACAGGCCCAGGATAAAGGGGGTGGGGATGCGGTCGCACAGCCACAGATTGTCCCGGAGGGGGACGGCCTCCGCCACCCTGCGCCGCAGCGCCAGCCAGCTGACCAGGCCGTATGCCAGCAGAATGGCCACACCCGCCAGCCAGAGCCAGCTCAGCAGCTCCATCCAGTGGATGCCGCCTCCGGCAGTGGCCGTCACGGCGGACGAGGGCTCCAGATAATTGCTGACCGGCCTGTCCAGAAGGTCCACCCCGGTGCTGACCTGGAGCGCTCCGCCGCTGAGCACAGAGGCGGACACAGTCTCACCGTTGGGAATCAGGCTGACCGGGCTCTCCAGGGAGAAGGGGAGGACCAGCCGCAGGGCTACAATGCCCCACAGGGCGCACCGGAGGCCCCTGGGCGCCTTGCGCAGCACCAGCCGCAGGACCATCACCGCCAGAATCAGCCATCCGGCGGAAATGCTCATGTTCAGCAGCTTCCAGAACAGGGTACTCATGAGTTCTCCTCCTCTCCGCAGGCGTCGATCATGCGGCGGATCTGGTCGATCTCCTGGGGGGAGAGCTTTTTCCGGGCGGTAAAGGCCGCCAGGAAGGCGGGCAGGGAGCCGTCAAAGCTCTCCTCCACAAAGCGGCGGCTCTTCATGGCGTAGAACTCCTCCCGGGAGACGAGAGCGGTGACCACGCTGTCCCGGGTCTGGAAAAGCCCCCGCCCGCACAGCCGCTTGAGCACGGTGTAGGTGGTGGTGCGCTTCCAGCCCAGGGCCTGCTCGGCCTGCCGCACCAGTTCCCCGGTGGTGATGGGCGCGCCCGCCCAGATCAGGTCGGCAAAGCGGGACTCCACCGCACCCAGCTGATACTCCTTCATGGGAACACCTCCTCTGTCTACTTCTTGTAGTCAAATATAGTCTACAAGGTGTAGACGCAGATGTCAACTGTTTTTCGAAACATGAAGGCAACCTTAACAAATGGTAAGACGGGCTATATTGATTTTACATAATCCCGGGCTATAATGTGGGAGCACTGGTCCCCGGGCAGTGGGACGATGAAATTGATTGAATTGAAAGGAATGTCTGATATGAAACGAATCGCTACCGTGATCCTGGGCGCCGCTCTGGTGCTCTCCCTGGCCTCCTGTTCCAAGCTGGGCCTCCCCGGCAAGCAGTCCGCCTCTCCCGCGCCCAGCGAGAGCGGTATGATGGAGATCAAGACCTCCACCATCACCGGCACCATCAATCGGATGGACGACTATCTGGTGCTGCTGCTGGACAACGGCGACTATCAGATCTTTGACTTTGACAAGGGCCTGGACGCCAGCACCTTCGCCGAGGGCGACAAGGTGGAGGTGACCTACACCGGCGTGCTGGGCGACGAGAACGCCACGCCCGTGGCCACCAAGCTGGTGAAGCAGTAAGGATAAAAAACCGGGGGACACATCGACGTGTCCCCCGGTTTTGCGCTGTTTAGGAGCGGTGAGCGGCTTATCTCCTCAGTACATGCCATATATCGCTGCCGGCGAATCCGCACTTCCGGTAGAGCCGCTCCGGATTCGTCGGATTGCCGCATTGACCGGATACCGTGGCAAAGCTGGCCGAGCCGCGCATCCGCCACAGCAGTTCGGAGACGAGGGAACGGCCCAGCCCGCGCCCGCGATACGCCTGAGATACCTGGATCCACTCCAGGATCCCCTCGCCGATTTCACGGTCCAGTTCTCCAATGCCGGTCGCGGCAATTGCGCCGGTCCGCTCCTCCTTCACAGCGATCCACAGTCCGGCGTCATACACCGGCCGCGTGGTGGAGCGATACAGTTCAGACTCTGAAACACCGATATCATCATAGCAGCTGTTGATATGGTCCGCATATTCCCGCAAGGTAATATCACATAAGCGGAACCCCTCCGGCAGCTGGGGAGGGGACAGGTGCTTCAGACTGTGGAACAGGCGAAAATACGGCTCGCCCGTGTACTGCGCATACTCCGGCGGACGGAAATCATCGTCATGTATGATGAGGATTCCCTCCGGCAGAACCATGCTTTTTGCCTTCCAGTAGGGGAGGGACGCCGCTCTGCACGGATTGGCAAGGTATTGGCTTCCTGTAATCATATTTACGCCTCGCAGCAATTAAAATGGTCCATATTTCTCTGAAGATGATGGGTGGTCATTCATATTCGGTGCGAATTGTGAACGTCTGGGGCAAATCAAAGATGTCCTTTTTCAAAAAGAGCGGATAAAAATATTCATGCTGTAATTGTTCGTATTTCAGCCATTCAAAAGTATGCTGGTGACTTCCTTCCCGTATAAAAAACCTGTCGCCTTTATCAAGCAGGTCAGTATGTGAAATGTCCATCAGAAAATAAATGCAGACCTCATGGTAGTGCAGGCCATCAACATCCTTTTTGAAAAAGCCCTGATTGAACCAAAGAGGACGGACAATCTTGGCTGTAATATTTAATTCTTCTTCTATTTCTCTGGTGACGGCATCTTCTGCCGTTTCACCCAGTTTGACACGTCCGCCGGGCAGATAGAAATAGGGGGAGCGTTCATCGTGCATGGCCAAAATCTTGCCGTCATTCAGAATGATGGCACATACTCTGTAATTGAATTTTTCATTCCCAGATTCAAATGAAATATCCATATCTCCACCTCGCAGTCAATTTTGCCGGGAGAATAAAAAACGCCGGAGCAAAGCCGGACTTTGCCCCGACATGGAACATCGCAACAGTACAGATGCCGCAGCTTTCAGGTTTGCACCCAATGCCAAATCGAAGCCCGGCGAAGCGGGTTCGCTTTGGAAAGGAGGAGCAGCGGCGTGAGCGCGCTCTGACTTTTGAAAAAAATCGGAGCAAGCGATACAGAGCTTGCTCCGACGTGGTACCGGTGGTGGGGCTCGAACCCACACGGTGTCGCCACCGGCGGATTTTGAATCCGCTACGTCTACCAATTTCATCACACCGGCATATTTAAGGGGGAGGATCATGGCCTCCGGCTGCGTTACGGTACATTATACAGGAAACCGCGCGCCATTTCAAGGAGAAGTTTGCGCAGGGTCATAAACGCGGGTTGCAATGGGGGAAAAAGTATGGCAGAATAGCCCGTGAGGGCGCGAAGGGCTCAGCGCCTCCGAAAGGAGAGACGTTATGTATTATACGCTCTATCAGTTGGCCTGGTTTTTCCTGGTCTACTCCCTGGCAGGATGGTGCGTCAGCGTGGCGGCGGCCGCGGTGCGGCGGCACATCTTTGTCAACAGCGGCTTTCTCAACCTGCCGCTCAAACCGTCCTACGGCTTCGGCGCGGTGCTCTTCGCCATCTTCCTGCCTGAGCTGGCGGATCACCCGGTCTTTCTGGTGGTGGGCGGCGCGGTCATCGCCGCAGCCGTCACCTTTGTCACCGGGTTCCTGCTGGAGCGCATCTTCCACCGCCGCTGGTGGGACTATACCAGGCACCGGTTCCAGTTCGAGGGCTACATCTTCTTCCCGCTGCTGCTGGTGTGGGGCCTGCTGGCCCTGGCGTCCATCTGGTTCCTGGACCCCCTGCTGGCCGGGGTGCTGGACCGTATCCCCAGACTGGCCGGGCTGATCGCCCTGCTGGTGTGCTGGGGCGTGGTGGCGGTGGACTTTGTGGTGTCCCTGGTGTCGGTGCTCCAGCTCCGCTTCCGGCTGCGGCGCCTGGCCCGGCTGTCGGAGAACTTCCGGGACCTGTCCGACGTGTTCGGCAACGCTATCACCCGCCGGGTCCAGCGCCGGGTCCTCCGGGCCCACGAGCTGGAGGCGGAAAAGCTGCTGGAGGCCCAGACAGAGCGGGAAGAAAAGCGCGGCGTCTTTGCCGAGGGCTGCTGCTTCCACAAGCTGGTGTGGCTCTTTGTCATCGCCGCCTTTCTGGGGGATATCATCGAGACGCTGTTCTGCCGGGTGACGGCGGGGGTGTGGATGAGCCGGAGCAGTCTGATCTACGGCGCCTTCAGCGTGGTGTGGGGCCTGGGGGCGGTGATGTTCACCGCCGTGCTCTACAAGTACAAGGACCGCAGCGACCGGTACATCTTCCTGGCGGGCACCATCCTGGGCGGCGCCTACGAGTATGCGTGCAGCGTGTTCACCGAGTTGGCGTTCGGCACCGTGTTCTGGGATTACAGCCACCTCCCCTTCAACCTGGGGGGACGTATCAACCTGCTCTACTGCTTCTTCTGGGGCATTGCGGCGGTGGTGTGGCTCAAGGGCATCTACCCCGTGCTCTCCGGCCTGATCGAGCGCATTCCGCCCAAGATCGGCCGGATCGGCACCTGGGTGCTGATTGTGTTCATGGTGTGCAACATGGCGCTGTCGGCGCTGGCCCTGGCCCGGTACAACCAGCGGCAGACCGCGCCCGACGTACCCACCACCATCCTCTCCGACTTCCTGGACCGCCACTACCCCGACGAGCGGATCGCAAAGGTCTATCCCAACGCCATTCTGGTGGAGGAGTAAATAAGAGAAAACAGCCTGCGGCGCCTGAACAGGGGGCCGCAGGCTGTTTCCATGAAAGCCGGGACTTAACAAAAAGACGGGGATTTGGTATAATCGTGCCGTAACGCCCGGAAAAGGGCGGGAGAGAAGGGGTTCTATGACAGCGGAACAGAAGACCAGCGTGCAGAACAGCATCGGCCGCCTGGTATTTGTGGGACTGTGCATCCTGCTGGAGGTACTTTGGATCGTCCTGCTCTACATCAGGCTCAACGAGTATTCGGCCATCCTCAGTGCCGTCACCCGTCTGGCGGCCCTGGTGATCGTGCTGAAGCTGTACGGAAAACACACCAATGCGGCCTTCAAGATGCCGTGGATGCTGCTTTTGCTGGCATTCCCGGTGCTGGGGGTGTGCCTGTACCTGCTGATGGGCCGGTCGGGCGCCACCCGGCGGATGGCCCGACGGTTTGAAGCGGTGCACCAGACCCTGGCCAAGGGTGTGCCCGTCCGGCCGGACGTGGTGGAGGAGCTGAAGGCCCAGGGGGGCCCGGCGGGCAATCTGGCCGGCTACCTGCAGCGGTACGGGGGCTTCCCACTGTGCCGGAACACGGACGTGGACTTTTACGCCGACGCCGCCGACGGGCTGGAGGCCCAGCTCCGCGACCTGGAGCGGGCGGAGCGGTTCATCTTCATGGAGTACCACGCGGTACAGGAGGGCGCGGCCTTCGGCCGGCTGAAGGACGTGCTGGCCCGCAAGGCGGCCCAGGGCGTGGAGGTCCGCTTTATCTACGACGACATCGGCAGCATCGGCTTCATCAACCGGGACTTTATCCGCCGGATGGAGCAGGTGGGGGTGCAGTGCCGGGTGTTCAACCCGGTCATCCCGGTGTTCAACGTGTTTCTGAACAACCGGGACCACCGGAAGATCACGGTCATCGACGGCGCGGTGGGGTTCACCGGCGGGTACAATCTGGCCGACGAGTACTTCAACCTGACCCACCCCTTCGGCCGCTGGAAGGACACCGGCATCCGGCTGGAGGGGGACGCGGTGACCAGTCTGACGGCCCAGTTTCTGGAGATGTGGAACGCCATCCGCCCCACCGACGGAGACGTGAGCGCCTACCTGGCGCCGGTGCCCTATCAGAGCAGGGAGGGCGGCTTTGTCCAGCCCTACGCCGACAGCCCCCTGGACCAGGAGTTCGTGGGGGAGAACGTGTATCTGAGCATGGCCGAGGGGGCCAGGGAACGGGTGTGGTTCACCACGCCCTACCTCATCATCAGCGACGAGATGAACCGTGCCCTGGGTCTGGCGGCCCGGCGGGGGGTGGACGTGCGCATCATCACCCCCGGCATCCCGGACAAGAAGCTGGTGTACAGCGTCACCCGGTCCTACTACGCCGGGCTGGCCCGCAGCGGCGTGCGCATCTACGAGTACACCCCCGGGTTCATCCACGCCAAGCAGTGCGTGGCCGACGGGGAGACCGCCGTGGTGGGCACCATCAACATGGACTACCGCAGCCTGTACCTGCACTTTGAGAACGCGGTGCTCTTCCACGGCTGCGCCGCGGTGAAGCAGGTGGAGGAGGATTTCCGGAACACCTTCCCCCAGTGCCGGGAGGTGACCGGGCAGTACAGCTCGGGCCGCTCCGCCGTGCTGCGGGTGGGCCAGTGCCTGCTGCGGCTGTTCGCGCCGCTGCTGTGACGGCTCATCTCCCCGGAGCTGCTCCGGGATACACAGGGAGGACTTTGCCTTGAAAGAGAAAAAGATTTCCGTCTCGTCCAACACAGCGCTGAGCATTCTCATGCTGGTCCTGGTGGCTGTGCTGCTCCTGTTCAGTGTGTTTCTGGTCCGGGTGAAGCTGCTGGAGAACACCCAGAATTTGGGCATGGCCCTGGCCAAGAGCTACGCGGTGGAGGAGGAGATGCATCTGGACAGCTTCCGCCAGATCATCATCCTGGCCGCCCAGTACGTGGACGAGATTGACAGTGACGCGGGCAACGGCAGCGAGGTCCAGAGCTGGCTCCAGGACTATTTCTCCAAGCTGACCGTGATGCTGGGGGAGAACATGGTGGATCCCTACGCGGTGATCGACGGGGAGATCGTGGCGGCCAACCCGTGGGACGGGGACGCCGCCTACGACTACCGGTCCACGGATTGGTACCAGGACGCGCTGGCGGCCGGGGGCGAGGTGGTGTTCAGCGACGTGTATCAGGACGCCATCACCGGCGAGCCGGTGTTCACCATCTCCAAGGCGCTGGCACGCAGCGGCGACGTGCTGGCCATGGACGTGTACATCCACAGCCAGGGCCTCCACAACACCACCCAGACCCTGCCCGGCAACAGCTCCTACTATCTGTGCGACACCAACGGCACGCTGCTGTACACGGTGACCAGGTGGCAGACGGATGAGAAGACCCTGCAGATGTACGCCGATTATCTGATGGAGGGGATAAGGGACGGCTCCCTCTTTGCATACGACACCTCCATCACAGATATGGAGGGCGTGGAGCGGGGCGTGTACTACTCCACCATGAGCAACGGCTGGACGGTCATTATGACCATCCCCATCAGGACCATCCTGATGGGGGACCGGAACATGGTGGTGAATCTGCTGGCCGGGGTGGCGGTGCTGCTCTTTGCGGTGCTGACCGCCATGGTGATCCGGGATTTGCAGCAGAACAAGCGGATTAAAAAGGCGGGCAACACCATTCGGATTCTCAGCGACTCCTTTTACGCCGTCTACCGGGTGAACTTCCGCGAAGGGACCTATGAGGCCATCAAGATGTCCAGGGATCTGGAGTCCCAGATGCCCCGGACGGGAGGATACGACTTCCTGCTGGCCACGGTAAAGCAGGTGGTGGAGTCGGGGACCTACCAGGAATTTGAGCTGAGCTTTTCGCTGGAAAGCATCCGCCAGCGGGTGAGCGAGCACATCGCCGACTACGGCGGCGACTACCGGCGCCGCTTCGGCGAGATCTATAAATGGGTGAACATCCGCACCCTCTATGATGAGAAGCTGGCCCCCGACGAGGTGATTCTCTGCTTCCGGGACGTGGATATTGAGAAACGGCAGCAGCTCCAGCATACCATTATCCTCCAGGAGGCGCTGGAGGCGGCCAAGAAGAGCACAAAGGCCAAGTCGGATTTCTTCAGCAGCATGTCCCACGACATGCGCACCCCGCTCAACGCCATCATCGGCTTCTCCCAGCTGGCTCAGAACAGCCAGGGGGACTGCTGCAAGATGCGGGACTACATGCAGAAGATCGAGTTCTCGGGCAAGCAGCTGCTGGCCCTCATCAACGACATTCTGGAGCTGTCCAAGATGGAGGCGGGGAAGAACGCCCTCAACAACAAGCGCTTCAACCTGAAGCAGTACGTGGAGGAGTCGGCGGGGATCTTCCGGACCCAGGCGGAGCACCAGGGCAAGCACTTCTCCGTCGAGCTGGACATCCGCAACGAGGAGGTGGTGGGGGACGAGTTCAAGATCGGCCAGATCCTCAACAACCTCCTCTCCAACTCCCTGAAGTACAGCAACCCGGGGGCGGACATCCGGCTGGAGGTGCGCCAGTTCGACTTCCAGCGGCACAGCAAGTACCAGATCGTGGTGGAGGACACGGGCATCGGCATGTCCAAGAGCTTCCTGGAGCATCTGTTTGACCCCTACGCCCGGGAGACCTGCTTTACCAGCGCAGCCACCGTGGGCACCGGTCTGGGCATGCCCATCGTCAAGAGCCTGGTGCAGCAGATGAGCGGCGAGATCTCGGTGGAGAGCACCCTGGGGAAGGGGAGCAAGTTCACCGTCACCCTGCCGCTGGAGGCGGTCTCCGGGGAGGAGGACGCCCAGGAGAAGAAGGAGGAGCAGAGCAGCCCCTTCCAGCTGGCGGGGCGGAAGATTCTCCTGGCGGAGGACAACGAGCTGAATATGGAGATCGCCACCGAGATCCTCTCCATGAACGACGTGGAGGTGCTCCAGGCGGTCAACGGCGCGGAGGCGGTGCGCATCTTCCAGGCGGCGGCGCCCTACTCCATCGACGCCATCCTGATGGACATGCAGATGCCGGAGATGGACGGCTGCCAGGCGGCCAGGGCCATCCGGGCGCTGGACAAGCCGGACGCGGCCACGGTGCCCATCATCGCCGTTACTGCCAACGCCTTTGCCGAGGACATCGCCAAGACCACCGAGGCGGGCATGAACGGGCACATCTCCAAGCCCATCGATGTGTCCCTGCTCTACCAGGCGCTGGAGAAATGCATGAAGCACGAATAAAAGAAAACCGGGCCGCCCCTCAGCAGGGCGGCCCGGTTTTGTCCAAAGGACAGGAAAAGCGGGGCATGGCGTCTGCCCTGCCCCGCTCTGTGTGCGCTGAAATCTGGATTTAGCCCAGCTGAGCCTTCGCCATCTCGGTGAGGGCGGTGAAGGCGGCCTTGTCGTTGACAGCCAGCTCGGCCAGCATCTTGCGGTTGATCTCCACGCCGGCCTTCTTCAGGCCGTTCATGAAGGTGGAGTAGTTCATGCCGTTCATCTTGCAGGCGGCGCTGATGCGGGTGATCCACAGCTGACGGAAGTCGCGCTTCTTCAGCCGGCGGCCGGTGTAGGCGTACTTCAGGGACTTCATGACCTGCTCTTTGGCCATCTTGAAGTGCTTGCTCTTGGCGCCCCAGTAGCCCTTGGCCAGCTTGAGGACCTTATTTCTTCTCTTGCGCGTCATCATCGCGCCTTTAACTCTAGCCATTTGTAAAAAGCCTCCTATGTTATGAGTAAAAGGGGGTGGCCCCTCCGGCTCTCAGCGAGCCTCCTCTCCGGGAAGGAGATGGTAAGGTTCTTATTTGTAGGGAATCATGCGCTTGATGGCGGACTCGTTGGTCTTGTCCGCGTAAGCGCCGGCGCGGAGGCCTCTCTTGCGCTTGGTGTCCTTGCCGTGGCCGTTGAGCAGGTGGGACTTGAAGGCGTGGGCGCGCTTGACCTTGCCGCTCTTGGTGAGGTTGAAGCGCTTCTTGGCGCCGCTGTGGGTTTTGAGCTTAGGCATTTTAGTGATCTCCTTTACTGTTAAATACCTGGGACAGCCGCCGGGACGGCGGTTTTACTTCTTGGCGTCCTTACCGACCTTGGAGGACAGGAAGATGGACATGTGCCGTCCGTCCAGCTTGGGGTCCTTGTCCAGCGTGGCCACGTCGGCGCACTGCTCGGCAAACTTGAGCAGCAGATCCTTGCCGATCTCGGTATGGGCCATTTCGCGGCCGCGGAAGCGGACCGTTACCTTGACCCGGTCGCCGTCGGCCAGGAACTTCTGCGCATTGCGGACTTTGACATTGAAGTCGTTGACGTCGATGCCGGGAGACATGCGCACTTCCTTGATTTCCACCACGCGCTGGTTCTTCCGCGCCTCCTTCTCCCGCTTCTGCTGCTCGAACTTGAACTTGCCGTAGTCCATGAGCTTGCAGACCGGGGGAACCGCGGTGGGAGAGATCTTGACCAGATCCAGGCCCTGCTCCATGGCCTTCTCCAGAGCCTCTCTGGCGGACATGATGCCCAGCTGAGCGCCGTCGGCGCCCACCAGACGGACCTCTCTGTCCCGAATCTCCTCGTTGAGCTGATGACCCTGTTTGCTGATAGGAAAGCACCTCCAATTCGTTAAGCAAGCCAAGCCTGCACCTGGCTGAAACCGCAAAAAGCGGCTACCAACCGGTACCCGCGTCCAACACAACAACACCCGCCGCATCCTGGGAGGCGGCGCGCACTGAACTATGTTGACCTCTTTGCCTGGGGCTGGAGGTGAGGACGGAGGTACCGTTCCTGCTTTATTGTGCTGAGATACTATACCACATATCATACTCACAGTCAAGTAAAAAATTTGTATAGAGAATGTAGAAAAGTTTTGAGGGGGCATGCGGGGGAAATGTGGTCAAAAGAGGAGAAATACTGTACTATTTGTTCAAAATGCCCGTGGCAGCGGCGGGATATGAAAGGTAACTTGTAAAAATTTCGAACTAAACGGTCAAATGACGATTGCTCTTTGCTTAAGACTGCGTTATAATAGCCTTGCCAGCCCAGTGAGGGACGGAGAGACGTCTGTTGCCGAACTGGGCCATCTGTTTCTTGAAAGGAAGGTAGATCACATTGAAGAAGTCTCGTAAGATCCTGGCTCTCATTCTGTCCCTGGCAATGGTCTTCGCTCTGGCCGCCTGCGGCAACCAGGAGACCGGCGGAGACACCAACAGCCCCGCTCCCTCCGGCAGCCAGCCTGTTGAGGACAACCAGACTCCCGCTACCCAGTCCGGCGGCGAGGAGAACACCGCTACCGACATCAAGGTGGCCATGATCACCGACTACGGCGACATCACCGACCAGTCCTTCAACCAGACCACCTATGAGGCCTGCAAGGCCTACTGCGATCCCGCCGGCATCCCCTTTGAGTACTACAAGCCCGCCGGCGACTCCACCCCCGAGCGTGTGGCCATGATCGACGCCGCTGTGGCCGACGGCTACAACGTCATCGTGATGCCCGGCTACGCCTTTGCCGAGGCCATCAAGGAGACCGCTGAGCTGTACCCCGACACCACCTTCATCGCCCTGGACGTGGGCGAGACCGACCTGAATCCTCTGGATGAGAATGGCAATCCTCCCGCTGATCCCTACGTGGTGCCCTCCAACGTGTACTGCGCTGTGTATCAGGAGGAGCTGTGCGGCTACATGGCCGGCTACGCCGCTGTGAAGCTGGGCTACACCCACCTGGGCTTCCTGGGCGGCATGGCCGTGCCCGCTGTCCAGCGCTACGGCTACGGCTACATCCAGGGCGCTGACGCCGCCGCCGCTGAGACCGGCGCCGACGTGACCCTGGAGTATGTCTACGGCAACCAGTTCTTCGGCGACGCCGACATCACCGCCTACATGGACAACTGGTATCAGTCCCTGGGCGTGCAGGTCGTGTTCGCCTGCGGCGGCGGTATCTACACCTCCGCTGCCGAGGCCGCTGCCAAGGCCGGCGGCAAGGTCATCGGCGTGGATGTGGACCAGGCCGGCATCATCTCCGCCTACGGCGAGGATATGACCGTCACCTCCGCCATGAAGGGCCTGGCCAACACCACCCAGCACCTGCTGGATGAGGTTGTCAACGGCAACTTCGCCAACTACGGCGGCAAGATCGAGACTCTGGGCCTGGTGTCCGGCGACGATCCCGAGGCCAACTATGTCCAGCTGCCCATGGAGTCCACTCAGTGGAGCGACGGCTTCACCCAGGACGACTACAAGGCCCTGGTGAAGGCCATGTTCGACGGCGAGATCACCGTCTCCAACGACGTGTCCGTGGAGCCCGCTGCCAATGCCACCACCATCACCGTCAACAGCTACGAGAACATCAAGTAAGGAACAGATGCCGAAAGAGGGCGGGCCAGGTCCCGCCCTCTTTTTTTAAGCAGGCCACTGTGCACAAAGCGGCTTTGAATTTTTCTGGAAAATCCGTCAAATTTCCTTGGAAGAACCCGACGGATATTGTATAATGATATTGTCAATTAAGCGCAAGGCGGCTTTGCCCTCCGGCAGAAGCCCGGCGCGGAACTATATGAGGGGGAGGTCGTCGGCTTGGAACAAGCATATGCTATCGAAATGCTGAACATCACCAAGAAGTTTCCCGGCATTATCGCAAACGACAACATTACGCTTCAGTTAAAAAAGGGAGAAATCCACGCCCTTCTGGGCGAGAACGGCGCGGGTAAGTCCACTCTGATGAGCGTGCTCTTCGGGCTCTATCAGCCGGAGGAGGGCACCATCAAAAAGGACGGTCAGGTGGTCTCCATCAAGAACCCCAACGACGCCAACGACCTGGGTATCGGCATGGTGCACCAGCACTTCAAGCTGGTGGAGGTGTTCTCTGTTCTGGACAACATCATCCTGGGCGTGGAGCCCACCAAGGGTCCCTTCCTGAAGAAGGATGAGGCCCGGAAAAAGGTGGTGGCCCTCAGCGAGAAGTACGGGCTGAAGGTGGACCCGGACGCCATGGTGGAGGACATCACCGTGGGCATGCAGCAGCGCACCGAGATCCTGAAGATGCTCTACCGGGACAACGAGATCCTGATCTTTGACGAGCCCACCGCCGTTCTGACCCCTCAGGAGATCGACGAGCTGATGGAGATCATGCGCGGCCTGCGGGCCGAGGGCAAGAGCATCCTGTTCATCACCCACAAGCTCAACGAGATCATGGCTGTGGCCGACCGGTGCACCGTCCTGCGCAAGGGTAAGTATATCGGCACCGTGGACGTGGCCCACACCACCAAGGAAGAGCTGTCCAAGATGATGGTGGGCCGGGACGTGGACTTTGTGGTCCACAAGGAGCCCGCCAAGCCCGGCGACGTGGTGCTGGATGTGAAGGACCTGACCGTGGCCTCCAAGGTCCACAAGAACAACGCCGTGAAGGGCGTTTCTTTCCAGGCCCGGGCCGGGGAGATCGTCTGTATCGCCGGCATCGACGGCAACGGCCAGAGCGAGCTGGTGTATGGCCTGACCGGTATCGAGCCTGTTGTGTCGGGCACCATCACCTTCAAGGGCCAGGACATTACCAACGCCCCCATCCGCAAGCGGTCGGTCTCCGGCATGAGCCACATCCCCGAGGACCGGCACAAGTACGGCCTGGTGCTGGACTACACCCTGGAGGACAACATGGTGCTCCAGCGGTACTTTGAGCCCGAGTTCGTCCACGCCGGCTTCATGAAGCGGAAGGCCATCCGGGCCTATGCCGAGCGGCTCATTCAGGAGTACGACGTCCGCTCCGGACAGGGCCCCATCACCCTCGCCCGCAGCATGTCCGGCGGCAACCAGCAGAAGGCCATCGTGGCCCGTGAGATCGACAAGAACCCGGATCTGCTCATCGCCGTCCAGCCCACCCGCGGCCTGGACGTGGGCGCCATCGAGCACATCCACA
This sequence comes from uncultured Pseudoflavonifractor sp., assembly GCF_944387275.1. Lineage (GTDB taxonomy): Bacteria > Bacillota > Clostridia > Oscillospirales > Oscillospiraceae > Pseudoflavonifractor > Pseudoflavonifractor intestinihominis. The sequence goes on from NZ_CALXEG010000010.1 coordinate 24,310, forward strand.
GCCAGATCGTGGCCCAGCGGGACGCCGGCAAGGCCGTCCTCCTGGTCAGCCTGGAGCTGGACGAGGTCATGGCGCTGAGCGACCGGATCCTGGTCATGTACGAGGGCGAGATCGTGGGCGAGCTGGACCCCAAGACCACTACGGTGGAAGAAATGGGCCTGTATATGTCGGGCGCCAAGAGGGAGGGGAAATAAAGGATGAAGCAAGGAAAAAAGTCCGGTTCCATCTGGAAGAACAAAGGCTTTCAATCTCTGGCGGCCTCGCTGCTGTGCATCCTGATCGGACTGCTGGTGGGCTATATCGTCCTGCTCATCATCAATCCCGCCGGCGCGACGGAAGCCATCAAGACCATTGTGGAGAACTTCCTCTACTATCCCAGCGCCGCAGCCCAGCTGAAGTACCTGGGCAACACCCTGGTCAAGACCGTGCCCCTCATCATGTGCTCCCTGTCCATCCTGTTCGCCTATAAGGTGGGCCTGTTCAACATCGGCGCCGCCGGACAGTACGTGGTGGGCGCGGGCGCCAGCCTCTACTGCGCCCTGGCCCTGAATATGCCCTGGTATGTGTGCATCATCGCCGCCATCCTGGCCGGCTGCATCCTGGGCGGCATCTCCGGCGCCCTGAAGGCCTACTGCAACGTCAACGAGGTCATCTCCTGCATCATGCTCAACTGGATCAGCCTCTACGCGGTCAACATGCTGCTGGGCAACGTGAAGGAGACCGCCAGCCCCTACACCCTGACCCTGGCCAGCACCAACAAGAGCGCCATCCTGCCCAGCCTGGGCCTGGGCAAGTTCTTCAGCAACAACCAGTACGTGACCATCGCCATCCCCCTGGTGGTGATCATCTCCATCGTGGTGTGGGTGGTGCTGGAGAAGACCAAGTTCGGCTATGAGCTGAAGGCCACCGGCTTCAACAAGTTCGCCGCCAAGTACTGCGGCATGAAGGAGAAGCAGAACATCATCCTCACCATGGTCATCGCCGGCGGTCTGGCCGCCATGGGCGCGGGCATGTTCTATCTCACCGGCTTCGAGCAGTGGCAGACCACCGCCTCCTCTGTGCCCGCCATGGGCTTCAACGGCATCGCCGCCGCCTTCCTGGGCGGCCTGAACCCCATCGGCGCCATCTTCTCCTCCTACTTCATCCAGCACATCACCAACGGCGGCGCCTACGTGGACAAGACCATGTACTCCGCCCAGATCGCCGACTTTATCTCCGCCCTCATCATCTACCTGTGCGGCTTCGTGCTGTTCTTCAAGAGCTTCATGGACCGCCGGGCCGACCGCAAGGCGGAGGCCAAGGCCCTGGCGGCTGCCAAGGCCGCCGAGAACGGGGAAGGAGGGGACAAGTAAATGGTACTGCTCATTCAGTATACGCTGATTTTTGCCTCCGTCCTGATCCTGGTGGCGCTGGGCGGCTGCTTCTCGGAGCACTCCGGCATCATCAACATCGGCCTGGAGGGCATTATGGTCATGGGCGCCCTGGGCGGCGCGCTGATGATGAAGTTCCTGCCTGCCGGCACTCCCGCGCCGGCGGTCATCCTGGCGGTGGTCGTGGCCGCCATGGCCCTGGGCCTGGTGTACTCCCTGCTGCTGGCCGTGGCCGCCATCAACTTCAAGGCGGACCAGACCCTGGTGGGTACCGCCATGAACCTGCTGGGCACCGCCGCCGCCACCGTGTTCGTCAAGGCCATGAACACCTCGGAGAACGTGAACAACGTCTCCTCCACCATCCAGTATATCGAGCCCAAGAAGGCCTTTATCGTCAACATCGCCGGCTTTGAGTTCAACTGGTTCATGCTCCTGGCCGTCATCGCCCTGGTGCTGGCCTATGTGACGCTGTACAAGACCCGCTTCGGCCTGCGGCTGTGCGCCTGCGGCGAGCACCCCCAGGCGGCCGACTCCGTGGGCATCAATGTGTACAAGATGCGCTATGCCGGCGTGCTCATCTCCGGCGTGCTGGGCGGTCTGGGCGGTATCGTCTATATCACCGCCGGCGTCAGCGAGTGGAAGTTTGAGAACGGCGTGGCCGGCTTCGGCTTCCTGGCCCTGGCCGTCATGATCTTCGGTCAGTGGAAGCCCACCCGCATCGCCCTGGCCGCCCTGGTGTTCGGCCTGTTCCGGGCCCTGGGCAACGTGTACACCGGCTTCGACTTCCTGGCTGCCCTCAACCTGCCCAGCAGCGTGTACAACATGCTGCCCTATATCATCTCCCTGATCATCCTGGCCTTCACCTCCGGCAAGTCCCGGGCGCCCAAGGCCGAGGGTATCCCCTACGACAAGGGACAGCGCTGACCCCTGTCACAAGCTGATTCCAAGCGGACCGCCGCCCATCCGGGCGGCGGTCCGTTTGTCATTTCTGCCGAAAACAGACCCGCCGGGCGGCATTTTCGAGAGAAAACAGGGTCTAGCGCCGAAAAAACAGGGGAGGGGAAGAAATTTGCCTGCGAAAGGTTGACATCTGCATGTGATGCGCATACAATAATTGCACGCACAACAATAAGAACTGCAACTGAGGAGGCGACGGCACGTGCTTCTGCGGATTTTTTCCTACCTGAAGCCCTACCGGAAATACACCATACTGGCGGTGCTCTGCATCGCGGTGGAGGCGGTCTTTGAGCTGATCATCCCCTTCCTGATGGCGGACATCGTGGATGTGGGCGTCAAGAACGGGGACACCACGTACATTTTCACCCGGGGCGCCATGATGGCCGTGTGCGCCCTGCTGGCTCTGCTGTTCGGCGCGGGCAGCGCCCGCTTTGCCGCCGTGTGCGGCCAGGGTCTGGGCGCAGAGCTGCGGAAGGAGGAGTACCGCAAGATCCAGGCCTTCTCCTTTGCCAACACCGACCGGTTCCAGACGGCCTCCCTGGTCACCCGGCTCACCAGCGACGTGACCGCCGTGCAGAACGCCCTGGCCACCGGCCTGCGACCCGCCGTCCGCTCCCCCATCATGATGGTCATGGCCCTGGGCCTGTCCTTCCGCATGAGCCCCAGGCTGGCGGTGGTGTTCCTGGTGGCGGCGCCCCTGCTGGGCATCCTGCTGTGGCAGATCGTCAGCCGGGTGCGGCCCATGTACGGCAAAATGCAGGCTGCCATGGACCAGGTCAACCGGATCATCCAGGAGAATCTGACCGCCATCCGGGTGGTGAAGGCCTGCGTCCGGGGGGAGTACGAGGTGGAGAAGTTCGAGGAGGTCAACAAGAACCTGCGGGACACCTCCGAGCGGGCCTTCCGGCTGGCGGCCCTGAACATGCCCGCCATGCAGCTGATCATGTACAGCACCATCCTAGCCATCCTGTGGTTCGGCGGACGGCTGACCATGGTGGGCGGCATGGAGGTGGGCGACCTGACCGGCTTCCTCAGCTACGTGCTCCAGGTGCTCAACTCCCTGATGATGTTCTCCGCCGTGTTCCTCATGCTCACCCGGTCCCTGGCCTCCTGCCGCCGGATCCTGGAGGTCATGGACGAGAAGATCGACATCACCGAGATCCCCGGCGTCACCGACCCGGACGCCAAGGTGGAGCGGGGCGAGATCGTGTTTGACGACGTGTCCTTCCGCTACCGGGCGGGAGCGGGGGAGAACGTGCTGGACCACGTGTCCTTCCGCATCGAGGCGGGGCAGACCGTGGGCATCCTGGGCCAGACCGGCTCGGCCAAGTCCACCCTGGTCCAGCTCATCCCCCGGCTGTACGACGTCACCGGTGGCGCGGTGTATGTGGACGGCCGGAACGTGAAGGAGTACCCCCTGGAGCACCTGCGGGACGCCATCGCCATGGTGCTCCAGAAGAACACCCTCTTCTCTGGCACGGTGAAGGACAACCTCCGCTGGGGCAACGAACACGCCACCGACGAGGAGATCGACCAGGCCTGCCATATCGCCTGCGTGGACGAGTTCATCGACCGGCTCCAGAACGGATACGACACCGAGCTGGGCCAGGGGGGCGTCAACGTGTCGGGCGGCCAGAAGCAGCGGCTGTGCATCGCCCGGGCCATCCTGAAAAAGCCCAGGGTGCTCATCCTGGACGATTCCACCTCCGCCGTGGACACGGCCACCGAGGCCAAGATCCGCCAGGGCCTGGCCCAGGGCCTGCCCGGCACCACCAAGATCATCATCGCCCAGCGGGTGACCTCCGTCCAGGAGGCGGACCAGATCCTCATCCTGGAGGACGGAAAGATCAGCGCCGTGGGCAACCATGAGAGCCTGATGGCCTCCAACCCCTTCTACCAGGGGCTCTATCAGTCTCAGCAGAAAGGAGCGCTGGAATAATGGCTGCAATGGTAAGAGGCCGGGGGCCCAAGGACACCAAAAAGACCATACTCCAGCTCATGCGCTATCTGGGGCGGCACAAGCTGGCTCTGGTGGCCGTGGCCGTGATGGTGTTTATCGGCAGCGGCGCCAACATCTTCGGCACCTATCTGCTCAAGCCGGTCATCAACCAGTACGTGCTGCCCGGGGATGTGCGCGGCCTGATGGTGATGCTGCTGCTCATGGGCCTGATGTACCTGTCGGGGGCCGCCGCCACCTGGGGCTACAACCAGCTCATGGCCCACACCGCCCAGCAGGTGGTGGCGGAGATCCGCTCCGACCTGTTCGCCCACGTCCAGACCCTGCCCCTGCGGTATTTTGACACCCACACCCACGGCGAGCTCATGAGCCGCTTCACCAACGACGTGGACACCCTCACCAACATGCTCAACAACTCCTTCGCCATGCTCATCCAGAGCGCCATCATGGTGGTGGGCACCATCAGCATGCTGCTGGTGCTCAACTTCCGGCTGTCCCTCATCGTGGTGGCCTTTCTGGCGGCCATGGCCCTGTTCATCCGGTGGAACGGCAAGCGCAGCCGCCGGTACTACAACGAGCAGCAGGCCCGGCTGGGCGACCTGAACGGCTTCATCGAGGAGATGGTGTCCGGCCAGAAGGTGGAGAAGGTGTTCAACCACGAGCCCCAGGACTTTGAGATCTTCTGCCGCAAGAACGAGGACCTGCGGAAGGCGGCCACCAAGGCCGTCAACTACGCGGGCATGACCGTGCCCACGGTGGTGAGCCTGTCCTACTTCAACTACGCCGTGTCCGCCTGTGTGGGCGGCATGTTCGTGCTCTCCGGCCTGATGGACCTGGGCAGCCTGTCGGCCTACCTGGTGTACGTCCGGCAGAGCGCCATGCCCATGAACCAGTTCACCCAGCAGGTCAACTTCATCATGGCCGCCCTGTCCGGCGCGGAGCGGATCTTTGAGATGATGGAGGAGCAGCCTGAGCCGGACGAGGGCAAGGTGACCCTATGCCGGGCCCGGGAGAACGCCGACGGCACCCTCACCGAGGACCCCGCCGGCATCTACGCCTGGCGGGTGCCTCAGGCCGACGGTACGGTCAGGCTGGTGCCTCTGCGGGGGGACGTGCGCTTCCACAACGTGGTCTTCGGGTACAATAGCAAAAAGACCATCCTCCACAGCATCGACCTGTTTGCCAAGCCGGGGCAGAAGATCGCCTTCGTGGGCTCCACCGGCGCGGGCAAGACCACCATCATCAACCTCATCAACCGGTTCTACGAGCTCAACGAGGGCGCCATCACCTACGACGGCATCGACCTGCGGGACATCCGCAAGGACGATCTGCGCCGGTCCATGGCCATGGTCATCCAGGACGCCCACCTCTTCACCGGCACCATCCTGGAGAACATCCGGTACGGCAGGCTGGACGCCACCGACGAGGAGGTGAAGGAGGCGGCCAGGCTGGCCAACGCCGACTCCTTCATCCGCCGCCTGCCCGACGGGTACGACACCATGCTCACCTCGGACGGCGCCAACCTGTCCCAGGGCCAGCGGCAGCTGCTCACCATCGCCCGGGCCGCCGTGGCCCAGCCGCCGGTGCTGGTGCTGGACGAGGCCACCAGCTCGGTGGACACCCGCACCGAGCAGCTCATCGAGCAGGGCATGGACCACCTCATGGAGGGCCGCACCGTGTTCGTCATCGCCCACCGGCTCTCCACCGTCCGCAACGCCCAGGCCATCCTGGTGCTGGAGCAGGGGCGGATCATCGAACGGGGCAGCCACGAGGAGCTGCTGGCCCAGAAGGGCCGGTACTACCAGCTCTACACCGGCCAGTTCGAGCTGGAGTGAGGAGGGGAGCGCCGTGAAAAAGCGTGAACTGCGGTCAATGCTGTTCCAGCTGGAGCTGAGCCGCCGGAGGCTGCTCCAGCCCTGGTTCTCCGGCCTGGGGCTCACCCTGGGCCAGGGGCAGCCCCGGATTCTCGCCCGCCTCCTCCAGGGGGACGGCCTGACCCAGCGGGAGCTGGCCGACGCCTGTGTGCTGGACGCCGCCACCCTCTCCCGGGCCCTGGACCGGATGGAGGAGACGGGACTCATCCGCCGGGTGGAGAACCCGGGCAGCCGCCGGTCCTACCTGGTCCGGCTCACCGACGCCGGGCGAGAGAAGGCCGCCCAGGTCCAGCAGGGGTTTGACCGGGTGGACGAGGTGCTCTGCCGGGGGTTTTCCCAGGCGGAGCTGGACCGGCTCCAGGAGGACCTGGAGCGCCTGCGGGCCAACCTGGACGGGTGCGAGGGCCTGTTCGGGGGAAAATCCACCTGACAAGTGGGAAAACATTTTACAAAATGTGCAAATAGCGGTATAATAAAGCCTGCCGGACTTGCGGGAAAGCGCGGTCCGGCAGGTATTTTATTGGCGAGGTATTGTATGAAGAAACTCATTCCCCTGTTCCTGAGCCTGGCGCTGCTGCTGTCCGGCTGCGGCCCTGCCGCCGCGCCGGAGGAGGACGGCACGCTGCACGTGGCGGCCATGACCTACCCCATCTATCTCTTCACCAGCCGGGTCATCGAGGGCGCCGAGGGGGTGGAGGCGGAGGCGGTCATCAACCAGCCCATGAGCTGCCTCCACGACTACACCCTGACCGTCAACGACATGAAGGCCATCCAGGGCGCCGACCTGCTCCTGCTCAACGGCGTGGGCCTGGAGGACGCCATGTCCTCTGCCATCGAGTCCAGCGGCGTGCCCACGGTGGACTGCTCGGGGGGCGTGTCCCTCCTCCACTACGGGGAGAGCGCCGAGGAGCACGCCGCCCACGGCGGCGAGGACGACCACGACGACCACGACCACGGCGAGTACGACCCCCACATCTGGATGGACCCGTCCCGGGCCGCCGTGATGGTGGAGAACATCGCCGCCGCCCTGTCCCAGGCCGACCCGGACAACGCCCAGCTGTACGCGGACAACGCCGCGGCCTATGCCGGCGAGCTGACCGCCCTGAAGGATGAGCTGCGGGACCGTCTCTCCGGCCTGGAGCCCAGAGAGCTCATCACCTTCCACGAGGGCTTCGGCTACTTTGCCGACGCCATGGGCCTGACCGTGGTCAAGGCCATCGAGGAGGAGGCGGGCAGCGAGGCCAGCGCCAGGGAACTGGTGGAAATTATTGATTTGATCGAGCAGTATCAGCTGCCCGCCATCTTCACCGAGGCCAACGGCTCGGACGCCACCGCCAACGCGGTGTCCCGGGAGACGGGGGTCAAGGTAGCCCAGCTGACCATGCTCATGAGCGCCGAGGCGGTGCCTGCGGACAGCGACGACCCCTACCGGGCCGGGCTGGAGCAGAATGTCAACACGATCCTGGAGGCCTATGAATGAGAAAACCAAAGCATGAGATCCAGGGCGCCGGCTGCGCGGGCGCCTGCTGCCTCCGGGTGGAGCACCTGGGGGTGGACATGGGTGGAGCGGACATCCTCCGGGACGTCAACTTCCACCTCCACTGCGGCCAGATCGTGGCTCTGATCGGCCCCAACGGCGCGGGCAAGAGCTCTCTGTTCAAGGCCGTGCTGGGCCAGATCCCCCACAGCGGCACCATCGAGTTCCAGAAGGCGGGGGGAAAGCACACCCGCCCCCTCATCGGCTACGTGCCCCAGTCCCCCGCCTTTGACCGGGGGGACCCGGTGAGCGTGTTCGACTTCTTCTCCGCCGCCATCTCCTCCTGGCCGGTGTTCCTGCCCGCGCCCAAGAGCCTGCGCAAGCGGGTGATCGCCTGCCTGGAGCGGGTCCACGGCGCCGACCTCATCGACAAGCGCATGGGCGCCCTGTCGGGCGGCGAGCTCCAGCGGGTGCTCATGGCCATGGCCCTGGAGCCGCTGCCCCATATCCTGATCCTGGACGAGCCCCTCTCCGGCGTGGACATCGACGGCGAGCGGCAGCTGCTGGACATGCTGGACGAGATCTGCACCCAGTACGACCTGTCCATCCTCCTGTCCACCCACGACTTCGCCACCCTGGAGGAGTACGCCGACCAGGTGATCCTCCTCAAGTCCACGGTGCTGAAGGTGGGCACGCCCGCGGAGGTTCTCTCCTCCGATGAGTTCAGAGCCGTGTTCCACCTGGACCTGAGAAAGGGGGCGGGGTCGTAATGGAGCTGTGGTATCAGATCGTATCCATTCTGCCCTTTGAATGGGCCGGGCCCGACGGGCTCTACTTTATGAAGAACGCCCTGCTGGCGGTGCTGGTCATCTCGCCCCTGTTCGGACTGCTGTCCACCATGGTGGTCACCAACCGGATGTCCTTCTTCTCCGACGCCCTGGGCCACTCCGCCTTTACCGGCATGGCCATCGGCGCCATCTTCGGCTTTGTGGACCCCATGTGGTGCGCGGTGATCTTCGCCATCGCCTTCTCCCTGCTCTTCACCCTGGTGCGCCACCGGACCCACATGGCCAGCGACACCGTCATCGGCGTCTTCTCCTCCACGGCGGTGGCCCTGGGCATCTTCCTGGCCACCCTGGGGGGCAGCAGCTTCACCAAGTTCAACAACCTGCTCATCGGCGACATCCTCAGCGTGGAGCCGGGCAAGATCGGCCTGCTGGCCCTCATCCTGCTGCTGGTGGTGGTACTGTGGCTGGCGTCCTTCAACCAGCTGATGATCTCCTCCATCCACCCCGCCCTGGCGGACAGCCGGGGCATCCGGGTGTTCTGGCAGGAGGCCCTGTTCTCCGCGGCCATCGCCGTGGTGGTCACCGTGTCCATGACCTGGGTGGGCCTGCTGGTCATCAACTCCCTGCTGGTGCTCCCCGCCGCCGCCGCCCGGAACCTGGCCCGCAACATGCGGCAGTACCACCTGTTTTCCATCCTGGGGGCCATTGTGGCCGGCATCGCCGGGCTGATGACCTCCTACTACGCGGGCACCTCTGCCGGCGCGTCCATCACGCTGTATCTGGCGGCCTTCTTCGCCGTCACCTTCCTGCTGCGGGGCCGCCGGGCCTGACATCACCGCCGGAGACGAGAGGAGGCGGAGTCCTTGAACAGAAAAAAGGAAAAGAATCAGGAGCGCTCCGCGCCCCGGAAGGTCCACCTCTGGAGCTCCCTCCAGACAAAATTCGCCCTGACCTACATCGCGGTCATCGCGGCGGTGCTGGTGCTGCTCAACACCTACCCCCTCCTGGCCTCCCGGGAGCTGGTGGAGACCTCCAAACAGACCGCCCTCCAGAGCCAGGCGTCCCTGATTTCCTCGGCATTGTCCAGCCTGCGCACCATGACCTACGACGGCGCCGACGGCGTCTTTCAGGAGCTGCGGCTCCAGGACAACGTGGACCTGGCCCGCATCCGCATCCTGGTGACCGACGCGGCGGGCATGATCATCTACGACACCGGCGAGACCGGCGCCACCATCGGCCGGTATGCCCTGGTGGGCGAGGTGGTCACCGCCCTCAAGGGCCAGGGCTACGACGTGTTCACCTGCCAGTACCGGGACGGGGTGTTCCGCAACCGGGCCGCCGCCCCGGTGGTGTACCGGGGGTCCATCATCGGCGCCGTGTGCCTCTATGAGTACGACGCCGACCAGGGGGCCCTGCTCTCCGGGGTCCAGCGGAACCTGGGCCGGATCTCCGTGATCATCTGCCTGGTGGCCCTGCTGCTGAGCGCGGTGTTCTCCCGGGCCCTCACCCGGCGGATGGGCACCCTGCTCAAAGCCATCCGCATCGTGCGGGAGGGCGAGTACAGCCACCGGGTCCAGCTGGGGGGACACGACGAGCTGGCCCTGCTGGCTGACGAGTTTGACCAGCTGACCGGCCGCCTCCAGACCACGGAGGAGGTGCGCCGCCGCTTTGTGTCCGACGCCTCCCACGAGCTGAAGACCCCGCTGGCCTCCATCCGCCTGCTCACCGACTCCATCCTCCAGTCCGACCACATGGACCCGGAGACAGGGAAGGAGTTCGTCAGCGACATCGGCGAGGAGGCCGAGCGGCTCACCCGCATCACCGAAAAGCTGCTCACCCTCACCCGTATGGACAACGCCGCCCCGGTCCACACCGAGCCGGTGGATGTGAAATACGTAGTGGAGAAGGTGGAGCACATGCTCTCGCCTCTGGCAAAGGCGGTGGACGTGACGCTGCTGTGCCGGCTGGACGAGGGCTGCTTTGTCCGGGCTACCCAGGACGACATCTACCAGATCGCCTTCAACCTGATGGAAAACGCCATCAAGTACAACCTGCCCCAGGGCACCGTGACGGTGACGCTGTTCGTCCGTGGAAAGAGCGTCCTCCTCCGGGTGGAGGACACCGGCGTGGGCATCCCGGAGGAGGATCTGCCCAAGGTGTTCGACCGGTTCTACCGGGTTGACAAGGCCCGCTCCCGGGAGGCGGGCGGCACCGGCCTGGGCCTGTCCATCGTGCGGGACACCGCCCGGCAGCACGGCGGCTCTGTGACCGTCCGCCGCCGGGACCCGGAGCCGGGCACCTGCTTTGAGGTCGTGTTTCCGCTCTGTCAGCCGGAAGGGGGGAGCGAGCAGTGAGACAGTGTGATTTGCGCCGGAACAGCGGTCTGCTGCTGGTCCTGTGGACCGGCCTGCTGCTCCTGTCGGCCTGCGCCCTGGTGGAGAGCGGGGAGGAGACCCAGCCCCAGGGGGCCTACAAGGTCTACTACGCGGTGACCGGGGAGGAGGCCACGGTCCAGGCGGTGGACTGGGAGTACCATGTCCCCTCCGGCGAGGACACCGCCTCCGCCCTGGCGGAGCTGGTGCTCTCCCAGCCCGAGACCCCCGGCCTGACCTCGCCCGCCCCCTCGGGCACCCGGCTGCTCTCCTGCCAGCTGGAGGAGGGGCAGCTGCGGCTGGACCTGTCCGAGCAGTACGGCGGCCTGTCCGGCGTGGATCTGACAGTGGCCAACTCCTGCCTCACCCTCACCCTGTGCCAGCTGGAGGGGGTGGAGGAGGTGTACATCACCGTGGAGGGGGAGGCCATCCCCTACCAGACCCTGCGGGCCATGGGCACGGACGACGTGCTCCTGCCCGGCACAGGGGAGGGAGAGCTGACCGTGGCGGTGGGGCTGTGCTTCCCCAGGGCCGACGGCAGCGGCCTGGGGGTGGAGTACCGCGACGTGGTGCAGAACGAGGGGGACACCATGGCCAGCGCCGTGTTTTCCGCCCTGCTGGAGGGCCCCCGGTACCGGGAGCTGACCAGCCTGATGCCCGAGGACACCAAGTTGCGGGGCATCTCGGTGGAGGGCGGCGTGTGCACCGTGAACCTGTCGCCCGAGTTTCTCGCCGCGCTGCCGGAGGACGAGCAGTCGGCCCGGCTGCTGCTCTACTCCATCGTCAACACCCTGTGCATGCAGGAGGACCTGTCCATCAGCACCGTGCAGATCCTGGCCGATGGCCACGCCATTGAGTCCATCGGCGGCGTGCCGGCCTCCGTGCCCCTGGAGCCGGACTGGACGCTGCTGGAGTCTTGACAGAGTCCCACCGGGCGTGTAGGATATTCCTGTTACAAAATGCCAACGCAGGGCCGGGAACCAGGCCCGCCGCCGGACAGACGGCTTACCCAAGAAAAAGGAGAGCATGACCATGAGTGACTACCGTATGAGCACCAACTGCATCCACGCCGGATATCGCCCCGGAAACGGCGAGCCCCGGAATATTCCCATTATCCAGTCCACCACCTTCCGGTACGCCACCGGCGAGCAGATGGGCGCCCTCTTTGATCTGGAGGCCAGCGGCTACTTCTATACCCGCCTCCAGAACCCCACCAACGACCACGTGGCGGCCAAGATCTGCGCCCTGGAGGGCGGCACGGCGGCCATGCTCACCTCCTCCGGCCAGGCGGCCAACTTCTACGCGGTGTTCAACATCGCCTCCTGCGGCGACCACGTGGTGGCCTCCTCCGCCATCTACGGCGGCACCTTCAATCTCTTCGCCGTCACCATGAAGCGGATGGGCGTGGAGTTCACCTTTGTGGACCCGGACTGCTCCGAGGAGGAGCTGGAGGCCGCCTTCAAGCCCAACACCAAGGCTGTGTTCGGCGAGACCATCGCCAACCCCGCCCTCACCGTGCTGGACATCGAGAAGTTCGCCAAGGCGGCCCACGCCCACGGCGTGCCCCTCATTGTGGACAACACCTTCCCCACCCCTGTGAACTGCCGCCCCTTTGAGTGGGGCGCCGACATCGTCACCCACTCCACCACCAAGTACATGGACGGCCACGCCAACGCGGTGGGCGGCGCCATTGTGGACTCGGGCAAGTTCGACTGGATGGCCCACGCCGACAAGTTCCCCGGCCTGACCACCCCCGACGAGAGCTACCACGGCATCACCTACGCCGAGAAGTTCGGCAAGGAGGGCGCCTACATCACCAAGGCCACCGCCCAGCTCATGCGGGACTTCGGCTCCATCCCCTCTCCCCAGAACTGCTATTACCTGAACATCGGCCTGGAGACCCTGCCCCTGCGGATGAAGCAGCACTGCTCCAACGCTCTGGCCGTGGCCCAGTATCTCCAGGGCCACGAGAAGGTGGCATGGGTCAAGTACCCCGGCCTGGAGGGGGACCAGTACCACGCCATGGCCGCCAAGTACATGCCCAATGGTACCTGCGGCGTGGTGTCCTTCGGCGTGAAGGGCGGCCGCGCGGCGGCCTCCAAGTTCATGGCCGGGCTGGAGCTGGCCTCCATCGCCACCCACGTGGCCGACGCCAAGACCTGCGTGCTCCACCCCGCCTCCACCACCCACCGGCAGATGAACGACGCCGAGCTGGCTGCCGCCGGTGTGTCTCCCGACCTGGTGCGCCTGTCCGTGGGCATCGAGGACCCCGCCGACATCCTGGCCGACGTGGAGAAGGCCCTGGCCGGCGTGTAAACTGAAACTGAGAAAATCCCCCTCCTGCACACAGCGCGGGAGGGGGATTCACGCAATAGGGAAAATCTATGAGGATGATAGGGATGGACCTGTTTTCAAAATACAGAGCGCTGAACATAGACGGCAGACTGATTTCTCTTGCATATGAGGAACGCGCAGAGCCCTATTTCTGCTACCCTGTGAATGCCAGAGTGATTGGCTTTGAAGGCTGCATATTGTATTGTTTCCTGCCTGAATATGGGGATATGGTCTTTGCGTCAAATCCCGAGAGTTGTGCGGATAAAAATGTCTATCCCCTTGCAGCAGACTTTAAGGATTTTATGCGGCTGATTCTGGCATGCGGTTCCGCCAATCCGGTTGAACAGATTGTATGGATGAATAAACAGCAGTTTGAGCAGCACTTACAGAGCGAAAGAGAAGCGCAGACACCGGAGCAGAGAGAGCTGATGTCCTTTCTGGCCCATGAGTTGAGCCTTACGCCCATGGAAAATCCCTTTGAATATGTAAAGTCATTGCAGTCAGAGTTTGATGACAGCAAAGTCCAATACAGTGATGAATACTACGATGTTCTTGGAATTGAGAGATAGTTTCCGCCTTTACAATCCCTTTTTTGTCGGCTGAAAAAGCTGAGCAGGAGATGACCATAAAACGAGGGGCCCCGCCGGTACCGGCGGGGCCTCGCGCTTTTGCTTTATTTACTTGGCATAGTAGTTGATCAGGCAGCCCGCCAGCACGATATCCCGCTCCTCGCGGGTCATGCCGGGCAGGCGGAGGGTGACGGTGCGCTCCTGGCCGTTCTGGATGAGGGTGGCCTCCACGGTCTCGTCCATAGACTCCAGCACCTTCCGGATGCCGGGCAGCCACAGCTTGTCTCCGGGCTGGACGTTCCAGTCCTTCACATCGTCGGCCACAAAGGGCAGCATGCCCCAGTTGACCACGTTGGAGCGGTAGCGCTTGGTGGCGTACTCAGCGGCCAGGTTGGCGCAGCCGCCCAGCACGCGCTGGCAGGAGGCGGCCTGCTCCCGGGCGGAGCCGTCGCCGGGCTTGAGGGCCATGACAAAGGTGCCCAGGCCGGTGGTGCGGCCGTCCCGGCCGCCCAGGGCCTCCACAACGGCGGCGTCCTCCGGGTTCTTCCGCCGCAGCAGCTCCACCTCCTGGACCGCCTTGGCACGGGGGACGTACTGGGGGTCCTTGCGGCTCAGGGCGAACTGGGAGAGCTTGATGGGGTTGGAGCGGTAGGAGGAGGTCTCGCCGGAGGGGATGAGCTCGTCGGTGGTGGTCACCGGGTCATAGATAGCGGCGGCGGCGGTGAGGAGCAGGTTTTCCGGCATGGGGATCTGCTCGGGCCAGTCGGCGATGTTGGGGCCAAAGACCAGCTCGGTCTCGGGCTGGGGATGGCCCACGCCGAAGTACACCCGGGCCTTGTAGGCGGAGTCGTCGTAGTGGTAGGGCTCGTTGGCGGGATCAGCGGGCACGTCGGGCAGCTCGGTGGCGGCGGTGAGCACGCCGCCGTTGAGGGCGGTGGCCGCGATGGAGCGGGCGTCCATCAGGGCCACGTAGGCTACCTGGCCGTCGGCGGGCTTAGAGCCCTCCCGGTTGGGGAAGTTGCGGGTGGAGTGGCGGATGGAGAAGGCGCCGTTGGCGGGCACGTCGCCTGCGCCGAAGCAGGGGCCGCAGAAGCAAGAGCGGATGGACGCGCCGGCGGCCATCAGGTCGGCGATGTAGCCCTGCTTGGTCAGCTCCAGGTTGATGGGCATGGAGCCGGGGTAGCAGGAGAGCCAGAAGGCGTCGGAGCCGATGGCGTGGCCCTTGAGGATCTGGGCGGCCCGGACCAGGTTCTGGTAGGTGCCGCCGGAGCAGCCGGCGATGACGCCCTGGTCCACGTGGAACTGGCCGTCCTGGATCTTCTTGGTGAGGGAGGGCGCGCCGTTCTTCAGTTCCAGCTGGCGCACCGCGTCCTCCTCCACCTGGTGGAGCAGGTCGGCCATGTTGGCCTTGAACTCCTTGATGGTGAAGGCGTTGGAGGGGTGGAAGGGCAGGGCGATCATGGGCTCCATGGCGGACAGGTCCACCTCGATGACGCCGTCGTACCAGGCGCCGTCGGCAGGGGCCTGGGCCTGGTAGGCGTCGCCCCGGCCCAGGATGCCCAGGTATTCCTTCACGGTCTCGTCAGTGCTCCACACGGAGGATAGGCAGGCGGTCTCGGTGGTCATTACGTCGATGCCGCAGCGGTAGTCCATGGACAGGTTCTTCACGCCGGGGCCGAAGAACTCCATCACCGCGTTCTTCACCGCGCCGATCTTGAAGGTGGCGCCGATGAGGGCCAGGGCCACGTCCTGGGGGCCCACGCCGGGGCGGGGCGCGCCGGTGAGGTGGATGGCGATGACCCTGGGGTAGGCGATATCGTAGGTCTTGCACAGCAGCTGGCGGGCCAGCTCGGGGCCGCCCTCGCCGATGGCCATGCAGCCGTAGGCGCCGTAGCGGGTGTGGGAGTCGGAGCCCAGGATCATCCGGCCGGGGGCGGCGTACCGCTCCCGCATGTAGGAGTGGATGACGGCCTGGTGGGCGGGGACGAACTCGCCGCCGTACTTCTTGGCGGCGGACAGGCCGAACACGTGGTCGTCCTCATTGATGGTGCCGCCCACGGCGCACAGGGAGTTGTGGCAGTTGGTGAGTACGTAGGGCAGGGGGAACTCCTTCATGCCGGAGGCGCGGGCGGTCTGGATGATGCCCACGTAGGTGATATCATGGGAGGCCATGGCGTCGAATTTCAGCTTCAGTTCGGCCATGTTGCCGGCGGTGTTGTGGGCCTTGAGGATGTGATAGGCCATAGTGCCGGATTTGGCCAGCTGAGGCGCGGGCAGGCCGGCGGCCGCACCCTCGGCCTCGGAGAGGAAGCCGCCGTCCCGATAGTAGACGCCGGAGAGAGTCAGTTTGATGCTCATGGACGTACCTCCAATATCTTGTGGATTTTGAAATGGTTTTGCAGGCAGAGAACCGAGAACTTGTGTGACATCAGTTCGCTGATTCAATAAATATTATCATACCAAAGCGGCGGGGAAAGTGCAAGCGGCAGGGGTGGGAAAATGCGGATTTCCCCGGGACGCCGTCAGGACATATAAAAAATGTAAAAATTTATGTCAACCTTTTTGACCCAAATCCATTGACGGACAGAAGGGGATTCGGTAGAATAATAGGGAACGTGTGCCGGTGCCCCTGAGGCCCGGAATGAGATAGGTTTACAGAGGATAAGGAGTTCCCCATGAGACAGACAAAGAGAGCGGCTGCATTTCTGCTGATGCTGGCCCTGCTGGTATCCTTCCTGCCGGTCCAGGCGGCGGGGCCCAACGGGCTGCTGAATATCGAGGTACATAACGAGTCCGCGGGGCGCTACGAGCCCCAGCAGGCGGAGAAGGTGAACATCAGCCTGGACGGGACGGTCATCGACCTGACGGGCGACGTGCCCGGCCTGGCGCTGGGCGGGCGCACCATGGTGCCCATCCGCACGGTGGCCGAGGCTCTGGGGGCCACGGTGCTCTGGCCTCAGGGGAGCAACCAGGTCATCCTGCGCAAGGGGGTGGACACCATCGTGCTCACCCTGGGCTCGGCCAACGCGGTGGTCAACGGCAAGGTGGAGCCCCTGCCCGACGGCGTGCCCGCCTGTGTGGTGAAGTGCCAGGGGGTGGAGCGGACCATGGTGCCTCTGCGGTTCGTGTCCGAGCAGCTGGGCGCCCAGGTGGACTGGGACCAGGAGACCTTTACCGCCATCATCATCAGCGGGGAGAACGACACGGCCTACATCACCCGCATCCAGGCCGACTATGACCGCCAGACCGTGTTCATTGAGACGGACCGGAAGCTGGAGTACCGGGTCACCGACGGCAGCGGCAAGGTGACCCTGGACGTCCTGGGCGCGGAGCTGTCGGCGGGGTTCCCCGGCACCATCCCGGTGGACAACGACTTTATCGCCACGGTCCGCTACGCCCAGCACGGCTCCGATTTGTACGAGGGGTATGACCACGTGGTGCGGGTGGAGCTGACCCTGGCCGACGGCGTCACCCGGGAGAAGAACCTGACCATCGAGCAGCAGGACGACGGTATCCTCATCACGGCCTTCCGGCCCCAGGAGGAGGCGCCCCAGGTGCCGGATACCCCGGCGGAGGAGCCCACCGACCCGGTGAACCCGTCCAACCCCATCGACCCGTCCCGCCGGACCGTGGTCATCGACCCGGGCCACGGCGGCACCAGCAGCGGCGCGGTGTACGAGGGCATCCTGGAGAAGGACCTGACCCTGCCCATCTCCCTGAAGCTGGCCGCTCTGCTGAAGGCGGCGGGGTACAACGTGGTCATGACCCGCTCCACCGACGTGTATGTGGGATTGTACGAGCGGGCGGACATCGCCAACAGCGTGGACGCGGATATCTTTGTCTCCATCCACGCCAATGCCTTTGACGACCCGTCGGTCAACGGCCTCATCACCTACTACCACCCCTCCAGCGGACGGGGCAAGCGGCTGGCCCAGGCCATCCAGACCCCGGCCTGCCAGGCCACCGGCGCCAAGAACCGGAACATCGCCTCGGCGGACTTCGTGGTCCTGCGGGAGACCGACATGTGCGCCGTGCTGGTGGAGACCGGCTTTATGACCAACCACGACGAGCTGATGAAGCTCAACACCAGCTCCTATCAGGACAAGCTGGCCCAGGGCATCGCCCAGGGTATCATCAACTACCTGAACACGCTGGGCTGATTTCTTCAAAAAAGTACCGTCGGGCAGCTGCCCGGCGGTACTTTTTTGTGCTGTCACTGTTCCGTCAGCTTGCGGCGGACCGCCTCGTTGACGGCCTTGGGGTCGGCCTTGCCCCTAAGCTGGCGCATGACCTGGCCCACCAGGAAGCCGAAGGCCTTCTCCTTGCCGGAGCGGTAGTCCTCCACCGACTTGGGGTTGTCGGCAAAGGCCTTGTCCACGGCGGCCTCCACCAGGCTGTCGTCCCGGATCTGCTCCAGGCCGTGGTCCGCCACGTAGGCGTCCACGTCGCCGTCGCTGTCGAACACCGCCTCAAAGACGGTGACGGCGGTGTTGCGGTTGAGCTTGCCCTCGGCCACCAGGGCGATGAGCCGGGCCAGGGTGGCGGGGGAGAGGGGCATGTCCGCCGCCTCCATGCTCCGGGCGGACAGGGCCCGCAGCACCTCGCCCATGATCCAGTTGGACGCCTGCTTGGCGGGGGCGCCCAGGGCCACCACGGCCTCAAAGAAGTCGGACAGGGCCTTTTGGGAGGTGAGCATCTCGGTGTCGTAGGCGGGCAGGCCAAACTGGCGCTGATACCGCTCCATTCTGGCCGGAGCCAGCTCGGGCTGTGCGGAGCGCAGATGCTCCAGATACGCCTCCGACAGCTCCACCGGGGGCAGGTCGGGGTCGGGGAAGTAGCGGTAGTCCTGGGCGTTCTCCTTGGAGCGCATGGCGTAGGTGGCGTCCTTGTTCTCATCCCACCGGCGGGTCTCCTGGATCACCCGCTTGCCCTCCTCCAGCAGCTCAATCTGCCGCCGGCTCTCGTACTGGATGGCCCGGGAAATGGCCTTGAAGGAGTTGAGGTTCTTCATCTCGGTGCGGGTGCCCAGCTCGGTGGAGCCGGCGGGGCGCACCGACAGGTTCACGTCGCAGCGGAGGGAGCCCTCCTGCATCTTGCAGTCGGACACGCCCAGGTACTGGAGGGTGGAGCGCAGCTGCTCCAGGTAGGCGATGACCTCATCGGCGGTGTGGAAGTCGGGCTCGGTGACGATCTCGATCAGGGGCACGCCGCAGCGGTTGTAGTCGCAGCAGGTCTGGTCGGTCCAGGGGTCGTGGATCAGCTTGCCCGCGTCCTCCTCCATGTGCAGCTCGTGGATGCCGATGGTCTTGCCGCCGCCGATGTCCACCGCGCCGTCCCGGCAGATGGGCAGGTAGAGCTGGGAGATCTGGTAGGCCTTGGGCAGGTCGGGGTAGAAGTAGTTTTTCCGGTCAAAGTGGCTCTTGCGGGTGATGGCGCAGTTGAGGGCCAGTCCGGCCCGGACGGCGAACTCCAGCACCTTCTCGTTGAGCACGGGCAGGGTGCCCGGCATACCGGTGCACACCGGGCAGCAGTGGGTGTTGGGCGCGCCGCCGAAGGCGGTGGTGCAGGAGCAGAAGATCTTGGTCTCGGTGGCCAGCTCCACGTGGGTCTCCAGACCGATCACAGTTTCCCAGGTCATTCAAATCACCCCTTCCTGATCTGCCTTCCCCTTGGGGGGAAGGTGGCCCTCAGGGCCGGATGAGGGGAAACGCTTATGCCAGTCGGTGTCCAGCTGGAAGGCATGGGCGGCGTTGAGCACCGCCGCCTCCCCCAGGGCCGGGCCGATGAGCTGGGCGCCGATGGGCAGGCCGCCGTCAAAGCCGCAGGGCATGGACAGCCCCGGCAGACCCGCCAGGTTGACGGGCACGGTGTAGATATCGCTCAGGTACATCTTCAGCGGGTCGCTGAGGCTCTCCCCCAGCTTGGGGGCGGTGGTGGGGGAGACGGGGGTGAGCAGCAGGTCGTACTGCTCAAAGGCCCTGTCATAGGCCTCCTTGATGAGGGCCTTGACCTGGAGGGCCTTTTTATAGTAGGCGTCGTAGTAGCCGGACGAGAGGACGAAGGTGCCCAGCAGGATGCGCCGCTTCACCTCAGAGCCGAAGCCCTCGGTGCGGGTGCGGCAGTAGAGGTCGGTCAGGTCCTCATACTCCGCCGCCCGCCAGCCGTACTTCACGCCGTCGTACCGGGACAGGTTGCTGCTGGCCTCGGCGCAGGCGATGATATAGTAGGTGGGCACCATATACTTCATCAGAGGGAAGGAGAAGGTCTCCACCCTGGCGCCTCTGGCCTCCAGCACGGCGGAGGCCTCCTTGACGGCGGCGGCCACCTGGGGCTCCAGGCCCTCGCCGAAGCAGTCGGCGGGCAGGCCGATCTTCATGCCACGGATGTCCCCGGTCAGGCCGGAGAGCAGGCTGCCGGCGGGGGCGTCCAGGGAGGTGGCGTCCCGCCTGTCCCTGCCCTGGATCACGTCCAGCACGGCGGCGCAGTCGGCGGCGGTGCGGGCGATGGGGCCGATCTGGTCCAGGGAGGAGGCGTAGGCGATGAGGCCGTACCGGCTGACCGTGCCGTAGGTGGGCTTGATGCCGGTGACGCCGCAGAAGGAGGCGGGCTGGCGGATGGAGCCGCCGGTGTCCGACCCCAGAGCGAACCAGCACTCCCGGGCGGCCACCGCCGCCGCCGCGCCGCCGGAGGAGCCGCCGGGCACATGGGCGGTGTCCCAGGGGTTGTGGGTGGGGCCGCAGAAGGAGGTCTCAGTGGTGGAGCCCATGGCGAACTCATCCATGTTCAGCTTGCCCAGGGAGACGGCGCCCGCCTCCGTCATCCGGTCCACCACGGCGGCGTCGTAGGGGGGCGCGAAGTCGCCCAGGATCTTGGAGGCGCAGCAGGTCTTGACGCCCTTGGTGCAGATGTTGTCCTTGAAGGCCATGGGCACGCCGTACAGGGGGCTTTTCGCCTCCTTCACCCCGGCCTGGAGGGCCTGGGCGCGGGCCATGGCCTGCTCGCCGGTGGCGGTGATGAAGCAGTTGAGGGCGGGCTCCCGCTCCGCCATCACGTCCAGGGCGGTCTGGGTGGCCTCGGCGATGGACACGTCCCCCGTCCGGATGGCCGCGCCCAGCTCCAGGGCGCTCAGTTCCAGCAGTTCTTTCACGATAAACCCTCCTTATTCCACAGCCCTGGGGACCCGGAAGGTCTCCCCGTCGCTGTCCGGCGCGCCGGACAGCAGGACCTCACGGTCCGCAGAGGGGACCACCGTGTCGGCACGGAGCACGTTCTTCAGGGGGAAGATGTGGCTCATGGGCTCCACGCCGTCGGTGTCCAGGGTGTTGAGGGTGTCCATATAGGTGACGATCTGTTCCAGCTCGCCGGCCATTTTGGCCTTCTCCTCCTGGGGCAGGCGGAGCCGGGACAGGGTGGAGACGTAGTCCACCAGCTCTTCGGTAATTTTCATAGCAACAGCATCCTTTCGTCCGATCCCCTCACAGAGCGGAGGGGTATCGCGGGACAGAGATTTTCGGCAGAAAATCAATCGCCCTTTACGGTTCCAGCCGGGTGCGGTCCCGGGGGAAGAGGGTGGCCAGGCGCACGTTGTCCAGGCCGCACAGCTGCATGGTCAGCCGCTCCAGGCCGATGCCCAGGCCGCCGTGGGGGGGCGCGCCGTACTTGTGGAGCATGAGGTAGGACTCGAACTCCTCCGGGTGCATGCCCAGCCGCTCCATCTTGGCCACCTGCTGATGGTAGTCGTGGATGCGCTGGCCGCCGGTGGTCACCTCCATGCCCCGGAAGAGCAGGTCGAAGGACAGGGTGTACTTGGGGTCCTCCGGGTCGTCCATGGCGTAGAAGGGCCGCTTTTTAGCCGGGTAGTGGGTGACAAAGACCAGGTCGCTGCCCCACACCTCCTTGGCGTACCGGCCGATGGCGTGCTCCTCCTCGGGCTCCAGGTCGTAGGGGTTGCGGATGGCGTAGCCGTACTTCTCCGCCGCCAGCCGCTTGGCCTCGTCGAACCGGACGCAGGGGACGTCCTTCATCTCGGGCAGGGTCACCCCCAGCCGGGCCAGGTCGTCGGCATACTCTTCGCCCAGCAGGCGGAAGCAGTAGCGGAGGAAGCCGGTCTCCACGGCGATGATGTCGTAGAAGCTGTCGATATACCCCATCTCGAAGTCCATGGAGGTGTACTCGTTCAGGTGGCGGGTGGTGCTGTGCTTCTCCGCCCGGAACACGGGGGCCACCTCGAACACCCGCTCAAAGACGGGCACCATGGTCTGCTTGTAGAACTGGGGGGACTGGGTGAGGAAGGCCTTGCGGCCGAAGTAGTCCAGGCGGAAGATGTTGCTGCCGCCCTCGGCCCCGGCGTGGACGATCTTGGGGGTGTGGATCTCGGTAAAATCCTGGCTCTGGAGGTACTCCCGAAAAGCCCGGGAGATGCCCGCCTGGATGCGGAACACGCTGCGCTCCCGCAGGCTGCGCAGCACGGCGGGGCGGAGGGAGAGGCGGGCGTCCAGCGTCAGGTTCAGCTTCCGCTTGGACACCGGCACCGGCATGGCAGCTGCGGGCCGGGAGAGCACCCGCACCGCCGCCGCGGCCAGCTCGGCCCCGCCGGGGGCCCGCTCCTCCTGGTGCACCGTGCCCAGCACCTCCACGGCGCACTCCTCGGTGACGCCGTCCAGGTCCACCTCCGGCGGGCACACGCACTGGAGCACCCCGTCCCCCTTGCGCAGGAGCAGGAAGGTGAGGCCTCCCATGTCCCGCAGGGAGTGGACCATGCCCCGGACGGAGACGGCCTGATTCTCCAGGGCACCTCCGATAATGTCGCGGATCGCGGGCTGCTTGACTGCGGTAAGAGCTGTCGCTGTGATCATGACCGTTCACATCCTTCTGAAAAAATAAAAGTTAAAAATTTCCACCGTGGAAAACGAAAAAAGCCCCGAGACTGCCAAAGCAGTTTCGGGGCGAAATAGACCTATTCCGCGGTACCACCCAAAGTTGCGGCGTCCCCATTGACGCGACCTCTTATACTCCTTAACGCGGAGGGGAACGGGCGGACCTACCCCTCCAGCGGAGGCTCGGCACGCCGGCTCAAAAGTGTTGCGCCTTCTCTTCTCTCCGGGGCGGGCTCTCAGTCGGTGGCCCGCGTTCTCTGTCGGATGCCCGAGGGGCGGTCTTTCTCGTCGCCTTTGTGATGTTGGAGGCATTATACGCCCATGGACGGACATTTGTCAACGGTTATTTTTTTCAAAAATTTCCCATGAAAGAAAAAAGGTGAACTTTACCGATGAAGTGTGCTATAATGGACAGCATTGAATCGGCCGCCGCCGGGACCGCCGGCCCCTGGCGCTGAGGCACATCCAAAGGAGAGAACCCAGACATGAAAATCATTGACATTCTCAACCAGGACAAGGTCACCCTGTCCTTCGAGGTCTTCCCCCCCAAGACCAGCGACTCCTACGAGTCGGTGGCAAAGGCCACCCAGGAGATCGCGGCCCTCAGGCCCGACTTTATGAGCGTCACCTACGGCGCCGGCGGCGGCACCAGCGACTACACCGTGGGCATCGCCGCGGGCATCCGGGACAGGTACGGCGTGGAGCCTCTGGCCCACCTGACCTGCGCCTCCTCCACCCGGGAGCATGTCCATGAAGTGCTGGGCAAGCTGAAGGAGAGCGGCATCAGCAACGTGCTGGCCCTGCGGGGGGACATCCCCGCCGGCGGCGCCCCGGCCCACGACTACCACTACGCCGCCGAGCTGGTGCGGGAGATCAAGGCCAGCGGAGACTTCTGCGTGGGCGGCGCCTGCTACCCCGAGGGGCACCCCGAATCCCCCACCAAGGCCAGCGATATCGACCATCTGAAGGCCAAGGTGGAGGCGGGCTGTGAGTTCCTCACCACCCAGATGTTCTTTGACAACAACATCCTCTACAACTTCCTCTACCGCATCCGGGAGAAGGGCATCACCGTGCCCGTGGTGGCGGGCATCATGCCCGTGACCAACGGCAAGCAGATGACCCGCATCTGCAAGCTGTCCGGCACCTATCTGCCAGAAAAGTTCAAGGCCATTGTGGACAAGTTCGGGGACAATCCGGCGGCCATGCGCCAGGCCGGCGTGGCCTACGCCGCCGGACAGATCATCGACCTGATCGCCAACGGCGTCAACCACATCCACATCTACTCCATGAACAAGCCGGAGATCGCCGCCGGCATTCAGGCCAGCCTGTCGGAGGTCCTGAAGTGACCCTGGAGGCGGACTACAGCGAGATCTGCCGGTACTTAGGCTACCGGAGGGACACACCGCCGGACAGCGCCATGGAGCAGACCATCCGCGCCTGCGCCAAGCGGCTGGAACAGGCGGTCACCCCCCGGTGGGTGAGCCGGGCGTTCCCCCTCGCTCACCTGCCCGACGGGGCGCTGGAGCTGGGGGAGGTCCGGGTGGAGAGCAAAAGCCTGTCCCGCAACCTGAAGGGCTGTGAGCGGGTGATCTTCTTCGCCGCCACCCTGGGGGTGGAGGCCGACCGGCTCATCGCCAGGGCTACCGCCGTGCGGATGAGCGAGGCGGTGATCCTCCAGGCCGCGGCGGCCTCCCTCATCGAGGTATGCTGCGACAGCGCCTGCGAGGAGCTGCGCCGTAAGGCGGAGGAGGAGGGCTGGTATCTCCGGCCCCGGTTCAGCCCCGGCTACGGGGACTTCTCCATCGCCCACCAGCGCGACATCACAACTTTGCTCCAGACCCCGGCCAGGATCGGCCTGACCGTGACAGAGCAGATGCTGCTGGCCCCCATGAAGTCGGTCACCGCGGTGATCGGCATGTCCCGTCAGGCGGCGCCCTGCCACCGGCAGGGCTGCGAGGCCTGTGACAAGACCGACTGCGCCTTTCGCAGATAACAGGAGGATGTATGAGTTTTTTGGAGAAACTGGGGCGGGAGCGCCTCTTTTTTGACGGTGGCACCGGCACTCTGCTGCAGGCCCAGGGCCTGAAGGGCGGCGAGCTGCCCGAGACCTGGAACCTGCGCTATCCCGAACGGATTCAGGCCGTGCACAGGGCCTATCTGGACGCGGGAAGCCACGTCATCTGCACCAACACCTTCGGGGCCAACGCCCTGAAGTTCCCCGACGGCGGAGAATGGGACCTGGAGGAGATCATCCGGGCGGCCGTGGACAACGCCAAGCGTGCCAGGGCGGAGGCGGGCCGTGAGGCCGACGCCTACATCGCCCTGGACATGGGCCCCACCGGGCGGCTGCTGCGCCCCATGGGGGACCTGGACTTTGAGGACGCGGTGTCACTCTTCGCCAGAGTGGTCCGGGTGGGCGCCCAGGCCGGGGCCGACCTGGTGCTCATCGAGACCATGAGCGACGGCTACGAGGCCAAGGCGGCCGTGCTGGCCGCCAAGGAGAACAGCGACCTGCCCGTGGTGGTGACCACGGTGTACGACGAGAACGGCAAGATGCTCACCGGCGGCACTATCGCCTCCACCGTGGCCCTGCTGGAGGGCCTGCGGGTGGACGCCCTGGGCGTCAACTGCGGCATGGGTCCGGAGCAGATGCTCCCCCTGGCCGAGGAGCTGGTGAAGCTGGCGTCCGTGCCCGTGGTGGTCAACCCCAACGCCGGCCTGCCCCGGCGGGAGGGGGACAGGACCGTGTTCGACGTGGACCCGGAGCGGTTCGCCGCCGTTATGGAGCGCATTGCAAAGCTGGGCGTGTGGGGCCTGGGCGGCTGCTGCGGCACTACCCCCGACCACATCCGCGCCCTCACCGCCGCCTGCCGGGACATCCCCGTCACCCCGCCGGAGCGGAAGCGGCGGACTGTGGTGTCCTCCTTCTCCCGGGCGGTGGAGATCGGCCCCATGCCCGTCATCATCGGCGAGCGCATCAATCCCACCGGCAAGAAGCGCTTCAAGGAGGCCCTGCGGAACCATGACCTGGAGTATATCCTGAATGAAGGGTTCGCCCAGGAGGAGGCCGGGGCCCACATCCTGGACGTGAACGTGGGCCTGCCCGAGATCGACGAGCCCGCCATGCTGGAGGAGGCGGTGTGCGCCCTCCAGAGCGTCATCCCCCTGCCCCTGCAGATCGACACCTCTGACACCCAGGCCATGGCCCGTGCCATGCGCCGCTACAACGGCAAGCCCATGATCAACTCGGTCAGCGGCAAGGCGGAGAGCATGGCGGCGGTGTTCCCCCTGGTGCGCAAGTACGGCGGCGTGGTGGTGGGCCTGGCCCTGGACGAGGGCGGCATCCCCGAGACTGCCGAGGGCCGCCTGGCAGTGGCCCGGAAGATCTACGACACCGCAGCGGAGTACGGCATCCCGCCGGAGGACATCGTGATCGACGGCCTGACCCTCACGGTCTCCTCCGAGCCCAAGGCGGCGGTGGTCACCCTGGAGACTCTCCGGCGGGTGCGGGACGAGCTGGGGGGACACACCATTTTGGGCGTGTCCAACGTGTCCTTCGGCCTGCCCCGGCGGGACATCATCAACGCCAATTTCTTTGCCATGGCCCTGGAGGCCGGGCTGTCCTGCGCCATCATCAACCCTCTGGCCGAGGGTATGATGGGAGCCTGGCGGTCCTACTGCGCCCTGGCCGGGCTGGACAGCCAGTGCGGCGGCTATATCGAGGCGTACAGCGGCCAGACCGCGGCCTCCGCTGCCACCCCTGCCGCCGCGGCCAGCCTGTCCCTGGAGGAGTGTGTGATGCGGGGCATGCAGGAGGAGGCGGCCCGGGCCGCCCGCAGGAACCTGGAAAAGGGCGTGGAGCCCCTGGAGCTGGTCAACACCGCTCTGATCCCCGCCCTGGACAAGGTGGGCCAGGACTTTGAGAAAAAGATCCTCTTCCTGCCCCAGCTGCTCATGAGCGCCGAGGCGGCCAAGGCGGCCTTCGAGGTGGTCAAGGCCGCCATGGCCAGCCAGCCCCAGGAGAAGCAGGGCAAGGTGGTGCTGGCCACCGTCAAGGGGGATATCCACGACATCGGCAAGAACATCGTCAAGGTCCTGCTGGAGAATTACGGCTTTGAAGTGGTGGACCTGGGCAAGGACGTGGCCCCGGAGACGATCGTGGAGGCGGCCGCCGCACCCGGTGTCCGTCTGGTGGGCCTGAGCGCCCTCATGACCACCACGGTGGTCAGCATGGAGGAGACCATCAGGGCCCTGCGGGAGAGCGGCAGCGGCGTCAAGGTGGTGGTGGGCGGCGCGGTGCTCACCGAGGAGTACGCCGCCAGCATTGGCGCCGACCGCTACGCCAGGGACGCCATGGCCACCGTCCGCTACGCCAAGGAAGTCTACGCAACGGAGAACAGGGAGGAGAAGGCATGAAGAACTGGGAAGGGCTCCAGGCCGAGTGTATGGCCTGCCGGAAGTGCGCCCTGGCTGAGACCCGCCACAACGTGGTGTTCGGCGCGGGCAATCCCAACGCCGAGGTCATGTTCATCGGCGAGGGACCCGGCGAACAGGAGGACCTGAAGGGAGAGCCCTTTGTGGGCCGGGCCGGCAAGCTGCTGGACGACATGCTGGAGATCATCGATCTGGACCGGAGCAAGATCTACATTACCAACATGGTCAAGTGCCGTCCGCCCCAGAACCGGGACCCCCTCAACGTGGAGCAGGAGGCCTGCATCGGCTATCTGCGCAACCAGGTGGCCATCATCCGGCCCAAGATCATCGTGTGCCTGGGCCGGATCGCCGCCATGAAGCTGATCAAGGAGGACTTCAAGATCACCAAGGAGCACGGCCAGTGGGTGGAAAAGGCGGGGGTGCACATGACCGCCATGTACCACCCGGCGGCCCTGCTGCGCAACCCTGGCTGGCGTCCCGCCGCCTTTGAGGACCTGAAGTCCCTCCAGGCTAAGATCAGGGAAATCTGCACCAGGACCTATTGAGCGAAGAAACAGCCGCCCGCTGTCCGAAAGACAGCGGGCGGCTGTTATATGTGGGTCACAGGTCCTGGAGATTCATGCGCTCCACCTCATCCTGCTGACGGAAGCGGCGGCGGGTGATGCGGTAGATGATGATAAATATCACAGTGGGAAGGAGAAGCGCGAGTACCACCAGGGATAAGATGAGCATTCCCAGCCGGGTGTGAGCAATCGCGAAGAGGAAGAGATAAGCTCCGGCAGCCAGGGCGGATAGGCCGGAGAGAACGGGCAGAATCAGGCCGGGCCAGGGGGGTGTCAGCCGGCAGAGCAGATACTGCACCAGGCCCAAAATACAGATATAGACGAGAAGCGCACCTAGAAACAGAACGATAGCCAGAATAGTGGACATACAATTCACTCCTTCTTCTGCCTGCGGTACTCCTGAATCAGGAGCTTTGCCGTGTCGAAGTCCAGCTTCTCATTGACGGCCAGGCGTTTGATCAGCGCCACATAGGGGTCCTGGTCGGCCTCCTCGCTGAGCTTGATCTTCTGGATCAGCCGGTCCAGCCGGAGGCGGACAGTGGGGTAGGACACGCCGTACTGCCTGGCGATATCCTTGAGGGAGCCGGAGCACAGGAGAAAGTTGCGGATAAAGGCCGCGTCCTCCTCCTCCAGTTCGGCCATCCAGCCCGGAACCCGGTCAATGGACATGGACAGAACCTCCTCTCTGTGACTTTCATAATATTAATATAAACTTTAATTTTATGAAAGTCAATATGAAATATATTAAAAATAAAATAGATAAAAAATACCGCCGCCGGACTGCTGTCCAGCGGCGGTATTTGATCAGGCGCTTGTGCGGGAACGCTTCTTGGTCTGGAAGGACTTGATGACCTTCAGACGGGTGAACTCCTCCCGCTCCTTCTCCTCCAGCGCTTCGGTGATGAAGCGGATGGTGTTGTTGAAGCCGGGAATGACGATGTTCTTCAGGGCGTTGGCACGCTTCTGGGTTTTCTTGATGGCGGTGGCCAGGCGGTAGATGGAGGTCTCCACCTCTGCCAGCTGGCGCACCAGCTCCTTCACCTGGTGGAACTTGAGGTAGCACTCGTCCAGCTCGGAACTGGTGGAGGCAAAGCCGTACTCGGGCCGGACCGGAGCGGACCGGTCGGGGATATGGGGCAGCTCCACGCCCATGACCGAGCGGTACTGCACCTCCAGGCTCTCGTCCACGTCAACGGCCTCGGCGATCCGGTCGCAGATGCCCAGCTTGATGTTGGCGGTCTGGAGGGAGGCATAGGCCTCGGTGAAGACGGTGTCGATCTGGTCCTGGACCTGCTTGGCGGTCTCCATCAGGGACATCATCTCCCGGATGAGGATGTTCCGCTTCCGGTCCATCAGCTCATAGCCCGTCTGAGCCAGTGCGCGGGAGCGCTTGGTGGCCATCAGGTTGCCTTTGGTTGGTAAGACAGCGGCCATTTACGGGCCTCCTCTCAGGTTAGTTGAGCTTCCCGTCTCCGCCGGCGGATTCGGGGTGCAGGATGGTCTTGTAGGCGCCCTCCACATAGTGGGCCTCGATGGTGGCGCTGCTCATACGATCCAGCTCGCTCTTGGGCAGGATGCTCAGCAGCTTCCAGCCCAGGTCCAGGGTCTGGTCGATGGTCCGGTTGTCGCCCATGTCCTGGTTGATGAACAGGGCCTCGAAGGCCTTGCCGAACTCCAGGTACTTCTTGTCGATTTCGGACAGCTCATCCTCACCGATAACGCTGGCCAGGCTCCGGGCGTCCTGCACCTTGGAGTAGGACGCGAAGAGCTGGTTGGACACGTCGGGGTGGTCGTCACGGGTGAAGCCCTTGCCGATGCCGTCCTTCATCAGACGGGACAGGGAGGGCAGGATGGAGATGGGGGGATAGACGCCCTTCTGGTCCATATCACGGTCCAGCACGATCTGGCCCTCGGTGATGTAGCCGGTCAGGTCGGGGATGGGGTGGGTGATATCGTCGTTGGGCATGGTCAGGACGGGCACCTGGGTCACGGAACCGGGGCGGCCCTTGATCATGCCGGCGCGCTCGTAGAGGGAGGCCAGGTCGGAGTACAGGTAGGAGGGGAAGCCCTTACGGGAGGGAATCTCGCCCTTGGAGGAGGAGAACTCACGGACGGCCTCGCAGTAGGAGGTCATATCAGTCATGATGACCAGCACGTGGTAGCCCAGATCAAAGGCCAGATACTCAGCGGCGGTGAGGGCGCAGCGGGGGGTCAGGATACGCTCGATGATGGGGTCGGAGGCCAGGTTCATGAACATGACCACCCGCTGGAGGGCGCCGGCCTCCTCAAAGTTGCGGCGGAAGAACTCGGCGGTGTCGTTCTTGACGCCCATGGCGGCGAACACGATGGCGAAGTCGCCGTCCTGGTCGCCGACGCGGGCCTGGCGGACGATCTGAGCCGCCAGCTCGTTGTGCTTCATGCCGGCGCCGGAGAAGATGGGCAGCTTCTGGCCGCGGATCAGCGTGGAGCAGCCGTCAATGGCGGAGATACCGGTGTAGATGCAGGAGCGGGGGTACTGGCGGGACACCGGGTTGATGGCAGAGCCGTTGATGTTCCGGCGCTGCTCGGGGTAGATCTCACCCAGGCCGTCAATGGGCCGGCCGGCGCCGTCGAAGATACGGCCCAGCATCTCGTGGGAGAGGGCGATATCCATGGGCTTGCCGGTGAAGTGGGTGCGGGCATTTTCCAGGGAGATACCCTTGGTGCCCTCGAAGACCTGGAGGATGGCCTTGTCGCCGTCAACCGTGATGACACGGCCGTAGCGGCGCTCGCCGTTCTCCAGGGTGATTTCGGCCATCTCGTCGTAGGCCACGTCCTCCACGCCCTGGAGGGCGATCAGAGAACCGGACAGCTCGGACAGGCCGATGTATTCCATGCGCATAAAATCACCTCAAAAATCTCGTCTCAGCGGTTGGCTTTGTCCACCTTGTCCAGGGCCTCGTCCACCTGCTTCTCATAGTCGGCGAACTTCTCCATCTGGTCGTTGGTGACTTCGTACTTGATCTTGGCCAGGGTTTCGAAAATGCCGGTGGCCTTGAGCTGAGAGAGGGGGATGGAGCGGGCGATGAGGGCCTTGGCGCCGTCGTACAGGCGCAGGATGACCTGCATCATCTTCAGCTGCTTATCCAGGGGGACGTAAGTATCGATGGGGTTATAGGAGTTCTGCTGCAGGAAGCCCACGCGGATGAGCTTGGCGGTCTCAATGACCAGCTTCTGGTCCTCGGGCAGCACGTCCGCGCCGATCAGCTTGACGATCTCCATCAGGGAGGCCTCCTCCTGGAGGAGGTTGGCGATCTTGTTGCGGCAGGGGACAAAGTCGGTGCCCACGTTGGCGTCATACCAGGGCTTCAGATCGGTGGTGTACTCCGAGTAGGAGGTCAGCCAGTTGATGGAGGGGAAGTGACGGGCGTAGGCCAGAGCGCGGTCCAGGCCCCAGAAGGTACGGACGTAACGCTTGGTGTTCTGGGTGACGGGCTCGGAGAAGTCGCCGCCCTGGGGGGAGACGGCGCCGATGACGGTGACGCTGCCCTCTTTGCCCTCCAGGGTCTTCACGTAGCCGGCGCGCTCGTAGAACTCGGCCAGACGGGAGGCCAGGTAGGCGGGGAAGCCCTCCTCGGCGGGCATCTCTTCCAGACGGCCGGAGATCTCACGCAGAGCCTCGGCCCAACGGGAGGTGGAGTCGGCCATCAGGGCCACGTGGTAGCCCATATCGCGGTAGTACTCGGCGATGGTCATGCCGGTGTAGACGGAGGCCTCACGGGCGGCCACAGGCATGTTGGACGTGTTGGCGATCAGGATGGTGCGGTTCATCAGGGGCTGGTGGCTCTTGGGGTCCAGCAGCTCGGAGAACTCCTCCAGGGCCTGGGTCATCTCGTTGCCGCGCTCGCCGCAGCCCAGGTAGACGATGATGTCGGCGTCAGACCACTTGGCCAGCTGGTGCTGGGTCATGGTCTTGCCGGCGCCGAAGGGGCCGGGGATGGCGGCGGCGCCGCCCTTGCCGATGGGGAAGAGGGTGTCGATGATCCGCTGACCGGTGATCAGCGGGCGGGAGATGGGCAGACGCTCGGCCATGGGCCGGGGGGTACGGATGCGGCAGTCCTGGGACAGGCAGAGCTTGAACACCTTGCCGTACAGGTTGGTGACCTCCACCAGGACCTCGTTGACGTTGTAGCTGCCGTTGGGCAGGACCCGGGTCACCTTGCCCTCCACGCCGGCGGGGGCCAGGCAGCGGTGCTGGATGAGGGAGGTCTCCTGGCAGTAGGCGTACTGAGTGCCGGGACGGATGGCGTCGCCCACCTTGACGGTGATGGTGGTGTCCCACAGCTTCTCCTCATCCAGGGCGGAGATGTTGATGCCGCGGGTGATGAAGGGGCCGGCCTTGTCCTGAATCACGTTCAGGGGGCGGGCAATGCCGTCGAAGATATTGCTCAGCAGGCCGGGGCCCAGCTTGACGGACATGGGCGCGCCGGTGGTGGTGACGGGCTGACCGGGGGCCAGACCGGCGGTGTCCTCGTAGACCTGCACGGTGGTCACGCCGCCGCTCACGCCTACGACCTCGCCAATCAGACCCTCATTACCCACGTGCACCATGTCCATCATGGCAAGCCCCTGGCCGCCGACGACGGTGACAACAGGGCCGTTGACGCCCTTGATAACATATTGGCTCATAGTATCATCCTCACAACAAACAGGTAATCAGGGACCGGGGACGCGGTCTTACTCCTCGGTCAGATCGTCGGACAGGGACAGGCCGAAGATCTCGGCGAAGTGTCCGTTCAGCTCGGCCATGGCGGTGCCGAAGGTGGCATCCACGCGGCGGCCCAGGGAGGCGGACACGGCCGTCAGGCCGCCCAGCAGGATGGTGGGATCGGCCTCGAAGGTCACCTTCACGCCGCCCAGAGCGGCGGTGATGGCGGCGGACTGGTCCATATCCTCGGCGCGCAGGTGGATGACGATGTCATCGGCGCCCTTCAGGGTATCCACGGCCTGACGGGCCACCTCGGTCAGCCGCTTGCGGTAGTCGGGGGTGGCGCTGTACGCGACGATGCGGTCCCGCACCGCCTCGAAGACCTCGCTGGCGATGGCCTCACGGCGGAGGTAGAGGGTCTTCTTGTTGTCCAGCATGTGGCGGGAGACCTTGCGGCCCTCCTCGCTGCGGATGCGGGACACCTCGGTGCGGATGTAGTGGTAAGCCTCGGCCAGGATCTTGTCCTCGGCCTCGGAGTAGGAATTATCGTGCTGGGCCTTGATCTCGCTGAGGACCCGGTCGGTCTCAGCGGTGGCCTCAGCCAGAAGCGTGGACGTAAAGTGGTCCAGCTTTTTGTTCAGTTCAGACATGGAAGAAACCTCCTTTGGTTAAAAGAGGAGGACACAGGTCAAAGTTTGACCCCAATGGCCTCGCGGATATAACGGGTGATGGAGTCGGAGGCACGGCCGGTGCTGTGACGGTCCGGAATTTCTACCACCAGAGGGATATGGCAGCTCATTTTCAGGGGCTCCAGCAGGTCAGAGCACTTGGCCGCCAGGTTCTCCGTCACCAGGAGGACGGCGATGTCGGGGTCGGCCGCGGCGTCCTGAATGGCCTTCCGGGCCTCGGGGATCTCCCGGACCACCACGCCCTCGATACCCGCCAGACGCAGGCCCACCTGGGTATCGGTGCTGTCAGTGATAACAAAATACTTCATACAGACCTCCATGCGCCTTTCGGCGCGCAGTCAGGAAATAAAACCTCCGGCGGATGGAGGACCCCGCCGCTGCCCGCCCTGGGGCGGACAGCGGCGGAAGCCGGGCCAGAGAGACTGTGCCGGCTCCCGCGCAGGGGAGGTTTTGGCCGGCGCCGCCCTGTGGGGCGGGCCGGCCAGGGGGAACAGTCGCCTGTCGTATTAGGTGAACAGGAGGAGCAGGGCCACAATCAGGCCGTACAGGGCGACGCCTTCGGCCAGACCGACGAAGATCAGGGCCTTACCAAAGGCCTTGTCGTTCTCGGAGATGGCGCCCAGAGCGGCGGAAGCGGAGGAAGCGACGGCGATACCGCCGCCGATGCCGGACAGGCCCACGGCCAGAGCGGCGCCGATGTACTTCAGACCCATCATGATGCCGTTGGCGGAAGCGGTAGCGGCCTCAACGGACACGTCGGCAGCGCCGGCGGCACCGCCGATGCCCACCACGGTGCACAGCACCAGGCAGCCGAAGAAGGAGCAGACATTGGCCATCAGAGCGTTCTTGGCCCGCTTGCCGGTGTACTTGCGGATGCCAATGAGGAACAGGGGGCAGAAAACGGCAAAGGTAGCCAGAAGAAGAACCAGGTATTTCATTTTATAGACCTCCTAAAATCACTTGGAACCTATATTCAGCCCATTGGGCAGAATAAAAGATGCTGATTGTCCCATCTGGACGGCCATCAGGCCGCGCTGCGGGACGTGTAATCGATGATCTTGGGCTCGTAAGCCACGCCGCCGTCGTCATAGAAGCGGCCGAACAGCTCATAGAACTCAAGACGGAGCACCTGAATACCGACCAGCAGGCCCTCAAAGCCCATGACGAACAGGTTGCCCAGGATCATGACGATGATGCCGCCCGGACTGGCCAGGCCGCCGGCCATGTTGGCCAGCATCTGGACCACCAGCATCAGGCCCACGTGGGTGATGGCGTAAGCGCCCACACGCATGAAGGACAGGGTGTTGGTGAGGAAGGACAGGCAGGTTTCAAACAGCTCGAAGAAGCCGGTGACGATCAGGCCGCCGATCTGGATCTCCTTCCACTCGGGGTTGCCCTCCAGCATGAGGGAGAGGGGCTCCTTGAAGAGGATGAGCACCAGGGGCAGCACGATGACGGGCAGGACGTAGGCGGGAACGAACAGGTTCACGCCGAAGAGCAGGGTGGACACGGCGGCGCCGATGAGGCCCAGGTAGAACACCATGCCGGCCACGCCGTTGGGCCCGAAGAGGATCTTCTCGAAGTTGTGCTGGCGCACGCCGTTGATGATGTTGACCACCATGACGAAGGCCAGCATGATCACGCCCAGGATGATGGACATGACCAGCAGCAGCAGAACGTTGCTCACTTCGCCCATGCCGGAGAGCACGCTCTCCTCCATGATCTTGAAGCCGGGGAGGATGTCCTCCATGCCGAACACGCTGCCGTAGATGCAGCCGAATATGGCGCCGGACAGGCCGCAGCAGGTGATGATGTTGCCCAGCCACATCTTCTTCCACTTGGCCAGCGCAAAGCCGATGACGGCCAGGCACAGGCCCTGTCCCAGGTCACCGAACATGATGCCGAAGAACAGGCAGTAGGTGATGGCCATGAAGACGGAGGGGTCGATCTCGTTGTAGGCGGGCAGGCCGTACATCTCCAGGAAGGGCTGGAAGACCCGGCCCAGGAAGGAGTTCTTCAGCTTGGTGGGGGGCGTCATGTCGGGCAGGTCGCCCGCATTGTCCACCACGCAGGAGAGCCGGTCAAACTTGCCCAGCTTGGCCTGGATCTCCTCGATCTTGTCGCTGGGCACCCAGCCCATGAGGTAGAAGGTCTCACGGGAGTGGGCGGCAAAGCGGCGCATGTCGTAGGCGTCGTTCATGTAGCGCAGGTAGCAGTAGTCGGCCAGCAGCCGGTCGTGCTCGGCGGGCTTGAGGCCGAAGATGTCCTGCTTGGCCTGCTCGGCGGCCTTCTCCGCGGCCTCCGCCTCGGCGGTCAGCTCGATGATGGCCTGGTCGGCGGAGCCGTGGGCGTGGGCATCGATGTGGAGCCGGACGAAGTGGAGGGAGTTGAAGAGGGCGTCCACCTTTTCGTGGGCAGCCTTGGTGGTGAAATACACGCCGTAGACCAGCTTGGGCTCAATGCTGGTGGGGAAGAAGAGGATGCTGTCGTCCTCGTTGAGGGTCTTCTGGAAACTGTCGTAGGTCTCACGGGGCAGGTAACCGAACCGGAACCGGGAGAAGTCCAGGTTCCACAGATCCTCAAGGTTGGCGGCGACGCCCTTCAGCTTCTGCAGCTGGAGCACCAGGTTGCGGTCGTTCTTGGCCTCCTGAAGGAGGTCCTCCCGCTTCTGGGTCAGGTCGTTGACCCGCTTCTCCAGGGTGTCGAAGTAGTCGGAGAAGTTGGCGGGGTCGTCCCCCAGAGCAGACTCGAAGGGCTCGTACTCCAGGGGGATACCGGCCTCATCCGCCACCTGTTCGGCACGGCGGAGGAGGGTGGTATAGGGGTTGTTCAGCTCAAAGGGACGAAGCCCTTTGACATCCTTCATGGTCTGAAGGGTGTTTTCCGGGTGGAACTCCTGGTTGATGACGCACTCACGCACCACTGTGTCGAACTGATCCAGGGGTCCCGCAATGGTGAGTAACTTCATCGGGATGACTGACAAACAGACCATCTCCCTTTTCTTTCAAACTTTACGGGTGGGGTCATTCACCCACAAGACGGGCGAACTCCTCATCGTAATGGGCACCATATTTGACCGATTCGATGACGTTCACCAGAGCCTTCAGCTCGATGGACTTCACGTTCAGGTAGGAAACAGCAGTGTAGATGGAGGGCGGTCCGGAGACCAGCTGCCGTTTATTAAAGGTGTAGAAGGAACGGCGGTAGCAGTCCTCCACACTGGCTACGTCCTGAGCGGTAAAGCGCCCGGCATACGGGGTATCCTGCAGTACTGCGAATACCTGAGAGACGTCGGAAGCGTCGCACATGGCCTTGATCTTCTCCGGCTTGAGCTTGTAGTTCATGGGGAAGAGCGCCGAGTAGTACTGGTCGTCGCCGGGGAAGTAGGTCTTGAGCCGGAGAATGTGGATGATGTTGAGCAGGTCCACCCGCTCGCCCATTCCCCGCAGCAGCAGCGACTTGGTCTCGCCGGCATAGGACTTGTAGATGATGCGGTAGATGTGGGAGAAGTAGGTGGAGCGGAGGAGAGCCTCCGTGGTGGTGTAATCGGGGAGCACATTCGGGTCATCGGGCCGGATGTGGAGCAGAGGCTCATAATAGATGCTGCCCTGCACAGCGGCCAGCAGGCCGTTATAGTCCTTGCAGGAGGCGAGAGCCTTCCGGTTCACCTTGAAGGGCAGGTTGGGCATGGCGAGCACGCCTTCCCGGACCCGTCCGTGGGACTTGAGGCGGCGCAGCGTGCCTAAGATGGCCAGCAGCTCCGCCTGCCGCAGGGGAAATGCCACCAGGTTCTTGTCGGGACGGGGGACAAAGTGATTGAGTCCCTCATATTCCCGCCAGACCTGAAGGCGAAGGGCGTCCTCCAGCTCCATGCGGCCAACGTAGCCGGAGGGGGTCATGGCGGACAGAGCGGCGGACACCGCGGCAGACCAGCCGGGCTGGCTGCGGAGGTAATCCAGGATGCTCTGCTCGTTGGGCAGACCCGCCATGTGCTCAAAGTCAGAAAAACGAAGGCGCTTGCCGTACAGCGCCTTTACCTTGGCGGCAAGGGCACCGTATCGCATATAGCTGTCGATCATGTCACGACCACTCCTTTCTGCGCCCATAGGATAGGGGAGCCGGGCGCATCAGGACTGGCCGCCCACGATTCTGAGGAAGAGCGTGTCCACCCACTGGTCTTTGTTCTGCTGATAGGCCCGCTCCACCTTGTCCATGGCGTCCCTGAGACGCTGGTCCAGCTTTGCGATGTCCTCTTCAGCACCCTTCCGCTCGGCCTTTTCCACCGTTTCGATCCGGTGCTTGGCACGGGCGAAATAGTCCTCCCGCATGTGGGAGATGTCCCGCTCCAGGTCGGCGTCCAGAGACTGCTGTTTTTCCTGCGCCTCACGGGCGATCTCCTGTGCGGTGTGCTCCGCGGCAATGATTCTGTTTACCAGATCAATGTATTCCGTTTCCATACTGTACTGTCACCTCCGGGTGCGTTTCCCAATTGGAAAAGAAAACGCGCGAATAATTAGCTATGCATCAATTACACCTCATCATAGCACTTTGGTTCAGGAATTTCCACTGGAAAATAGACAAAATTTTGACCGGTATGGGGCGGCGGATTCTGTCATTCGGCAAATAGGGACGGGGGTGGGGAAGAAATGGTTGGACAAGCTGGAAAATGTGTGAAAAAGCCTTGCAGGAGGGAGAATTTGGCTCTACAATGGGTCGGACCGAAAAGCCCGGAGGCGTTGGAATCCCAGGCTTCGGGGCGGAGGGCCCGGCTGCGGGCGGAGGCGTGGACAGCGCGGCGGTTTTTGCCCCGGCGGGGCGGAAGCGCCGGGCAGAGGCGCGGAGGGAAGCAGGGGTGAAATGTTGCACAGACGGGGGGGCAAAATGTCGTTTTTGGGGAGCGAGGTTTGGCCGGAGCACAGGCCTCCGGCGGAAGAAAAAACGCCCGCCGCCCCTTGCGGCGCTGCTCCATACGCATTATAATAGGAATATTAAGCGGAGGACGGCTCCGCACCTGCCGCAGGGCGGCGGGCGAAACACAATGACAGGAGGAGATCTGCATGACCAAGCTGCTCCAGCTCTTGGAAGAGGACTGCACCCTTACCCACGAGCAGCTCGCCGCGATGGCAAATATGACGGTGGAGGAAGTGGACGCCGCCATTAAGAAATATGAAGAGGACAAGGTGATTCTGGGCTACCAGGCCATTGTGGACTGGAACACTACGGACCGGGAGGACGTGACCGCCCTGATCGAGGTGAAGGTGATTCCCCAGCGGGAGGAGGGCTTTGACCGCATCGCCGAGCGCATCTACCAGTACGACGAGGTGGAGGCCCTGTATCTGATGAGCGGCGCCTTTGACTTCACGGTGATCATCTCGGGCCGCACCCTGCGGGAGGTGGCCTCCTTTGTCAGCGACCGGCTGGCCCCGCTGGAGGGCGTCACCAGCACGGCCACCCACTTCATTCTGAAAAAATACAAAGAGAAGCACCTGATCTTCGAAAAGCAGGCGCCGGGAGAAAGGGAGTTTATTTTCGTATGAATTACCAGCAGATCATGTCCCAGCGGATCCAGGAGGTCCAGCCCTCCGGCATCCGCCGGTTCTTCGATATTCTGGAGGAGATGAAGGACGCCATCTCCCTGGGCGTGGGCGAGCCCGACTTTGTCACCCCCTGGCACATCCGGGACGCGGGCATCTACTCCCTGGAGAAGGGCCGCACCCGCTACACCTCCAACGCGGGCCTGGCCGAGCTGCGGCGGGAGATCGCCTCCTACCTGGAGCGCCGCTTTGACCTGAAGTACGACTTTGCCAGCCAGATCGTGGTGACCGTGGGCGGCAGCGAGGGCATCGATCTGGCGCTGCGCTGCCTGGTCAATCCCGGCGACGAGGTCATCATCCCGGTGCCCTCCTTTGTGTGCTACGGGCCTCTGACCTCCATGGCCGGCGGCACTCCCGTGCTGCTGGAGACCCGGGCGGAGGACGAGTTCCGCCTCACCCCCGAGCTGCTGAAGAAGGCCATCACCCCCAAGACCAAGGCCCTGGTGCTGCCCTTCCCCAACAACCCCACCGGCGCGGTGATGGAGCGGTCCGACCTGGAGGCCATCGCCGAGGTGCTGCGGGGCACCGACATCATGGTCATCTCCGACGAGATCTACTCCGAGCTGACCTACGGCATGCACCACACCTCCATCGCCAATATCCCCGACATGTATGAGCGCACCATCGTCATCAACGGCTTCTCCAAGAGCCATGCCATGACCGGCTGGCGCATGGGCTACGTCTGCGGTCCCAAGGAGATCATCAAGCAGCTGCTCAAGCTCCACCAGTTCGGCATAATGTCCGCCCCCACCGTGAGCCAGTACGCCGCCGTGGAGGCCATGCGCAACGGCGACCGGGACATCGAGCGCATGCGGGACGAGTACGACGGCCGCCGCCGCTACCTGGTGGAGGGCCTGCGCCGCATCGGCCTGCCCTGCTTTGAGCCCAAGGGTGCCTTCTACGTGTTCCCCGACATCCGCTCCACCGGCCTGAGCTCCGATGAGTTCTGCGAGCGGTTCCTGATGGAGGAGAAGGTGGCCGTCATCTCGGGCACCGCCTTCGGTCCCGGCGGCGAGGGCTTCATCCGCTGCTGCTACGCCACC
The DNA here is from genome assembly GCF_944387275.1 of uncultured Pseudoflavonifractor sp. Lineage (GTDB taxonomy): Bacteria > Bacillota > Clostridia > Oscillospirales > Oscillospiraceae > Pseudoflavonifractor > Pseudoflavonifractor intestinihominis. The sequence goes on from NZ_CALXEG010000010.1 coordinate 63,894, forward strand.
TCCATGAAGGACATCGCCGAGGCCCTGACCCGCATGGACAACTTCCTCACCAACCTGCGCAAGAAGCAGGCCCGCTCCGCCGGAAACTGAGCGGGGCATCCATCAACGCCGAGAAAGGGGACGCAGAGATGTATATTACCTGTCTGGATATGGAGGGTGTGCTGGTGCCGGAGATCTGGATCGCCTTTGCCAAGGCCAGCGGCATCCCTGAGCTCAAGCGCACCACCCGGGACGAGCCCGACTACGACAAGCTGATGCACTGGCGTCTGGGGGTGCTGAAGGAGCACGGCCTGGGCCTGAAGGAGATCCAGGCCACCATCGCCTCCATCGACCCGCTGCCCGGCGCCAAGGAGTTCCTGGATGAGCTGCGCAGCTTCACCCAGGTGATCATCCTCAGCGACACCTTTGAGCAGTTCGCCCAGCCCCTGATGAAGAAGCTGGACTGGCCCACCCTGTTCTGCAATACCCTGGAGGTGGCCCCCGACGGCATGATCACCGGCTTCAGGATGCGCTGCCCCCAGTCCAAGTTGACTACCGTCAAGGCCCTCCAGTCCATCGGCTACGACACCATCGCCTCGGGCGACAGCTTCAACGACCTGGGCATGATCCAGGCCAGCAAGGCCGGGTTCCTGTTCCGCACCACGGAGCAGATCAAGGCCGACTACCCCCAGATCCCCGCCTATGAGGCGTTTGACGACCTGCTGGCCGCCATCCGCAACGCCATGGACTGACCGGCCGGAACGCCGGCGGAAAGTGAGTGAGAGACATGGATAGATGCTTTGACGGACTGCCCTTCGTCCCGGCCGACATCCTGCTGCCCCAGAACTGTGAGTATGCCAAGTGGTCGGTGGCGCCCTGCGACCAGTACACCTCCCAGCCGGAATACTGGCAGCGGGTGGAGGAGTATGTGGGCTCCGCGCCGTCGGCCCTGCGGCTCATCCTTCCCGAGAGCTGCCTGGAGGGGCCAGATGTGGAGACCGACATCATGGATGTGAACAACACCATGACCCGCTACCTGCGGGAGGGCCGGTTCCGCACCCTGCCCGACGCCATGATCTACGTGGAGCGGACCCTGTCCGGCGGCCGGGTCCGCCGGGGCCTGCTGGGCATGGTGGACCTGGAGCAGTACGACTACGAGCCCGGCTCAGGCACCCTGATCCGGGGCACCGAGGGCACGGTGCTCAGCCGCATCCCGCCCCGGGTGGCGGTGCGGAAGAACGCGCCCATCGAGCTGCCCCACGCCATGCTCCTGGCCGACGACCCGGACTGCACTGTCATGGACCCGCTGACCGCGGCCCGTGACCGGCTGGAGGTGCTCTACGACTTTGACCTGATGGAGCAGGGCGGCCACCTGAAGGGCTGGCTGCTGGGGGAGGACGAGAAGGCCGCCGTGGCCTCCGCCCTCCGGGCCCTTGCCGACCCCGCCGCCTTCCGCCTGCGGTACGGCAGGGACAGCGGCGCGCCCCTGCTCTTCGCCGTGGGGGACGGCAACCACTCCCTGGCCGTGGCCAAGGAGTGCTATGAGCGGCAGAAGCGGCTCACGCCCCCGGAGCGGTGGGCCTCGCTGCCCGCACGGTATACCATGTGTGAGCTGGTGAATCTCCACGACCAGTCTCTGGAGTTCCGGCCCATCCACCGGGTCCTCTTCGGCGTGGACCCGGAGGACATGATCCGGCAGCTCCTGGCCGCCTTCCCGGGGGCCCACCTGGGGCCGGGGGAGGGCCACTCCCTGGCCTTTGTCCATCGGGACGGCGCAGGGGTGGTGACCGTGCCTCATCCCACCTCCCGCCTGCCGGTGGGCACGCTCCAGCCCTTCCTGGACGACTACGCCATCGCCCACCGCTGCCGCATGGACTATATCCACGGCGCCGACGTGGCCCGGGAGCTGGCCGCCCGGCCGGGGAACGTGGCCTTCCTGCTCCACGCCCTGGACAAGGAGCGGCTGTTCTCCATCATTCTGCACGACGGGGTCCTGCCCCGCAAGACCTTCTCCCTGGGGGAGGCAAATGAAAAGCGCTTCTATCTGGAGGCGCGGAAAATCAGATAAGAGCGGGGGTGGGCGGCCAGCCGCCGTCCACCCCCCTTTGCCGGAGGAGACCTGTATGGCCACAATGGAAGTGCGCGCCTTTGCCAAGCTGAATCTGACCCTGGACGTGCTGGGAGCCCGGCCGGACGGATACCACGACCTGCGGATGGTGATGCAGTCCGTGTCTCTCCACGACACCATCACCCTGGAGACGGGCACCGGCCGCGGGCTGACGGTGGAGACGGACAAGGAGTTCCTGCCCACCGACGAGCGGAACCTGGCCGCCGCCGCCGCCCTCCGGTTCTGCGAGGCCACCGGCACGGACCTGGGAGGGCTGGCCCTGCGGATCGAAAAGCGCATCCCCGTGTGCGCCGGCATGGCCGGCGGCAGCACGGACGCCGCCGTGGTGCTCCGGGCCCTGAACCAGATGACAGGGGTCAACCTGCCGGTGGAACAACTGGCGGAGATCGGAGCGCGGGTGGGGTCCGATGTGCCCTACTGCGTCTACGGTGGCACCGCCCTGGCCGAGGGCAGGGGAGAGCGGCTTACCCCGCTGCCCCCGCTGCCCCAGTGCCACGTGGTGCTGTGCAAGCCCCCGTTCCCGGTGTCCACCCCCGAGCTCTTCGGCCGCATCGACTCCGTGAAGCTCCGCTGCCGCCCCGACACGGCGGGCATGCTGGAGGCCCTGGAGCGGCGGGACCTGGAGGGTGTGGCCCGGCGGCTGTACAACGTATTCGAGGATGTGCTCCCCGAGCGGAAGGCCGCTGAGATCGCCTCTCTCCGCAACGCCCTCATCCAGTACGGCGCCCTGGGGGCCTGCATGAGCGGCACCGGCCCCACCGTGTTCGGGCTCTTCGACGACCCCGCCGCCGCCCATGCGGCATGGGAGGAGCTGGCGGTGTCCTACCGGGACACCTTCCTGACCCAAGTGGTATAAACGGCAAAAAGATGGCCCGCTGTCTCAGACAGCGGGCCATCTTGCTGTTTTCTTATGCTTCTTTGCCGCTGACCGCCCGGTTGATGGCGGACAGGATGCCCTTGAGGGGGGCCAGGTTGATGTTGTGGGAGATGCCCACGCCGAAGTGGTCCTTGCCCTCCTGGTCCCGCAGCTGGATGTAGGCCACGGCCATGGAGTCGGAGCCGTCGGAGATGGCGTGCTCCTTGTAGTCCACAAAGGTGAAGCGGTCCATCTTCTGGCCGTGGATGGCGTTGAAGAAGGCGTCGATGGGGCCGTTGCCCGAGCCGTTGACCTGGAAGGTGGTGTCCTTGTGGCGGAGGGTACCGGCGAAGGTGACGTGGGAGTGGCCCTCCTCATCGGTGAACTCGGCGAAGGAGTGGCGCACCAGCTGGTAGGGTGCGGTGGCGTCGATGTAGTTCTCCTTGAACAGCTCGTAGATCCGCTCCGGCTTGAGCTCGGTGCCCACCCGGTCGGTCTCCACCTGGACGATGTGGCCGAATTCGGGGTGCATGGCCTTGGGCAGATCAAAGCCGAAGTTGTGGTGCATGACGTAGGCCGCGCCGCCCTTGCCCGACTGGGAGTTGATGCGGATGATGGGCTCGTACTGCCGGCCCACGTCCGCTGGGTCGATGGGCAGGTAGGGGATCTCCCAGTACTCGCTGCCGCTCTCCTCCATGTAGGCGGTGCCCTTGTTGATGGCGTCCTGGTGGGAGCCGGAGAAGGCGGTGAACACCAGCTCGCCGGCGTAGGGCTGCCGCTCGCCCACCTTCATCTTGGTGCACCGTTCGTACATGGACTTGATCTTGTTGATGTCGGAGAAGTCCAGCTCCGGGTCCACGCCCTGGGTGTACATGTTCAGGGCCAGGGTGACCATGTCCACGTTGCCGGTGCGCTCGCCGTTGCCGAACAGGGTGGCCTCGATCCGCTCCGCGCCGGCCAGCAGGCCCATCTCGGCGGTGGCCACGCCGCAGCCCCGGTCGTTGTGGGGGTGGAGGGAGATGATGGCGCTGTCCCGGCTGGGCAGCTTGGAGATGAAGTACTCCAGCTCGTCGGCGAAGTAGTTGGGCATGCAGTTCTCCACTGTGGTGGGCAGGTTGAGGATGATCTTCTTCTCCGGCGTGGCGTGGATGGCCTCGATGACCGCCTGGCAGATCTCCACGGCGTAGTCCATCTCAGTGCCCATGAAGGACTCGGGGGAGTACTCGTACCGCAGGTCCATGCCCTCGGCGATGACGGGCTGGGACAGCTCGTAGATGAGCTGGGCGGCGTCGGTGGCGATCTTGGTGATGCCCGCCATGTCCATGTGGAACACCACCTTGCGCTGGAGGGTGGAGGTGGAGTTGTAGAAGTGGAGGATGACGTGTTTGGCGCCCCGGATGGCCTCAAAGGTCTTCTGGATCAGGTGGGGCCGGGCCTGGACCAGCACCTGGATGGTCACGTCGTCGGGGATGTGGCCGCCCTCGATGAGCTCCCGGCAGATCTCGTACTCGGTCTCGCTGGCAGAGGGGAAGCCGATCTCGATCTCCTTCACGCCGATGTCCACCAGGGTGTGGAAGTACTCCAGCTTTTCCTGGAGGTTCATGGGGTCCACCAGGGCCTGGTTGCCGTCCCGCAGGTCCACCGAGCACCAGATGGGGGCCTTGGTGATCTGCTTGTCGGGCCAGGTGCGGTGGTCCATCTTCAGGGGGACAAAGGGGATGTACTTTTCATAGGCTTTTTTCATGACAGGGACCTCCTTTGGTCGTGCGGTCAGGGGACGAAAAACGCCCCTGACCTAAAACAATTAGGTCAGGGGCGTAGAATACGCGGTACCACCCTGCTTCCGCCAACCGTCTCCGGCAGGCGCTCATTGGCCTCCAACAAGGCCGTGGCCGGTAACGGGGCCGGACGTCCCGCCCTACTGCAGTTCGGGCGGACGGCTCAGGGACCAGTATCCGCGCGGCATCCTCACACCGGTTCGCACCTGCCACCGGCTCTCTGAGCGGGATGTGCCGCGCCTTCTTCCCTTCCTCGCCTTTTGCAATGTGATTGCATCTATTCTAGCGGAAGAAAGGACATTTGTCAAGTAGCAGGTCAGGAGCACAGGGCCTGGCGGAAGAGCACCGAGGGCAGGGGCGTGCCTGACAGGACCATCTCGCTCATCCGCGCCCGGGTGGTGGGGGAGAGGCAGCACAGGCACCGGTCTGCGTCCAGCCGGGCGGTCTCGCCGTCCACGCCCAGGTGCTCCCGGAGATAGGCCTCCAGCAGGACCCGGTCGGTGTAGAGCCTGTTGGCCCAGCGCAGGCCGGAGGAGGTGAGGCGGACCCGGCCGTAGCGCCGCCGTTCGATCATGCCCTCCCGGTCCAGGATGCCCAGCATATGGGCCACGCTGGAGGCGGCCACGTTCAGCCGCCGGGACACGTCCACCGAGCGCACGGCCTCCAGGCCGCCGCCCAGCTCGTAGATGGTGAGCAGATAGCGGCAGGCGGTGTGGGAGAGTTCCATGGCGCCTCCTTCCTCAGCCCGCCAGCGCCCGGCCCAGGTCCCGGCAGGCGGCCAGAGCGTCGTCGTCGGGCATCTCGTTGCAGATCAGGCCCTCGCCGCCCTGGAGGACGGCGCCGGCGGCGGCGGTACGGTCGTACCAGTCCCGCATCCACTGGCCGTCGCCCCAGCCGTAGGAGCCGAAGAGGGCCACCGGCTTGCCGGACAGGCTGCCGGACAGTTCCTCGAAGAAGGGCTCGAACTCCCCCTCTTCCAGCACCTCGGCGCCCATGGCGGGGCAGCCCAGAGCCAGCCGGTCGTACCCGGCGGCGTCGGCGGCGGAAATTTCAGATACGGAGAAGAGGGACACGTCGGCCCCCGCCTCCCGGGCGCCCTCCGCCACGGCCTGGGCCATGGCCTCGGTGTTGCCGGTGCCGCTCCAATAGATGACTGCGAGCTTGCTCATAATAAAACCTCCTTGAATGTTGAGAGAGAAATGGAATGGTTGAAATCACGCCGCCGGGTATTCCGCCGCACCCAGCAGGCCCAGTAGGGAGCGGCCCTGCGCCAGCCGGGTGCACAGGGCGGAGCGGCAGAGGGCGAACTTTTGGAACTGCCGCCTGGCCCCCTCCACGTCCTGATAGACCTTCCACTCGCCGCACAGCCGGCAGTTGCTGCCGCCGTGGGCCATAAAGGCCGCCACATCCCCGGGGGGATAGCCCAGAAACAGGCCCAGCTCGTGGGGGAACGCACCTCCCGCAGTGATACGGCTGCTGAGGCGGCGGAGCAGGGCGGCGCAGGAGTCTCCGGCCGGGTAGCCGGTCTCCGCCAGCAGCTCCGCCACCGGGGCGGAGCGGAGACACCGCTCCAGCAGGGCGGGGCGGTAGACCAGCAGGAGAAAGCGCCGGCGGCACCGGCACAGCACCTCCATCCGGATGCCCCGCGCCGCCAGAAGGCGGGAGTAGTCCGCAGCCAGACGGGGAAGGGCGGGGTAGTCCTCCGCCGAGAGGGAGATGAGGCTGGCGGGTTTGAGCCCTACCAGCGCCGGAGCGCAGTGGTAGGCCACCGAGCGTTCAAACCGGGCGCGGGACATTGGTACGCCTCCTTTTGTTAGCTATAGCTAACCTAATAGGAAAAAGAAAATGCAGAACACCTGCACGGAGGTTAGCTAGAACTAACCTACTGGAAAGATAGCACATCCACAAGCGGTTGTCAACAGCTAATTTGCACGGACAGACAGCGGGGCGAAGAAGAAAGACGATTGGACAAAAAATACGCAGGATCTGGCCTTGCTTAAACAGGCGGCAGAAGTTAGAATAGAACTAAAGAAAGGCCCCAATGGGCAAGGGATAAGAATGAAAAAAGGAGAAATGTGCCATGATTCGGATCTATGCAGCGGAAAACTATGAAGAGATGAGCGAGAAGGCGGCGCGGATCATCGCGGCCCAGG
>NZ_CALXEG010000011.1 GCF_944387275.1 uncultured Pseudoflavonifractor sp.
GAAACAGGAAACGGCATGACCGAAGCCATGCCGTTCCTGCGAAAACCGATATTGCTTTCTTATGACCCCCGACCGTGTGCGCCGGGCGTTTTTCATCTGTCCGAAGCCGAGAAAAATCGAAGATGGAAGAAAAAACAGAATCTCCATCTTGCATTATTGAAGGAATTAGGATATACTACCCATATCCTAGAGATTTACGGAGGTAACCACCCATGGTTCAGATTACGAAGGATACCATTATCGGCGACATCCTGGACATCGCCCCCGAGACCGCGCCCCTGTTCCTCTCCATCGGCATGCACTGCCTGGGCTGCCCCTCTTCCCGTGGCGAGACCGTGGAGCAGGCCTGCATGGTCCACGGCGTGGACGTGGACGCGCTGCTGGCTGAGCTGAACAAGATGACCGCCGGCGCTGCCCAGTAATCAATACCGCAAGAGAGAGCGGCTCCGGCCGCTCTCTTTTTTTAAACAGAAGAGGTGAAGACGTTGCGCGTTTATGAGCTTTCGCCCCGGCTTCAGTCGGTGGCGGATCTGGTGCCGGAGGGGGCCCGTTTTGCAGATGTGGGTACGGACCACGCCTATCTCCCGGTCTGGTTGGTGCTGCAGGGGAAGATCGACCGGGCGGTGGTATCCGACCTGCGGGAAGGGCCGTTGAACCGGGCCCGGCAGACCGCAGCCCACTACGATGTGGAGGAGAAGCTCTCCTTCCGGCTCTGCGACGGCCTGGCGGGCATCTCTCCCGATGAGGCGGACACCATCTCCATCGCCGGAATGGGCGGGGAGACCATCGCGGAGATCCTCACCGCGGCCCCCTGGGCAGGGCAGGAGGGCCGCCGGCTGATCCTCCAGCCCATGACGGCTCAGGAGCAGCTCCGGGCCTGGCTTTGGGACCACGGCTTCCGTATCCAGCGGGAGGTGCTGACCCAGGAGGGGCGGACGGTCTATGTCACGCTCCTGGCCGTGCCGGGGGAGGATGGACCCTACACGCCCGCCGAGGCCTGGGCCGGGCGGCAGCATCAGGGCATGGACGCGCCGCTGAGAGGGCAGTATCTGGAGAAGCTGCTCCGCCGGGCGGAGGCCGCCGCCGCCGGCGTGGTCCGGTCCAGCAAGCCGGAAGACGCCGCCCGGGCCAGGGAACTGGAAGAGGTGGCCGCAGGCCTGCGGCAGATGAGAGAGGAGTGGAATACATGGCAACGGTAATGGACGTATATCGCTTTCTGGATGAAAAAGCCCCTTTTAATACTCAGATGAGTTTTGACAACGCCGGGTTCCTGGTGGGGCGCGGTGACAAGGAGGTGCGCACCATTCTGGTGGCCCTGGACATCACCGGGGCAGTGGTGGAGGAGGCCGCCCAGGTGGGCGCGGAGCTGATCGTATCCCACCATCCGGTCATCTTTATCCCTGCCAGGCACGTCACCGACCAGGACTCTGCCGGGCGCAAGCTGCTGGCGCTCCTGGAGCACAATATCGCCGCCATCTGCGCCCATACCAATCTGGACATCGCCCCCGGCGGCGTCAATGATGCCCTGGCCCAGGCCCTGGGGCTGGAGCAAATCGGGCCCTTCAGCGAGGACGGTTTGGGCCGTACCGGCGTAATCTCCGGCGCGCCCAGCGCGGAGGCCTTTGCCGCTCAGGTGAAGGAGCGGCTGGGCGCCAACGGCGTCCGCTTTGTGGATGGGGGCCGCCCGGTCCGGAAGGTGGCTGTGGGCGGCGGCGCCTGCGGAGACATGGTCTCCACCGCGGTGGCCTGCGGATGCGACACCTTTGTCACCTCGGATGTCAAGTACCACGAATTCCAGGATGCGGAGGCGCTGGGCCTGAATCTGATCGACGCCGGACACTATCCCACAGAGAATGTGGTGTGCCCTGTGCTGGCGGACTGGCTCCAGAAGGGCTTCCCCGGCCTGCGGGTGTACCTGTCCTACCGCCACCATGAGGTGTTTTCCTACTGCTGACGGCCTGCGAGGGGTTGAAAAGCGTACTTTTTTGTGGTATACTGTCATACGCGAATTTTCAAGAGAGGAAGTATTCCAATGTCTGGACATTCCAAATGGCACAATATACAGAAGACCAAGGGCGCCGCGGACGCCAAGCGTTCTCAGATTTTTACCAAGATCGCCCGTGAGATGATCGTGGCGGTCAAGACCGGCGGCAGCGGGGATCCCGCCAACAACTCCCGTCTGGCCACCGTCATCGCCAAGGCCAAGGCCGCCAACATGCCCAACGACAACATCAAGCGCACCATCGACAAGGCGCTGGGCTCCGGCAACACCGACAGCTATGAGAACGTGGTGTACGAGGGCTATGGTCCCTGCGGCGTGGCCGTGATCGTGGAGGCCCTCACCGACAACCGCAACCGCACCGCTCCCTTTGTCCGCCACATCTTTGACAAGTACGGCGGAAACCTGGGCGCCACCGGCTGTGTGTCCTGGTCCTTTGACCAGAAGGGCGTGATCGTCATCGAGCGGGAGGACCTGGACGAGGACACCGTGATGATGGACGCTCTGGATGCCGGCGCTGACGATATGAGCGCGGACGAGGACTGCTTCGAGATCACCACCTCTCCCGATGCCTTTGGCGACGTGCTGGCCAAGCTGGAGGAGAAGGGCTATGTGTTCGCCTCTGCCGAGGTGGAGATGGTCCCCCAGAACTACGTCAAGCTGGAGAATGAAGAGGACGTCAAGAACATGGAGAAGCTCATCGACTTCCTGGAGGAAAACGACGACGTCCAGAACGTGTACCACAACTGGGAGCAGGAGTAACCTGCCTGACAGCATCTGAAAAGCGTGCTCTGTGCGAAAGGCGCAGGGCACGCTTTTTGTCTGTATTCCATACTGCCTGCCGGATGATCCGGCAGGCCGTTTTTTGTGTGGGACAAGGATTCATATTCCGCCGTGGACGTTCATAGGATTGTTCCGGTGATACAGGCTGCAAAAGAGGAGGGTTCCTATGGACAGAGGCATGACAGAGGACGCGGGCGCCCGGTTCCGTCAAGCGGCGGCGCTGCTGCCGTCCCGGCTGCGTCAGGCGGCGGAGGGGCTGAGCAGGGAACAGCAGAGCCGGGCGGAGGAGCTGCGGCTGAGGAACGGCTATCCCATCACGGTCTCCGGGCCGGAGGGGGAACAGGTCATCCCGGGCTGTGAGCAGCAGAGGCTGACAGAGCGGGATTTAGGCCAGGTGCTGGAGATTGCCACCCAGGCCTCCGCCCACACGGTACTGGAGCAGGTGCGCAACGGGTTTGTCACAGTCAGGGGCGGGCACCGCATCGGCATCTGCGGCAGCGGCGTGGTGCGGGACGGCGAGGTGTGCAACCTGCGGCGGCTGTCCTCGCTCTCTATTCGGGTGGCCCGCTCAGTGCCGGGCATTTCCGCCGGAATTTTGGACGGGCTCACAGTGGGCGGCGTGCTCCAGAGCACGCTGATCCTCTCGCCGCCCGGCGGCGGGAAGACCACGCTGCTGCGGGACATCATCCGTGCGGTCTCCGACGGGGACGGGGTCGCACCCATGCGGGTAGGCATCGCCGACGAGCGGGGCGAGCTGGCCGCCATGTACGACGGCCTGCCCCAGCTGAACGTGGGGCGCCGTACCGACGTGCTGGACGGCTGTCCCAAGGGGACGGCGCTGCTGATGCTGCTGCGGGGCATGAACCCCCAGGTGCTGGCAGCGGACGAGATCACCGCCCCGGCAGACTGTGCGGCCCTGGAGGCGGCCGCCAACTGCGGCGTGACGCTGCTTGCCACCGCCCACGCCTCCGGTACGGAGGACCTGTCTTCCCGCCCACTGTACCGCCGTCTGCTGGATGGGGGGATCTTCCGGCGGGTCGTTCTCATCCGGGGCAGCGGAAGGAGCCGGACCTATCAGGTGAAGCGGCTGGAGGGGGGAGCGGCGTGCTGAGGCTTTTGGGCGCGGTGCTCCTCACCGGCGGCGCGGGTGCTCTTGGATTCGGCGCGGCAGCACGGCTGAACCGCCATGTGCGTACCCTCCGCCTGCTGACAGAGGCGCTGGAGCGGATGGAGCGGGAGCTCTCCTTCCGCCTCACCTCCATCCCCGAGCTGTTCACCCTTCTGGCCGGCCATCTGGCCCCGCCGGTCGGGCCGTTCTTTGCCCGCTGCCGGGACAGCCTCTGCCGCCTGGGAGACGAGCGGCTGGAGGATCTGTGGCGGAGTGCTCTGGCGGACTCCGACCTGGATCTGGAGGGGGAGGAGCGGCAGGTCCTGGAGACGCTGGGGGGCATCCTGGGCCGGTACGACGGGGAAGGGCAGACCCAGGCCCTGGCCCTGGCCCGGGCCCAGCTGGAGCAGTGCCTGGAGGCGGCTGTGGCCGAGCGGGCCAGAATGGGCAAGGTGTACGGCGCGCTGGGTCTGGCCGCCGGCGCATTTCTGGTGATCGTACTTCTGTGAGGCGCAATACTCCGCCGCAGGGCGGAGGAAAGGGGAAGTTGAACCGCAATGGACGTGGATCTGATTTTTAAAATTGCCGCCATCGGCATTCTGGTCTCCGTACTCAACCAGGTGCTCACCCGCTCCGGGCGGGATGAGCAGGCCACCATGATCACGCTGACCGGTCTGGTGGTGGTGCTGATGATGGTGGTGCAGGAGATCAGCGATCTCTTCAGCCTGGTGAAGAACCTGTTCGGCCTATGACGGACATCCTGAAAATCGCCGCTGTGGCCATTGCGGCGGCCCTGTGCGCGGTGGTGGTGAAAAAGCAGGTCAGGGAGCTGGCTCTGGTGTTGGCGCTGGCCGCTGGCGCAGTTATCCTTACCGCGGCCCTGGGAGCGCTGGAGAGCGTACGGGCGCTGTTGGACGAGCTGGCCCAGCTGGCAGGGCTGGAGCCGGCTGTTCTGGCTCCGGTGGTCAAGACAGTGGGGGTGGCCATCATCACCAGAGTGACGGTTGAGGTCTGTAAGGACGCCGGAGAAGGGGGGATCGCCGCTTTTGTGGAGATCGCCGGTTCAGCGGTGGCGCTGTATCTGGCGCTCCCGCTGGTGCGGGCGGTGCTGTCCGCCATTACCGGATTGCTGTGAGAGGTGTACCAATGAAGGCATACAGAACATGTGCTGTCGCCCTGGCTCTGCTGGCGCTGCTCTGCTGCGGGGCAAGGGCTGCGGAGACAGAGGACACGGTGCTGACCGCCCAGTCGGAGGCGCTGGACCTCCACGGCCTGGAGCAGGCGGCGGAGGAGTACGGCGGCGGACAGGCCATCACACCGGACACCAGCCTGGACGATGGGCTCCAGGCCATTCTGGACACGGGGAGCGACCAGGTGTTCGGCGTGGTGCGCAAGGCGGTGCGCAGTGGTGTGCTGCTGCTGGCGGTGGTGCTGCTGTGCGCCCTGGCCGACGGGATGAAGGCGGCCGGCCAGTTGGGCGGCGGCATAGACGTGGTATCGGTGGCTGGAGCACTGGCTGTCACCGCCGTGGCGGCGGCAGATGTAAACACCCTGGTAGGGCTGGGCCGGGAGGCGCTGGACAACATGGACATGTTCTCCAAGGTGCTTTTGCCCACCATTACCGCCGCGGCCGCTGCCAGCGGAGCGCCCGGCAGGGCGGCAGCCCGGCAGCTTGCCACCGTGCTCTTTTCCGACGTGCTTCTGACCCTGATCACCCGGCTCCTTATCCCGTTGGTCTATGCCTACATCGCCGCCTCAGCCGCCTATGCAGCCCTGGGCAACGAGGGACTCAAGCGCATCGGCGGCGTGCTCAAATGGGTGGTGACGACAGTGCTCACATCGGTGCTCATCCTCTTCGTGGGCTACCTGACTGTCTCCGGCGTCATCGCCGGTACTGCCGACGCGGCCACAGTGAAGGCGGCCAAGTTCGCGGTGTCCAGCGTGGTCCCCGTGGTGGGCGGCATCCTCTCCGATGCGGCGGAGACCGTCCTGGTGGGGGCTTCTGTGCTGCGGAACACGGTGGGGGTGTTCGGCATGCTCACCGTGCTGGGCATCTGCCTGGTGCCCTTCCTCCAGCTGGGCATCCACTACCTGGCCTACAAGCTAACCGCCGCGCTGACCGGCACCGTGTCGGCCGGCCGGGTCACCGGACTCATTGACAGCATCGGCGGCGCCTTTGGGCTGGTGCTGGGCATGACGGGTGCCTGCGCTCTTTTGATGTTGGTATCCATTGTTTCGGCAATTTCGGTGGTGACGATATGATAGAACTAATCAGGGACTGGCTGGTAGGTATCACCTGCGGCGCCATCATTGTGGCTTTGGCGGACGGCCTGTCGCCCAACGGGACAGTGCGGAAAATCGGCCGCCTCACCGGTTCCCTTGTGCTGGTGCTGGCCATGATCCAGCCGGTGCTTCGGATCGACAGCCGCACCCTCGCCGGAATTCTGACCGAGTACCGGGTAGAGGCCATGGGGACGGTGGACACGCTGGAGGAGGAGAACGGCAGATTGATGAAAGATATCATAGCCGACGAGACCAGCGCATATATTTTGGACAAGGCGGAGGAGCTGGGTGTTGTCTGCCAGGTCCGGGTGACCGCCTGGACAGAGTCGGGGGACTATCCGGTGCCCGATGGGGTTGAGATCACAGGCGACCTGACTCAGGGGGAGCAGGCAGCCCTCACCCGGGTAATCGCGGCGGAACTGGCCATCCCCGCTGAACGGCAGTGCTATGTGGAGGATGTGGAATGAAATGGACGTTTCAATGGGAGAGGCTGACCCAGAGGACGGCAGAACTCTTCCAAAAATACAAATATGTGCTTCTGGTTATTGCGGCCGGCATCGTGCTGCTTCTCCTGCCGCTGGGCGGAGACGACAGTTCCCCATCCGGCGGCACAGAGCGCCAGAGCGAAAGCGGCGGTGAGAGCTTTCAGGTGGAGGAGATGGAGCAAAAGCTGGAGCAGGCGCTCTCCAAGGTGGACGGGGCAGGGGAGGTGACAGTGGTTCTCACAGTAAAGAGCGGCGCCCGGCAGATCCTGGCCCAGGACGCCACCCGGTCCGGGGATGAGAGCTCCACCAGCACAGTGGTGGTGTCCACAGGCTCAGGTACGGAGGACACAGTGGTGCTCCAGCAGGTCTACCCCCAGTACCAAGGTGCGCTGGTGGTCTGTCCGGGGGGCGGCGACCCGGCGGTCTGCCTCAAGCTGGTGGACGCGGTGTCTGCGCTCACCGGGCTGGGCGCCGATAAAATATCCATATGCAAATCAAAATGACGATAAATGGTGAAAGGATTGGTTCAGTATGAAGCTCTGGAAACGAAACGCGGTGGTGGCGGCCATCGTCCTCTTTGTGTGCGTGGCGGTCTACCTCAACTGGTCCTACCACAAGGACAACAACGCGGATGCCGGGAAGACCCTGGGGGAAGCGGCGCTGGTGGGCAGCCAGACCGACGACCCTCTCCTGACCGGAAGCACGGTCTCCGCCTCTCCTTCGCCCTCGCCCAGCGCTGGGGCGGACGGAGAGACCTCCGGCCAGCAGACAGAGAACAGTGCGTCGGAGACGGGGAGCAGCAACTACTTTGACTCCGCCCGGCTCAACCGGCAGCAGGCCAGGGACAGCGCTCTCTCGCTGCTCCAGGAGGCCGCCGGGGATGAGAACGCCGACCAGGCCATGAAGGACGAGGCCAACGCCTCCATCCAGACCATGGCCAGCGTCACGGTCAGCGAGGCCCAGATCGAAAACCTGGTCACGGCCAAGGGCTATGCCGACTGCGTGGCCTTCATCGGAGACAACAGCGTGTCCGTGGTGGTATCCAACAACGGTTTGGGCCTCACCGACGCAGACGTGGCCAAGATCACGGAGATCGTCACCGACGAGACCGGCATGGAGGCCAGCCAGATCAAGATCATCGAAGCCACAGAGGAATAGCGCCGGAACAGCCGGACGGCCAGCCTGCGGGAGAGAAAAACGCAGGCCGGCTGCCCGGCTGTGCGCTTTCGGAAAGGTTTTCAGACAATGGGTAAAAATATGTTTGTTATTTTCGCCGGTTTGTGGTACAATGCTTAAAGATATCGGACCCTATACTGTACGACATAAGGAGTGTGACCTTTATGGGCGAAGGCAGAGAGTATGTTTCCCGCCCCGACGAGATGGGAAATATCCATATATCCGAGGATGTTATGGCGGTCATCGCCGCCGCCGCCGCGCTGGAGGTAGAAGGTGTCGGCAGCCTGGCGGCCAATCTGGGCAATGATCTGGTGGAGATGCTGGGCGGCAAGAAGAACCTGGCCAAGGGCGTCCGCGTCTCCAGCAACGAGGACGGCAGCCTGACCGTCGACGTGGGCATCCTGGTGAAGTACGGCTATACCATCCCCGAGGTGGCCGCCAAGGTGCAGGACGCCGTGTTCTCCAGCCTTGAGAATACCAGCGGCCTGACCCCCGCCTGCGTCAACGTGAACGTCACCGGCATCACCTTTGACCGGGACGCCAAGCGGCCTCAGTAACATCTCCCATAAAAAAGAGCATTGGGCGCGGCCCCCGCGCTCAATGCTTTTTTGCGTACAGGCGCAAAACTGGGGGTTTATCTTTGGTCGGACTTTGTATATAATAGGGTTATATTCATTGGACTATCCATTCATGAGAGAAATAGCAGGGCCGGCAGGACGGCCCGTGACGGAGGAAGAAACATGACCAGGACCAACGCCAGAGAAATTGCCGTGCACCTCACCTTTGAGCTCAGCTTTACCGACCAGACTGCCGATGAACTTCTGGATACGGCCCTGACGCGCGCGACCTTTGCGCTCATCGGGGAGGAAGAGCCTCTTTACGCCGAATATCCCAACGCCAAGCAGCGGGAGTACATAAGCGAGCTGGTGCGGGGGGTGTACCTCCACTGCCCCGAGCTGGACGACTACATCTCCCGCTACGCCATCGGCTGGACCTTCTCCCGGATCCCCCGGGTGGCGGTGGCCGTGATGCGGGTGGCCATGTACGAGATCCTCTACATGCAGGATGTACCCAATGCCGCAGCCATCAACGAAGCCCTGGAGATCGCCAAGGGGTATGAGACTCCTGAGGTCGTCTCTTTCATCAACGGCATTCTGGGCTCCTTTGTCCGCAAGGAGTCCATCCCCGAGCGGGTGTCCCCCTTCCAGGCAGAGGACATTTTTGATGCCGAGCCCGCCGCCGGGGAGGGGGAGGAGGCCCCCCAGGCATGACCGGACTACGCTGTCTGGGCCTTGACACCAGCAATTACACCACCTCCGTAGCTGTATTTGACGGGTCCTCGGGGGAGAATATCGGCCGCCTGCTGGATGTGCCCTCCGGGACTTTGGGCCTGCGCCAGAGCGACGCCCTGTTCCAGCATGTGAAGCGGCTGCCCGGTCTCTTTGAGCAGCTTCGCGGGAAGGAGCTGCTCCGGGATCTGGCCGCTGTGGGCGCCAGCACCCGCCCCAGAGCGGTGGACGGCTCTTACATGCCCTGTTTCCTGGCGGGAGAAGGACAGGGGAGAGCCCTGTCCGCCACCTTGGACGTCCCATTTTTCCCGGTGTCCCACCAGCAGGGGCATATTGCCGCCGCCGCCTGGTCTGCCGGGCGGATGGATCTGCTGGACGCGCCTATTCTGGCCTGGCACCTCTCCGGAGGCACCACGGAACTGCTGTACGTGGAGCCGGAGGGGATCAATGTCCGTGCCCAGGCCATCGGAGGCACCAGCGATATCTCTGCCGGCCAGCTCATCGACCGGACCGGGAAGCTGCTGGGGCTGGATTTTCCCGCGGGAAAGGCTTTGGACGCCCTGGCCCGGGAGTCTCAGAGTGAGAAACGCTTTAAGGTGAAGCTCAACGGCTGTTCTTTTTCTCTCTCCGGCGTGGAGAACCAGGTCAAAGCCCTGGCGGAGCGGGGGGAAGCCCCTGCCGACATTGCACGTTTTGCGCTGAACACCATCGCCGACGCGGTATCCAGAGCCACGGCGGTCGCCCTGGAGGAACATCCCGGACTGAGTGTGCTCTGCTCCGGCGGCGTGGCCTCCAATACGCTGCTGCGGGAGAGGCTGGGGGGCGCGGTTTTTGCCGAGCCCAGATACTCCACGGACAACGCCATGGGCGTAGCCATTCTGGCCTGGCGCAGCCTGCGGGCGGGGGAGCATGTCCATGAGAAATGACACGGTCTACTCAGTCTCCCAGGTCAACCAGTACATCAAAGATCTTCTGGACGGAAACGGCGCCCTCTCCGGCATCTATATCCGGGGCGAGATCTCCAACTACAAGATGTACCCCTCCGGCCATCACTATTTCTCCATGAAGGATGAGGGAGGCGCCATCCGCTGCGTCATGTTCCGCCGGGAGGCGTCCGCGCTTCGGTTCCGCCCGGAGAACGGCATGAAGGTGGTTGCCTTCGGCCGGGTGACGGTGTTTCCCCGGGACGGGCAGTACCAGCTCTACGTCAGCGCCCTGACGCCTGACGGCGTAGGCGACCTCTACGTGGCCTTCGAACAGCTCAAGGCCAAGCTGTACGCCGAGGGTCTGTTTGATCCGGCCCACAAAAAGCTGGTTCCACGTTTTCCGAAGCGCATTGCCCTGGTGACCTCAGCCGCCGGCGCGGCGGTGCGGGATATGCTGCGGATCCTGGGAGCCCGGTGGCCCATGGCTCAGGTGGCCGTGGTACCCGTGCGGGTCCAGGGAGCTGAGGCTCCCGGCGAGATCGCCGCGGCTCTGGGGTGGGTCAACCGGCTGGGCTGGGCCGACCTCATCATCACCGGCCGGGGCGGCGGCTCCATGGAGGACCTGTGGGCCTTCAACGAGGAGGTCGTGGCCCGGGCGATTTACGCCTCCCAGATCCCGGTGATCTCCGCTGTAGGCCATGAGCCGGATGTGACCATTGCCGATTTTGTGGCGGATCTGCGAGCCGCCACACCCTCCAACGCGGCAGAACTGGCCGTCCCCGATCAGAAGGACGTGGCGGGCAGATTGAACCAGCTGTCGGCCCGGATGGACCAGGCTATGACCCGGCGTCTGGGCGAGCTGTCCTCCAAATTGGAGCATCTGTCAGGCAGTCGCGCTTTACAGAATCCCATGAACTATATTGAGGACCGGCGGGTTCTGCTGGACTATCAGCGCACCCGTCTGGCCCACGGCCTCTCTGGCGCGCTGAACCGGGAGCGGCAGCGTTTTGCCCGGCTGGCGGCATCTCTGGATGCCATGAGCCCCCTGAAGGTGCTGGCCAGAGGTTACGCTATCCCACGCCGGGAGGACGGCACGGTGGTGCGCTCCAAAACCGATGTGGTGGCAGGGGATACCCTGCACCTGCGGGTGGCGGATGGAGAAATTCCCTGTGTGGTAAAGGAGCATTGACAGATGGCAGAGAAGAAGCTGACCTTTGAACAGGCCATGGCCCGGCTGGAGGAGATCGTGTCCAAGCTGGAGCAGGGTGACGCGCCGCTGGAAGACGCGCTGGCCCTCTTTGAGGAGGGGACAAGCCTGATGAAAAAGTGTTCCACCATGCTGGACAAGGCGGAGCAGAAGGTCATCAAGCTGACCGCAGCTCCGGATGGGACGCCGGTGGAGCAGCCCATGGACCAGGGCGTGTGATTGGTTTTGCCCCAGGAGACGCGGTGTGTGGCGTCTCCTGGGTTTCCCGGCGCGAAACGGGCCGTTTCGGACCGCCGTGCCGAAGTTTTGCAGAACAAAGGAGTCGGGATGATGTACGAAGAAGTGCTTCGCGCGGATTGCGCCCTGGTGGAAAACTATCTGAGGCAGTGTTTTGCGGGACGGGAGTCCCGGGCCGATCTGTATGACGCCATGCTTTACAGCCTTCTGGCGGGCGGAAAGCGTCTCCGGCCCGTGCTGGCGCTGGAGACCTGCCGCATGTGCGGGGGAGACGTGAATACCGCTCTGCCCTTTGCCTGCGCGGTGGAGATGATCCATACTTATTCTCTCATCCACGACGATCTGCCCTGCATGGATGACGACGATCTGCGCCGTGGCCGGCCCACCAATCACAAGGTCTACGGTGAAGCCACGGCGGTCCTGGCCGGAGACGCCCTGCTGACTGCTGCCTTTGAGACCATTGCGGAGCACGGTACGTCCCTCGGTGCGGACAAGGCGCTGGCTGCCTCCGCCTGCCTGGGCCGTGCAGCCGGAGCCCGGGGCATGGTGGGCGGACAGGCGCTGGACATGGCGGGGGAGGGGCACTCTCTCTCCCTGTCAGAAGTGGAGGAACTCCAGCGTCTGAAGACAGGTGCGCTTATCTCCGCGGCAGCCGAGATCGGCTGTATTGTGGCCGGCGGCGGAGCGCAGGAGCGGGCTGCTGTGCGGCGGTACGCCGAACTGTTGGGCCTGGCCTTCCAAATCCGGGACGATATGCTGGATGTAGAGGGTGACGAGGCCAAGCTGGGCAAGCCCATCGGCTCCGACGCCGCCAACGAGAAAGTGACGTTTGTCAGCCTCAAGGGAATGGAAGCATGTGAAGCGCTGGTAAGCGAGAAGACCGAAGCGGCCAAAGAGGCGCTGCAGAGTACCTTCGAGGACGCCGGTTTCCTCTGCTGGCTGGCGGATAAACTGGTGAAACGGGAGAAGTGACCGCATATGGAATTGAATGCCGCCAATTACCATCTGGGCAACTTGATTCTGATTCTGGCCGCCGTGTCCTGGGCCGTGGCCCAGATACTGAAGGTGGTCATCCAGCTTTTGACCAAACGCCGGCTTGACTGGCGCCAGATTTGGGCCAGCGGCGGTATGCCCAGTTCGCACTCCGCCTTTGTCTCCGCCTGCGCCGCGTCTACCGGCATGCTGTACGGCTTTTCCTCACCCCTCTTTGCCATCGCGGCCGTGGTGGCCATCGTGGTGATGTACGACGCCGCCAACGTCCGCAAGGCCGCCGGTGAGCAGGCCAAGATCCTCAACTATATGATGGACCACTGGAGTGAGATGAAGCCGGAGCTCTTTGGAAAAGAGCTGAAAGAACTGCTGGGCCACACGCCCATGCAGGTGATCATGGGAGCGCTGCTGGGGGTCGCCATCGGCCTGGCAGGTACCTTCCTGATCTAATAAGTGATTCATACAGAGGTGCTTATGATTCAGCAAGCGGATATTCCGGATATAAAGAATATAACGGACTGTGAAGCTGAGACGCTTTGCACCCGCCTCCGTGCCAGCCTGATCGACTCGGTCTCCAAAACCGGCGGTCATCTGGCCTCCAATCTGGGCGCGGTAGAGATCACAGTGGCCCTTCACCGGGTGTTTGATTTTACCCGTGACCGGTTGGTCTTTGATGTGGGACACCAGTGCTATACCCATAAGATCCTCACAGGGCGGGCAGACAAGATGTCCAGCCTGCGCACATTCGGCGGCATGTCCGGCTTTCCAAAACCGGCGGAGAGCTGCTGTGATGCCTTTATCGCCGGTCATGCATCCAACTCGGTGTCCGTGGCCACCGGTATGGCCAGGGGACGGACGCTGCTGGGGGATAATTACTATGTGATCGCTCTCATTGGTGACGGCGCGCTTACCGGCGGTCTGGCGTATGAGGGCCTCTCAGACGCCGGCAACAGCGGCGAACGAATGCTCGTCATCCTCAACGACAACGGCATGTCCATCACCAAAAACGTGGGCGGTATTGCTGAACATCTGGCCAGACAGCGCCTGAAGCCCCAGTACCTGCGGTTCAAGAAGGGATATCGTAAGGTAACCGGTACGATACCCGGGGGGAAAACCCTCTACCGCATCACCCACAGGATCAAAAAAGCGGTCAAAGAGACCCTGCTGCCCTGCTCCTTTTTTGAGGATATGGGCTTCACCTATCTGGGCCCGGTGGACGGCCATGACGTGAAGGGACTGACCAGCCTTCTCCGGTATGCGAAGGATATCGAGGGCCCCGTCCTGCTCCATGTAAGGACTGTAAAGGGGAATGGGTATACACCTGCAGAGCGGAATCCGGATCGTTTCCACGGTGTGGGCCGCTTTTGTGTCCAGACGGGAGAGCCGCTGTCGGCAGGGAGCCCCAATTTCTCTGCCGCTTTTGGCGGGACGCTGTGTGAGTTGGCGGAGAAAGACAGCAGGATCTGTGCCATTACAGCGGCCATGCGGGATGGTACAGGGCTGGGGGAGTTTTTCCGCCGCTTTCCGTCCCGCAGCTTTGATGTGGGAATCGCGGAGGGCCACGCCACTGCCATGGCCGCCGGAATGGCCAAGCAGGGTATGGTACCTGTTTTCGCGGTCTACTCCACCTTTCTTCAGCGCGGCTATGACATGCTGATCCATGACGTTGCCATTCAGGGCCTCCATGTGGTCTTTGCGGTGGATCGGGCCGGTCTGGTAGGCGAGGACGGCGAGACCCATCACGGCGTCTTTGATGTGGCATTTCTGGACACAGTCCCGGGCATGACTGTACTCTGCCCGGCCAGTTTTTCTGAGCTGAAGACGATGCTGGCCTATGCCATCCAGGAGGTGCAGGGGCCCGTGGCGCTGCGCTACCCCCGCGGCGGTGAGGGGGCATATACGGCGGATTCCGGCACCGGGCCCGCCGTCCTGCTGCGGCAGGGAAGTGATGTGACGCTGGTCGGGTACGGCGTTATGATAAACGAGGTGCTCCGCTGCGCCGAATTGCTCCAGCAGCAAGGAATATCGGCTGATGTTGTGAAGCTGAATACCATTACACCGATTGATATCCATACGATCCAGAATTCTCTTTCTAAAACCGGTCGCCTGCTCGTGGCGGAAGATGTCATGGATGCCAACTGTGTGGGCCGTCGGATTGCCGCAGAACTGGCCCTGGCCGGTTCGCCGGCCGCCAACGTGGCGCTGTGCAACCTTGGACGTTCTTTTGTGACCCACGGTTCTGTGGCAGAACTGCGAAAGCTCTGCGGATTGGATGGAGAAAGTCTCTGCCGGAAGGCGATGGAGGTCTGTACACGTGGCTAAAAAACGATTGGATGTCCTGCTCTGTGAGCGCGGACTGATGGAGAGCCGTCAGAAGGCGCAGGCTGTCATTATGGCGGGGCAGGTCTATGTGGCGGGCCAGAAGGTGGATAAGGCCGGGGCCCAGACGGAGGAGACCGCCGAAATCGAGGTGCGAGGCAAGACGCTGGCCTATGTCAGCCGCGGCGGACTGAAGCTGGAGAAGGCCATGCAGTCCTTTCCCATTACGCTCTCCGGGGCGATCTGCGGAGATATCGGCGCCTCTACCGGCGGCTTTACAGACTGTATGCTGCAAAACGGCGCTGCCAAAGTCTACGCCGTGGATGTGGGCTATGGACAGCTGGCCTGGAGTCTGCGGAGCGACGAGCGTGTGATCTGCATGGAGCGGACCAACGCCCGGTACCTCACCCACGAACAGATTCCCGATGAGCTGGATTTTGCCAGCATTGACGTCTCCTTTATCTCCCTGCGGCTGATCCTGCCCGCTGTGCGGGGCCTTCTGAAGCCGGATGGACATGTAGTCTGTCTGGTCAAGCCCCAGTTCGAAGCGGGAAAGGAAAAGGTGGGAAAGAAAGGGGTCGTGCGAGATCCGAAGGTCCACCTGGAAGTCCTGGAGCAATTTCTTGTCAACGCCAGAGATGCTGATTTCACTATAAAGGATATGACCTTTTCGCCTGTCCGGGGACCGGAAGGAAACATCGAATACCTGGGGTTCCTGGCTGCAGGAGGTTCAGACGATACCTGGGATGGAGATCTTGAGGCTCTGGTAGCGGCCTCTCATAACGCCTTAGAGAAGGAATGAGTTTATGAAAGTTGTGCTGAGCCCCAACCCATACCGGGACAAGGGGCTGCGGGCGGCTCAGGCCGCGGATCGTATCCTGAAGGCCGCCGGTGTGGAGACCTCCATCTGCCTCCCGTTCATGCCGGAGAAGAGCAGCCGGGTAGAGCTGCCTAAAAACCTGCATTTTTCCGACATGCAGCATGAGCTGGCCGGGGCAGATGTTCTGATCTGCTTTGGCGGTGACGGCACAATCCTCCATGCCGCAAAGGATGCCAATACTTACAATGTCCCGATCCTGGGGGTCAATCTGGGCAGCGTGGGCTTTATGGCGGAGCTGGAGCAGGGCGAGCTGCAGCAGCTGACCAAGCTGGCCTCAGGAAAGTACAGCGTGGAGTCCAGAATGATGCTGGACGTCAAGGTCTTTCACGAGGGAAAACAGGTCTATGAGGACATCGCCCTGAATGACGCCGTTATTACCAAGGGAGCGGTGGCCCGAATCATCGATTTCTCTGTATACGGCGACCGAAAACAGATCTCCGACTTTGCAGGCGACGGCGTAGTGGTCTGTACCCCTACGGGCTCCACCGCCTACTCCATGTCAGCTGGCGGCCCCATTGTAGAGCCGACAGCGGAAAATCTGATCGTGACGCCCATCTGCGCCCACGTGCTCCACTCCCGGAGCATGGTGCTCAGCCGCGACAGGACAGTGGCCATCCGAATGGGCCGCCTGGCCAGAAAGACCGCCTATCTGTCGGTAGACGGCGGAAAGGCACACAAGCTCTCCGGCGGCGATGTGGTAGAGGTCAAAAAGTCCAAGGCCCAGACCAGGCTGGTATGTCTCACCGGCCGCAGCTTTTACGATATTCTCCATCAGAAACTTGGAAACGGGTGAAAAGCATGAAAAGTAAGCGACAGGAGGAGATCCTCCGCATTATTGAAGAGGTGGATGTAGAGACCCAGGACCAGCTGCTGGAGCAGCTTCGTCTCCGGGGCGTCACCTCCACCCAGGCCACCATCTCCCGGGATATCAAGGAGCTCCACCTGATCAAAGAGCTGACCGGATACGGGACCTACAAGTATGTGGTGTCCGAGCGCAAGACCTCTCTCAACTTTGCCGGGCGCCTGCGCACGATCTTCAAGGAGGGTGTCACCTCTTTTGACGTGGCGCAGAACATCGTGGTGGTCAAGACCATGCCCGGCCTGGCCTCGGCGGCCTGTGCCGCGGTGGACGGCATGGAGATCCCGGATCTGGTGGGCAGCCTGGCAGGGGACGACACCGCGCTGCTGATCATGCGCACCAATGAGGCGGCCGCCGAGTTCTGCAATGAGATCCACAAAATGCTGAAGTAAGTTCCGCCGGATGGACGGTGATTGCTGTGCTCTCTCTGCTTCATATTGAAAATATCGCGGTGATCGAATCGGCGGATATCCGGTTCGATGCCGGCTTCAACGCTCTGACCGGCGAGACCGGCGCGGGAAAATCCATTGTGATCGACGCCATCGGCGCGGTCATCGGCGAGCGCACCAGCCGGGATCTCATCCGTACCGGCGCCAAATCCGCCCTGGTGGAGGCGGTTTTCACCGATCTTCCCAAGCTGTCCTGGTTTGAGGAGAACGGGGAGGGGCCGGACGAGGAGGGCAATCTGATCCTCCGCCGGGAAATTCACCCGGACGGCAAGAATACCTGCCGTCTGGGCGGACGTCTGCTCACGGTGTCACAATTGAAGGCGCTGGGCAGCCAATTGGTCAACATCCACGGCCAGCACGACGGCCAGCAGCTGCTGGACGAACGGTGCCATCTGAGCTATCTGGACTCCTTTGGCGGGACCAGTGAAGCTCTGACGGACTATCAGACGGTCTACGGCGGGCTGACCGCCATCCGGCGGGAGATGGACGCCCTGCGCATGGACGAGGCGGAGCGGGCCAGGCGGATCGACAATCTCAACTACCAGATCGCGGAGCTGGAACGTGCTCAGCTCAAGGCAGGGGAGGAGGCCGCACTGACCGAGCGCCGCACCCTGCTGCGCAACGCGGGCAAGCTCATCGAGGCAGTGGAGCGGGCCTGCTTTGCCCTGTCCGGAGATGAGGACAGGGACGGCGCGGCATCCCTTCTGGCCACTGCGGAGGACGCACTGGGTCCGGCGGCCAGTATGAGCACAGAGGCGGCCGGGATTCTGGAACAGGTCTCCGAGCTGCGCTGCACGGCGGACGATGTGGCGGAAACCCTGCGGGACCTGCGGGAGAGCTTTGACTTTGAGCCCGGCGAACTGGATGAGCTGGAGAGCCGGCTGGATATCATCTACCGCCTGAAAAAGAAATACGGCAGCTCCGAGGAGGAGATGCTGGCTTATCTGGACCGGTGCAAAAAGGAGCTGGATGAGATCCAGTATGCCGACGACACCATTGTCCGCCTGGAAAAGAAATACGCCGTTGCGCTGGAGCAGGCAAAGCGTAAAGCGGAATTACTTTCCGGAGCACGCCATAGGGCGGCTGAGGCCCTCCAGAGCCGGATCCAGAAGGAGCTGGCCCAGTTGGATATGCCCAAGGTCCGCTTCCAGGTGGAGTTCGGCACCAAGTCCTGCGAAGAGGGATTGGACAGCACTGGTATGGACGAGGTGCAGTTCCTCATGTCCGCCAACGTGGGAGAGGCCCTGAAGCCCATCCAGAAGATTGCCTCCGGCGGCGAGTTGGCCCGTATCATGCTGGCGCTGAAAAATGTGCTGGCTGAGAACGATGATGTGACCACCCTGGTCTTTGATGAGGTGGACACCGGTGTCTCCGGGCGTGCCGCCCAGAAAGTGGCGGAGAAGATGGCAGATGTGGCCCGCCACAAGCAGGTGCTGTGCGTCACCCATCTGCCCCAGATCGCCGCCATGGCGGACGTCCATTTCTCTGTTCAGAAGGGAGAACGAAAGGGAAGGACCTTTACAGAGGTTGCCCGGCTGGACCGGGACGCCCGGAAAGCGGAGCTGGCCCGTTTGACCTCCGGAGATGTCATCACCGCCGCTTCGCTGGCCAGCGCGGGGGAACTGCTGGACGGCGCCGCCCGGTATAAGAGCGGCAGAAATATGACCTGAAAACCTGCTTGTCACGGTGCTCTGTCCATGTGGGGTTGACAAGTTGAAAACACTGTGGTATAGTGCAGATAATTTCAGATTGCCATCGCGATGATGAGGAGAAGTACCCGGCTGCCGCCGTTCAGAGAGCCCCCGTTTTGGTGCGAGGGGGAGGGAGGCGCTGGTGAAATACACCTCGGAGCAGCCGCCTGAACACGGGAGACCGCTATTAGGGCTGTGTCGGGTGCGCCCGTTACCGCGCCGGAGTGTGTTGGCACTCCATGAGGTCGCCTCCGTGAGGAGGCGGCGAACCAGAGGTGGTACCGCGTTATTTTTACGCCCTCTGTCCGCAGCGGACAGGGGGCGTTTTTATATTCGTATGACGCCGGCTGCTCTGCTGTGGAAAGCATTTGCATGGAATCGAGACAGAAGAAGGAGAATTGACATGACCATTTACGACGAACTGAAAGCCCGCGGCCTGGTGGCCCAGGTTACCGATGAGGAGGAGATCAAGGAGCTCATCAACAACGGCAAGGCCACCTTCTATATCGGCTTTGATCCCACTGCCGACTCCCTCCATGTGGGCCACTTTATGGCTCTGATGCTGATGCGCCGACTCCAGAAGGCGGGCAACCGGCCCATCGCCCTCATCGGCGGCGGCACCGGCATGGTGGGCGACCCCTCCGGCCGTACCGATATGCGCTCCATGATGACCGTTGAGACCATCCAGCACAACTGTGAGTGCTTCAAGAAGCAGATGAGCAAGTTCATCGACTTCTCCGAGGGCAAGGCCCTGATGCTCAACAACGCCGACTGGCTGATGAAGCTCAACTATGTGGAGCTGCTGCGTGAGGTGGGCGCCTGCTTCTCCGTCAACAACATGCTGCGGGCGGAGTGCTACAAGCAGCGCATGGAGAAGGGCCTCAGCTTCCTGGAGTTCAACTACATGATCATGCAGTCCTACGACTTCTACCACATGTTCCAGACCGTGGGCTGCAATCTCCAGTGCGGCGGTGATGACCAGTGGTCCAACATGCTGGGCGGCACCGAGCTCATCCGCCGCAAGCTGGGCAAGGACGCCTACGCCATGACCATCACCCTGCTGCTGACCTCCGAGGGCAAGAAGATGGGTAAGACCCAGAAGGGCGCCGTCTGGCTGGACCCGGCCAAGACCACCCCCTACGAGTTCTACCAGTACTGGCGCAACATCGGCGACGCCGACGTGCTCAAGTGCCTGCGGATGCTCACCGACCTGCCTCTGGAGCAGATCGACGAGATGGACAAGTGGGAGGGCGCCCAGCTCAACACCGCCAAGGAGATCCTGGCCTATGAGCTGACCAAGCTGGTCCACAGCGAGGAGGAGGCCGTGAAGGCTCAGGATGCGGCCCGCGCCCTCTTCTCCCAGGGCGGCGACAAGGCCAACATGCCCACCACCACTCTGACCGCTGACGACCTGACCGACGGCGCTGTGGCCGTGCTGGACCTGATGCTCAAGTGTGGTCTGGCCCCCTCCAAGAAGGAGGCCCGCCGTCTGGTGGAGCAGGGCGGCGTGGAGGCCGACGGCGTGAAGGTGACCGACATCACCCGCGCCTTTACCGCCGACGAGCTGTCCGGCGAAGGCATCATCCTGAAGAAGGGTAAGAAGGTCTATCATCGCGCTCTGCTGGGCTGATAAGAGACGGGCATCCCCTTGGGGATGCCCGTTTTCCATTGCGTCCTTACACCGGGCATGATACAATAGAACCAAGTGGAAAGGGGAAGTGAAGCATGGAGGAACAGGAGCCCAAGCGAAAATGGTATATTCTGGACGGCCGGGCAGTGTCCAATCTGTTGGTGGTGCTGATCGGCATTCTCTTCTACATGGCGCTGGACAATTTTGGAGCACTGCAAAAAAAAGTCGATGAGTTTCTGGGTGTGCTCTCTCCCTTTATTGCCGGTTTCGCCATCGCGTATCTGCTCAATACGCCCATGGACTTCTTTGAACGCAGGGTCTACTGCAACCTGAAGCGCAAACGGGGCCTCTCCGTGCTGACGGTGTATCTGATTGCACTCATCGTGGTAGTTATCCTGCTCAACCTGATCCTGCCCCAGGTTGTCGAGAGCGTCGTGGCCCTGGTGAGCAATATGTCCACATACATCAGCAATCTGAATACTTTTGTCCAGGGTCTGATTGACCAGTACCACCTGGAAGGGGAGGGCATTACCGATCTGGTGTCTCTCTATCAGGATGTCCTGAACCGGGCCACCGCGTGGGCATCCCAGAAGATGCCCGAACTGCTGAGCCTGGGCGTCAAAGTGGGCAATGTGGTTATCTCCGCCGTCACGGCGCTGATCTCCTCCATTTATATGCTGGCAGGAAAGGGCAGGCTGGTTCCGCAGCTCAAAAAGATGATCTACGCCTTTCTGCCCACAGCCAAGGCCAACCGCTTTTTAGGGATCTGCCGCCATGCAAACGGCGTATTTGTGGGCTTTATCAACGGAAAACTCATTGACAGCGCCATTATCGGTGTGCTGTGCTTTATTTTGAATCTGATTTTCCGCATTCCGTTCCCCATGCTGGTGGCAGTGGTGGTGGGTGTGACCAATATCATCCCCTTTTTCGGTCCGATCGTGGGCGCCATCCCCTGCGTGATGATTCTGCTGATTGTAGATCCCTGGGCAGCGTTGCGCTTCGGCGTGCTGGTCATTGCTCTCCAGCAGTTTGACGGCAATATTCTGGGCCCCAAGATCCTGGGCGACAGCACAGGCCTCAACGCGATCTGGGTTCTGGTGGCCATCGTGGTGGGCGGAGGACTGTTTGGATTCCCTGGCATGCTATTAGGTGTGCCCACCTTCGCGGTCATCTACGCCCTGGTGCGGGAATGGACCAATAACCGTCTCCAGGCCAAAGGCATCGACGGCAACGGGAATCCGGTTCATACCTCTGGCCAGGGTGAGGACCATCCGAAGGAATAACGTGGATATGCAAAAAGCTCCGATTCCACATGGAATCGGAGCTTTTCATGCTAAAGTGGCAAGTAAGCCTGTAAGCCGGGTTCTGTCTTTTAAGACAGCCATCTATCTAGCCGTACCGTTGCCGGCACGATCAAGCCGCCTCCTGAGAACGGCCGGGCCGGCCATATGTTCTCCCACGGCGTTGCTCCGGATAGAGGTTACAGCGACGAGCAGTTCCCAGTCGTCGGGCGGGCTCTTACCTCCG
Organism: uncultured Pseudoflavonifractor sp.; assembly: GCF_944387275.1. Lineage (GTDB taxonomy): Bacteria > Bacillota > Clostridia > Oscillospirales > Oscillospiraceae > Pseudoflavonifractor > Pseudoflavonifractor intestinihominis. The sequence goes on from NZ_CALXEG010000011.1 coordinate 21,839, forward strand.
CCTTTCCACCCTTACCACGCAGCGCGTGGCGGTATATCTCTGTTGCCCTTTTCCTAGGGTCGCCCCCGGCGGGTGTTACCCGTTATCCTTGCCCTGTGGAGCCCGGACTTTCCTCATATCGGGCCTTTCGGCCTCGATCCGCGGCTGTCCAGCTTACTTGCAACGGGATATATTGTACCGTATGAGAAAGGAAATGTCAAATGAAACTGGGGCATTCTTTTGGAATGCGTATAGTTACGATTGAAATTTATGTGCCTAGGTTATATAATATAAAAGTTAAGGACTGATTTTTCCGAAGGGGGGAATTCCTATGAATTCCACAATACAGGAATATTTAGATTCCCTGCGGGGAAAGCGCATTGCGGTTATCGGCATTGGCGTTTCCAACACGCCGCTGATCAAGATGCTGCTGCGGGCCGGACTGTCCGTGACGGCCTGCGACAAGAAAGAGCGGAAGGACTTTGACGGCCTGATCGAAGAGCTGGAGAGCCTGGGGGCAGGGGTGCGCCTGGGGCCCGACTATATGGACGGCCTGGACCAGGACATCATCTTCCGGACCCCTGGTCTGCGGCCCGACGCCACGCCTCTGCTGGCTGCCCGGGAGCGGGGGAGCGTCATCACCTCGGAGATGGAGGTGTTCTTCCAGGTCTGTCCCTGTGAGATCATCGCCGTCACCGGAAGCGACGGAAAAACCACCACCACCACGATCATCTCCGAGCTGCTGAAAAAGGCCGGGTATAACGTCTACGTGGGCGGCAACATCGGCAAGCCCCTGCTGGCGGAGACCCCCAACATGGAGCCGGACGACATGGTGGTGCTGGAGTTGTCCTCCTTCCAGCTGATGACCATGGATATGAGCCCTGAAATCGCCGTCGTCACCAACGTGGCTCCCAACCATCTGGACGTACATAAGTCTATGGAGGAGTATGTGGCGGCCAAGGAGAACATCTTCTCCCACCAGAGTACAGATGATCTGGCTGTATTCAACTGGGACAACGAGATCACACGGGGCTTTGCCGAGAAGGCGCCCGGAAATGTGATGTGTTTCAGCCGCCGGGAGATCCTGGAGCGGGGCGTCTATGTAAAGGACGAGGCCATCTGGTGTGCTGACCGGGATGGACACCGGAAGGTGCTCCCGCTGTCTGACATTCTCCTGCCCGGCAACCACAACGTGGAGAACTATATGGCCGCCATCGCCGCGGTCAACGGCCTGGTGTCCGACGAGACCATCCGGCTCTTTGCCCGCAGCTTTGGCGGGGTGGAGCACCGTATCGAGCTGGTGCGGACTGTGGACGGTGTCCGGTACTACAACGACTCCATCGCCTCCAGTCCTACCCGGACCATCGCCGGTCTCCGCTCCTTTGAGGAGAAGGTCATCCTCATCGCCGGCGGATATGATAAGCATATTCCCTTTGACGTGCTCGGCCCTGAGATCATAGAGCATGTAAAGGAACTTATCCTGACAGGCGATACAGCGGAGAAAATCCGTGCGGCAGTGGAAAACGCGCCGGGCTATAACGGTAGCAATCCTCCTATCCGCATGTATCAGGACTTCGAGCAGGCGGTTCTGGCCGCCCACAGCATGGCTCAGCCCGGAGACGTGGTCATTCTCTCCCCGGCCTGCGCCTCCTTCGACCGGTTTAAAAACTTTATGGAGCGGGGCAACACCTTCAAACGGATCGTGCGGGAGCTGTAACCCCCTAGAAAGAGGAAGTGAATCACTTGGATATTCGAAACGCGCTGGAGCGGCTGTGCAGCCAATGTGCACCCTCCGGCTTTGAACGCCCCGCGGCTGAAGTGGCCGCGGAGCTTCTGCGTCCCTTTGTGGACGAGGTGTCCATTGACAGGATGGGCAATGTGATCGGCGTGCGCCGCTGTGGCCGCAAGGATGCGCCCCGGCTGCTGCTGGATGCCCATCTGGACGAGATCGGCCTGATTGTCACTGGTGTGGAAAATGGGTTCCTCCGTTTCCGCAGCATCGGAGGCGTCGATCCCCGGATGCTGCCCGACCGGGAGCTGACCATTCTCACCAATCCCCCCATTTTTGGCGTGGTGGCATGTATGCCCCCCCATGTGCTCAAGAAGGGGGACTCCGACAAGGCTCTCCCCCTGGATAAGCTCTTCATCGACATCGGCATGAGCCAGGATGAGGCGGAAAAGGCCGTGCCTGTAGGTACCCCCATTGTGTACCGGGGCAGCTGCTTCCCCCTGGGGGAGGAACAGATGTGCGGCAAGTCCATGGACGACCGGGCCTGCTTTGTAACCCTGCTCCGGGCGGCTGAGCTGCTGAAGGACAAGGAGCTGGATGTGGACCTCTACATCATGGGCAGCACCAGGGAGGAGGTCTCCGGCGCCGGCGCCAAGGCCGGAACTTTTGCCATTGACCCGGACTATTGCGTCGCGGTGGATGTGACCCACGGCCGGACGCCGGACGGCCCCAAGGACCGCTCCTGCGAGCTGTTCGGCGGCCCTGCCATTGGCATCGGTCCCAATATGACCAGCTGGATGACTCGCCGCATGAAGGCCAAGGCAGAGGAGAACCAGATCCCCTGGCAGCCTGAGGTGATGGCTGGACACACCGGCACCAACGGCTGGCACATGCAGATCAGCCGGGAGGGTGTGGCCACCTCTGTCATCTCTCTGCCGCTGAAGTATATGCATACCCCCATCGAGGTACTGGCCCTGGAGGACGTGGAGTCAGTGGCAAAGCTGCTGGCCGCCTTTACCGAGGGCCTGGGAGAGGAGGCGGAAGCCCTGTGCTGAAAGATACCATTCGTGAGCTGTGCCTGCTGGACGGCGTGTCCAGCTTTGAAGAAGACGTGCGGGCCTACATCAAGGCCGCGGCCGCCCCTTATGCCGACGAGATGCGGGTGGACCCCATGGGCACCCTGATCGTGTTCAAGAAGGGCAAAAAGTCCACCGGTTCCAAGCTGCTGCTGGCCGCCCATATGGATGAGGTGGGCCTTATCATCCGCAGCATTACCGATGATGGCTACCTGAAATTCGCCTGCGTGGGCGGGATCGACCGCCGGGTGCTCATTGGCAAGACTGTCCGGGTGGGGAAGCGCCGCATTCCCGGCGTCATCGGCCTGAAAGCCTACCATCTGGTCAGCGAAGAAGAGGAGAAGAAGGTCCCCAAGGTGGAGGACCTCTATCTGGATATCGGCGCCAGAAGCAAGGAAGATGCGGAGAAGCTGGTTGAGATCGGTGACTTTGCCGCCTTTGACAGCGACTGGACCGAGTTTGGCAGCGGCTTCGTGAAGGCCAAGGCCCTGGATGACCGGGCAGGCTGCGCCGTCATGCTGGAGCTGATGAAGGAGGAGCTGCCCATGGACTGCACCTTTGCCTTTACGGTGCAGGAAGAGGTGGGCTGCCGCGGCGCCTTCGGCGCGGCCTTCTCTGTTGATCCGGAGATCGCCCTGGTACTGGAGACCACCACTGCCGCCGACCTGGCCGGAACGCCCGCCCATAAGCAGGTCTGCATCCTCGGAAAGGGGCCGGTCATTCCCTTTATGGACGGCGGTTCTGTGGCTGACCGGGGGCTCTTTGAACTGATGCGGAATCTTGCTGAGGAAAATCAGATTCCCTGGCAGACCAAGAGCTATATCTCCGGCGGAAACGACGCCGCCGCCATCCAACGCAGCCGGGAAGGCGTGCGTACCATCGTGATGAGCGCCGCAGTCCGTTATCTTCACGCCCCCGCCAGCGTGGCCTGTCTGGGGGACTTTGACCATATCTTAAATCTGGCACGGCTTTTCATCGGGGCCATTGCCGGACAGGAGGAGTAAATCAAAATGGATATTCTAAAGACGCTCCAGGCGCTCAATGCCTGCCACGGCCCCGCCGGCGATGAGTCCGGCATCGCCGATGCCATTGAGGCGCTGGCCGCCCCTTACGCCGACAAGATCAAGCGGGACACCATGGGCAACCTGATTGTACGCAAGAAGGGCAAGGGCCCCAAGATCATGTTTGCCGCCCACATGGACTCCATTGGCTTTGTTGTCACCCACATCGACGAGCACGGCTTTCTCCGGTTCGGCAAGGTGGGCGGACTGCACGCCTTTGACCTGCTGAGCACCCCTGTCCGCTTCAAGAACGGCGTCCGGGGCGTGGTCTGCCTGGATAACGAGGTGGAGCCCAAGGACATGACCCTGGAGGACCTGTATCTGGACATCGGCGCCAAGGACGCCGAGGAGGCCAAGCGCATGGTCCGGGTGGGGGACACCGCCGTCTATGACACGGCTACCTTTGCCGCCGGAGACCGCATTATCTCCCCCTACATGGACAACCGCATCTCCTGTGTGGTGCTGCTGATGGCCCTGGAGCAGCTGAAGGACAGCGACAACGACCTGTACTTCGTCTTTACTGTTCAGGAGGAGCTGGGTCTCCGGGGTGCCCGCACTGCTGCCTTCGGCATTGACCCCGATTTCGGCGTGGCGGTGGATGTGACTCCTGCCGACGACGAGATGAATCCCAAGCACTCTGGCAGCAGTGTGACCGGCGGGGGAGCGGCCATCAAGGTAATGGACGGCTCGGTGATCTGCCACCCCCAGGTAGTCTCTGCAATGGAGAAGCTGGCGGAGGAGAAGGGGATCAACTTCCAGATGGACGTGATCCGGGCCGGCGGCACCGACGCGGGTGCCATCCATCAGACCCGTTCCGGCGTGCCCAGCGGGGGCATTTCCATTCCCTGCCGCTATGTACACTCGCCCGCCGAGATGGTGGACTGCCGGGACGTGGAGGCCTGCGCCGCACTCGTGGCCGCCTTTGCCGAGGCCGGCCACAAGGACTGATTTTTATCCCATATAGGCAAAAACTCAGACAGAATGGAATGTGTAAAAGATAATGCCTTTACAGTTAAGTGACAAGGTTCTCGCTCTGGCGGCCCAGGCCCAGGCTGATCTGCGGCCCCAGTTTGACCGCATTGACGCCATTGCCGAGGAGAACACCCGTAAGGTCCTCTCCGCATTTCAGAAGCACCGGGTGGCGGAGGGCTATTTTGCCGGTACCACCGGTTACGGATATGACGACCTGGGCCGGGACAAACTGGATGAGATCTACGCCGATATCTTTGGTACGGAGGACGCGCTGGTCCGGGTTCAGTTCGTCAACGGCACCCACGCCATCACCTGCGCCCTTTTTGGCGCGCTGAAGCCGGGGGATATCCTGGTTTCCGCTGTCGGAGCGCCCTATGACACCCTTCTGGGTGTCATAGGCGTGGTGCCCAAGGGGCATGGCTCCCTGATGGAGTACGGCGTGGGATACCGTCAAGTTGAATTACTTGACAATGCGCCTGACAAGGCAGGTCTGGCCGCTGCAGTGCGGGATCCCAAGGTAAAAGCCGTACTGATCCAGCGGTCCAAGGGCTATTCCACCCGCTCCTCGCTGTCGGTAGCCGAAATCAGTGAGCTGTGTGCAGTGGTGCGGGAGAACAATCCCGATGCCGCTATTCTGGTGGACAACTGCTACGGCGAGTTTGTCGAGACCATCGAGCCCACACAGGCCGGCGCCGACCTGGTGGTGGGCTCTCTCATCAAGAACCCGGGCGGCGGTCTGGCCCCTGCGGGGGGATATATCGCCGGGCGGCATGACCTGGTAGAGGGGGCCGCCATGCGCCTTACCGCCCCCGGTATCGGCCGGGAGTGCGGGGCCTCTCTGGGCAGCAACCGCAGTCTCTATCAAGGACTTTTCCTTGCTCCCCATACCACAGCCCAGGCGGTCAAGACGGCGGTGTTCGCCGCCCGCATGATGGAGCTGCTGGGTTACAAGACGGAGCCCGCCTCCGATGCCGTGCGGCACGACATCATTCAGATGATCCATTTTGGCAGTCCCGAGCCTCTCAAGCGGTTCTGCAAGGGCATCCAGTTCGGCGCTCCCGTGGACTCCTACGTGACCCCCGAGCCCTGGGATATGCCCGGCTACGACTGTCAGGTGATCATGGCCGCCGGCGCCTTCATCCAGGGCGCATCCATCGAGCTGTCCTGTGACGCCCCCATGCGGGAGCCCTACACGGCCTATCTCCAGGGCGGCCTGACCTATGAGAGCGGCAAAGCCGGTGTCATGCTGGCTGTGGAGGAACTGCTGCGGGAGAGCTGAATCTCCCGTTTTAAGACGAGCCCGGCCGCGCATAGACTCTCCATAGGGGGTGACCCGCATGGAGAGATGGCGGCGTTATTTCTGGCCACGCTGGCGGCTCCGGCAGCGCATCAGGCGGCGTGGGAGCGGCATCCAGCTTCTCCTGTCCGCCGCTCTCGGCCTGGGGCTGGCGCTGGTGCTCATCGGTTTTCTGGACAGCAAGGCGCGGCCTGTCATTGCCGCCATGGCGGAGAGCCGGGTAAAAAACATCGTCACGGGCATGATTGAGATGGAAATCGGCAAAACCCTGGCCCGGGAGGCGGTGGCTTATGACGATATCATCACCTTTCGGACCGACAGCAGCGGCCGAATCACCGCCTTTACCAGCGATTCCGCCGAGATGAACCGTCTGCGGACGGAGCTGCTCAGCGCAGTCGTCGCCCAGATCGATACGCTGGACACCGGGATGTTGGGCATCCCGCTGGGAAACCTGCTGCCCTTTTCCGCTCTGGCGGAGAAGGGACCGCTGCTTCCGGTACGGATTCGCTCGGTAGGTGGCGCGGAGGCCACGTTTGAGCACGTGTTCACGGCAGCGGGCATCAACCAGACCCACCACCAGATCATGCTGGACCTGACGGTCTCCCTGACTCTGCTGATTCCCGGCGGACCACTGGACACCCAGGTGAGCACGCAGGTCTGCGTGGCGGAGACCGTTCTGGTGGGCGAGGTGCCGGACACCTATCTGGCACTCTCCGGCCAGTCCGGATGAAATCGTAAGAAAAGCGCAAGAAACCGCTCTTTTTTCTGTGATAGAATGGCATTAAAACAGAAGAGAGAGGTGCCGGAATGAATACGCTGCTGTGGTACTGGGAGATCACCTGGGACTATATTTACGAGATGCTGCCCTGCATGGCGCTGGCCGCCGTGGGCTTTTTTCTGCTTCGGCCCACCCGGCGGCGCCGCCTTGAACGGCTGAATCTGGCCAGCGGCGTCTGGCGGGAGGGTGCGCTGCTGGTCTTTGTGCTCTTCTGCGCCGGACTGGCTGCTCTGACTGTGTTTCCGTCGGGGTTCTGGGGCGCGCTGATGCACGGCTATCCGCCAGCGGAGAGCTGGTTCGGCTGGCATGGCTACGGCATGTACCTTCAGGTCACCATCCTGACGGAGCTGTTGGAGGGCAGTGAATGGGTCCGCTATATGCTGTTGGGCAACGCGGTCATGTTCCTGCCTCTGGGATTTTTCCCGGCGCTGCTGTGGCGGCAGCCCCGGTGGTGGCGGTCCGTTCTGGCTGCCGGAGGCGCCTCGCTGTTCATTGAGATCATACAGATTTTTGTGGGCCGCAGCAGTGATATCAACGATTTGATCCTCAACACCCTGGGTGGTCTGGCTGGATATGGCCTTTACAGGCTGCTGGCCCGGCTGGTTCCCAAGTTTACCCGAAAATTCCAAGTGGAGGTCCCCGATGGACGAGATTCAGGAGATAGCACTGCTCCGGGCGGAGCTGAATAAGGCCAGCTACGAGTACTATGTGCTGGATAACCCCACCATGTCCGACTACGACTTTGACCACAAGCTCCGCCGCCTGGAGGAGCTGGAGCAGGCCCACCCCGACCAGATCACGGAGGATTCCCCCACCCGTCGGGTAGGGGGCCAGGTGGCCGAGGGCTTTGCCGAAGTGGTCCATGAGGTGCCGCTGGAGAGCCTTCAGGATGTCTTTGACCTGGAGGAGCTGGGAGATTTTGTCCGCCGGGTTCAGGAGAGTCTGGACGGCGGCGTGGAATTTGATGTGGAGCCCAAGGTGGACGGCCTCTCCGTGGCGCTGGAGTATCAGGACGGCCTCTTTGTCCGGGGTGCCACCCGGGGCGATGGCCGGGTTGGAGAGGATGTGACCGAGAACCTGAAGACCATTCGCTCGCTGCCTCTCCGGCTGCCGGAGCCCATTCCACGGCTCATTGTCCGTGGCGAGGTCTATATGTCCAAAAAAGTCTTTGAGCGGCTCAATGAAGAGCGGGAGATCCGGGGAGAGGCCCTCTTTGCCAATCCCCGGAACGCCGCGGCTGGCTCCCTGCGCCAGTTGGACCCCAAGGTGGCGGCGGCCCGCCGGCTGGACATCGTGGTGTTCAACATCCAGAAGGCAGAGGGAGTGGAGTTCCGCACCCACACCGAGACCCTGGACTATCTGGAGCGCCAGCAGTTCCGGGTGATTCCCCGCACCCCGTGCATCACCATGGAGGAGATCAGTGCCCGCATTGCCGCCATTGGCGATGGTCGCGAGGCGTTTCCATACGACATCGACGGCGCTGTTGTAAAGTTAAATAGCCTTGCAGACAGAAAAGTTCTGGGTTCCACCGCGAAGTTCCCCCGTTGGGCGGCTGCCTATAAGTATCCGCCCGAGCAGAAGGAGAGCGTGGTGGAGGACATTGTAGTCCAGGTTGGTCGGACCGGTGTCCTTACGCCCAAGGCGGTTGTAAAGCCTGTCCGCCTTGCAGGTACCACGGTGACCAACGCCACCCTGCACAACCAGGATTTCATCACAGAGAAGGACATCCGTATCGGGGACACCGTGCTGGTCCAGAAGGCGGGCGAGATCATCCCGGAGATCGTCTCGGTGGTGAAGGATAAGCGGCCCGAGGGGACCGTGCCATACCATCTGCCCGACCGCTGCCCGGTGTGCGGCGCGCCGGTAGCCAGAGACGAGGACGGGGCCCACGTCCGTTGCACCGGCGCGGAATGTCCCGCCCAGCTGCTGCGGCACCTGGCCCACTTCGCCTCCCGGGACGCCATGGACATCGACGGCCTGGGACCTGCGGTCATGGAGGCCCTCATCAACGCCGGTATGGTAAAGACACCTGCGGATCTCTACCATCTGGCACCGGAGGCTGTGGCCCAGCTGGACCGAATGGGGAAGAAGAGCGCGGAAAATCTGGCCGCCGCCATTGACCGCTCCAAGAACGCCGGATTGGCAAGGCTGCTCTTTGCCTTCGGTATCCGCCAGGTGGGGCAGAAGGCGGGCAAAATTCTGGCCGCCCATTTCTCCACCATGGATGCCCTGCTGGCCGCCACCGAGGAGGACTTTACCGCCGTCCCCGATGTGGGCGCCATCACCGCCAAAAGCCTCTGGGAGTGGCTCCACAGCCCCCAGAGCCAGCACCTTATTCAGGCGCTGCGGGAGGCCGGCGTGGTGATGGAGAATACCGACGCTCCCACCGGCGACGCGCTCTCGGGCAAGACCTTTGTGCTGACCGGCGCCCTGGAGCACTTCACCCGTGACGAGGCAGGCGCACAGATTGAGGCACTGGGCGGTAAGGTGTCCAGTTCAGTGTCCAAGAAGACCAGCTATGTGGTGGCAGGTGAGGCCGCCGGCTCCAAACTGAAAAAGGCCCAGGATCTGGGTATTCCGGTGCTGACAGAGGAGGAGTTCCTCGCCATGCTCCGGGAGCTGGGCGCCACAATTTGATTGACCCACAGAGAAAGACAGCGGCAGCGGCCGGCTCCCAGGAGCTGGCCGCTGCTTCTATCTTTCCTGCGTTTTTCTGTACCAGGCCGCTTTTCTGCACCGCTTCCACCCTGCGGACGTATACTGGATTGGGTGTGCTCCGGCAGACTGGAAAGTCTGAACGGCGCTGTCCGGACACACCGCAGGAAGGAGGCGCGCTGATGCGTCTGCCCAGCAAACGAGCCGTAAAGACTGCCGCAGCCTGCGCGCTGGGCGCGGCGCGGCGGTACTGCTCTTTCCCGGAAGCGTGCTGATGCTGGCTGCCGGAGCTGCCCTGGGCTTCTGGGGCTGCATCCGGCTGGAACAGCGAAACCATCGGTCACAGTGAGGAGGTATTTGGATGAAAATCGTTGTGGTACGATCCCCAAAGGCGTTTCGCGGTATTCTGAGGGCTATTTTTGGCCTGCGCTGACATATTGCCCACCCCTTGTACATAGAATTTCACAGCATGAAATGGGCGGAAGGCCCCTACAAGGAGTGGAATGCAATGGAGCTGACATTAAACCGCAACAGTCTGAGCTGCTATGATGCCGTGCTGGAGACCACGGTGTTCCATGAGGAGACCATGGAGATGATTGTCCCGGACGCCTGCCCCGATATCCTTCGCATTGTGGATACCGCCGGGATGGTGTGCGTCAAGGACAAGGGGACCCAGGAGGGACGGGCGGAGATCACGGGCACTGCCCGCTGTTCTGTGCTCTACCTGCCGGAAGGGGAGAGCGGACTGCGCCGCATCGAGGCCAATATTCCGTTTTTCTGCACCGCTGACGGCCCTGGCATCACGCCGGGCTGCTCTGTGGTGGCCGTCCCCAGAGTACAGGCGGCCGACACCCGAGTCATCAACCCCAGAAAAGTGGTGGTGCGGGTCAATCTGGCCATTGACCTGCGGGTGTATGCCAAAGGCGAGAACAGTCTGTGCTCCGGCGCTGAGTGGGAGGCCGGCATGGTGGTGGAGCAGCTGAAGGAGACCCAGGATACTTACACCGCAGTCTGTGTACAGGAGAAACCTTTTACATTCTCTGACGACCTGACCATCTCCGGCAGCCGCCCCGAGGCGGAGGAACTGCTCAAATACCGCCCTGATCTGGTGTGCAGTGAATCCAAGATCATCGGCAACAAACTGATTTTCAAGGGAGAGGTGGTGCTCCATCTCTGCTATCGGGCCGGAGATGGGGCGCTGTGTACCGTGGACTATGAGCTTCCCTTCTCCCAGATCATGGAGGTTTCGGGGGCAGGGGAGGAGGCGGACTGCGACCTGGAGGTCCTCCTGACGGACCTGACCTGCACCCTGAGCCCGGGGGATGGGCGGACCATCTCGGTGTCCATGGGACTGCTGGCCCAGGCCGTGGTGTGGGAGCGTCGGAGCGTGGAGCTGCTGACCGACCTGTACGGTGTCTCCTGCGAGCTGACGCCGGAGTTCCAGCCCTGCACCTTCCACAGCCTGCTGGAGCGGAGCGTCCGCCGGCAGACTGCCCGGGAAATCATGGAGACCGGGACCATGGCCAAGCTGGTATCCGATGCCAGGGTGAGCATCGGCCAGGTGACCCAGGTCAGGGAGGCAGACCGGCTCACCCTTACCGCCGAGGCCATGCTCACAGTGGTATATACCGCCGAGGACAACGAGGTCTACGCTGTGTCCAGGCAGGTGACGGTGCCCTGCCAGCTGGAGCTGCCTGAGGGCAGCACCTGTACCTGCTCCTGCCGGTGTGCGGGGGAGATCTACGCCACCCCCACCAGCGGCGGGATCGAGGTCCGGTTCGATCTGGACTTCGCCTATCTGGCCCAGAGCATCCGGCGGGTCTCCGCCGTGGCGGATGTACAGGTAGGGGAGGCAGAGCCCAGGGAGGACGCGCCGTCCATTGTCCTGCGGGTGGTGAGCCATGAGCGGCTGTGGGACATCGCCAAGGCCTACCGCACCACCATGGATGATATTCTCCAGGCCAACGAGCTGGAAAGCGGAACAGAGCTGGCTGGCCGGCTTCTGCTCATTCCCAGGCGGCGTTGACCACATTCAGGACAAAGTACGCCCTCTCCGCGCTGTCGGAGAGGGCGTTTTTCTGTGCTCAGCAGTGCCTTCCAGTGCCCGGAGACCCAAATGGAGGCCGGGATTTCCCTGTCATAAACCACGGCTTATCCCCATACCTATATAGGGAAAGCCAGGCTTGCTCGCCCATGCCTGAATCGTCCGCAAGGAGGAGTTGAAGTGGAACACCGTAAGATCTATGAGGATATCGCGCTGCGCACGGAGGGCGATATCTATATCGGCGTGGTGGGGCCGGTCAGGACGGGAAAATCCACCTTTATCAAACGCTTTATGGAGGCCCTGGTCATCCCAAACATCGAGAACGTCTACCGCCGGGAGCGGGCCAGGGATGAGCTGCCCCAGAGCGGCTCGGGCCGAACTATCATGACAGCCGAGCCCAAGTTCGTCCCCGAGGAGGCGGTGGAGATCGCCATGGAGGACGGGGCCGCCTTCTCCGTGCGGCTGATCGACTGCGTGGGATATATGGTGCCAGGTGCGGTGGGCTCTCTGGAGGACGCAGCGCCCCGCATGGTCACCACGCCCTGGTTCGACCATGAGATCCCCATGTCTGAGGCCGCCGAGATCGGCACCCGGAAGGTCATCGCCGAGCACTCCACCATCGGCATTGTGGTCACCACCGACGGCACCATCACCGACATTCCCCGGGAGGACTACTTAGAGGCGGAGGAGCGGGTCATCACCGAGCTGAAGGAGCTGGGAAAGCCCTTCCTGGTGGTGCTCAACTCGGCGGAGCCGGGCTCGGAGCGGGCCAGGGCCATCCAGGCCGACCTGGCTTCCCGGTACGATGTCACCTGCATCTGCGTCAACTGCCTGGAGCTGGACGAAAACGCGGTCACCAGCATCATCAAAGGCGTGCTCTACGAGTTCCCGGTGAAGGAGCTGGACCTGTTTCTGCCGTCCTGGGTGGATGCGCTGCCCTACGGGCACCCCATCAAGAGCGGACTGTACGCCGCCATCCGCTCGGCGGCAGAGGGGATGCGGCGAATACGGGACGTGGAGCGGGCAGTCTCCGCCATCGGCCAGTGTGACAACGTGTCCTCCGCCAAGGTCAACACCATCAGCCTGGGCACCGGTCTGGCCTCGGCCTCCCTGGAGCTGCCCAGAGGGCTCTTCTACGACACCATCTCCCAGCAGTCCGGCTTTACCATCCACGACGACGGCGACCTGATGGGCCTGCTCACCGAGCTGTCCGGGGTCAAACGGGAGTACGATAAGGTGGCGGACGCCCTGCGGGAGGTGAAGGAGACCGGGTACGGCATTGTGGTGCCCGGCACAGATGAACTCAAGCTGGAGGAGCCGGAGATCGTCCGGCAGGGGGGACGGTACGGTGTGCGCCTGAAGGCCAGCGCCCCCAGCATCCACATGATCCGGGCCGACATCGAGACCGAGGTCTCTCCCATTGTAGGCAATGAGAAGCAGTCGGAGGAGATGGTCAACTTCCTGCTCCAGGAGTTCGAGGGGGACACCAGCGCCATCTGGCAGTCCAACATTTTTGGAAAGTCATTCCACGAGTTGGTCAGCGAGGACCTGCACACCAAGCTGCTCCGCATGCCGGAGGATGCCCGGAGCAAGCTCCAGGAGACCCTGACCCGCATCATCAACGAAGGCTCCGGAGGGCTCATCTGCATCATCCTGTAATAAAAAAGCGCTGGACGGAAATCCGTCCAGCGCTTTTGCGCCGTTACCGGCCATCTGCCTCCGCCATGCGATGGAGGGTAGCCTTGTCTATGATCTTCAGGGTGCGGTAGCCAGTGGACACTGCGCCGGTTTTGGCCAGATCCCCCAGCACCCGGCTCACCGTCACCCGGCTGACACCAACCGCCTCGCCGATCTCCTCGTGGGTGCAGTGGATGGTGCCGTCCGCCTCCGGTGTCAGGCGGAGCAGGTAGCGGGCGATGCGCTGATCCGCCTGGAGCAGGGTGCCGTCTACATGGACGGAGAGCAGCCGGACCGTGCGGGCCAGATACTCCAGCATGGACACGGCCATATCCGGGTGGCGAGAGAACACATCTGAGAGGTGCTGCCGGTCCACTGACACCAGCTCGCACCTGGTCACCGCCACGGCGGAGGACACCCGGGGCTGCCGGTCAAAAAAGGCAGCCTCGCCGATCAGCTCTCCGCTGTGGTGGAGGGTCAGGGTCCGCTCACTGCCCGCCCCCGAGCTGAGGAAGCACTTCACCGTCCCCGAGAGGATGTAGTAGAACTGTTCCGCCTGGGTATCCTGGAGGTAGATCAGTCGCCCGGGCTCATAGATCTGGGGTGGTCTCCCCTCGGCAAGGGGACGCCAAATATCCCGTTTGTTCTCGCCCATACGCCATCGCCTCCCAGAGCCCTTTCGACCGGAATCGTCTGTCTCTGAGAATTGTATCACGTGTTACATTCTTTTTGCAAGGGTTCTGTCATACTAACTTCATAAAACATCGCAAAACTTCCACTACATATCAGGAGGGAATCTAGAATGGGAATGACCATGACCCAGAAGATCCTGGCCAAGCACGCCGGACTGGCATCCGTGGAGGCCGGACAGCTGATCGAGGCCAAATTGGACATGGTGCTGGGCAACGACATCACCACCCCTGTGGCCATTACGGAGTTCAACAAAGCGGGGCTGACCCGTATCTTTGATAAGGACAAGATCTCTATCGTGCTGGACCACTCCACCCCCTGCAAGGACATCAAGTCCGCCCAGCTGTGCGCCCAGGCCAGAGAGTTTGCCAAGCGCTTCGATATCACCAACTTCTACGACGTGGGCCAGATGGGCGTGGAACACGCTCTGCTCCCTGAAAAGGGCCTGGTGGCCCCCGGCGAGGTGGTCATCGGCGCCGACTCCCACACCTGCACCTACGGCGCGCTGGGCGCTTTCTCCACCGGCGTGGGCTCCACCGATATGGCCGCGGGCATGGCCACCGGTCTGGCCTGGTTCAAGGTGCCCTCCGCCATCAAGGTCACCCTGAAGGGCAAGTTCCAGCCCTATGTATCCGGCAAGGACGTGATGCTCCACCTCATCGGTGAGATCGGCGTGGACGGCGCCCTGTACAAGTCCCTGGAGTTCGGCGGCGAGGGCGTGAAGGAGCTGGCCATGGACGACCGCTTCACCATCTCCAACATGGCCATTGAGGCCGGCGGCAAGAACGGCATTTTCCCTGTGGACGACGTGACCAGAGCCTATCTCAACGGCCGCGTCACCAGGGAGTGGGAGGCCTTTGAGCCCGATCCCGACGCTGTGTATGAGCGCGAGGTGGTCATTGACCTGGACCAGCTGCGTCCCACTGTGGCTCTGCCCCATCTGCCCTCCAACACCCGCACCGTGGACCAGGTGGAGGGCATGCCCATCCAGCAGGTGGTCATCGGCTCCTGCACCAACGGCCGGCTGAAGGACATCAAGGAGGCGGCAGAAATCCTCAAGGGCCGCAAGGTGGCCAAGGGCGTACGCTGCATCGTGTTCCCCGCCACCCAGCAGATCATGCTGGACGCCATGAAGGCGGGCTACATTCAGGCTCTGGTAGAGGCCGGCTGCGCTGTGTCCACCCCCACCTGCGGTCCATGCCTGGGCGGCCACATGGGCGTTCTGTCCGACGGTGAGCGGGCCATCAGCACCACCAACCGGAACTTCGTGGGCCGGATGGGCCCTGTGAGCTCCGAGATCATCCTGTCCAGCCCCGCTGTTGCCGCCGCCTCCGCGGTCACCGGCTGCGTCACTGACCCGGCCAAGCTGGAAAAGCTCTGATTTTACCGCGGCAGACCTCTATTTCTCACTGAACAGAAAGGAACTTTGCCATGAAGGTTTATAAATACGGCGACAACGTGGACACCGACGTCATCATCCCCGCCCGCCACCTGAACAACCCCGACCCCAAGGCGCTTGCCTCCCACTGCATGGAGGATATCGACGCCAACTTCGCCTCCACCGTGGAGGAGGGGGATATCATCGTGGCCGGCGCCAACTTCGGCTGCGGCTCTTCCCGCGAGCACGCGCCCCTGTCCATCAAAGCCTGCGGCGTCAAGTGCGTCATCGCCAAGAGCTTTGCCCGCATCTTCTACCGCAACTCCATCAACATCGGCTTCCCCATCATGGAGTGTGCCGAGGCCGCCGAGGCCATCCAGCCCGGCGACAAGGTGACCGTGGACTTCCAGAGCGGCGTCATCACCGACGAGACCCAGGGCAAGACCTGGCAGGCCGCGCCCTTCCCTGAGTTCATCAACGGCATCATTCAGAGCGGCGGACTGCTCAACTCCCTGAAGGCGAGAGGTGTGGCGAAATGAATTACAAGATTGCCCTCATCCGGGGCGACGGCATCGGTCCCGAGGTGGTAAACGAGGCGGTACACGTGCTGGATGCCGTAGGGAAGAAGTTCGGCCACAGCTTCACCTATGTGGACGTGCTCATGGGTGGCTGCGCCACCGACGCGGTGGGGAAGAGCTACCCCGACGGCACCGCCGAGCTGTGCAAGACCTGTGATGCGGTGCTCCTGGGCGCCGTGGGCGGTCCCAAGTGGGGCTCCGACAAGCCCGCCGAGCAGCGGCCCGAGACCGCCCTGCTGGCCCTGCGGAAGGACCTGGGGCTGTACGCCAATCTGCGTCCCGCCGCCCTGCGCCCCGCCCTGGCGGACGCCTGCCCCCTGAAGAAGGAGACCGCCGAGAAGGGGATCGACCTGATGATGGTCCGGGAGCTGACCGGAGGCATCTACTTCGGCAAGCGGGGCCGCTATGAGACAGAGGACCGGGGCGTGGAGTGCACCGATCTGATGGCCTACTCCGAGATGGAGATCGAGCGCATCGGCCGCCGCGCCTTTGAGCTGGCCCGGCTCCGCCGGAAGAAGGTGGCCAGCGTGGACAAGGCCAACGTGCTGGAGACCTCCCGCCTGTGGCGGAGCGTGATGCACCGCCTGGCCCAGGAGTACCCCGACGTGGAGTACTCCGACGTGCTGGTGGACAACTGTGCCATGCAGCTGGTCCGTGACCCCAGCCAGTTCGACGTGGTGGCCACGGAGAACATGTTCGGCGACATCCTGTCCGACGAGGCGTCCATGATCACCGGGTCTATCGGCCTGCTGCCCTCCGCCTCCATCGGCGACAGCGCCCCCGGGCTCTACGAGCCCATCCACGGCTCCGCACCCGACATTGCGGGCCAGGACAAGGCCAACCCCATCGCCACCATTCTCTCCGCCGCCATGATGATGCGCTACTCCTTCCATCTGGCCGACGAGGCTGCCGCCATTGAGAACGCGGTGGACGCGGTGCTGGCGGAAGGCTGGCGCACGCCTGACATCGCCGAGCCGGGCACCCAGGCCGTGGGCACCAAAAAAATGGGCGAGCTGATCGCCGCCAAAATCTGAGCAAGTGAACTGACAGAAAGACCGGATACAGAAAACTGTATCCGGTCTTTTCTGGGCAGACAGGGAAGGAGAGATTCCATGGCAGAGGAATTGACGTTCCGGTTCGCCGAGGAGGCGGACGCGGGGACCATTCTGTCGTTTATCAAAGGGCTGGCGGAGTATGAAAAGATGTCCGACCAGGTGGTGGCCACAGAGGAGCTGCTCCGGGAATGGATCTTCCAGAAGGGAAAGGCGGAGGTCCTTTTTGCCGTCAAGGACGGCGGGGAGATCGGCTTCGCCCTGTTCTTCCATAACTTCTCCACCTTTCTGGGCCGGGCGGGACTCTATCTGGAGGACCTGTTCATTCTCCCGAAGTATCGGGGCAGGGGATACGGCCGCCGTTTTCTGAGCGAACTGGCCCGTATCGCAGTGGAACGGGGCTGCGGGAGACTGGAGTGGTACTGTCTGGACTGGAACCAGCCCAGCATCGCGTTTTACCGCTCTCTGGGGGCGGTGCCCCTGGATGAGTGGACCACCTATCGTCTTACAGGGGATACCCTGAAGAACCTGGCCAGGCAGAGCATGCCGGAGGAGTGAGGGCGTCTTGCGCTTGCCAAATAAATCTGGTAAACTCTGAGTGGGAAGACCGGAATCCCCGTCGGTGGATACCGGCCCCGCAGCGCTGCGGCGGAACACACTGCCGCAGCAAATAGATTGCCCTGCATCCCCTGACGTGGGGAGCGGGAGCAGGAGGTTTTTGATATGTCAAGTGGAAAGAAAACCAACACCAGCCGCAGTGTGCGGTACCTTGTCCAGCTGGCCGTCCTGGTGGCCATCCTGCTGCTATTGGAATTTACCGGAATCGGGATGATCAAGACCCCGTTTCTGGAATTTACCATTATGCAGGTGCCCGTCATCATTGGTGCAATTGTGCTGGGCCCGGCAGCGGGCGCCACGCTGGGCGGCGTGTTCGGGCTGCTGTCCTTCTGGGAGTGCTTCGGCAAGAGCGCCTTCGGCGTTACTCTGATGGGCATCAGTCCGGTGGGCACCTTCCTGACCTGCGTGCCCACCCGGATCCTGATGGGCCTGTTCTGCGGCCTCATCTTCAAGGGCCTGAGCAGGGTGGACAGGACCCGGCCCCAGCTGATCGCCTTCGGCGGCTCCAGCCTGGCCGGTTCACTGCTGAATACCGCGTTGTTTACCGGCGTGCTCACTGCTGCTTTCTATAACACCGACTACATTCAGGGCATTGCCCAGGGGTTTGCCGACAGCACCGGCCTGGAGATGAATCCCTTCCTGTTTGTGGCCCTGTTTGTAGGTGTCCAGGGGGTACTGGAGGCGCTGATCTCCACTGTCGCAGGTACCGCCATCTCCCGTGCTCTGTACCGTACGCTGAACCACTGAGCGCAAAAGGTCCGCGCCCTGTATCCCAGGGTGCGGGCCTTTTTGGCAAATTACCGTTTTGCGTGGGAAAAGCGATGAACGGATTGATGCAATTCTGGTCTTGCAATATTGCATATCGCCGCCTATAATAACTCTAGTTAAGCCTGAATTGGGAGGAGATCCACTGTGAAAGAACTGTCCCGTATTGCAAGCGCCGTCCAGGCGTCTACCACCATGGCGATCGACAGCATGTTCAAGCAGATGAAGGCGGACGGCATTGACGTCATCGGCTTTGCCGCCGGTGAGCCGGACTTCAACACCCCGGATGAGATCAAGGCCGCAGGCATCGCCGCCATTGAGAACAACAACACTCGGTACACCCCCGCCCGCGGCACTGTGGAGCTGCGTCAGGCCGTGTGCGACCGGATGAAGGCGGACTGCGGTGTGGAATACACCCCCAGCCAGGTGGTGGTGGCCAGCGGCGCCAAGCACGCCGTCTATATCGCGCTGAGAGCGGTCATCAACCCCGGCGATGAGGTCATCCTCCCCGGGCCCTACTGGGTC
Source organism: uncultured Pseudoflavonifractor sp. (assembly GCF_944387275.1). GTDB lineage: Bacteria > Bacillota > Clostridia > Oscillospirales > Oscillospiraceae > Pseudoflavonifractor > Pseudoflavonifractor intestinihominis. Next base: position 40,713 of record NZ_CALXEG010000011.1, read on the forward strand.
AGCTATCTGGAGCTGATCAAGATCATGGGCGGCGTCCCCGTGGTGGTCACCGCCACGGAGGAGGAGAACTTCAAGCTCTCCGCAGACAAGCTGGCCGCCGCCATCACCCCCAAGACCAAGGCGCTCATCCTCAACAACCCCTCCAACCCCACCGGCATGCTGTACGGCAGGGAGGAGCTGCAGGCCATTGCTGACCTGTGCGTCAAGCACGACCTCTATGTGATCGACGATGAGATCTACTACAGCCTGGTCTATGACAACCGGAAGTTCGTCAGTCTGGCCTCTCTGGGCGATGAGATCAAGGAGCGCACCATTCTGGTCAACGGCGTCTCCAAGTCTTACGCCATGACCGGCTGGCGTATCGGCTACGCCTGCGCCAGCGAGCCTGTGGCCACCGTAATGGCCAACTACATCAGCCACTCCACCGGCTCTCCCTGCGCCATCTCTCAGAAGGCCGCCCTGGCCGCGCTGAACGGCCCTCAGGAGAAGGTGGAGACCATGCGTCAGGCCTTTGAGGCCCGCCGCAACGCCATGGTGGAGGGCATCAACGCCATTCCCGGCGTGAGCTGCATTACCCCCGAGGGCGCCTTCTACGTGATGATGAACCTGAAGGACATCCTGGGCAAGACCCTCCACGGCGTCAAGGTGGAGACTGCCGATGATTTTGCCGCGCTCTTCCTGAAGGAGGGCCTGGTGGCGGTGGTGCCTGGCACCGGGTTCGGCGCGCCCGGCTTTGTCCGCTGGTCCTATGCCGCCTCTATGGAGAGCATCCAGGAGGGCCTGCGCCGTCTGCGCAAGTTCCTGACGGAATAAACATATTTCTGCTGCGGGGAGAGGCCCTGCTCCACACCGGATTTCCTCGGTTCGCCGGCGGAGCGGGACTTGTCCCCGCTGCTTTTTTGTGGTATCCTAAAGGTACTTTGAGTCTGTCCCAAAAACCAAGAAAAAGAGGTCGCATATGAGTAACAAAGCTGTTTACGAGAGCCCGCTCTCTTCCCGCTATGCCAGCGATGAGATGCAGTATATCTTCTCGCCGGACAAGAAATTCTCCACCTGGCGCCGCCTGTGGGTGGCCCTGGCCAGAGCCGAGATGGAGCTGGGCCTGCCTGTGACCCAGGACCAGATCGACGAGATGGAGGCCCATCTCACGGATATCGACTACGACTCCGCCGCCCGGTGGGAGAGCAAGCTCCGCCACGACGTGATGGCTCATATCCACGCCTGGGGCGAGCAGTGCCCCAAGGCCATGCCCATCATCCACCTGGGCGCCACCAGCTGCTACGTGGGCGACAACACCGACGTGATCCTGATGCGGGAGGCTCTGGAGCTGGTGCGGGACAAGCTGGTGCGGGTGCTGCATGCTCTCGCCCTGTTTGCCGACAAGTATAAGGCCCTGCCCACCCTGGGCTTCACCCACTTCCAGCCCGCCCAGCTGGTGACGGTAGGGAAGCGGGCCACCCTGTGGATGAACGAGCTGCTGATGGATCTGGAGGAGGTGGAGCACCGGATTGGCAGTCTGAAGCTGCTGGGCTCCAAGGGCACCACCGGCACCCAGGCCAGCTTCCTGGAGCTCTTTGAGGGCGACCACGAGAAGGTCAAGGAGCTGGAGCGCAAGATTGCCCGGGAAATGGGCTTTGAGGCGGTGACGCCCGTCTCCGGCCAGACCTATTCCAGAAAGATGGACTATATGGTGCTCTCCACTCTGTCCGGCATTGCCCAGTCCGCCAGCAAGTTTGCCACCGACATGCGCCTGCTCTGCCACCTGAAAGAGGTGGAGGAGCCCTTTGAGAAGAACCAGATCGGCTCTTCCGCCATGCCCTACAAGCGCAACCCCATGCGCTGTGAGCGCATCTGCTCTCTGGCCCGCTATGTGATGGCCGACACCCTCAATCCCTCCATTACCGCCGCCACCCAGTGGTTTGAGCGCACCCTGGACGACTCCGCCAACAAGCGGCTCTCGGTGCCCGAGGCCTTCCTGGCGGTGGACGCCATCCTGAATATCTATGTCAACGTGGCCTCCGGCCTGGTGGTCCATGAGAAGGTGATCGAGCGCCATGTAATGGAGGAGCTGCCCTTCATGGCCAGCGAGAACATCATGATGGACGCGGTGAAGCGGGGCGGCAACCGTCAGGATCTCCACGAGCGCATCCGCGTGCTCTCCCAGGAGGCCGGACGGAATGTGAAGGACCGGGGCCTGCCCAACAACCTGATCGACCTCATTTCCGAGGACCCCATGTTCGGCATGAGCAAGGAGGAGCTGACCGTCCATCTGGAGCCCGCCCGTTATATCGGCCGCTGCCCCCAGCAGGTGGACGAGTTCCTGGCAGAGTACGTGCAGCCTGTGTTTGAGCGCTATGCTTCCGCGCTGGAAGGCAAGGATACGGAACTGAAGGTATAAAACCGGGGAAACAGATTCCCCACACTTACAAGTAACAGGAGGTCTTTCCTATGAAAAGTGCAGTGAAACGCATCGGTGTCCTCACCAGCGGCGGCGACGCCCCGGGCATGAACGCCGCAATCCGCTCTGTTGTCCGCGCCTCGATGCACATGGGAATCGAGTGCCTGGGTATCCGCCGGGGCTTCAACGGCCTCATTACCGGAGACATCACCTCTATGGACTTTGTCCAGACCAGCGGTCTGATCGGCCGGGGCGGCACGGTGCTCTACACCGCCCGCAGCGAGGAGTTCAAGACGGATGAGGGCCGCAAGAAGGCCGCCAACACCTGCAAGCTCTTCGGCCTGGAGGGCATCGTGGGCATCGGCGGCGACGGCACTTACCGGGGCCTGCTGGAGTTCTCCAACCAGGAGGGCGTGGCCGTTGTCGGCGTTCCCGGCACCATTGACAACGACATCGCCTGCACAGAGTACACTATCGGCTACGATACCGCCTGCAATACCGCGCTGGAGGCCATTGACCGCCTGAAGGACACCATGCAGTCCCATGAGCGCTGCTCCGTGGTAGAGGTCATGGGCCGCCATGCCGGTCACCTGGCGCTCTACGTAGGCGTGGCCTGCGGCGCCACCGCCGTGCTGATCCCTGAGAAGGAGATCGACTTTGAGCGTGACGTGGTGGAGCCCATCCGTGCCGCCCGTCTGGCCGGCCGTACTCACTTCATGGTGATCGTGGCCGAGGGCGTGGGAAGCTCCTATGATGTGGCCGCAAAGATCAAGGAATACACCGGCCTGGACCCCCGCGTGACTGTTCTTGGCCATGTCCAGCGCGGCGGCTCGCCCTCTGCCCGCGACCGGATGGAGGCAACTTACATGGGCTACAACGCAGTGGAACTGCTGGCCCAGGGCAAGACCAACCGGGTGGTTGCCATGCAGAAGGGCACCTATGTGGACTACGACATCAACGAGGCGTTGGCCATGAAGAAGGGTATTGACGAGCGTGTTTACACCGTCCTGCGTGCCCTGATCGGCGCTGAGGATAAGCACAATATCTGATATACATAAAAAATCCGGGAGGCCGCATGCCTCCCGGATTTTTTATGCAGAGAAAAAGATATCTAAAAAGCGCGCCCCGCCGCAGCAATGCGGCGGGGCGCGCTTTTGCACTGAATGAAATCAGCGATTACATCTCGGTGGTGAGAACCTTCTTCAGCTTGGCGAAGCGGGGGAGGGAGTTCTCCTGGGGCACCTTCAGCTCGCCCTGAATGAGGGGCAGAACATAGTCGATGAAGGGCTGCTCAATGCCGTTGCCCTCGGCGTTGATCCACTCACGGGGCACCTTCTTCTCGAAGTTGGCGCAGATGTCCAGGGGCTCCAGGACGGTCTCGCAGGTGTAGTTGTTGCCGTCGCGGGTGCACTTGAAGGCAACCATCTTGTCGGTCTCACCGGCAACAGCAGCCTCAACAGCAGCCTTACCGGCCATATAGGCCTCCTCGATGTCGCGGGCGGAAGCGCCGTGAGAAGCGCAGCGCTGGAGCAGAGAGAGCTCGATGCCACGGACCTTGGCGCCGGTCTTCTCCTTGATGATCTGGGCCAGCATGGCAGCCAGACCGCCCAGCTGAGCGTGACCGAAACCGTCGGTAGCGGAGGTCTTGGCCTCGGAGACGAAGCTGCCGTCAGCATAGTGGATGCCCTCGGACACGGCCACCATGCACTTGCCGGTCTTGTTGTAGATGGCGGTCACGTCAGCGATGAACTTGTCCATGTCAAAGTCCACCTCGGGGAGGTAGATGAGGTCGGGACCATAGCCAGCCCAAGTAGCCAGGGCGGCGGAGCCGGCCAGCCAGCCGGCGTGACGGCCCATGATCTCCACCACGGTCACCATGCCGGTGTCGTACACGTGGGCATCGCGGTGGACCTCCATGCAGGAGGTGGCGATGAACTTGGCGGCAGAGGCGAAGCCGGGGCAGTGGTCAGTGCCGTTGAGGTCGTTGTCGATGGTCTTGGGCACGCCCATCACGCGGCACTCATAGCCCACCTTCTGCATGTACTTGGAGATCTTGTTGCAGGTGTCCATGGAGTCGTTGCCGCCGTTATAGAAGAAATAGCGGACGTCATACTTCTTGAAGATCTCAAGAATGCGCTTGTAGTCGGTGTCGTCCACATCGGGATCGGCCAGCTTGTAGCGGCAGGAACCCAGAGCGGAGGAGGGGGTGTACCGCATGAGCTTCAGCTCCTCGCGGTCCTCCTGAGCCATGTCGTACAGCTTGTCGTCCAGAACGCCCTTGATGCCGTGAGCGGCACCCAGCACCCGAGTGATGGAGCCGGAATCCAGGGCGGTCTCAATTACGCCCAGAGCGCTGGAGTTGATAACCGCGGTGGGGCCACCAGACTGGCCAATGATGCAAGCGCCTTTCAGTTCGCTCATAACTTTTCTCTTCCTTTCATAATAACGGGATTTTTTTCGCTAAGGATTTGGTTAATTTTTAATTCCGCGGAAATATTCTAGCATATACTCTTGCAATTATCAATCAGAACTGATAGAATCATGGTGCAAAATTTGAAAGGAGATGTTTCCTATGGCTTTGGTCACATCTACGGAAATGTTTAAGAAGGCTTATGCCGGCGGTTACGCCATCGGCGCCTTCAACGTCAACAACATGGAGATCGTCCAGGGCATCACCGAGGCTGCCCAGGAGCTGAAGGCTCCCGTCATCCTCCAGGTGTCCAAGGGCGCCCGCGCCTATGCCAACCACACCTACCTGGTGAAGCTGGTGGAGGCCGCTGTCATCGAGTGCCCCGACATTCCCATCGTGCTCCACCTGGACCACGGCGACAGCTTCGAGACCTGCAAGAGCTGCATCGACGGCGGCTTTACCTCCGTCATGATCGACGCCAGCTCCAAGCCCTTCGCTGAGAACATCGAGATCACCCGCAAGGTCGTCGAGTACGCCCACGACCACGGCGTGGTGGTCGAGGCTGAGCTGGGCGCTCTGGCCGGCGTGGAGGACGAGGTCAACGTCTCTGCCGAGGATTCTCACTACACTCACCCCGACGAGGTGGAGGAGTTCGTGACCAAGACCGGCTGCGACTCCCTGGCCATCGCCATCGGCACCAGCCACGGCGCTTACAAGTTCACTGCCGCTCAGTGCACCCGCAATGAGAAGGGCGAGCTTGTTCCCCCTCCGCTGCGCTTTGACATCCTGGACGAGGTCGTCCGCCGTCTGCCCGGCTTCCCCATCGTGCTCCACGGCTCTTCTTCCGTGCCCCAGGAGTACGTGAAGATGGTCAACCAGTACGGCGGCAAGATGCCCGACGCTGTGGGCATCCCCGAGGAGCAGCTGCGTCAGGCTGCCCGCGGCGCTGTCTGCAAGATCAACATCGACTCCGACCTGCGTCTGGCCATGACCGGTACCATCCGCAAGTTCTTTGCTGAGCACCCCGACAAGTTCGATCCCCGCGAGTACCTCAAGCCCGCCCGCGCCAACATCAAGGAGCTGGTCAAGCACAAGATCGTCAACGTGCTGGGCTGCGACGGCAAGGCCTAATCCGGGCTCTGCCATATTTCCATACACAAAAAACAGGAGAGGGATTTCCCTCTCCTGTTTTTTGTGCCTCCCGGCCCGTCCACCGGCATAGAATGGCAGGAAAGGGGAGTAGCACATGCTGATTCGGATACCATATGACCGCCGTGCTGCGGTGGCCTATGCCCATAAGTGGGCCTTCGGGCGCAATCCCGCCTATTACGACTACGAGGAGATTGGGGGCGACTGCACCAATTTTGCCTCACAATGTCTCTTCGCCGGGACCGGCGTCATGAATTATGAGCCAGTTTACGGCTGGTATTATATCAACGCCAACCAGAAGTCGCCGTCCTGGACAGGGGTAGAGTACTTCTTTGATTTTCTGACCAGAGCAGGAAAGAGCCCCGGACCTTTGGGGGAACTGACAACGCTGGATGGACTGATGCCGGGTGACATGGTCCAGCTCCGCTTCGGAAAGGATGTTTTCAGCCACACCCCCGTGGTGGTGGACGTAGGCGATCCGGTCACTATGGAGAATGTTCTGGTGGCCGCCCACTCCTATGATGCGGACCGGCGGCCGCTGAGTACTTACTTCTTCCAGGAAATTCGGTTCATTCATATTCTGGGCGCGTATCAGGACATCTGATAAAAGAGGCTGGCAGTCAAAAGACTGCCAGCCTCAGCCCGCGTTTTTATCTCATCCCTTGTTTTCACTGTCCGACGGGGGAGAGGGAGGACTCTTTTTTCGCCTGACCCGCCCCAAGGGGTTGGCCTTTGCAGCGGTGCGCAGGTCGTCACTGTCCACGTGGGTGTAGATCTGAGTCGTATTCAGATGGTCGTGTCCCAGTACCTCCTGCAAGGTCCGCACGTCAACGCCGTTTTGCAGCATCAGCGTGGCGGCTGTGTGGCGGAGCTTGTGGGCAGAATACATACTGGCGTCCAGTCCGGCGGCGGTCAGCCGCTTTTTTATCATGTAGTGCACCGCATCCGTTGTCATACGGGTGTGCCGCCTGGTGATAAAAAGGGCGTTCTTGTCAATGATGCCCTGTGTGCCCCGGACAGCCAGCCAGTCGTCAATGGCCTGGCGACAGGCCTCGTTGAGGAACAGGATCCGCTCTTTGTTGCCTTTGCCTAACACCCTGAGCTGATCGTTTCGGATATCTGTCAGATTCAGGCCTACCAGCTCGGAGATCCGAAGGCCACAATTGAGAAAAAGTGCCAAAATACAGTAATCCCGCTCCTTGTTTTCTCCATCAACGGATTCCAGAAGCTGGATGCTCTCGTCCAGACTAAGATAATGAGGCAGCGCCTTTTTCAGCCTGGGCGAATCCAGGTCCTGCATGGGATTTTCATCCATCAGCTTGGCCTTGCTGGTGATGTACTTGTAGAAGGAACGGATGGCAGCGATTTTCCGGGCCCGGGCAGCCGGCGTGAGCCCGTAGCCGGTATCCGGGCTGTTGGCGTGCTTGGCCCGGTCACGGCTCAGGTAGTTCATGTAGGAATAGACGTCGCTGAGCTTGACGGAGCGGACCAAGTCCAGATCCAGATCATCAATGGAGATCTGGTCCAAATCTGTGCTGCGCGGCACACAGCCGCGTTCAACCTTGATGTAGCGGAAAAAATTCCGCAGGTCCAGGAAATACTCATCCACGGTTTTGCGGGAGTGTCCCTGGATGGTCTCGTGGTATGACAGAAAATCACGAATAATTGCAGGTGCTTCAGTACGATAATCCATAAATAATCTCGGAAACGCCGGCAAGCCGCTTGGCCGGCCAGGAGCGGTCCAAAACGCCGAAATCCCGTCCTCAGCGGAGAGACCCCTCCCCTCAACTCAACAAAATTTTTATTTTGTTGAGTTGACTGTGTGCCCGAAAACCTCCTCCCGACTGCCAGCCCCAGCAAATAAAACAGCTCTGGCTGGACAGACTAAACTCTGTGTTGTATGCCTGCGGCAATCCGCAGATATTTTTGTGTGAGGTGTCTGCTGATGAGTCTGATCAACTGTACCAGCGACTGCGTCTACCAGTACGATGGATACTGCGGACTGGCACGCGCCGGTTCCTGCGGTGCACCCAGCATTGCGGAACCCTGCGTGAACTATGTCCCCAGACACGGAATACTGAACTCAAACTCCCAGCCTTCCTATACAGCCGACGGCTCCCCTGACAAATCTGATTAAAGAATGGCAGCCAACGCCTCTCTTATATTTCGTACACGAATCAGTTGGAGCCCCTCCGGCTCTATTATCTTCCCGCTGTTGCGGGCTGGGATCAGGCACTTGGTGAACCCGATACGCCGCACCTCACTCAGACGCTGTCCCAGGCCGTTGACCGCTCGCAGCTCTCCGGTCAGGCCCACCTCGCCGATGGCCACCAGATCGCTGGGAATGGGCTTGTCCCGGAAGCTGGACGCCAGCGCCATCACCATGGCCAGGTCGGCGGCGGGCTCGTCCAGGTTCAATCCGCCGATGACATTGATATATGCATCACAGGAATTGACCAGCAGCCCGCCCCGCTTTTCCAGCACGGCCAGCAAAAGCATGGCCCGGTTGTAGTCAAAGCCGTTGCTGGTGCGTCTGGGCACGTTGAAGCTGGTGGGCGCCAGCAGCGCCTGTACTTCCGCCAGCACAGGACGCACGCCCTCCATCACGCAGGTGACACAGGTGCCAGGTGTGTTCTCCGGGCGGCCGGAGAGCAGCATCTCAGACGGATTTGGAACCTCTGTCAGCCCTGTGTCAGCCATCTCAAACACACCGATCTCATTGGTTGCGCCAAACCGGTTCTTGGCCGCACGGAGAATCCGGTAGGCCAGGTTCTGCTCGCCCTCGAAGTAGAGCACACAGTCAACCATGTGCTCCAGCACCTTGGGTCCGGCAATGGAGCCCTCTTTGTTGACGTGGCCGATGACAAAGACCGTGATCCCCTGCCCTTTTGCCAACTGCATCAGAGTCATGGTGCAGTCCTTCACCTGGCCCACACTGCCCGGCGCAGTGGTCAGTTCGCCGTTATAGAGGGTCTGGATGGAGTCCACGATCAGAATATCCGGCTGAAGCTCGTTGACCGCCTCCACAATGTCGTCCAGGTTAGTCTCGGAGAGCAGATACAGCCCTTCCCCGCTGACATGCAGCCGCTCGGCGCGCAGTTTGATCTGCCGCTCGGATTCCTCGCCGGATACATAGAGCACCTTGGCAAACCGGCAGAGATTGTCACAGATCTGGAGCATCAGCGTGGATTTTCCGATGCCGGGCGCGCCGCCCACCAGCACCAGCGAACCCTTTACCGCGCCGCCGCCCAGAACCCGGTCCAGCTCGCTCATGCCGGTCTCAAAACGCAGCTCATGGGTGGACGACACCTCGCTGATGGGCCGGGGACGGTTGATCCCTCCCCCAGTCCGCCGCTGTCCCGCGGCACTGGCAGAGAGGACGGAGGCGGTTTTTTTCTTTGTCTCGGCGGGCTGCTCCACCAGCGTGTTCCACGCCCGGCAGGCAGGGCACTGACCGGACCACTTGGGTGTCTCGTTGCCGCACTCCGTACAGTAAAAAACAGTTTTTGCTTTCATTCAAAGAACTCCTTGCTGGGAATCTTGATATTGCAGGTAAGCCCCGCACAGTGCCCCGGCCAGCTTCAGCTGATACGCCGGGCTCTGGAGCAGCAGGTCCTCCTCCGGATTGGAGAGAAAACCGCACTCCACCAGAATGGCCCGACAGGTAATATGGTTCATCAGGTAGACGCTTTCACTGATCTTGGCGGGCTTGCGGGTATTGTCCGGGTCCACCAGCCTGAGGGCATCCTGGGCGGCCTGGGCCAGCGGCAGAGACGTCTCACTGTCCGCATAGAACACCTGAGCGCCGCGGTACCGGGCGTTCTGATAGATGTTCTGATGGATGCTGATGAGCGTGGCGTTTTCCACTGATTCAATCCGCGCCACCCGGTTTTTGAGGTCAGAGGTCTTCTTCTCCCGAAGGGTCTCCGCGCTGCTGTCGTGAAGGGAGATATCCTCTGTCCGCAAGAGCTCCGTGCGCACGCCGTAGAGGCCAAAGAGCAGGTCCAGCTTTTGGGCAATAGCCAGGTTGATACCACTCTCCGGTACGCCGGTGACCGACACTGCACCGCCGTCCTCCCCACCATGTCCGGCGTCTATGACAACGGTCTCTGTGTCAAATCGGGCGGCTGAGAGCGCGGAACAGGCCTCCCCATCTCCCCTGCTCAGCAGAAAAAGAGCACCTCCGCCCAGCAGGACCAGGAGCGCCAGGGTACGGGAGAAAAATTTTTGCCAGGCTGCATTTTTCACGGTAGACACCTCCTCCCGAGAGTTTATGAGGAGATTCTTTCCGCTATGCGGCCACACCGGAATTATAGCACAAAGGTACGAGGATGAGAAGCGGTTTCTCCGCCCTTGCGGATGGCATAGGATGAGGTGAAGGGCGGTCCTCTCGGCTGTCCCTTCGCTGTGAAACGTGTGAAGGAGGAAATCTGTTTGTATCCCGATCATAATACACCCGCCCCCACTCCGCCCTCCGCCGGATGCGGAGATAGCTGCGGTACTCTCCCGGAGTGTGCGCCGCTGGCCGTGCCCTATGTGCCCTTCCAGCAGACGGGCGCCAAGCGCTATAACCAGACGGACGCTCTGAACAACGGCACCCTCTACCCCGGGCTGAATCTCCCCTTCCATATCAAGGCCGACGGCCGGAATGTAGTCAGCGGCCATCTGGCTGAGCTCCAGGCCCTGGAGTTCGTGTTGGTGGAGCTGAGTCTCTATCTGGACACCCACCAGGATGACGGAGAGGCCTTTGAGCTCTACCGGCAGTACGCGGCCATGGAGAAGGCCGCCCGGGAGCAGTACGAGGCCGCCCACGGTCCGCTGCTCCAGCGCTCCGCCGCCGGCGAGAAGACCTGGGCCTCCTGGCTCAAAGATCCGTGGCCCTGGAATTACGTCGAGGGAGGGACCAAGTAAATGTTTGTCTATGAGAAAAAGCTCCAGTACCCGGTGAAGATCTCCACCCCCAACCCCAGACTGGCCTCGTTTATCATCAGCCAGTATGGTGGTCCTGACGGCGAGCTGGGCGCCTCCCTCCGGTACCTGAGCCAGCGGTACGCCATGCCCTATCCGGAACTGAAGGGCCTGCTGACCGACATCGGCACCGAAGAACTGGGCCACCTGGAGATGATCGGCGCTATTGTCCACCAGCTCACCCGTGGGCTCAACGACCAGCAGGTGCGGGAGGGCGGTTTCGCCCCCTACTTTGTGGACCACACCACGGGCATTTACCCCACTGCCGCCTCCGGCTCTCCCTGGAACGCCGCTGGAATCGGCGTGAAGGGCGACGTCATCTGCGATCTGACAGAGGACCTGGCAGCAGATGGTACGCTGGTATAAGCGCAAATCTTCTTCTCTCCCCTTCTAAGCGCAGCGCCGCGGCTCATATGCTGTCAGCGAAAGGGGGCTTTTCTATGGAAGAGGCCGCAATCTGCAAAAACATCTTTCAGGATAAAAGCGGTACGCCGAATAGGGATACCTATACCCGCATCTGGCTGGAACTGGTTAGGCGCGCCGCTAAACAAGAGCTATACGAGAAAGTACAGGCGCCGGATGGGAACGAATAAGGCAGCTATATACTGCCGTCTGTCGGAAGAGGACCGGGATAAGCGGCTGTCCAGCGACGACAGCGGCAGCATTCAGAACCAGAAAGCCATGCTGGTCCAATATGCAGCAGAGCAGGGGTGGGAGGTCTATCGCATTTACAGCGATGACGACTATGCGGGCTCAGACCGCAGCCGGCCGGCCTTTCAACAGCTGCTCCAGGATGCTCGAACCGGGCGGTTCAATATTGTCCTGTGCAAAACCCAGTCCCGCTTTACGCGAGAGCTGGAGTTGGTGGAAAAGTACATTCATGGACTGTTTCCTCTCTGGGGCATCCGCTTTGTCAGCATTGTAGACAACGCCGACACCAACAACAGAGGAAACAAAAAGTCCAGGCAGATCAACGGTCTGGTCAACGAGTGGTATCTGGAGGATATGTCAGAAAATATCCGGAGTGTGCTGGACAACCGCCGGAAAAATGGGCTCCATATCGGTGCCTTCGCCCTTTATGGCTATCGGAAGGACCCGGAGCGCAAGGGCCATCTCCTTGTGGATGAGGAGGCTGCAGCCACCGTGCGCCAAGTATTCTCCCTGTTTGCTCAGGGGTACGGCAAGACTGCCATTGCCCGGCTGCTGAATGTCCAAGGTATTCCTACCCCTGGAGAGTACAAGCGCCTTCACGGCCTGGCCTACCGCAACCCGAAGGAAAGTAGCGGGACACGGTGGACCTATTCCGCCGTCTCATCCATGCTGCGCAATGAGATTTACATAGGCAACATGGTGCAAGGAAAGTATGGAAGTGTGTCCTATAAGAGCAGAAAAAACCGGCCGCGTCCCAAGTCCGCCTGGTTCGTGGCCGAGGGTACCCATGAGGCCATCATTGACCGCCCCTTGTGGGACAGAGCACAGGCGCTGCTGTTGGAGCGGAGCCGCCCCTTCGCCTCCGGCCAGGTCGGTATCTTCGCCCGAAAGGTGCGCTGCATGTCCTGTGGAGGAACCATGCGCACTTCCAAAAGCCGGGGAAAGCACTACCTCCAATGCCGGAACCGGTATGTGGACCGTGACGCCTGCCCAGGGGCCTTTGTACCGGTCCAGCAGCTGGAGTATGTTGTTCTAGAGGAGATCAATCGTCTCTCAGCGGAATATCTGGACCGGGATATGCTGATAAGTGCCATCGAATTGGATAACCCGCTCGATATTCAACGAAAACAGCTGGAGGAAGCCGTTACAGCCAGGAAGAGACGGTTGGCAGAGTATGCCTCTGCCCTACGAAGTCTCTATCTGGACAGAGCCCGTGGGCTGGTGGACGAGCAGAGCTTTCTAACACTTTTAGAGGAGATGAATCAGGACAAGGCTCAAACGGAATTTACGCTTCAGGCAGACCAGGACCGGATAGAGCAGTTGTGTGCCCAGACTAATACGGAACCCGCCTCAGAACGGCTGGCGCGGTATCTCAGCCCGGAGCATCTCACACGGGATATGGTGGAGTCGCTGATTGACTACATTGCGGTGGGACGGCGGAGCCCAGGCGCCAAGGCGCCGCCCATTGAAATCCACTGGAAATTCTGAATTTATAGGGGTTACAACACGTTGACGCCCATGTGCGGCGGCAGTATAATACCCTAAAAAGGGGGTAAAAACCGTGAAAAAAGTGGAATTCGTAAGAGTGAAATCTGAGCTGTGCGGCTACGGCTTCGGCAAGGGCAGCAAGTACGGTTTTGACGGCGTGGAGGACATCATCCGGGAGCGGATCGCCCAGGGCTGGACCTACTGCGGCTATGTTCCCATCGAAACCAGAGGCACCGGTGACATTGAGACCATGTCCCTGGTGTTCCAGCGGGAGGAATAACCCCTTTTCCCTGCGCACAGGCCGGGCGAAAAATGTCGGACACGATGGAAAATCATTGACAAACCCCGTTTTTTTCGATATACTGACCTTTGCCATGTGATATGAGTTTTTACAGAGTATCCATGCAAATATTTCTTCTGACCACCCGCTCGGGTTAAGGCCATACGGACAGCCGGGTCAACTGCCGAAGGCAACTGAAATGTTGCCATTATTGATTGAGTTAAAAGCTCAATTTTATAAGTTGGTTCTATCAGGTACCGCCGCGTGATTCCGCGCATCAACTTGTAAAACGGTCAATAAGAGTAGTAAAAGTAAGTATTTGCTATATAGACTCTGTATGAAGCTGTATCAACCGACTTCTCAGGACTCAGCGGGGCTTTTCCGCCTGTTTGGCAGCGGTCCTCTCTTGCGTCGCGCTGTGGACTGGATGGTTTGGCTTTATGAAAAAGGACTGTTTTACAGGTAATGTGGTTTATCACATTACCTGTTTTTCTTTTCTGCGGCGGACATAGAGGAAGTATCGCAGGCCCTGGCGTGGCCTGGACAGGAGTGTTGGGAAATGGGAGAGAAAATGAGGCTTTACGGCTTCAACAATTTGACCAAGGCGCTGAGCTTCAACATCTACGATGTGTGCTACGCCAAGACCCCCCGGGAGCAGAAGGACTATATCGCCTATATCGACGAGCAGTACAACTCGGAGCGTCTGACCAATATCCTCACTTCCCTGACCGACATGATCGGGGCCAAGGTGCTCAACATCGCCAAACAGGACTATGAGCCTCAGGGCGCCTCTGTGACCATTCTCATCGCCGAGGGCTCCATGATCCCGGCGGGCAAGACCCAGCTGGCCCACCTGGACAAGAGCCATGTGACGGTGCACACCTACCCGGAGTACCACCCGGAGACCTGTCTGGCCACCTTCCGGGTGGATATAGACGTGGCCACCTGCGGCGAGATCACGCCTCTGTCCACCCTGGACTACCTGATCGGCTCCTTTGACTCGGATATCATCACCATGGACTACCGGGTCCGGGGCTTCACCCGGGACGTGAACGGCAAGAAGCTCTTTATGGACCACACGGTCCGTTCCATCCAGGACTATATCGACCCCGCCACCCTCCGCCGCTACGACGCGGTGGACGTAAACGTATACAGCGCCAACCTCTACCACACCAAGATGATGCTGAAGGATATCAACCTGCAGAACTATCTGTTCAAGACCGACGTCTATGAGCTTCCTCCCCAGGTGCGGCTTGAGATTATGGACAACATCCGCCGTGAGATGATTGAGATCTTCAGCGGCCGCAATATCTACTGATAGGAGATGAGAAGCATGCCGGTACTGGACCAGACCAGCGCGCCCATCTATGAGGCGCTGGAGCGATTCCGCAGCATGCGTGTGGTTCCCTTTGACGTCCCCGGCCACAAGAGGGGCCGGGGCAACCCGGAGCTGACCCGCCTGCTGGGTGAGACCTGCGTGAGCATGGACGTCAACTCCATGAAGCCCCTGGACAACCTGTGTCACCCCGTCTCGGTCATCCGGGACGCGGAGAAGCTGGCCGCCGACGCCTTTGGCGCGGCTCACGCCTTCCTCATGGTGGGCGGCACCACCAGCGCTGTCCAGAGCATGGTGCTCTCGGCGGTGAAGGGCGGAGAGAAGATCATCCTGCCCCGGAACGTACACCGCAGCGTCATGGGCGCCATGGTGCTGTGCGGCGCCGTACCCGTGTACGTCAACCCGGAGTGCGACGACCGCCTGGGCATCCCTCTGGGTATGAAGGTCAGCGAGGTGGAGCGGGCCATCCGGGAAAACCCGGACGCCAAGGCGGTGCTGGTGAACAACCCCACCTACTACGGCATCTGCTCCGACCTGAAGGCCATTGTGGAGCTGGCCCACGCCCACGGCATGCTCTGCCTGGCCGATGAGGCCCACGGCACCCATTTCTACTTCCACGAGGACCTGCCCATGTCCGCCATGGAGGCGGGCGCGGACATGGCCGCTGTGTCCATGCACAAGTCGGGCGGCAGCCTGACCCAGAGCAGCCTGCTGCTCACCGGCCCCAACATGTCCCCCGGCCATGTGCGGCAGATTATCAACCTGACCCAGACCACCAGCGCCTCCTATCTGCTCCTCAGCAGCCTGGATATCGCCCGGCGGAATCTGGCCCTCCGGGGCCGGGAGGAATTCGGCCGGGTGATGCAGATGGCGGACTATGCCCGGCAGGAGATCAACGCCATCGGCGGGTACTACGCCTTCAGCAAGGAGCTCATCAACGGCGACAGTGTGTACGACTTTGACATCACCAAGCTGTCGGTCAACACCCTGAACATCGGCCTGGCCGGTATCGAGGTCTACGACCTGCTGCGGGACGAGTACGACATTCAGATCGAATTTGGCGACCTGGGCAACATTCTGGCCTACCTCTCCATCGGCGACCGGCCCCGGGAGATCGAGCGGCTGGTGAGCTCTCTCAGCGAGGTGCGCCGCCGCTTCGGCAAGAGCAGCAGCGCCGGGCTGATGAAGCAGGAGTACATCGACCCGGAGGTGGTGGTGTCCCCGCAGAAGGCCTTCTACGCCCCCAAGGAGAGTCTTCCGCTGGAGGAGACTGTGGGCCGGGTGTGCAGCGAGTTCGTCATGTGCTATCCCCCCGGAATCCCCATTCTCACCCCGGGTGAGCGCATTACGCAGGATATCATCGCCTACATCCTCTACGCCAAGGAAAAGGGCTGCTCCATGACCGGCCCGGAGGACCCCAATATCACCTGCCTGAATGTTTTGGACTTAAAGGAGGACTGACGGTATGGAGCTTTGGTTTCGTGAGGCCCACACCCCCAATGTAAAGCTGTCCATCCGGGTGGACAAGCAGCTCTACAGCGGTCAGAGCGAGTTCCAGCGGATCGACGTGTTCGACTCCCAGGAGTTCGGCCGCTTTCTCACCCTGGACGGGTACATGATGCTCACCGAAAAGGACGAGTTCATCTATCACGAGATGATGGTGCACATCCCCATGGCAGTCCACCCCAACATGAAGGACGTGCTGGTCATCGGCGGCGGCGACGGCGGCGTGGTACGGGAGCTGTGCCGCTATCCGGAGATTGAGCACATCGACCTGGTGGAGATCGACCCCCAGGTGGTGGAGGTGTGCAGGCGGTATCTCCCCTTTACAACCTGCTGCCTGGACGACCCCCGGGTATCCATCCACTACGAGGACGGCCTGCGGTATGTCCGCACCCCTGTGGAGCAGTACGACCTCATCATCGTGGACTCCACCGACCCCTTCGGCCCCGGCGAGGGCCTGTTCACCCGGGAGTTCTACGGCAACTGTTCCAAGGCCCTGCGGCCGGACGGAATCATGGTCAATCAGCATGAGAGCCCCTTCTACCAGGAGGACGCCATCGCCTGCCAGCGGGCCCACAAGCGGATCGTGGAGTCCTTCCCCATCGCCAAGGTGTACCAGGCCCACATCCCCACATACCCCTCCGGCCACTGGCTCTTCGGCTTTGCCAGCAAGAAATACCATCCCCTGCGGGACCTGGACGAGGTCCGCTGGAACGCCCGGAAGCTCAGCTGCAAGTACTACACCACCATGCTGCACAAGGGCGCGTTCTATATCCCCGCCTACGTAGAGGAGCTGCTGAAAAATGTTGAATCCGCAGATTGACGTATATATGGGCTGCGACTGCCCCTTTGAGCAGGCGGAGACCGTGCTCTTCGGCGCACCCTTTGACTCCACCACCTCCAACCGGCCCGGCACCCGCTTCGGCCCCTCCGCCCTGCGGCGGGAGTCCTACGGGCTGGAGCTGTACAGCCCCTATCAGGACAGGGACCTATCCGACTGCGCTGTGCTGGACAGCGGCGACCTGGAGCTGTCCATGGGCAGCTCCGAGCTGGCTCTGGCCGACATCGAGGCCAGAGCGGAGGAGATCCTCTCCGCCGGCAAGCGCCCCTTCCTCATCGGCGGCGAGCACCTGGTGACCCTGGGCGCCTTCCGGGCGGTGCACCGGAAATATCCCGACGTGGCCATCATCCACTTCGACGCCCACACCGACCTGCGGGAGGACTATCTGGGCGTGCCCCTGTCCCACGCCTGCGTCATCCGCCGCTGCTGGGAGCTCACCGGAGACGGCAAGATTTTTCAGTTTGGCATCCGCTCCGGTGACCGGGCGGAGTGGCGCTGGGGCAAGGACCATGTGACCTGCCACCCTTTTGACCTGGAAGGTCTGGAGGACGTGGTGAAGCGGCTGGGCGACGCCCCGGTCTATTTCACTGTGGACCTGGACGTGATGGACCCGTCGGTGTTCCCCGGCACCGGCACCCCCGAGCCCGGCGGCGTGTCCTTTGACGCCCTGCGCCGGGCGGTGACTCTGGTGTGCAGTCGCTGCAACGTGGTGGGCTGCGACGTCAATGAGCTCTGCCCTCCCTTCGACCAGAGCGGCGTGTCCAACGCGGTGGCCGCCAAGGTGGTGCGCGAGATGCTGCTGGCCCTCAGCGGCGGAAATTGAATGTCTGTTATTTTTCAACATACAGGAGGAATGAAACATGGCAAAGGTTCTGATTATCGGCTGCGGCGGCGTGGCCGGGGTGGCCATTCACAAGTGCTGCCAGAACAGCGAGGTTTTTGAGGAGATCTGCATCGCCAGCCGTACCGTCAGCAAGTGCGAGGCCGTGAAGGCCCAGCTGGAGGGCAAGACCAAGACCAAGATCACCACCGCCCAGGTGGACGCCGACAAGGTGGACGAGGTGATCGCCCTCATCAAGAAGGTCCAGCCCGACCTGGTGATGAACATCGCCCTCCCCTATCAGGATCTCACCATCATGGACGCCTGCCTGGCCTGCGGCGTCAACTACATGGACACCGCCAACTACGAGCCCGAGGACATTGACGACCCCGAGTGGCGCGCCGTCTACGACAAGCGCTGCAAGGAGGAGGGCTTTTCCGCCTACTTCGATTACTCCTGGCAGTGGGCCTACAAGGAGAAGTTTGAGAAGGCCGGCCTCACCGCCCTGCTGGGCTCCGGCTTCGACCCCGGCGTGACCCAGGCCTACTGTGCCTATGCCCAGAAGCACCTCTTTGACCAGATCGACACCATCGACATTCTGGACTGCAACGGCGGCGACCACGGCTACCCCTTCGCCACCAACTTCAATCCCGAGATCAACCTCCGGGAGGTGTCCGCTCCCGGCTCCTACTGGGAGAACGGCCACTGGGTTGAAATCCCCGCCATGTCCATCAAGCGGGAGTACAACTTCGACCAGGTGGGTCAGAAGGACATGTACCTCCTCCACCATGAGGAGATCGAGTCCCTGGCCAAGAACATCCCCGGCGTCAAGCGCATCCGCTTCTTCATGACCTTCGGCCAGAGCTACCTGACCCACATGAAGTGTCTGGAGAACGTGGGCATGCTGTCCACCACTCCCGTGGAGTTTGAGGGCCACCAGATCGTGCCCATCCAGTTCCTCAAGGCCCTCCTGCCCGACCCCGCCTCCCTGGGCCCCCGCACCGTGGGCAAGACCAACATCGGATGCATCTTCACCGGCAAGAAGGACGGCAAGGAGAAGACCGCCTACATCTACAACGTCTGCGACCACCAGGAGTGCTACAAGGAGGTAGGCTCCCAGGCCATCAGCTACACCACCGGCGTGCCCGCTATGATCGGCGCCATGATGCTCCTGACCGGCAAGTGGAACAAGCCCGGCGTGTACACTGTGGAGGAGTTTGATCCCGATCCCTACATGGACGCCCTGAACAAGTGGGGCCTGCCCTGGCAGATCAACGACAACCCCGCCCTGGTGGACTGAGCCATGACGGAGCTGCACACCCCCTATTTTCTGGTGGATGAGGAGCGGCTGGTCCGCAACCTGGAGATCCTGAAGGACGTGGCCCAGCGCTCCGGCGCCAAGATCCTGCTGGCACAGAAGGCCTTCTCCATGTTCGCCTGCTATCCCCTGCTGGCACAGTATCTCTCCGGCAGCACGGCCAGCGGCCTCTACGAGGCCCGGCTGGGCAGGGAGCACTTTCCCGGCGAGGTCCACGTGTTCTCCCCCGCCTACCGGGAGGACGAGTTTGAAGCGCTGCTGGAGTACGCCGACCACTTTGTCTTCAACTCCCCCCGCCAACTGGAGAAGTACGCCCTGCGGGCCAGAGAAGCGGGCAAGCAGGTGGGCCTGCGTGTCAATCCCGAGTGCTCCACCCAGGAGGGCCACGCCATCTACGATCCCTGCGCCCCCGGCTCCCGGCTGGGCACCACCCTGGCCAATTTCAACCCCGACCAGCTGCCTCTGCTGGACGGGCTCCACTTCCACACCCTCTGCGAGCAGAACTCCGACGACCTGGAGACCACGCTGGACGCCTTTGAGGCCAAGTTCGGCCCCTATCTGAAGGGACTGAAGTGGCTCAATCTGGGCGGCGGACACCACATCACCCGTGCCGACTACGACCGGAAACGGCTCATCCGGCTGGTGCGCCGTGTGAAAGACCGCTACGGTGTGGAGGTTTATCTGGAGCCGGGCGAGGCGGTGGTGCTCAACGCCGGATTTCTGGTGACCAGCGTGCTGGAGACCCTCCACAACGGTATGGACATCGCCATTCTGGACACCTCCGCCGCCTGCCACATGCCCGACGTACTGGAGATGCCCTACCGGCCTCCCCTTCAGAACAGCGGGCAGCCCGGCGAGAAGCCCTACACCTACCGTCTGGGCGGCCCAACCTGTCTGGCGGGCGACATCATCGGGGACTACTCCTTTGACAATCCTCTCCATGAGGGAGACCGGCTGATCTTTGAGGACATGGCCCTGTACACCATGGTCAAGACCAACACCTTCAACGGCATGCCTCTCCCCGCCATCGTCTGGCGGGACAAGGACGGTAACCAGCGGGTGGTCCGGCAGTTCGGCTATGAGGACTTCAAGGGTCGGCTCTCCTGAAGTTGTTCTTATACAAACGCAGCAGAGCAGAAGGCACGCGTGACCTACGACAATATTCTGCGCATGTCTGATGACCCTGACGTCAACGACGTGATCCGCTTCCTCCGCGAGCGGGAGATCGTCCATTTTCAGCGCTTCGGCGAGGCGATCCGTCTGGCTAAAGAGAAGATGGACCAGAAAAACGTCTACTTCACCAACCCTGCTTTTGATAAATAAAAACGGAGGGCCTCCGGCATATGCCGGAGGCCCTCCCTCTATGCAGCAGGCGGCCCGGAACATTCCGGGCCGTCTGCTTGTTTTTTGTTACAGGGTGGTCAGAGCCACAAACCGGGTCAGCATGGTCGCAACCTCGGCACGGGTGCTGTTGTCCTGGGGCCGCAGCTGTCCGTTGGCGTCGCCGCCCAGGATGCCGTTGGCGCAGGCCCACTCCATGGCCTCACGGGCCCAGGCGGAGGTCTGCTCACCGTCCTGGAAGCCTTCCACCTTCCCGGTAGAGGCAACCGCAGGGCTGCCGGCACAGCGGTAGAGCATCAGGGCCAGGGTCTCCCGGGTAATGGGGGCATCGGGATCAAATCGGCTGGAAGCCGTGCCGCTGGTGATACCCTGCTCCGCCGCCCAATCGGCCGCGGCGCTGTACCAGCAGCCCTTGGGCACGTCCTGGAAGCCGCTCGCCCCACCAGGCGCGGGGCTGCCCTCCAGCCGGTGGAGCACGGTGACCAGCATGGAACGGGTCATGGCCTCATAGGGGGCAAAGTCGCCGTTGCCCACGCCGGAGAACAGCTCACGGCTGGCGACAAACTGGACGGAACCGGCGAACCAGTCCCCGGTGACCACGTCGGTAAAGGTCTTGTCTGGGTCAAAGTATCGCTCCCGGTAGGCGGACAGGGACGGCCCCAGGCGCTCACCGCCATCCAGGAGGTACACCTGGGCCCACAGATCAATCAAGCCTTTGGAGGACGGCGTGCCGGTCAGCAGCACCACTTTCTTGATAAACCGGCGGATGCGCTTGGCGGCCTTG
Organism: uncultured Pseudoflavonifractor sp.; assembly: GCF_944387275.1. Taxonomy (GTDB): domain Bacteria; phylum Bacillota; class Clostridia; order Oscillospirales; family Oscillospiraceae; genus Pseudoflavonifractor; species Pseudoflavonifractor intestinihominis. The sequence goes on from NZ_CALXEG010000011.1 coordinate 62,000, forward strand.
AAACGCTTGCTCTGGGAGTTCTTGAAACTGGTGCTCTCATCAAAGATGACCATATCAAACGGCCAGGCCTGCTGGTAGTAGTCCACCAGCCACTCAAAGTTCTCCCGGTTGGTCACATAGACATCCGCCGGAGTGTTGAGGGCCTTGATGCGCTTGCTGGCGCTCCCCAGGACGGTGGACACCCGGAGATGCTGGAGATGGTCCCACTTGGCCGCCTCCTTGCTCCAGGTGGCCTCTGCCACCTTTTTGGGGGCCACCACCAGGGCCTTGGCCACCTGCCAGCGGAAATACTTGAGAATATTGACGGCAGAGAGGGTGATGACGGTTTTGCCCAGGCCTGGCCGGAGAAACAGCCCAATGGCCGGGTCCTCCACCACCCGCTGGATGCAGTAGGCTTGGTAATTATGCGGGGTGTACTGCATCGGTGAAAACCTCCCTCAAAAAATCTTTCACGGCATCCAGGCCATAAAGCACCCGGACATCCGCCCCCCGTTTCTCCATCTCGCTCCGCTGCCACTTCTGCACCTTGGCCAGCCTCCCAATCTCTGTTTTCAGCTCCACATACACCGTCTTGCCGGTGGGGGTGATGATGATGCGGTCAGGCACACCAGGATTGCCGGGTGATACAAACTTATAGCATAGGCCGCCATGCTCTTTCACCTTGCGGACAAGGTAGCTTTCTATGCTGCTTTCTCTCATGCTTTTCAACCTCCAATCTGAGGGGGTGGAACATTGTCAACATTGATTTCTATACATATACGCATACAGGCGGGATAGAGAGTTTTTTTTCTCTCTATTTCCTCTATTTCACAATCAATAGAAAATGAATGTTCCAATGTTCCACTTGCCAAAAAATCCAGTGTTTTCAAGGGTTTTGCCCGGAACATTGCCCGGAACATTGCCCGGAACATGTCCCGGAACATTGGAGGCCGTTTTTTGAATGTTCCACCCAATGTTCCGCTCAATGTTCCGGGGGTCAAATGTCCCTCCGGCGGAGAAAACCACGCTGCTTTCCGCAATAGCCAAAGCGCATGGAGTTGGCGCTTTTCTCCCAGTCAGCAGAGGCCTCAATGATGCTGTTGATTTCCGCCGTGTCGCTGTATCTCATGTCCCGCTGCTTGCCGTCCAGGGCCTCACACCAGACCTCCAGGGCACACACCCGGTCACGGTCCACCAGCTTGACATCACCCTGCACGGCCCCCGCCCAGAACATGCGGCGGCGGTCCAGCGGCCAGCTGGGCCAGTCCTCCGGCACCTGGCGCTCCAGAAAGTCCGTGATGAGGCCCTCCCGGGTGCTCACCTCACGGTGCTCCTCCTGCTTGGCCTTGGCGGCCTCCTCCAGATCGCCTTTGAGGAAAAGGGCCTCTCCGGTCCTCCAGCGGACCACGGCCTCCGCCCACAGCTGGTCAATCTCTCCCGGCAGATCAGCCCACACATTCTTTGTGACGGGGCCCAGGCCCACATCCACGGGCCAGAAACGGCGGTTGCCGGTTCTGTCCTGGAGGTAGGCGCTCACATTCGTGGTGCCGAAAAAGACGCAGCAGCGGGGCAGCTCCTTGACATGGCGGCCATAAGCGGCCCGGAAACGGTCAGCCCGCAGGGAGAGAAACTGCTTGATGCGGGCAATGTCTGTGCGCCGGAAAGCGTCCAGCTCCGCAATCTCCACCAGCCAGACACCCTGGAGCAGCTCAGAGGCCTCCTTGCCCTCAAAGGTGCGGATGCTGTCATTGAACCAGCCCCGGCTCATCTTATCCAGCAGGGTGCTTTTGCCCAGGCCTTGCGCCCCGGACAGGATGAGCATGGTGTCATACTTTGTGCCGGGGACCATGGCACGGGCCACGGCGGCGGTGAATGACTTGCGGGTGACGGCTCGGGTGTATGGACTGTCCACGGCCCCCAGGTAATCAATGAAAAGGGTGTCCAGGCGTGGCACCCCGTCCCAGATCAGGCCCCGGAGATAGTCCTGGATGTCGTTGAAAGCATGGGCGGTGGAGTGCAGGGAGAGGGCCCCGTCAATCTTCCCATTGCCGGTGATGTGGTGGTATCTCTCCATGTACCAGTAGAGGCCCTGGTTGTCGTTGTCATCCCAAAAGCGGCGCTCCGTGCGGTTGTCCCACGGCAGGGGCCCCAGGACCTCACCACGGCCAGCAAATTGGTTGAGTGCAAACTTGCCTTTTAGGAGGGGGTCATGCTCCAGGATAATCCACACATTGTCAATGGTGGCCTTGGGGAGCCCCGTCTGGGTGTTCACGGCCAGCTTGGCCATCCAGTTGGCGGGGTCCTCCTCATTGGTGGGCTCCACGCCCTCAAAGTCCCGGACGGCCTCCTGGTAGCGCTCCTGGCTCATCAGGGCGGCCACATCGGCATCCTGGACCGCCAGCTCACACATGGCTTTATAGGACGGCAGGCGGTTTGTGGGGGTCCCAGGCTGGGCCTCATCGTCTTTGTCCCCAAAGCGGTGGAGGCGTACCATGTCAAAGGCATTGACCAGCCGCCCGCTGCACGGGTCGGTGGCGTGGTGGCTGTAAAGAAATTTGCCGTTGTCGTAGATCACAGCGCCACCGGTGGTGGAGCCGCCCAGATAGGTGTACCGGCCAGGCATCGTGTCCACGGCCTCATACATGCCGGGGATGAGCTCATCCATGGCCCGGTAGATGTCATAGGTGCGGCAGAAAGCGCCCACCACGCCGGTCTTGGCCTCCGGGTCACCTTGCTTGACGGCCAGCTTGGGGAGGCTCAGAGCGCCCGGCACTTGGGGCCAGGCGGTGCAGTCCTGCCAGTCGGCATATTGGGCCAGCAGGCCGTTGACGGAGATGAGGGGCTTGTCCTGCCAGCGGTAGACATACTGGCTGTCAGAGCAGCAGGATGGCCAATACATGAGCCGGGACACCTCAAAGGTGGTGGGGTCCATGAGCTCCAGGCCTATGTATTCCGCCATCTTCCGGGCGGCGGGCTCATACTCATCCGCCGTCATGGTCCGGTCAACGGGCAACAGAACACGCAAGCGGGGCGCTGCCGGGCTGTGCTTTCTGGTGCTGTAAATGCAATAGCCGCACCCCAGAGCCTCCACCCGGCGCAGGACATCCTCCGTGCCGCCGGAGGGGATGTTGTCCAGGTCCAGGGTGATGACATCACGCCCGGTCACATTGTTGGCCTTGCGCCGGGGCCCGGACAGTGTGCCGGCCATAAAGCCGCCCACATCCTTGAGGTCATCCTGCTGGGCCTTTTTCATATTCAGATATTCAGCCAGGGTTTCCGTGCCTCTGGCCGGGGTCTGGAGCCTGGCCCAAAGCTCAGAGATGAGCATGGTTTGGGGTTTCCAGGTCATGGCCCGCCGGTTACTTCCGGCTGATATTGTTATTTTGCGGTCATATTGCATGGGCGGGCACCTCTTACTCTGGGTTTTTCTGTTCTTGGGTTATTCGTTCCAGCCAGCGCCGGAGCTTTTCCGCCTCCACGGCGGTGGTGTTATATCCGCCCATAGCGACATCCAGGACCTTGAGGCACAGGCGGACATCCCCCAGCTCCTCATGCAGATGCGCTGCCGCTTGTGCGTGGGTCACCGGCGTGGGGTTTTCACCCCGGAGCTTTCTGGCCATTTTGAGAGAGGCCTGGGTCAGTTCTGCCAGCTCCTCAGCGCATTGCTCCAGCACAGCGGGCAGGCCGATGGCCTCAATGACCTGGAGCACCCCTCTGGTGCTTTCGGTGTCAGCAGCTTTCATCTGAAACACCTCCCGGTCTTTTTATCCTTGAGCTCGATGCGGGCCAGCAGCTCAAAGCCGCTTTCCGCTATGATGAATTTGAGCACCTTGCTACGAAAATAAGTAGCGAGGGCGTGAACCTTGACAAACAGGCTTTCAACGCCCCATGAAAAACCATCGCA
>NZ_CALXEG010000012.1 GCF_944387275.1 uncultured Pseudoflavonifractor sp.
GGCCGAAGGCCAGACGGATGAGGGGAACGGCCTCCGGCGGGGGACTTTTCTCCGGCGAAAAGTACCCAAAAGCCGCCATGGGGCAACAGGCGCGGAGGGCCCTTCCAGGGCCAAACGCGCCCGTTTCCCCCTGGTACCCCCTTTCGGAGATGCGGATTGCGGCGGCAAAATTCAATGACCCGCCAAACCTGAGAGCAGTTACTATGCCGGTTCGGCTGGTCCGTATCGTGACTGCATGGCCCGAGCAGAGTTACCCGCCCAGACTTGTAAGTTGCTGCAATTCAAGAGGCGTTCTCAATGCCGCACGGGGCCTCTGCGCCGTGTTTCAGTCTCCAGTCGAGGCAACCCAAGCCTTCCCCCCAGGGGGAAGGTGCCCCAGTGCGCACACTGGGGCGGATGAGGGGAAGGAGTACAGTAAGCACCGCAGTCCCCCTCATCAGTCACGCTTTCGCGTGACAGCTTCTCCTTAAGGGGAAGCCAAAGGAGAACATCACGCCAAACTCTTCTCCCTTGGGCGGAAGGTGCCCGCTTTTCGGCGCCCCGCACGAGCCCGACCGGAAAAAACGGTGCAAATTTCCTTCTTTTGTGATATACTGCTGTATTGGCTACTATCTTTATTTTCCTGAGTGAGGTCTTGCCGCAATGCGAAAAGAGATTGTCCTCCCGTCCTTGGCGGTGGGCGGGGGTATTGTGGGACTGTTTCTCCGCCGCTGGGAGCTGGCCACCGCCTTTGAGGCGGACACCGGCCTGGTCACCCCCAACATGCCCTCCACCTGGGCGCTGATCCTCTGGTCGGCAGTGCTGGCGGTGGTGTTCATTCTGCTGTGCCGGGGCAAGCACCGGCCCTTCGCCGGCGGCTATGACGCCGCCTTTGCCGCCAAGGGCAACACGGTGTACGTCACCGCCATGGTGCTCTCCGCCTTCCTGCTGCTGGCCTCGGCGGTGCTCAACTACATGGGCATCCCCGCCGCCTACCAGGAGGCCGTGGCCGCCGCCCGGGCGGGCAACGCCCAGGGCACGCCCCTGTTCAATGTGCTGCCCCGGGCCATCCTGGGGCTGCTCTCCGCCATCTCCTTCTTCTGCGTCCTCTCCACCGGCAAGAACAACTACCGGAGCGAGGGCAAGGGCAAGTTCAGCTTCCCCCTGCTGGCCCCGGCCTACATGGGCTGCATCTGGCTCATCGCCGCCTACCAGGTCCGGGCCGGGGACCCGGTGCGCCAGGACTATATCTACGAGCTGTTCGCCATCATCGCCTCCCTGCTGGGGCTGTACTTCACGGCGGGCTTCTCCTTTGAGCGGGCCAAGGTGTTCCGCTCCGCCCTGTTCTCCCTGCTGGGGGTGTACTTCTCCCTGGTGACCCTGGCCGACGGCCACGAGCTCTATGTGGTCCTGCTCTACGGCTTCTGCATCCTCAACCTTACCGCCAACGTGACGGCTCTCCTGGCCAACGACGCCCGGCCCGAATCCAAAGCCCGCCGGTCCCGCCCCGAAGAGGAACTCAGCACCGAAGATTCTGAAACGGAGGTATCCCCCGATGAGCAATAAAGGAAAGTTCTATATCACCACCCCCATCTACTACCCCTCGGACAAGCTCCACATCGGCCACGCCTACTGCACCGTGGCCACCGACGTGATGGCCCGCTACAAGCGGCTGACCGGGTACGACGTCATGTTCCTCACCGGCACCGACGAGCACGGCCAGAAGATCGAGGACAAGGCCAAGGAGGCCGGCGTGACCCCCAAGCAGTACGTGGACAACATCGTGGAGGGCCCCCGGGGCGTGCTGGACCTGTGGAAGCTGATGAACATCTCCAACGACCGCTTCATCCGCACCACCGACGACTACCACCAGGCCGCCGTGCAGAAGATCTTCAAGCAGCTCTATGAGCAGGGCGACATCTACAAGGGCACCTACAAGGGCAAGTACTGCAAGCCCTGCGAGAGCTTCTGGACCGAGAGCCAGCTGGTGGACGGCAAGTGCCCCGACTGCGGCCGTGAGGTCCAGGACGCCGAGGAGGAGGCCTACTTCTTCCGCCTGTCCAAGTACGCCGACCGCATCCAGGACCTGCTGGAGAACACCGACTTCCTGGAGCCCCGCAGCCGGGTCAACGAGATGATCAACAACTTCATCAAGCCCGGTCTGGAGGACTTGTGTGTGTCCCGCACCAGCTTCACCTGGGGCGTGCCCGTGGACTTTGACCCGGGCCACGTGGTATACGTGTGGATCGACGCCCTGACCAACTATATCACCGCCCTGGGCTACGACAACGACAGGTACAACGACTACGACAAGTTCTGGCCCGCCGACGTCCACTTTGTGGGCAAGGAGATCGTCCGGTTCCACTCCATCATCTGGCCCGCCATCCTGATGGCCCTCAACCTGCCCCTGCCCAAGAAGGTGTTCGGCCACGGCTGGCTCCTGCTGGACGGCGGCAAGATGAGCAAGAGCAAGGGCAACGTGGTGGACCCCTACCTGCTCTCCGAGCGGTACGGCGTGGACGCCCTGCGGTTCTTCCTGCTGCGGACCTTCCCCTTCGGCTCCGACGGCAACTTCTCCAACGAGGCCCTCATCGGCACCATCAACACCGACCTGGCCAACGACCTGGGCAACCTGCTCAGCCGCACCGTGTCCATGGTGGGCAAGTACTTCCCCGGCGGCACCCTGCCCGCCGAGCAGACCGCCGACGCCCTGGACGACGACCTCATCGCCCTGGCCTCCGGCCTGCGGGACCGCTATGAGGCGGCCATGGAGCGCTTTGCCTTCCAGGACGCCCTGAGCGAGGTGTTCAAGCTGGTCTCCCGGGCCAACAAGTATATCGACGAGACCGCCCCCTGGGTGCTGGCCCGGGACGAGGCCAACAAGCCCCGCCTGGCCCGGGTGATGTACAACCTGCTGGAGAGCCTGCGCATCTCCGCCGTGCTGCTCACCCCCTTCATGCCCGACACCGCCGCTGAGATCCTGCGGCAGATCGGCGCCTGCCCCTGCTGCTCCGACTGGGAGAGCGCCGGCAAGTGGGGCTCCCTGTCCGCCACTGTCACCGTCAGCCGGGGCGACAACCTGTTCCCCCGCATCGATGTGGAGAAGGAGCTGGCCGCCCTGGAGGCGCTGGAGGCCCAGGCCCGCAAGGCCGCCCTACCCGCCGTGGAGGTGGAGCCCTTCGCTCAGGAGCAGGTGGACTTTGACACCTTCTGCAAGAGCGACTTCCGGGCCGTGAAGGTGAAGGCCTGCGAGAACGTGAAGAAGAGCACCAAGCTGCTCAAGTTCACCCTGGACGACGGCTCCGGCACCGACCGGCAGATCCTCTCCGGCATCGCCATGTACTACAAGCCGGAAGAGCTGGTGGGCAAGACCCTGGTGGCCATCATCAACCTGCCTCCCCGCAAGATGATGGGCCAGGAGAGCTGCGGCATGCTGATCTCCGCCGTCCACACCGAGCACGGCGAGGAGAAGCTCCACCTGCTCATGGTGGACGACGCCATCCCCGCCGGCGCCAAGCTCTGCTAAAGCGCCCGAGCCGTCGCGAGCAGGCGAGGCGTGATTCGCTAAAGCGCCCGAGCCGCTGCGAGCAATCCAAACAAAACTCCGTCTCTCACCGGGCGGCCCGTCCGGGCCGTCCGGTTTGTTTTCCACATCATCCGCTCAAAATGTGAAAAAGAAAGGAAGAGGTCCATGTACCGCTATGAATATGTCCCGCTGTACACCGGCGGCGGCTTTTGGCTCAACAACAGCGACTGCCAGCACCGTGAGATCATCGGCCAGTACGCCGCCCAGGGCTGGCGGTATGTGGGCTATATCCCCACCCAGTTCACCAGCAACGGCGGCACCAAGGCCATCGAGCTGATTTTCGAGAAGGAAGCAGATTGAACGCAATAAAATACGCCCCCGGCGGAGTTTTCCGCCGGGGGCTGCTATTTTGTGGAAAACAGGCTCACTTGGCCTTGGTCAAAAGCCGCTTGTAGCTCACGTCAATGGCCAGGGCGCCCAGGGGCGCGGTGACCAGGATGGCGATGACCGCCACGGTGAGGACGATCTGGCCGCAGCCCAGGCCCATGGCCAGGGGCACGCCGCCGATGGCGGCCTGGACGGTGGCCTTGGGCAGGTAGCTGAGGACGCAGAACAGCTTCTCCCTGCGGCTGAAGCCGGACCCGGCCACGCACAGCAGCACGCCCACCGCCCGGAAGCACAGGGCCCCCAGCACGGCCAGCACCGCGGCCACACCGGCGGCGGCGGCGTACTTCAGGTCCACCGCGGCGCCCACCAGCACGAACAGGGCCACCTCGGCGGCCACCCACAGCTTGGAGAACTTGGCGGACAGGCGGAGGGCCACCTCACCCCGGAACCGCTGGAGGCCCACCCCCATGCCCATGACGGCCAGCAGGCCGGAGAAGGGGAAGCGTCCCTCCAGGGCGTCCTCGGCCGCCACCAGCAGGAAGGCCAGGGACAGGAGGATGACCACCTTTACCGAGTCCCGCATGTGGAATTTTTTGAAGAAGGCGGCCAGCACCGCCCCCAGCCCCAGGCCCACCAGAGCCCCCGACACGATGGACACCGGCACCCCCGCCAGGGTGAGGGGGGACGCCCCCTGGCCCGAGGCCAGGCCGGTGAACATGGTAAACATGACGATGACGAACACGTCGTCCACGCTGGCCCCCGCCAACACCAGCTGGGGGATGCCCTTGTCCGTGCCGTAGCCCTCCTCGGTGACCTTGAGCATCCGGGGGACAATGACGGCGGGGGACACCGCCCCCACCACCGCGCCCATGATGGCCGCGTCCAGCACGCTCACCCCCAGCAGCCGGGGGGCCAGCACCACCATACCGGCGATCTCAAAGCAGGCGGGCAGGAAGCACATGAGCACCGCCGGCCGGCCCACCCGCTTCAGGGTGGCCACGTCCAGGGACAGGCCGGCCCGGGTGAGGATGATGATGAGGGCCAGCTGCCGCAGGTCGGCGGAGATGCCCAGCAGGGTGGGGGAGAGCAGGTTCAGGCAGGAGGGCCCCAGCAGAATGCCGGCGGCGATCATGCCGATGAGGGAAGGCAGCCGCAGCTTCCCCGCCAGAGCCCCCAGGAGCAGTCCCAGGAGCAGGATATAGGCCAGACTTGTCAACATAGTAGTTCCATCCCTTCCGCAGGGGCAAAGCAGCAAAAAAGCTGACAACCCCTGCATCACACAAAATGCAGAAGTCATCAGCGTCACACGCGGTTCGGGGCCACGCCCCGGGGAGCACTTCATTCCCCTGATTCATTTGCGGGAGGAATGATACCATATTCTCCGGCCCCTGTCAACCCCGGCCAGCCTTGCAAATCCCCGGAAAAAGGGATATCATATGCTCAAGAAACCCCGCTGACAAGGAGACGCGACTATGTATTTCGACACCCACGCCCACTACTATGACGACGCCTTTGACGCCGACCGGGACCAAGTCCTGGCCGCCCTGCCCGCCGCCGGGGTGGAGCTGGCCCTGTGCCCGGGCTGCGACCTGGAGAGCTCCCGGCAGTCGGTGGCCCTGGCGGAGCGGTACCCCCACCTGTATGCCGCCGTGGGCCTCCACCCGGAGAATCTGGAGGGGGCCAGCCTCTCCGACCTGGCGGAAGTGGAGTCCATGGCCGCCCACCCCAAGGTGAAGGCCATCGGGGAGATCGGCCTGGACTACTACTGGGAGAAGGACCCGGACAGGCGGAAGCTTCAGCGGGACTTTTTCTCCGCCCAGCTCTCCCTGGCGGAGAAGCTGGACCTGCCCGCCATCGTCCACGACCGGGAGGCTCACAAGGACAGCATGGACATGGTACGGGCTCACCCCAACGCCCGGGGCGTGTTCCACTGCTACTCCGGCGGCGTGGAGGACGCCAAGACCCTGGTCATCATGGGCTGGATGGTGTCCTTCACCGGGGTCATCACCTTCAAGAACGCCCGACGGGCCCTGGAGGTCATCGACTATCTGCCCATGGACCGGATCATGATCGAGACCGACGCGCCCTACATGGCCCCCGAGCCCTACCGGGGCAAGCGGAACGACTCCCGGTACGTGTTCCGCATGGCGGAGGCCATCGCCCAGATTAAGGGCCTGACCGCCGAAGAGGTGGGGCGCATCACCACGGAAAACGGCAAGCGATTTTTCAACATTCCATGACAGGAGGCGGAGTATATGGAGACCATCACCTATGAGTACAAGGGCGGGCTATACGTCAACCTGACCAACCGCTGCGACTGCAACTGCGTGTTCTGCCTGCGGCACAACGGCCACAAGGGCAGCATCTACGCCGACGACCTGTGGCTGGACCACGAGCCCACCCGGGAGGAGGCCCTGGCCGACTTCCTCCGCCGGGACCTGACCAGCTACCGGGAGATCGTGTTCTGCGGCTTCGGGGAGCCCATGTACCGCTGGGACGACATCGCCTGGCTCATCGACGCCCTGAAGGCCAGATGCCCCCGGCTGCCCCCAGTGCGCATCAACACCAACGGCCATGCGGCATTGTTCCTGGGCCGGGACGTGACCCACGAGCTGTCCGGCCGGGTGGACACGGTGTCCATCTCCCTCAACGGCTCCACGGCGGAGGAGTACTGCGCCGTCACCCAGCCCAAGGACGGCCCCGCCGCCTGGAAGGCCATGCTGGACTTTGCCGCCCGCTGCCGTAACACCGTGCCCCACGTGATCATGACCATCGTGAACAAGGACAAGACCCCGGAGGAGATCGAGCGGTGCCGCCGCCTGACCATGGACTTGGGGATCACCCTGCGGGTCAGGACCTACATCCCCAATTGAGCGCAAAAGCGCAAAAGAGAGCGCCGTCCCTGCCGGGACGGCGCTCTTCAGCATGTGAAAAAATCTCCGTTCAAACGGGATGGGCTGGATTAGGGCAGGGGAGCTCGAGGGGGCAGCCGCCCGCCTCGAATTGGATCGAATGCCCCGCAAGCCTTGTGACGCAAGGCCTGCGGAGAGCGGAGCGAGGACTTTTGTACCGCACAGCGGTACAAAAGTAACGGCATTTTTCAAGGCGGTCGGAAAAGTCCTTGGACTTTTTCGACCGCCTGAGAGCGCCGTCCCTGCCGGGACGGCGCTTTTTTCTGCTCAGGGCGCGGGGGAGGGGGTGATGGTGCCTCTGGCGGCGTCCACCTCCGCCATGGTGGGGATGGAGGGGGCGGCTCCGGGCCGGGACACCGCCAGGGCCGAGGCCAGGGAGGCGTTCTCCAGGCAGCGGGGGATGTCCTCCCCCCGGGCCAGGGAGGCCAGGAAGAAGCCGGTGAAGGTGTCCCCGGCGGCGGTGGTGTCCACCGCCTTCACCCTGTAGGCCCCGTAGGAGTAGGTGTGCTCCCTGTCCCGGTACACCACGCCCCGCTGCCCCAGGGTGAGCACCACCCGGGCGTGGGGCCAGCGGGTAAGCAGGGCGTCCAGGATGGCCCCGGGCTCGCTCTCTCCGGTGAGGGCCTGGCCCTCCACCTCGTTGATGAGGAAAATGGACACCTTCTCAAAGGGGAACTCCTTCAGCAGCCCCTCGGTGATGGGAGAGGGATTGAACACCAGGGGGATGCCCAGCTCCCCGCACCTGCGGGCCAGGTAGGAGATATTGCTGATCTCGTTCTGGGTGAGCACCATGTCCTCCGGGCCGAAGTGGGAGAGCACGCTGTCGATATACGCCGGGGTGACGGCCTGGTTGGAGCCGCCGTAGATGATGATGTTGTTCTGGCCGGAGGCGTCCACCTGGATGACGGCGTGGCCGGTCATCTCGGCGGACACGCCCATATAGTCCATCTGCACGCCGCTGCGCACCAGCATCTGCTCCAGCTCCTCGCTGCCCTTGCCCAGCATGCCGGCATGGTAGGTCTCCGCCCCGGCCCGGGCCAGGGCCACCGACTGGTTGAGCCCCTTTCCGCCGCAGAAGTAGTCCAGCTTCAGGGCGGAGATGGTCTCCCCCGGCCGGACAAAGTGCTCCACCTGGTACACGTGGTCCACGTTCATGGAACCGAAATTCAGCAGTCTCATTTTGTTCCTCCCTCTCTATTTCCCAGCTGTCTCCTGGGCGCCCGCCCATCTCATCGTGCTGCCGCGAATCCTCAGCGAGGGTTTGAAGGATATGATGCGCTCGCCGCCCGTCTCTCCGTGCAGCATCTCCGCCACCTGGCGGACCGCCTCCCGGCCAATGTCGTCCAGCGGCTGATATACCGTGGTCAGCGGCGGCTCCAGAAATTCCGCCAGAAAAATGTCGTCAAAGCCCACCACGGACAGGTCTTCCGGCACCCGCAGGTGGAACCTGCGGCACTCTCTCAGCACGCCGATGGCCATCATATCATTTGCCGCGAAAATGGCCGTCACCCCCTGCCCCAGCAGAATGGGCAGGGCCTGAATGCCGCTCTCCACATGGTAGTTGCCCGCCACCACCAGAGCCTGGTCAAAGGGCACTCCGGCCTCCTCCAGCGCTCTGCGGTAACCTCTCAGGCGCTCCGCCGAGCCGGACACGTTGGGCTGGGCCGTAATGCACCCGATCCTGCGGTGGCCCAGGGAGAGCAGGTGCTTTGTGGCCAGGTAGCCGCCCTGCTCCTGGTCCACGCAGACACAGGGCACCTCCATCTGCTGCATCCGCCGGTCCACGGTCACCACCGGAATCCCGCTGGACTCCACCAGACTGCGGAAGCGGACCCGCTCCTCCTCGCCCAGCTGGTAGGACGGCGTGAGGATCACCGCATCCACCGCCCGCCCCAGGAGAAATAATTCCAGATATTTGAAATCATTCTCCACGGAATCGTTGGTGTTGCCATAGAGCACGTTGTATCCCAGTGCGCTGCACTCGGACTCGATCACCTTGGCCAGGGAGGAGAAATACAGGTTGCTGATATCTGGGAGCAGAAGCCCGATGGTCCCGGTACGCCTGGTCACCATGCTGACCGCGATCTGGTTGGGGTGGTAATTCAGCTCCGCCGCCGCGCGGAGCACCGCCTGCCGCGTCTCGGGGGAAATACGGCTGGGCTTGTTGTTCAGCACCAGGGAGACCGTTGTGGTGGAAACGCCCAGCTTGCGGGCAATGTCTTTGATGGTGACACCCAAAAGATCTCACTCCTTGCTTTTGGTCAAATGGGTGGATAAACGTTTTATTTCGTATGATTTCATTATAGAGAGAAGCGCACAAGATTGCAAGGGGATATTTTAATTTTTTCAACATTTATCACAAAAAACCACTTGACAGGCAGCGCTTTACAGGGTATTATGAAGAAAACAAGGCACCCGCAAGCAGACATTTGACTAGATAAAACGTTTTATCATTCGTGCCCATTCCCATTGGATAATGGGAGTATATAAACCGCATTGGTCAATATGGAAAAGGAGTGTCTAGCATGAAAAAGCGTATCCTGTCTCTCGCTCTCGGCGCCACCCTGCTGCTGGGCCTGCTGGCCGGCTGCAACAACAGCAGCACCACCGAAACCCAGTCCGGCAGCTCCGCTGACCCCTCCAAGCCCAAGTTCTGCTTTGTGGTCACCAGCCAGCTGGGCGACAAGTCCTTCAACGACTCCGCCGCCGCCGGTATGAACATGATCACCGAGCAGCTGGGCTGCGAGACCAAGATCCTGGAGATCGGCAGCGACCAGACCAAGTGGGAGCCCACGCTGATGGATCTGTCCGACACCGGCGAGTACGACGCCATCATCGTCAACGGTTCCGGCACCATCGAGATCATCGAGCAGCTGGCGGAGGAGTTCCCCGACCAGAAGTACGTCATGTTCGACACCACCATTGACGAGGGCGCCTACCCCAACGTCTACGCCATCAGCTACAAGCAGAACGAGGGCTCCTATCTGGGCGGCGTTCTGGCCGGCCTGGTGACCATCTCCGACATGCCCAACGCCAACGCCGACAAGAAGATCGGCTTTATCGGCGGCGAGGAGGACCCCATCATCTCCGACTTCCTGGTGGGCTACATTGAGGGCGCCCAGTCCGTGGACCCGGACATCAAGGTCTATGTCTCCTACGTAGGCTCCTGGACCGACACCGCCAAGGGCAAGGAGCTGGCCCTGGCCCAGTACAACCAGGGCGTGGACATCATCTTCCCCGCGGCCATGACCTCCGGCCTGGGCTGCATTGAGGCCGCCGTGGAGCAGGGCAAGTACATCATCGGCGTGGACTCCGACCAGGCCATGCTCTTCCAGGGCACCGACGAGGACAAGGCCAACGTGATCCTCACCTCCGTCATGAAGGAAGTGGGCCAGTCCCTGTACCGCTTCGCCGAGATGGAGCTGGAGGGCACCGTGCCCTGGGGCAGCAGCGAGACGCTGGGCATCCAGGAGGGCGCCTCCGATATCGCCGTGAACGAGTACTATGAAAAGAATGTCCCTCAGGAGATCCGGGACAAAGTGGACGAGGCCCGTCAGGCCGTGCTGGACGGAGAGGTAACGGTCACTTCCGCGCTGGGTCTTCCCACTGACGAACTCAACGCAATCCTGGATTCCTGCAAGCCGTAATCGTCGCTGCGGGGCGCGCCGATTACAGCGCGCCCCGCATTTTTTCTCCCAAGGGCTGCCTGACGCCGCCCCGCGGAGGCCAGCCGTTCCTTTCCCGGCGTGGTCCGGAGCGGCACTGATTGAGAGAGAGGAGGCTCTGCCATGGGCGAAGAGATCCTGCGCATGGAAAACATCACCAAGATCTACCCAAACGGCGTTATGGCCAACAAAGACGTCACGCTTTCCGTCCAGAAGGGTGAGATCCACGCGCTGATGGGAGAAAACGGCGCCGGAAAAAGTACCCTGATGAAAATTCTGTTCGGATTTGAGTCCAAGGACAGCGGAGAAATCTACTTTGAGGGAAAGAAGCTGGAGACCTCCAGCCCTGCCGAGACCATCAAGCAGGGCATCGGCATGGTGCATCAGCACTTTATGCTGGTGGATTCCCTGAAGGTGTATGAGAACATCGTCCTGGGCATGGAGCCCCGAAAGGGCCCCTTTACCGACGGTAAAAAGGCCAGCCAGATGGTGGCGGACATGGCCAAAAAGTACAACCTGAACGTGGACCCGGAGGCAAAGGTGGAGACCCTCTCCGTGGGTCTGAAGCAGAAGGTGGAGATTTTAAAGGTCCTGGCCCGGGGCGCCAAGCTGCTGATTCTGGACGAGCCCACCGCCGTCCTCACCCCCCAGGAGACCGAGGAACTCTTCGAACAGCTGCTCCTGCTGAAGCAGCACGGCCACACCATCATTTTCATCTCCCACAAGATCAAGGAAGTGCGGCAGATCTGTGACAACATCACCGTGCTCCGGGGTGGCCGGACCATCGGCAGCATGCCGGTGGAGGGCTCCACGGAGGAGGAGATCTCCCGCTTCATGGTGGGCCGGGACGTGGTGCTCAACGTGCAGAAGTCCGCCCCCGCTTTCGGCGACAAGCTGCTGGAGATCCAGCACCTGAACTACTGGAACGACGAGCGCCGGCAGAAGCTCAAGGACGTGAGTTTTGACCTGCGCCGGGGACAGATCCTGGGCGTGGCCGGCGTAGAGGGCAACGGCCAGAACGAGCTGGCCGAGTGCATCTTCGGCCTGAAAAAGCCCAGCAGCGGCAAGGTCCTGCTTAACGGCAAAGATCTCTCTCCCCTGGGTATCAAGGATATCCGCGCCTCCGGCGTGTCCTACATCCCCGAGGACCGCATCTCCACCGGCGTGGCGGGGAGCCTGAGTATCTGGGAAAACCTCATGTCGGACCGGATCGACAAGCCGGAGTTTCGCCGGGGCGGCCTGCTGAACCTGCGGCAGATCCGGGAAAAATGCGCCAAGCTCATCGACGCTTTTACCATTCTGTGCCGGAACGGCGACCAAGCCGTGTCAATGCTCTCGGGCGGCAACATGCAGAAGGTGGTTGTGGCCCGGGAGTTCTCCGCCGATCCCGACCTGCTGATCGCTAACCAGCCCACCCGCGGCATCGACGTGGGCGCCAACGAATTCATCTGGAAAAAACTTGTGGCCCTGCGGGACCAGGGGCGGGGTATCCTGCTCATCTCCGCCGACCTGAACGAGGTCCTGGAGCTGAGCGACAGCATCCTGGTCATGTGCGACGGCGAAGTGGCCGCCTACTTCCCGGACAGCAAGGCTGTCACAGAGCGGGAGCTGGGCCTCTATATGCTGGGCGTAAAGAAGCAGACTGCGGAAGAAAGGGGGGCTCTGTGTGAAGCGGCACAGTAAAATGGCCTGGGTCGAGGCGCTCCGCACAGCTGTTGCCATCGGCATTGCACTGCTCATCGTCTTTGTGATCGTGCTGTGCGTCAGCAGCGAGCCTTTGAACGCCATCTTCAACTTCCTTTTCGGTCCCCTCACCACCGTGCGCCGCATGGGCAACGTGGTGGAGGAGATGATCCCCATCATGTTTACAGGCCTGTCCATCGTCATCCTGTACCGCACCGGCCTGTTCAACCTGTCCGCCGAGGGCGGCTTCTTCCTGGGCGCGGTGGTGGCCGCCATCTCCGCCCTGACCCTTCCGCTGCCCCCTGTGCTCAATCTGCTGGTGGCCATGATCCTGGCGGCTGTGGCCGGCGGCGTCACCTCCCTGATCCCCGGCATCCTGAAGGTCAAGTGCGGCGCCAACGAGATCGTCACCTCCCTGATGCTCAACTATGTGTGTCTCAATGTGGGCCTGTACTTTATCCAGACCTTTTTCATCGACCCGGAGATCAACAGCAAGTACACCTACCAGTTCCCCGCCAGCATGGAGCTGCCCACCATCATCCCCGGCACCCGCGTCCACGCCGGCCTGATCATCGCCATTCTCTGCGTGGTGGCCTGCCACTTCATCCTGGAGCGCACCCCTCTGGGCTATAAGGCCACCCTGGTGGGCAGCAACGGCCGGATGGCCAAATACTCGGGCGTCGGCACCGCCGCGGTCATCATCGGCACCCAGTTCCTGGGCGGCGCGCTGGCCGGCCTGGGCGGCTCGGTGGAGCTGTTCGGCATGTACCGCCGGTTCCAGTACCTGGAGCTCACCAACTACGGCTGGGACGGCATCCTGATCGCCATCGTGGCCCGCTATAAGGCCAAATACGTGCCCCTGGCCGCCCTGTTCCTGGCCTATCTGCGCATCGGCGCGGATATCATGTCCCGCACCAGCGACGTGCCCTTTGAAATCGTGAAGATCATCCAGGCGGTGGTCATCGTTCTCATCTCCGCCCAGGCCATTCTGAGCGGCTTCCGGAAGAAAATGATCATCAAGGAGACCCAAGAGCTTGAGAATAAGGCGGTGAGCGCAAATGGCTGATATCATTCAGGTCATCTTTAATACCGACTTCTTCTTCACCACCATCCGCGTTATGACCCCGGTGCTGTACGCCGCCATGGCCTGTATGGTCTTCTACAAGGGCGGCGTGGACGCCATCGGAACCGAAGGCATCATGCTTCTCTGCTCCCTGGCGGGCGTGCTGGGCGGCTACTTCACCGGCAGCGCCTTCCTGGGCGTGGTCATCGCCTTTGCCGCGGGCGCCTTCTTCGCCTGCCTGTATACCTTTGTGGTCCTCCGGCTGGGCAGCGAGGCCATCCTGGCCGGTATCGCCCTCAATACCCTGGCCAGCGGCCTGACCATCTTCGTTCTGTACTATGTCACCGGCGAAAAGGGCTCCACCCAGAGCCTTAACAGCCCGGTGTGCCCCAGCATCGACATCCCCATCCTCAAGGACATCCCCATCCTGGGCGACATCCTGTCCGGACACAATATCCTGACCTATGTGGCCGTGCTGCTGGTCATCGTGCTCTTCTTCCTCATCTACAAGACCCCTACCGGACTGCGCATCCGCACTGTGGGTGAAAATCCCCAGGCGGCCCGCTCCGTGGGCATCCATGTGCGGAAATACCGCTATCTGACCTCCATCATCGCCGGCGGCCTGGCGGGTATGGGCGGCGCGTTTATGTCCATGGCCTACGTGTCCAACTTCTCCCGGGAAATGATCGCCGGCCGAGGCTACATCGGCATGGCCGCCGAGGGCATGGGCCGGGGCACACCCCTCGGCGTGCTCCTGTCTTCCATCATCTTCGGCGCCGCCGACTCCCTGGCCACCCGGCTCCAGATGCTCAACGTGCCTGCCCGTCTGGTGCAGGCCCTGCCCTACGCCATCACCATCATTGCCATTGCCATCTACTCCTACATCAGAACACAGAGGAAAGCAAAGAACTCCTCCGGGGCGGGCGCCGCAGCGGAGGCAGCCGGTAAGAAAGGAACGTGAATGCCAATGAAAGCGCGTGAGCTGACCACAAAGGCCCTGTTCGAAACCACCCCCCGTCTCCAGACCAAGGAGGAGTCCTCCTGGATGGAGGCCAAGGTGGACCAGGGCGCACTGGACATCAACGAGGCCCGTGGCCGCTGGTACACCCGTGTGCCCGGCTCCCTGGCCCCCGACCACACCCTGCTGGGCGCCATCCAGGCCATGGAGAACAAGGGCTACGACGTGACCGAGGCCGAGGCCCTGATCCCCATCATGCAGAAGGCATTTGACGAGCACGATGATGTGAAGATGCTCCAGTACTATGCCAAGCTCTTCGAGGTGCTGGGCCGGGCTCCCAAGATCCCCGACCACCCCTATTGGAGCTACGCCCAGTACGAGTCCTTTGACGACCACGCCGCCGAAGTCACCTTCCCCGCGCCCAGGGCCGTGCCCGACAATATCCCCATCTTTGAACGGCAGCACGCCGGTTGGATCGCCCAGGTGGCGGGCGCCGCCGTGGGCACCATCATCGAGGGCTACTGCACCGACAAGCTGCGGGAGACCTTTGGCGAGATCTACGGCTATCTCCGGGAGCCCACCACCTACAATGACGACGTGCTCTTTGAGCTGGCCTTCCTCAACGCCGTCCGGGATCACGGCTCCAAGGTGACCTCCGAGGACATCGGCATGGAGTGGATCGGCCGCATCGAGTACACCTGGACCGCGGAAGAAGCCGCCTTCCGCAACATGAAGCGGGGCATTTTCCCGCCCATGAGCGCCAAGGTCAACAACCCCTGGAACGAGTGGATCGGCGCCCAGATGCGGGGCTCCGTCTGCGGCATGGTGGCCCCCGGCGACCCGGAGCTGGCCGCCCGGCTGGCCTGGATCGACGGCGCCGTCTCCCATGTCAACAACGGCATCCTGGGCGAGGTGTTCAACGCCGTCATGACCGCCCTTGCCTATGTGGAGACCGACATCCGCAAGGTGTTGGAGGACTCCATCGCCCTCATTCCCCCCAAGAGCGAGTATTACTCGGTGGTCAAGTTCGCCTGGGACGCCTGCCGGCGCCACGACGCCTGGGAGCCCGCCTGGCGGGAGTGTGAGGAGAAGTACAAGCGCTACAACTGGATCCACACCTATCCCAATGCGGCGGCCGAGGTGGTGGCCCTCTACTTCGCCGGCAACGACTTTGACGAGTGCATGCACATCATCGCCATGTGCGGCCAGGACGTGGACTGCAACGGAGGCCAGATCGCCACCCTGTACGGCGCCATGATGGGCTACGCCGCGATCGACCACAAGTGGAGCGACCCCTTCCAGGACAAGTTTGACAGCCTGTTCCGGGGCTACGAGCACACCACCCTCTCCTTCATCGCCCAGCTGACCATGGACGCCGCCCAGGCGTTGAAGGGCTGACACGACATCCTCCCCTCTCTCATAAAGCCGCGCCCCCGGATCCCCTGCGACAGGGTATCCGGGGGCGCGGCCTTGTCTGTCAGGCGGCCTCCTCGGCCAGCTCGGCCAGGGCCTCCCGCTCGCTGTCGGCGGAGAAGCGGAAGCGCCCGTAGGCGTCGTACACCTCCACATGACCACGGACCCAGCGCATGGAATACTCGTTCATAACCGGACGCTCCTTTCTGTCTGCCCCGCCTTGGCGGGCTGTCTCTCCTGTCCTTACGTGCACAGTATAGCAAATAACAAGTCCTATAAACCGGACTTTTATTCTCCTGGGCGAAAAAACTCCCCGGACGGAAATCCCGTCCGGGGAGCGAAAAAAAATCGGGGAAAGAGGCTGGTTACTGGCCCAGCACGGCGGCAGCCGCGTTGGCGCCGGCCAGACGGCCGGAGGTCAGAGCGAAGCCCAGGCCCACGCCCTCCACGTTGACGTAGGCGGCCACGCTGACGCCGCTGCAGTTGTTGCCGGTGGCGTACAGGCCGGGGATGGGGTTCATGTCGTCATCCACCACCTGGAGCTCCTTGGTCACGTTTACGCCGCCCAGGGCGCCCAGCACGGCGTTGTAGCCCTTGGTGACGTAGAAGGGGCCCTCCTCCACGGAGTAGACCAGGCTCTCAGCGCTCTTGAAGAACTCCTCGTCGTCGCCGCTGGCCACGTAGGTGTTGTAGCGGGACACGGTGTCCTTCAGGGTGTCGGCGTCACAGCCGATGAACTCGGCCACCTCGTCCAGGGTCTGGCACACCTTGCCGTCGCCGCTCTCGGTCAGCTTCTCAAAGTCGCTGGCAAAGACCTCCGGGTCCACGATGGCGTGGTAGATGGTCCGCTCGCCGTCCTCGCCGATGATGCCGAAGCGGTCCCAGTAGTGGACCCAGGTGCCGGTGTTCTCATAGGAGCTGTCGCACCAGCGGTCCACGGTGGCCTGGTCCACAATGGTGTAGGCGTAGCCGCCCTGGGCCAGCACGGCGCTGGAGAACTCCACGGTGTCCTTCAGCAGGTCCTCGTTCATGAACCGCTCGCCCAGGTGGTTGACCCACAGGATGGGGGTGTTCAGGGTCAGCTGCTCGGCCACCTCGATGTCGGCGGTCTTGGTGCCCACGCCGTGGTTCATGGTGAGCAGCTCGCCCTGGGCGGCGCCCACGTCGTACATCATCTGCAGGCCGGAGCCGTCGTTGCCGCCGATGACGTTGACGGTGTCATACACCTTGTCGCCCAGGGCCTGGCGCATCATCTCCTCGTTGCCGGCGAAGCTGCCGGTGGAGACGATCACCGCGCCGGCGTTGACGGTCAGGGTGCCGCCGTCCTCCTTGGTGCACACGGCGCCGGTCACCGCGCCGCTGTCATCGGTGAGCAGGCTGGTGGCGGTGGTGTTGTAGCGGATGTCCACGCCGTTGTCGTCCAGGGCCTGGCCCAGGTAGGTGAAGGGGGCGGCGTTGTTCCAGCGGTGGTAGATGATGGTCTCGTCAAAGTGGGCGATCTGCTGGGCGGTCTTGGACAGGTAGACCTTCACGCCCTTGTCCAGCAGGTACTCCACCGTGTTCTTGGCCTCGCTGACAAAAGTGCGGATGAGCTGGGCGTTGGCCAGCTGGTTGCTCTGGTCCATCAGCTTCTCGTACCAGTACTCCTCGTCGGAGCCCAGATCGTCGCCGTACCGCTCGTACTGGAGGGAGGTGCCGATGGCGAACATGCCCTGGGCTGCGTTGCCCATGCCGCCCAGCACGCCGGTGCTCTCCACGCCCACCACAGTGGCGCCCGCCTCAGCGGCGCTGAGGGCGGCCATGGTGCCGGAGGCGCCCATGCCGATGACCAGCACGTCGGCGGTGACCTCCTCGTCCTCACCGGCGGGGGCCGCTTCCTCCTCCACGGACATGCCGGCCTGGGCCATGGCGTCCTTGGCGGCGGCCATGACGGCCTCGCTGGTGACGGTGGCGCCGGACACGCCGTCAATGTCGGCGCTCTGGGCGTCCAGGATCTGCTGGGCCAGGTCGGGCAGGGTGGCCCGGCCCACGTCCTCGGTCTCGCTGTCGCCTGCGGCGTCCACGGCGGTGATGGCGCCGCCGGACACGGTGATGGTCACGCTCACCTCGCCGCCGAAGCCCTCGGCGGTGCCGGTGTAGGTGCCGTCGGTCACGCCGCCGGCGGGAGACTGGGAGACCTCCTCACTGGCGCTGGGGGAGACAGAGGGGGTGGTCTCCGTCTCCTGGTTGGTGCAGCCCCCCAGCACGGCCGCCAGCATGGCGCCGCACAGCACAAGGGACAGCAGTTTTTTGATGGTTCCTCTCATGTTCCATATCCTCCTTGCAGCATGGGCCCTGCCGGAATACCTCTCCGGCCTGCCCGCCCGGGCAAACGGCAGGTGCGTTCCCCTGCCGCCCGGTGTTCGTTAAAAGATTATCACATCCACATTCCCCCAACAATTGACGTATCTTGTGCCAAAAGTGTCTTATTTTTGGATTTCTTCCCGGTCGCTCTTGTGGCCCGGGGGCAAAAAACAGTATAATAACAGGCGGAGAAACCTGGAACAGGGGAGGGAATTGGTCCATGGCGCAGCGTGGAGCGTGGAATCTGGTTTTGGCGGGGCTGGCGGCGGGACCGGTCCAGGCCGGGGGCGTGACCCTGGAGGCCGAGGGGCCGGGGGAGCACCCCGGGGGCCACTTTCTGCTGCTGTTCACCCCGGAGAGCGTGCGGCTGCGCCTGAGGAGCAAGCGGACCATCCCCCTGACGCCGGGCAGCTTTCTGCTGCTGCGCAGCCGGAGGGGCTACCAGGTGGAGGAGGGCCGGGTGCTGGCCCTGCGCTATCCCGCGGCCTTTTTCGACGGGCTGTTCTTCAGCCAGCTGGCCGACTGCCGCATCCTGTTCGACCTGATGCGCCTGGAGGACCCGGAGGAGGAGTTCCTCTGCTTTGATTACCGGTCCGGGGACCCGGTGTGGGGCTGTGCCCTGGCCCTGTGCCGGGAGCTGCTCACCGGGGACAGCTTCACCCCCAAGCTGCTCCACTGCGGCACGGTCCAGCTCTTCACCCTGCTCCAGCGGGGATTTCAGAGCCATCTCTCGGTGAGCCGCTCCACCATGCTGCGGGACAACCCCTTCGGCCAGCTGCTCAAGTATATGGGCGACCACTACGACACCGTCACCCTGACCGATCTGGCCCGCCGGTTCAACTACAACCCCAGCTACCTCTCCGCCTATTTCCGCCGGGTCACCGGCGAGACCTTCAGCCAGAAGCTCTATCACATCCGCATGGAACAGGCCCTCTGGGCCCTGGAGCACACCGACCGGGCGGTGCAGGACATCAGCCAGTCCCTGGGCTTCCGGGAGAAGAGCTATTTCCTCCGCCGGTTCAAGGCGGAGTACGGCTGTACCCCCTCCCAGTACCGCCGCCGCCTGGGCAAGTCCAAGTCGGGGCCGCCCGAACTGGCGGACAAAAACAGCGGGACATCCGGATAACTCCGGATGTCCCGTTCAGGCTGCGGAAAAAGTTCTTGGACTTTTTCCGCAGCCTTCAAAAATGCCGGTACTTTTGTCCCGCACAGCGGCCCAAAAGTCCTCGCTCCGCTCTCCGCAAGCCTTGCGCCGCAAGGCATTGCGGGGCATTCAATCCCATTCGAGGCGGGCGGCCGCCCCCTCGAGCTCCCCCGCCGCAATTCACTCCAGCGCGTTTGAACAGAAATTTTTCAATATGCTAAGCGGGACATCCGGATAACTCCGGATGTCCCGCTGTTTTGCGATATGTGTAGTTCTTACTTCTTGTCCTCGGGCTTGCCCTCGTCGGGGGCGGGCACGTCGATGTCCCCGGGAGACACCCGCCTGCCCTCAGGGGTCAGCTCGCTCCGCTGGCGGCGGATGGAGGGCACGTCCTCCACACGGCTCTTGATGCTGCCGTCCTCCTCCCGGAGGGCGTCCGGGTCGGTGAAGACCAGCTCGAAGTCAGCGGCGTCCATGGTCTCGTTCTCCAGCAGGTACTGGGCGGTCAGCTCCAGCTGCTCCCGCTGCCGGGTGAGGATATCCCTGCACCGGGCGTAGGCCTTGTCGATGATGGCCTTGACCTCCTGGTCGATCAGGTCAGCGGTCTCCTCGGAGTAGCTCTTGGCCTGGGCCATGGAGCGGCCGATGAAGATCTCGTCGTGGCCCGAGTCAAAGACCACGCTGCCCAGCTTATCGCTCATGCCGTACCGCATGACCATGTTGCGGGCGATGGCGGAGGCCCGCTGCAGGTCGTTGCCCGCGCCGGTGGAGATGTCCCCCAGCACCAGCTGCTCGGCCACCCGGCCGCCCAGCAGGGAGGCGATGCGCTCCTCCAGCTCGGTGCGGGAGAGGAAGCTCTTGTCCTCCTGGGGCAGGGAGATGGTCATGCCGCCGGCACGGCCCCGGGGCACAATGGTGATCTGGTGGACCGGGTCGGCGGTCTCCAGGGCGTGGCTGACCACGGCGTGGCCCGCCTCGTGGTAGGCGGTGAGCTTCCGCTCCCGCTCGATGACCACCCGGCTCTTCTTCTCCGGCCCGGCGATGACCTTGATGACCGCCTCGTGGAGGTCGGGCTTGGTGATGAACCGCTCCCCCCGGCGGGCGGCCAGCAGGGCGGCCTCGTTCATCAGGTTCTCCAGGTCCGCGCCGGTGAAGCCGCCGGTGGCCCTGGCCACGTCCTTCAGGTCCACGTCCTCGGCCAGAGGCTTGTTGCGGGCGTGGATCTTCAGGATCTCCTCCCGGCCCTTGATGTCGGGGGCGCCCACGTAGATCTGCCGGTCAAACCGGCCGGGGCGCAGGAGAGCGGGGTCCAGAATGTCCTGCCGGTTGGTGGCGGCCATGACGATGACCCCCTCGTTGGCGGCAAAGCCGTCCATCTCCACCAGCAGCTGGTTGAGCGTCTGCTCCCGCTCGTCGTGGCCGCCGCCCAGGCCGGTGCCTCTCTGGCGGCCCACAGCGTCGATCTCGTCGATGAACACGATGGCGGGGGCGTTCTTCTTGGCCTGGTCAAACAGGTCCCGGACACGGCTGGCGCCCACGCCCACGTACAGCTCCACAAAGTCGGAGCCGGAGATGGACAGGAAGTGGACCCCGGCCTCACCGGCCACGGCCTTGGCCAGCAGGGTCTTGCCGGTGCCCGGAGGGCCCACCAGCAGGATGCCCTTGGGGATGCGGGCGCCCAGGGCCAGGAAGCGCTTGGGGTCCCGCAGGAACTCCACCACCTCCCGCAGCTCCTCCTTCTCCTCGTCGGCGCCGGCCACATCGGCAAAGGTGACCTTCTTGCCCTCGTCGGAGACGGTGCGGGTGCGGGCCCGGGAGTACCGGCTGGTCTTGTCGGCGCCGCCGCCGCCCCCGGCCTGCCGCTGGAACATGATGTACCACATGGCGAAGAACACCACCACGATCACCAGCGTGGGCAGCAGGGCGCTGGCCCAGGCGGGCAGACGGAAGCCCGCCGGGTAGTCAAAGGCCTGGATGATGCCGTTGGCGTGCTGCTTGACAATGGTGTCGTTGAAGTCCTGGTAGAACAGGTCAAAGCTGGGCAGCTTGTAGCTGACCGTATAGCTGCCCTGGTAGGGCTCCCACAGCTCCATGGTCACCACGTCGTCCTTGACCTGCAGGGTCTTGACCTGCTGGTTGTCCAGCAGGTCGTGGATCTCAGAGTAGTAGACCGCTTTTCCCGCGTTCAGCCCCATCAGCGCGTAGACGGTGGAGAGCAAAATGAGGAAAATGAACAGGTAGAACACCAGGTCGCGGCCGGAAATTTTCTTCTTCAATACGGACCTCTCCCTCCACGGGGCGCCCGTTGAGGGCGGGCCCGTTTCATTTCACAGCTTATGATACGCCGCCGGAAGGCCGGGATGGACGGGGGCGCTCAGCCCTCGCCGCCGTACACCCGGGGCTTGAGGATGCCGATGTAGGGCAGGTTGCGGTACTTCTCGGCATAGTCCAGGCCGTAGCCCACCACGAACTCGTCGGGGATGGCGAAGCCGCTGTAGTCCACGTGGACCTCCTTCACCCGGCGGTCAGGCTTATCCAGCAGGGTGCACAGCTTCATGGACGCCGGCTTCCGGGCCCGGAGCAGCTCCATCAGGTAGGACAGGGTGTTGCCCGAGTCCAGAATGTCCTCCACCACGATGATGTCCTTGCCCTCGATGTCGTCGGACAGGTCTTTGGTGATCTGCACCTGACCGGTGGAGGTGGTGCCCTTGCCGTAGGAGGACACGGACATGAAGTCGATGGTGCAGGGCACCTCGATCTTCCGGGTCAGGTCGGCCATAAACACAAAGGAACCCCGCAGCACCGAGATGAGCATAGGCTCCTTCCCGGCGTAGTCCCGGTTGATTTCGGCGGCGATCTCGCTCACCCGCTTATCCAGCTCTTCCTCAGAAAAAAGTACCCGTTCAATGTCCTGTTCCAGCATAGTCGCTCATCCTTCCATTCTTTCTGTTTCTGTGGTGGTGTCTGTTCTCTCCCGCCGGATGAACCGGAGGGCCGCGCCGAAACGTGGGTGCCGGGCGTTGCCGCCCAGCCCGGCCACGGCGATGACGCCGTCCCCGTCCGCGGCCACTGGGACCCGTTCCCGGTCCCGCCGGGGGATTTTTTCGTCGATCATCAGCTTTTTCACCGTCCGGCTCTTCCGGCCGGGCCGGGTCAGCTCGTCGCCCTGCCGCCGGGGGCGGATCACCAGCCCCGGCCACGGGTCCTCCTCCAGCACCAGCTTCCAGTCCGTGCCCGGAATCGGGTTCTCCCCCCTCACCGGGGTCACCGGCTCAAAGGGAGGACGGGGGTCGTCCCGGGTAGTGAGGAGCAGCTCACCGTACACCCGCTGGGCCAGCCTGCCGCCCGGCAGGAAGGCCACCGCCGACGGGTCGTCCCCCCGGCACAGGTCCACAATGGCCTCCAGGTGGGCGGCGGAGCAGTCCGTGTCCCCGTCCCCCATCATCTCCAGCAGCCGCCGGGCGGCCCGTGGGGCGATGGCGGCGGGGGCGTCGGCCAGGTAGCGGGCCTCGATGACCAGGTCGTCCTCCGCCCACCGGGCGTGGGCGCACACCTGGGCGGCCTGGGCGTTGAGAAAGTCGTTATCCGAGCGCAGATAGCGGGTGGTGTCCGCCATGCGGCGGACAAAGCCCGGGTTGAGCTCCTCCAGCAGGGGCACCACCTGGCGGCGGATGCGGTTGCGGGTGAAGCGCTCATCGGAATTGGAGCTGTCCTCCACGTGGGGGATGCCGTACAGGGTCAGGTACTCCTCCACCTCCCGGCGGGTGGTGGTGAGCATGGGCCGCACCAGATCCCCCCGCCGTGGGGCGATGCCCGCCAGGCCCTGGAGCCCGGTGCCCCGGATCAGGTGGAGCAGCAGGGTCTCGGCGTTGTCGTCGGCGGTGTGGGCGGTGGCGATGCGGTCACAGCCCAGACGCCGGGCCGTATCCCGCAGGAAGGCGTACCGCATGTCCCGGGCGGTCTCCTCCAGCCCCCGGCCCTGCCGGGCGGCCTCGCCGGCCACATCGCCCCGGCCCACCACCAGCTCCACGGCGGGCAGGGTGTGCGCCCCATGGGGGCCGTCAAAGCGCTGGGGACCGCACCACTTGGCCACAAAGTCCCGGACAAAGGCCTCGTCCCGTTCCGACTCCGCGCCCCGGAGGCAGTGGTTGTAGTGGGCGGCGACCAGGGTAAAGCCCAGGATGTCCCGCAGCAGCCAAAGCCGGTGGAGCAGGTACACCGAGTCGGCGCCCCCGGACACGGCGCACAACACCGTGCCCCCCCGTGGGAGCATGTCGTATTCCGTTGCAAGGGTGTTGAGGGCGTCTGTCATAAAGTCTCCTTATGGGGTCCAGGCAAAAAGCTCTGTTTTTGGGGGAATTCATTTCCCCAAAAACACCTCTCGCCGCCGCTCCGCTCCATCCGGGCTGCGCATGACGGCTCGGACGCTCAGTACTCCTGGTGCCGCCGGTCGATGGAGGAGAAGGTGGTGTACTCGGGCAGCCACTGGAGCTCCACCGTGCCGGTCTCGCCGTGGCGGTTCTTGGCGATGATGCACTCGGCCAGGTTGTGGTTCTCGTCGTTGTCGTTGTAGTAGTCGTCCCGGTAGAGGAACATGACGATATCGGCGTCCTGCTCGATGGCGCCCGACTCACGCAGGTCGGAGAGCATGGGGCGCTTGTCGCTGCGGCTCTCGGGGCCGCGGGAGAGCTGGGACAGGCAGACCACCGGCACGTTGAGCTCCTTGGCCATGATCTTCAGGGCCCGGGAGATGTCGGAGACGATCTGCTGCCGGTTCTCGTTGCTGCTGCGCTGGGGTCCGCCGGCGGAGGTCATCAGCTGGAGGTAGTCGATGACCACCAGGCCCAGGTTGTCCACCCGGCGGCACTTGGCGTTCATGTCGGCCACGGACAGGGCCGGGTTGTCGTCGATGAGGATCTGGGTCCGGTTGAGGGCGGCCGAGGCGGCGGCGATCTTGGTCCAGTCCTCCTCGGTGAGCCGGCCGGTGACCAGCTTCTTGTTGTCCACAAAGCTCTCGCCGGAGATCAGGCGCATGGCCAGCTGTTCCCGGCTCATCTCCAGGGAGAAGAAGACCACCGTCTTGCCCGAGAACTTGCCCGCGTGGAGCAGCACGTTGAGGGCGAAGGAGGTCTTGCCCATGCCGGGACGGGCGGCCAGCAGGATCAGGTCGGACTTGTTCAGTCCGGCGATGGCCCGGTCCACGTCGGGCATGCCGGTGGACAGGCCGGGCACCTCGCTGTCCTGGGCGGCCAGCTCGTTGAGCCGCTCGTACACGCTGAGGATGACCGTGGAGATGTGCTCCAGGCCCTGGGCGCCGCGGCCCTGGCGGATGGCGTAGATCCGCTGCTCCGCCGCCTCCAGCACCTCCTGGGCCGTGCCGGTGCCCTCCTGGATGAGGGCGGTCAGATCTCCCGCCGTCTCGGCGATGCGCCGCAGCAGGGACTTGTCCTTCACGATGGCCACGTACTCCTTCACGTTGGCCGCCGTGGGGGTGATCTCCATGAGCTGGAGCAGGTAGCTGCGGGAGGTGTTCTCATCGTACACGCCGTTCTGGCGCATATGGTCCAGCACGGTCACCGGGTCGATGGTCAGAGAGAAGTTGAACATGGAGTAGATGGTCTCGTAGATCTCCCGGTTCTGCCGCAGGTAGAAGTCCTCGCCCCGCAGCTCCTCCACCACCTCGGGCACGCATCGGGAGTCGATGAGCATGGACCCCAGCACTGCCTGCTCCGCCTCCACCGAGTGGGGCATCTGCCGGGTCAGCAGCGCCTCATCCATATTCTCACCTCCTGGGTAAAAATCAAACGCTTTTCTGTCGCGGGACAAAAGCCTTCCCGGGGGAAGGGGGCACCCCAAAGCCTTCCCCCTCTGGGGGAAGGTGGCATTTGCGCAGCAAATGACGGATGAGGGGAAATTCCTCAGCGACCGTCACAGTTTCCCTCATCAGTCTCGCTGACGCTCGACAGCTTCCCCCAGTGGGGGAAGCCTATGGGAAGCGCCCTAAGCCTTCCCCCTCTGGGAGAAGGTGCCCCCAAATGGGGCGGATGAGGGAAGGGGTGTCCCTTTGGGCTGTCCTGGGGCAGTCTTTACGCCTCCACCACCATGACGCTGAGGGTACCGGTGATCTCATAGCCCAGCTTGACCTTCAGCTTGTAGCCGCCGAAGGCCTTGATGGGCTCCTCCTGGACGATCTTGGTCTTGGCGATGTCCAGGCCGAACTGCTCCTTGAGGCAGTCGGAGATCTCCTTGGAGGTGACGGCGCCGAAGAGCCGGCCGCCGTTGCCGCCCTTGGCGGGCACCTTCACGGTGATGCCGGAGAGCTTCTCGGCGGTGGCCTGGGCCTCGGCCTTCTCGGCGGCCTCCTGGGCCTTCTTGGCCTTCTCCTGCATCTTCATGGTGTTGATATTCTCCGCCGTGGCCACCACGGCCAGCTTCCGGGGCAGAAGGAAGTTGCGGGCGTAGCCGTCGCTGGCCTCGATCATCTGTCCCTTCTTGCCCTGACCCTTCACGTCCTGCTGTAAAATAACCTTCATATCGTATCGTTCCTTTCTGATATATGCTCTTAATATGGCAAATGGAACTCCGCCACACGCCAACCGTCGGCGGTACGCTCCATACGGATGGGATATTCTCTGGTGATGATCCCCTGCACGGCTATCTCTCCGCCATCTTCGCCCAGAACGGCGTAGTGGCCGATCAGACTGAACTCCACCGCGTCGTCGCTCATGCTCACCAGCTCGTAGGTGTCCGGCATGTCAGCCCAGTCGTACTCCGTGTCGCTTCCCCGGTCGGCCTGGATAAAGCACATCCCGCCGTCCGGGGTCTCGGTAAAGACGGGGATGCGCTCCCCGTCGCCGTCCTCCTGGTACAGCAGCTCCTCTTGGTATTCCGGCGTAAAGACGCTGTCCATCATGGCCTCGAAGTCAGCCCAGCGGGCGTACCGCCCCTGGGCCACCAGGTAGGTCCAGCCGTTGTCCAGGGTCAGCTTCTCATACTCGCCCCGCTGGGGCATGGTGCCGTCGGCCAGGGGATATTCCTCCACATTGCCGGTGGAGCAGCCCATGAGGAAATTGGCGGCGCTGTACGCCCGCAGGAACAGGTCCCGCTGTTCCTCGTCCAAAAAGCCGGGCACCGGCTGGTCGGCCATCCAGTCCAGAATGGGGGGCTCCTCCGCCGCCACCAGGCCGGACCCGGTCGAAGCGGACGGGGTGGACTGGGTGGGCTCAGGCCCGGGGGACTGGGTGCTGCTTTCGGCCGTCTGGCCGCTGCAGGCGGTGAGAAGGAGCGCCAGCAGCAGCAGGGGAATCAGCTTTTTCATCATTCCGTCACTCATCCTCAAAATACTGGTCAATGGACCGGATCAGGTTCCGTGTGACCTGGTCCAGGGTGCCGGGCACCTGGGCGCCGGCGGTGGCCGCGTTGCCGCCGCCCCCCAGCTTTTCCAGCACCACCTGGACGTTGGTGTCCCCCATGCTGCGGGCCGAGATGATGACCCGCTCTCCGTCGGGGAAGAGGACAAAGGACGCGTCGATGCCCGCGATGTTCAGCAGCTCGTCGGCGGCCTGGGCGGCGGTGACCCGGCCCACGGTGTGGTCCACCCGGGCCACGGCGATGTTGTTGCGGTACATCTTGGCGTTCTGGATGATGTCGTACTTGGCGATGGTGCCCTCCAGGTCGTTCTGGAAGAGCTTCTTCACGTCGCCGGTGTCCGCCCCGGCCCGGCGCAGGTAGGCCGCCGCCTCAAAGGTGCGGCCGCCGGTGCGCATGGTGAACTGCTTGGTGTCCAGCACGATGCCGGCCAGCAGGGCCTCCGCCTCGGCCCGCAGCAGGTCGGCGGGCTCCATGGCGTACTGGATGAGCTCGGTGACCAGCTCGCTGGCGGAGGAGGCGTAGGGCTCGTGGAAGTTGAGGGCGGCGTTGGCGATGTAGGTGGCCGCCCGGCGGTGGTGGTCGATGACCGCCACCTTGTTGCAGGAGAGCAGCACCTCCTGGGCGGACACCTGCTCGGGCCGGTTGGTGTCCACCACCACCAGCAGGGCGTTGGCGTCGGCCATGATGAGGGCGTCCTGGGCGGAGAGGAAGGCGTCCCGGTACTCGGGCAGGGCGGAGAGCCGCTCGGCCATGCCGCTGGCCGGGTTCTGGCCGCTCTCCTTGATGATATGGGCGGGCACGCCCCGCTTCCGGCACAGGGCCATGACGCCGGACGCCGCGCCCATACAGTCCAGATCGGGGTACTTGTGGCCCATGATGAACACCATGGACGCGGAGCTGATGAGCTCAGCCAGGGCGTTGGCCATGACCCGGCTCTTCACCTTGGTGCGCTTCTCGGTCTCCTTGGACCGGCCGCCGTAGAACTCAAAGGTGAACTTGTTCTTCACCACCGCCTGGTCGCCGCCCCGGGAGAGGGCCATGTCGATGGATAGGTTGGCGAACTGGAACAGCTCCTCCAGGCTGTCGGCGTCCTTGCCGATGCCGATGGACAGCGTGGCGGGGATGCCGTTGGGGCTGGTAATGGCGTGGACCGCGTCCAGCACGGAGTATTTCCCGTCCTGGTAGGCCTGGAGGTGCCGCTCCTCAAAGAGGAACAGGTAGTGGTCCCGGTTGTAGCGGCAGAAGATGCCCCCGGCGGGGGCCACCCACTCGTCCAGCCGGGCGTTGATCTCGCTGAGCAGGGCGGAGCTGGCGTTGTCCGACAGGCCCTTCAAAATCTCCTCGTAGTTGTCCAGCAGCAGGATGGCCACCACGGGCCGGGAGTCGTAAAACTCCTCCTTCACATTGGAGAACTCGGTCACATCCACCCAGTAGGTGGTGGCCAGGAAGCTCTGGTGGCCCCGATCGTCGGTGCGCACCAGGTGGCCATACACCAGAAAGCGCTTGTCCCCAATGCGCACCTCGTTGGGGCACTGGCTCTTGCCCTCCATGAGCCAGCGGGAGGTGAAGTCGGGCACTGCGGCGGACAGCTTGGTGTCGAACAGGTGCTCCCGCTCGCCGGTGAGCTGGAGAAAGCGCTCGTTGGACCAGATGACCTCGTCGGTCTCCGGCTTGAAGATGACCATGGGCAGGGGGGCGTTGACCATGGTGTCCTTGGTGGCCACGTCGATGTTGCAGGTGACGTTGTCGATATACTTGAGGATCTCCCGGCGGCGCAGGGTGTTGGCCCGGCGGAAGTAGGCGTAGAGCATGAGCACCACCACCGCCTCGGCGATCCCCAGGTACAAGTTGAAGAAGGCGGAGGCCACGGTGAAGCACACCAGGGCGATGAAATAGAGCCGCAGGCTGGGCTCCAGCAGATGGCTGAGCTTGTTTTTCTTTTTCATGGCGTCCTCACCTCGGCACACAGCACATAATGAGAGAGATTATTATATCAAAAAAAACTTTTCAATACAAGTGCGGCAGCCACATCGTCGGCCGGATTCAGGCCGGGCGGGGCAAAAAAACGCCCCCGCATTCCCTTTTCCCGTGGAAATTGTATCTCACGTTACATTCTTCCCCCATCCGCCGTGCCATAATAAGGCAAACAGCCCGGGTGTCCGTCCCCACTTGCGGCCATCCCGTCCGACTGCTATACTAATGGGTATCCCATATCTCTCAATCACGTAAGGAGGCCGTCTCCATGCATGAATTTCCCATCACCCGGGCCGCTCAGCTCAAGCCCAAGCCCGACCCCAAGACTCTGTCCTTCGGCAAGGTCTTTACCGACTACATGTTCCTGATGAACTACAACCCCGACCAGGGCTGGCATGACGGGCGCATCGTCCCCTACGCCCCCATCTCCCTGGAGCCCTCCGCCATGGTGTTCCACTACGCCCAGGAGGTCTTTGAGGGCATGAAGGCCTACCGCAACCCCGAGGGCGGCGTGCAGCTGTTCCGGCCCATGGACAATGTCCGCCGGATGAACGACTCCTGCGAGCGCCTGTGCATCCCCAAGCTGCCCGAAGCCCTGGCCCTGGACGGCATCAAGGCCCTGGTCAAGACCGAGTCCGACTGGGTGCCCAGCGAGCCGGGCACCTCTCTGTATATCCGCCCCTTCATCATCGCCACTGACGCTAGCCTGGGCGTCCACGCCTCCCACACCTATCTGTTCTGCGTCATCTGCTGCCCCGTGGGCGCCTACTACGCCGAGGGCATCAACCCGGTGCGCATCTACGTGGAGAGCGAGGATGTCCGCGCCGTCCGCGGCGGCACCGGCTACACCAAGTGCGGCGGCAACTACGCCGCCTCCATCCGGGCCGGCGAGCGGGCCGAGGGCCAGGGCTACGCCCAGGTTCTGTGGCTGGACGGCGTCCACCGGAAGTACATCGAGGAAGTGGGCTCCATGAACGTCATGTTCAAGGTGGACGGCGAGGTCATCACCCCCGAGCTCACCGGCTCCGTGCTGCCCGGCATCACCCGCCGCTCCTGCCTGCAGCTGCTGCGGGACTGGGGCTATCCCGTCCAGGAGCGGCTCATCACCGCCCAGGAGCTCTTTGACGCCGCCGCCGAGGGCAAGCTGGACGAGGCCTGGGGCACCGGCACCGCCGCTGTGGTGTCCCCCATCGGCGAGATGGGCTGGGAGGACAAGCACACCGTGGTCAACGGCGGCAAGATCGGCCCCGTCACCCAGAAGCTGTACGACACCCTTACCGGCATCCAGTGGGGCACCATTCCCGACCCCCACGGCTGGGTGGTCAAGCTCTGAGCCTGATAAACGAATAAACGACAGAAAACCTCCGCGGACCATGGAGTCCGCGGAGGTTTTCCACATGTTTCGCGCAAATTGTGGACATGCCCCAAAGCCTTCCCCCTGGGGGGAAGGTGGCTGGCCGCAGGCCAGACGGATGAGGGGGACGGCAGATCTCAATTTGCGAGGACGATGGGTGCCTTACTCCGCCTCCAGGTACAGCAGGCACAGGGCCATGGTGTTCTCCAGGCCCTCCCAGTGGGTGCGAATCCCCAGCGGGCCCACGCCCGCCGGGGGCCCCTCTTTTTTATCTGCTCGGGCGGACTGAATCCGCCCGGCATCAGGATTTTGCCTCCGGCAAAATGCCTGGACGCGCCGGGGCGCGCCGTCGCGCACCCAGCAGCCTTTTACTCCGCCTCCAGGTACAGCAGGCACAGGGCCATGGTGTTCTTCAGGCCCTCCCAGTGGGTGCGCTCCATGCCGTGAGAGGCGTGGACGCCGGGGCCGATGAGGGCGGCCCGCACGTCGGCGCCGGCCCGCCAGGCCACAGTGGCGTCCGAGCTGTAGTGGGGGTAGATGTCCACGGCGTAGTCCACACTGCCCTGCTGGGCCAGGTTGACCAGCCGGGTCACCATGCCGTAGTCATAGGGCCCGCCGCTGTCCTTGGCGCAGATGGACACCTGGTACTCGGTGCAGGTCAGGTCCAGGCCCACACAGCCCATATCCACGATGAGCAGTTCGTCCAGGTCGCGGGGCACGGTGGCGCCGCCGTGCCCCACCTCCTCGTGGACGGAGAAGATGAGGCGGGTGTCGTATCTGGGCTTCAGGTTCTGCTCATGGAGCACCTGCATCAGGGTGAGCAGGCAGGCGGCGGAGCCCTTGTCGTCGATGAAGCGGGACTTGAGGAAGCCGCTGGGCGTCACCACGGTCTTGGGGTCAAAGCAGACGTAGTCCCCGGGGCGGATGCCCAGGGCCTCCACGTCCTCCCTGGACTTGACCACCTCGTCAATGCGCACGGCCATGTTGTCCTCGTCCCGGGCCCGGGTCGAGGCGTCGTCGTAGACGTGGACGGCGGGGGACAGGGACAGGACGGTGCCGGTGTAGCGGCGGCCGTCCCGGGTGTAGATGGCGCAGTACTCCCCGTCCAGGGTGGGCAGAATGGGGCCGCCCACCCGGGTGATCTTCAGCTGGCCGTCGGCGGTAATGGACCGGACCATCAGCCCCAGGGTGTCCACGTGGGAACAGAGGGCCACCTTTTTTCCACTCTCCCGGCCCGGAATGTGGACGATCACATTGCCCTTGTTGGTCTGGGTGGTCTCATAGCCCAGTCGGGCGGCAAAGCCGGCGAGAAAGGCGGCCGCGGCCTGGGTGAAGCCGCTGGGGCTGTCGATGCCCAGCAGCTCCTGGGCATTCTCCATCACTTTATCCTGATACGCGGAAATATCCATTGAAATCAGCTCCTCTGCTGTGATATTCTTACCTGTACAGCATAGCGCCTAGGCGCGGAAATTTCAAGTGAGGCGACATTCCATGGCTGAAGAAAAGACCAATGTGATGCGGGTCCTGGAGCAGAAGAAGATCCGCTATACCCCCCATACCTACCCCTGCCCCAACGGCGCGGTGGACGGCGTCACCGTGGCGCAGCTCATCGGCGCGGACGTGGAGCGGGTATACAAGACCCTGGTGACCCGGGGCGCCAGCAAGCAGAACTATGTGTTTGTGGTGCCCGCCCTGGGCTCCCTGAACCTGAAGGCGGCGGCCAAGGCGGTGGGGGAGAAGTCCATTGAGATGATCCACCAGGCCGAGCTGCTCCCCCTCACCGGGTACGTCCACGGCGGCTGCTCCCCGGTGGGCATGAAGAAGCAGTTCAAGACCGTCATCGACGAGAGCGCCCAGGGTCTGGAGACCATGATCGTCAGCGCGGGGAAGATCGGCTTCCAGGTGGAGCTTGCCCCGGCGGATCTGGCGGGCCTGGTACGGGCCCGGTTCGCGCCCATCAGCGGCTGAGCGCATTTTATCCCATCAAACAGGGCCTGCGGCTGTGCCGCAGGCCCTGTTTTGTTATTTCTCCTCTCGCTCGCTCCTGCGGACGGCCAGCCGGGCCTTGATCTGCTCCAGGGCCTCGCCGTGGCGAACCGACTTCATATCGGGGAAGGCCTTGAGCAGGCGCTTCTGACCGAAGCGGTAGGTGGATAGCAGCTCCTCGTTGGCGGCGCGCAGCTCGGCCAGGGCGGCCTCCCGGCGGCGGAGGGCCTCCTCCCGGACGGCCCGCAGCTTGGCCTGCTCCTCCGCCCGCTGGGCCCGCCGCTCCCCGGCGGACTCCTTCAGGGCCTCTCCCTTCTCGGAGACGGCCAGGGTGGTGTCGGCCAGCCGCTCGCCCAGGCTGTCCGACACCTCGTGGATCTTGGCGGCCAGCTCCTCCAGCTGGCGCAGGCGCTTGTTCAGGCCCACCACCGTGGCCACGGTGGCCGCCAGATCGGACAGGATCAGGGCGGTGAACACCGCCAGCAGCACCACCCCCAGAGTGTGGGGGATGGCGGCGGCAAAGGAGGCCACCATGGGGTGGATCACGTCCATGATGAGCAGGCAGGCCAGGCCCCACACCAGGGAGAACAGCAGGCACACGTACCCGTTCAGATTAAAGGGCATTTTGGAGTAGTCCCACCACTTCTGGTGGAAGACCTTCTCCAGCACAAAGCCGGTGAGCCACTCCAGGGCGGTGGTGAGGAGCACCGAGCACAGGAACAGGAGGAACACATTGTCCTTCACCGGGGTGAGCAGGCCCACCACCAGCACCACGCCGAAGCCGTAGATGGGGCAGAGGGGGCCGTTGAGGAAGCCCCGGTTGACGAACTTTCCCGACTTGGCCGCCGCAAAGCACACCTCGCAGCACCAGCCCAGGAAGGCATAGAGGAAAAAGTACCACATGTATTCGTAGCAGATATCCCAGTTCATTTCTTTCCCGCTTTCCCCGGGTCGCGGCCCGGCCGAAAAATTTTCCCACCTGATTTCCCCTCTTTGGGGAACCTTTGGTTTTTTCCTTCGTCTATATGGCTGTGAAAGGGGACGGCGCGTCCCTGAAAACCGTATAAAGGAGCATTACGATGAAGAAAGCTGCCGCTCTGGGCCTGTCCCTGGCCCTCACTGCATCCATGACCCTGCCCGCCCTGGCCGCGGAGGCCATGCCCATCTCCGCCAAAGCCGGCTACGACACCGCCATCACCCTCAACGGCCAGGTGCTGGACACCAGCGCCATCCCCGCCGTGGACGGCGAGAACCTGATCCCCATGCGCCTGGTGGCCGAGAACGACCACGGCTCCGCCAGCTGGTTCCCCGAGGAGAACACCGGCTGGTTCTACCTGGACGGCGGCAACATCACCGTCAACTTCGCCGACAACACCGTCACCGTGGGCGACGAGCTGGTGAAGGGCAAGGCCCAGGTGGTCAGCGGCGTGACCTTCCTGTCCGCCAGCGTGCTGGAGCTCTTTGAGGGCTACGACGTGGCCGTGGCCGAGGACGGCTCCATCGCCATCACCACCCCCAACGGCACGCCCCTTGTCCAGGGCGCCTACACCATCCAGGAGGCCGCCGGCATCGCCGTGGGCATGAAGACCGGCCTGGACGTGCTGGTGGAGAACTACGGCGTGCCCCAGGGCGCGCTGGAGGAGGGCGTGGCCTTCCTGCCCATGATCACCTCTCCCGACACCGTCATCCTGGGCAAGCTGGCCGAGGGCGCCGATGTGGACGCCGTGAAGGAGGCCTTTGAGGCCTACCGCCAGAGCCAGGAGGACACCTTCTCCTGGTACCTGAGCCAGAACCTGCCCAAGGTGCAGAACGCCCGCACCGTGGTGGACGGGGACTACATCCTCTTTGTCATCGGCGAGAACCCCGACGCCGCCGAGGAGGCCTTCCACACCTTCGTGGCCGCTCAGAACGCCTGAGCCTTTTATACCCGAATGACCCCCGCCGGCCTGTGGCCGGCGGGGGTTTCGTTTTTTCTGTGTTTCTTTCTCAGCTGTTGAGCATGGCCATGAATTCCTCGCCGGTGATGGTCTCCTTCTCCAGCAGGTAGGCGGCCAGCTTGTGGAGCTGGTCCTCGTGCTCTTTGAGTAGACGGCGGGCCTTGTCGTGGGCGTTCTTCACCGTCTCCACCACCAGGGCGTCCACCCGGGAGGCGGTGTCCGCCGCGCAGGTCAGGGAGGCGTCGCCCCCCAGGTACTTGTTCTGCACCGTCTCCAGGGCCACCATGTCGAACTCGTCGGTCATGCCGTACCGGGTCACCATGGCCCGGGAGAGCTTGGTGGCCTGCTCGATGTCGTTGGAGGCGCCGGTGGTCATGTTGTCCGGCCCGAAGATCAGCTCCTCGGCGGCCCGGCCGCCGGTGAGGGTGGCGATCTTGTTGGTCAGCTCGGTGCGGCTCATGAGGGACTTCTCCCCCTGCTCCACCTGCATGGTGTACCCCAGGGCGCCGGAGGTGCGGGGAATGATGGTGATCTTGGTCACCGGGGCGGAGTGGGTCTGGAGGGCGGCCACCAGGGCGTGGCCGATCTCGTGGTAGGCCACAATCTTCTTCTCCTCCGGGGAGATGACCGCGTTCTTCCGCTGAGCGCCGGCGATGACGGTCTCCACGCTCTCCTCCAGGTCGGCCTGGGTCACGGTCTTGCGGCCCATGCGCACCGCCCGGAGGGCGCCCTCATTGATGATGTTGGCCAGCTCGGCGCCCGAGGCGCCGGCGGTGGCCCGGGCAATGGCGTCCCAGTCCACGTCGGCGTCCAGATGGACGTCCTTGCCGTGGACCTTCAGAATGGCGATACGGCCCTGGAGGTCGGGCAGCTCCACGGGCACCCGCCGGTCAAACCGGCCGGGCCGCAGCAGGGCGGGGTCCAGGGACTCGGGCCGGTTGGTGGCCGCCAGCAGCACCACGCCCTTCCGGCCGTCAAAGCCGTCCATCTCAGCCAGCAGCTGGTTCAGGGTCTGCTCCCGCTCGTCGTTGCCGCCCACGCCGGCGCCGTCCCGCTTCTTGCCGATGGCGTCGATCTCGTCGATGAACACGATGCAGGGGGCCTTCTCATTGGCCTGCTTGAACAGATCGCGAACCTTGGCGGCCCCCATACCCACGAACATCTCCACAAACTCCGAGCCGGAGATGGAGAAGAAGGGCACCTTTGCCTCCCCGGCCACGGCCTTGGCCAGCAGGGTTTTGCCGGTGCCCGGCGGGCCCACCAGCAGCACGCCCTTGGGCAGCTTGGCGCCGATGGCGGCGTACTTCTCCGGCTCGTGGAGGAAGTCCACCACCTCCATCAGGGACTCCTTGGCCTCGTCCTGTCCGGCCACGTCGGCAAAGGTGACGCCGGTGGCCTTCTCCTCCACGTAGATCTTGGCCCCCGACTTGCCGAAGGTCATGGCGTTGCCCATGCCGCCGGGCATACCGCCGCCCATCCGCTTGACCATCCACCGGGACAGCAGCTCGCCGATGACCAGGAAGAACACGATGGGCAGCACCCAGCTCACCACAAAGCTCAGCAGCGGGGAGGCCTGGGTGGGGATGGAGGCGGCGAAGTGGATGTCCGGGTCGCTGCGCAGCTGCTGGAGCAGCCGCTGGCCGTCGTCGGGCCACGGGCCGGTCTTATAGTACCCCTCGTTGCCCTGGTCGTCGGTGGCAATGAAGACGATCTGCTGTTCCTCCGTCTCCCAGGCCACGTCGCTGACCTGGCCGTTGTCCACCATGGTGAGGAACTG
The DNA here is from genome assembly GCF_944387275.1 of uncultured Pseudoflavonifractor sp. GTDB lineage: Bacteria > Bacillota > Clostridia > Oscillospirales > Oscillospiraceae > Pseudoflavonifractor > Pseudoflavonifractor intestinihominis. The sequence continues at coordinate 35,473 of NZ_CALXEG010000012.1, forward strand.
GTCGTAGCTGACCTCCACCACCTGCTTGTCCAGTACCGAGGGGAACAGCAGCGCGTTGAGCAGCATGACCACCACCATGGCGATGATATAGTAAAAAATCAGCGGTTTCTTGGGGGGTGTGGGCTTGGTGTCTTTCACTTCCTGCATCTCAATGCCTCCTTCTGTCGGCTCGCTTCTATTGGCGCGTTTTATTTTTACACGAAATAAAATATTCTTTCCTGACCGGAAATTCAATAAAAAAAGTGTGAACATTCCCCGCTTTTTGCGTTACAATCTCTTCGTTTTGGGCAAATAGGGCTCCGCAGCTGGGACAGGCTTCCAGCCATATGTCCCTCTTCCGTCTCTTCGGCCCAAAATTCCCCGAATCTTCCCTCTCTGCCCGCCTTTTTCCCCCTATATGTTGTGCAAAATGCGGCTGTCATTTTCCCTTTTCCGGGGGTATAATGGAATCCACAAAATCGGGCTTGGAAAGGGCTGGCTGACTTGAATACGCAGAGCAAACAAGAGAACGAGCAACATTTTCTCACCTGTGAACGGGACTGGGTCTACTTCACCCTGATCGCCGTGGCGGGCTTCTGGGGCGCATACACCTTCCTGCTGCGGGGCGGCGTATTCTGCAACGCCCAGACCAGCAACGTGGTCCTCATGGGCCTGGCCCTGGGTTCCGGGGAGTGGAGCAAGGGCCTGTACTATCTGGTGCCCATCTCGGCCTATGTGCTGGGCTCTGTGGTGTCCGAGCTGGCCCCCAACCCCATCAAGCACCGCTTTGCCATCCGGTGGGACACCATCCTGATGCTCATCGAGATGGTGGCCATGCTGTGCCTGGGCTTTGTGCCCGAGTCCGCCCCCGCCCAGATCTGCCAGGTGGTCATCAACTTCCTGGCCTCCATGCAGTACAACACCTTCCGCCAGGCCGAGGGCATCCCCGTGGCCACCACCTTCACCACCAACCATATCCGCCAGATCGGCGTGGGCCTGGCCAAGGAGTTCCACCACCGCCATTCCCCCGACAAGTCCCACCGGAAAAAGCTGGCCACCCACGCGGGTATGCTGCTCTTCTTCGCCACGGGCGTGATCGTGGGCACCATCTTCTGCCACCTGCTGGTGGGCAAGGCCATCTGGGTGACCATTATCCCCCTGGGTGTTGTCTTTATCAAGCTGCTCCACGCCGACCTGACCACCGAGAAGAGTATGGTGGAGCAAAAGCCCTCCGGCCATTGATTGCCCCCATAATCAGGAATTGTATTTTGTGGTGTAACCAAGTCCGGCAAAATAAGCATCAATCAGCGCTTTGATCTGCCTGACTGTATCCTTTGCGATTTTATTGTTTTTGGGATAATTCCAAATGTCAACGGCAGCGCCCGCAATTTCAACTTCCCGCCGTTCATCATTTTGTTTCACCGGAATCGTAATCCCGTGGTCGCCCCATTTCACATAGAGGTCCCCGTCTTCCAGTATGACCTCTCTGTGCCCCATTTTTTGAAAGCGTTTTCTCTCCCGCTCCACCTGTATTATCCGCTCTTTTTTGGTGGTCCGCCAGAATGCCCACAGGCTCTGGTCGAGATCGTCCAGGATGGGCTCCAGCCTGTCCGGCGAGCCGGCAAAGGGGAACCTGTTGTCAAACAGGCATTTCCGGATGATTCTGATGCCGCGGTTCTTTGCGGGGTGCTGTACGCCCAAATAGGGAATCCGCATGCTGTCAAAGGTGCAGATTCCTTTTTCCAGGTCCACCACGCACGGCAGCACCGCTGTATCAAGTCCGTCTCCTCCGTCCTTACAGACCATGTCAAACAGATGGGCTCTGAGCCCTTCGTCCACCCGTTTGGCATAGATCACGATCACCGTGGCCCGGTTCAGCGGAGCCTGTCTCTGCACTCTATCCAGAAAGCGGTGCTTCTTTTTGCCCTTGAGCAAATTGGAATTTGCCGCGGCAGAACAGGAAATCAGACGGTACTGGTTTTTGTCCAGAACATCCACATGATATGTCGCTATCACCTTCTCGATCCCGCTTGCGTACACCGTCGCGGGCGCTTTGCTCTGATATCGAAGCATTGCAGGCCGCGGGGACAGTTCTGAAGGCTCATATCCCGCGCCAAAGCGGGATATTTTCTTCTCAGCCTTCTGTACCGAAAAGGACGGGGGCAGCACATGCTGCTGCTGGGCGGCATCGGCACGGGCAAGTCCAACGCCTTCAACTTTCTCATCCGCAGCGTGCGCAGCAGCCTGACCGACCGGGACGTGGTCATCATCTTCGACACCAAGGGCGACTTCTACCGGGAGTTCTACCAGCCCGGGGACGTGGTCATCAGCAACGACAGCCGGGCCACCGGCGGCAGCGGCCCGGACTACTGGAACCTGTTCGGGGAGGTGAGCATCGACGACCGGGTGGAGGAGAACATTCTGGAGATCGCCAAGAGCTTCTTCTCCGAGAAGCTCTCCCACACCACCCAGCCCTTTTTCCCCAACGCGGCCAAAGACCTGTTCTCCGCCCTGCTGCTCCACATGGTCCGGTCCGACCAGTTCGCGGCTTCCCGCAACAACCAGTCCCTGCGCACCCTGTTCGACACCTTCTCCGTGCCCGCCATGAAGCGCATCCTCCAGTCCCACCAGGACCTGAAGGCCATGACCTCCTACATCGAGGACGAGAAGTCGGGCCAGACTCTGGGCGTAGTGGCCGAGCTGCAGCAGATGGTGCGGGAGATCTTTGTGGGCAACTTCCGCAAAAAGGGCAATCTGTCCATGCGGCAGCTGGTGCGGCGGAAGGGGGGCCGGGTCATCTTCGTGGAGTACGACCTGGGCATCGGCGCCATGCTGACGCCGGTATACCGGCTGCTCATCGATCTGGCGGTAAAGGAGGCCCTGTGCCGCACCTCCAACGAGGGCAGCGTCTACTTCTTCATCGACGAGTTTCGCCTCCTGCCCCACCTGGAGCACATCGACGACGGCGTCAACTTCGGTCGCAGCCTGGGGGCCAAGTTCTTCGTGGGCATCCAGAACATCGACCAGATCGCCGCCGCCTACGGCCAGAACCTCTCCCGCAGCATCCTCTCCGGCTTCGGCACCACCCTGGCCTTCCGGGTCAACGACGCCGGCTCCCGGGAGTACATCAAGGACCTGTTCGGCCGGAACATCAAGCTCCAGACCTATCTCTCCGCCGTGCAGAACCGGGGCGTGTCCGAGCAGATCCGGGAGGGCTTTGTGGTGGAGGACGAGGACATCACCAACCTGCCCGTGGGCCAGGCCATCATCGGCGCGCCGGGCTGCCAGCCCTTCCGCTTCCAGTTCAAGCGGTACGGCTGAGCCGGCCGCCATTCCCGCCTATGAAACAACCCCGCCCCGGCTCTTACGAGCCGGGGCGGGGTTTCTGCTGATCGGGTTTTCAGGCCCGGCGGGATCAGCCCTCGGTATGGGCCAGCCAGACAAAGCCGTAGGGGTAGAGCTCCACGTGGCTCAGGTCGTCGAAGTGGCCGCCGTAGACCAGCTCGTCAAAGGCGCCGCCCTCGCCGCTGGAGACGGTGACGAACTCGGGGCTGAAGTTGAACATGGCGATGAGCTTGCGGCCCTTGTACCAGCGGCCCACGCCCAGCACGTGGGCGCTGCCGGTGTCAAAGGTCCACACGTCGGCCCGGGCGTCAAAGGCGGGCTCGGCGCAGCGCAGCTCCTCCAGCCGCCGCAGGCCCATGAACTGCTTGCCCTGGCGGGTGGTTCCGTCGCGGCGCAGGGCGGCCAGGTCCCACTGGAAGGCACCACGGTGGAGGTAGCGGCTGTCGTCCCACTTCTCCGGGTCCTGGTGGTAGGAGTAGTCGTTGAGCTGGCCCACCTCGTCACCGCTGTACAGCACCGGGATGCCGCTCTGGGTCAGCATCCAGGCGTGGAGCATCAGGTCGCAGGCAATGGCCCGCTCCAGCTTGAAGGGGTTCTGCTCGTAGTCGGCGGCCTCCACGCCGCACAGGGAGGCGGTGGTGCCGCACAGCCGGGCGTCCCCCAGGCGGGGGTCGTCGTTGTAGAGCTCGCCCCGGCTGTCGCTGCCCGGCCACTTGCCGGTAAACCAGTCGTTGAGGTACTTCTTGTGGGCCACCTCGTCGGTGCCGAAATGGGCCTTGAGCCAGGGGTAGTCCAGGCCCCAGCCGATGTCGTCGTGGCAGCGCAGGTAGTTGAGGAACAGGAAGTCCCGGGGCAGGGCACACACCGCGTCCATCTGGTGGCGCAGCAGGGACACGTCCCCGGTGGCCAGGGTGTGCCAGGTGGTGGCCATGGTGGTCACGTTGTAGAGCATGTGGCACTCGGGCTTGTCGGGGGTGCCGAAGTAGGGCGCCACCTTGGCCGGCTCCATGACCACCTCCCCCAGCAGCAGCACGCTGGGGCAGACGATCTCGCACACCATGCGCATCATGCGCACCAGGGTGTGGACCTGGGGCAGGTTGCGGCAGTTGGTGCCCAGCTCCTTCCAGATGTAGGGCACCGCGTCCAGCCGGATGACGTCGATGCCCCGGTTGGCCAGGTAGAGCAGGTTCTCGGTCATGTCGTTGAAGACCATGGGGTTGGCGTAGTTCAGGTCCCACTGGTAGGGGTAGAAATTGGTCATGACCACCTTCTGGCAGTCGGGCAGCCAGGTGAAGCTGCCGGGGGCGGTGGTGGGGAACACCTGGGGCACCGTCTTCTCAAACTCCCGGGGGATGTCCCAGTTGTCGTAGAAGAAATAGCGCTCCCGGTAGCCCGGCTCGCCCGCTCGGGCCTTGCGGGCCCACTCGTGGTCCTCGCTGGTGTGGTTCATGACAAAGTCCAGGCACAGGCTGATGTCCTTTTCCCGGCAGTCGTCGGCCAGACGCTCCAGGTCGGCCATGGTGCCCAGCTCGGGCTGCACCTTCCGGAAGTCGGACACCGCATACCCGCCGTCGCTGCGGCCCTTGGGGCTCTCCAGCAGGGGCATCAGGTGGAGGTAGTTGACGCCGCACTCCTGGATGTAGGGCAGCTTCTCCCGCACCCCCTCCAGGGTGCCGGCAAAGGCGTTGGTGTAGAGCATCATGCCCAGCAGGTCCCGGCGGCGGTACCAGTCCGGGTCGGCCTCCCGCCGCCCGTCCTGGGCCCGCAGCTCCGCCTTCCGGTCCGCCCAGCTCCGGCGCAGCATGGACACAAAGTAGTCGTAGGCGGCCAGATCCCCGTGGTAGAGCTCGCAGTAGAGCCACTTGAGCTCGTCCTGCCGCCGGGCCAGGCGGCGCTCGAACACGGCGTCGTCCTCCCGGGCGGTGGGGGCGCCGGCCTCCTTGACGGGGGTACGCTCCTCAGCCGCGGGGGCGGCGGTCTCCTGGGCCGCGGGAGCATTTTCCTCAACTGCGGGGCGGGCCTCCTCCGCGGCGGCAGGGGCCGCCTCTGCCGCAGGGTTCACCACCGCTTCCTCCGCAACAGGGCGGGCCGCTTCCTTTTCGTCAGAGACAGCGGCCTCCGGCGCGGCGGCGGGGGTCTTCTTTTTATTCTGTCTGGCGGAGGGCTCTCCGCTCCGCTGGTTCCGTTTTGCTTTCATTCTGCTTTCTCTCCGTTCTCCAGCTCCGCCAGAGTGGGCATGGCGGGAATGGCTCCGCTGCGGGAGCAGGTCTTGGCCGCCGCCCGGTTGGCAAAGGACAGGATCTCCTCCAGCTCAGGGGCGGCAAGGCCCTCCAGGGGGCCGCCGCTCCGGCGGGTCAGGCGGCTGAGCACCGCGCCGAAGAAGGTGTCTCCGGCGCCGTTGGTGTCGGCCACGGTGGTGTGCACGCCGGGTACCAGGCCAGTCTTGCCCTGCCAGCGGTAAAAGGCCCCGCCGGCCCCCATGGTGATGAGCACCAGCTCGACGCCCTCAGCCTCCATGCGGCGGCTGCCCTCCTCCGGGTCGTCGGTGCCGGTGATGAGGGGCAGCTCCTCGTCGGACAGCTTGAGCACGTCCACCAGGGGCAGGGGGGTGCGCATCCACTCCACGGCCTCCTCCCGGCTGGTCCACAGGGCGTCCCGGTAGTTGGGGTCGTAGCTCACCAGCACGCCGTGGGCCCGGGCCTGGCGGGCGGCAAACAGGGTGGCCGAACGGGCGGGGGCCGCGGTCAGGCTCACAGAGCCGAAGTGGAGGACCTTGGTGTTCTCCACCAGGCGGGCGTCCACCTCGTCGGGGGACAGGGCGCTGTCCGCCCCCCGGACAAAGCGGAAGGACCGCTCCCCGGTGTCGGACACCGTGACCACCGCCATAGTGGTGGGGGCGGCGTCGGTCCGCAGGCCGGACACGTCCACGCCGTTCTCCTTCAGCACGCCGGTGAGGTAGGCGCCGAAGCCGTCCCGGCCCACCTTGCCGATAAAGGCGGTCTTGGCCCCCAGGCGGGCGGCGGCCACCGCCACATTGGCGGGGGCTCCGCCGGGGTTGGAGGCAAACAGAGGCACGTTCTGCGGGGAGACGCCGGTCTGGGTCAGGTCAATGAGCACCTCTCCGATGGTGGTAATATCCATCATGGCAAAGCCGCTTCCTTTCTCTTTTCAAAAATCATGTCAGACGGTGCGGGCCTCTTCCACGGGGCCTTCCAGCTGAGTCCCCAGGCCGTACACCACATGGCTGAGCACATATTCTCCCTGGTTGACGAAAATCTCCACCAGGTTGGGGTCCACAAAGATGTCCAGGCGGCAGCCGTCCCCCTCCAGGGCGGGGGTGCTGGCGGTGAGGCGGCAGCCCTGGAGGCCGCCGAACAGGGCGCTTCGGTCGGCCTCGATCCTGCCGTCCGCCATGCGGATGCGGTATCCGCCCATGTTCAGGGCGTCCCCCTCCCGGAGGGTGGCCCTGAGCCGGACGGGCTTGTACTCCGCCAGGGGAGCCAGGCCGTCGGCGGGCTTGTCAAAGCAGGCGTCTACGTCGGGGTGGACCGGGAAGCACACCCGGCCGTCCCGCACCTGCACCAGCCGGGGCAGGCTCATCATGCCGTTCCAGGGCCCCCGGCCGTCCGGCCAGTTTTCCACGGGCCTGGGCATCCGCATCCAGCCCACCAGCACCCGGCGGCCATTTTTGTCCAGGGTGCTCTGGGGGGCGTACAGGTCCAGGCCCCAATCCAGGTAGGAGAGGGGTTCCCGGAGGGACAGGGCGCAGGCGTCCGGGTCAAAGTCCGCCCGGGCGTACATGGCCTGGTCGGCGTAGGACAGGCCGTCCGCCGTGACCCCCATGGGGGAGCCCACGAAGATGTACCCGTCCTCCGTCTTCATCAGGTCGGGGCACTCCAGCACCCGGCCCAGCTCGGGGGAGGCGTACTGGTTGGCGTAGGTCCAGTGTTCTCCGTCCTCGCTGCGGAAGAAGAGCACACGCCCGGCCCCGTCCCGGGTGCTGCCCAGGATCATGCGGTAGCCGTTCTTCTCCCGCCACACCTTGGGGTCCCGGGTGTCCTTCCGGTCGCCCACGGCCGGGTCGGTGAGCACGGGGATGATCTGCCTCTTGTCCGCCCAGTTGTCAAACTGCCGTCCGTCGGGGGAGATGACCATGGCCTGGCTGGTCTCGAACCGGTCCCCCTCCGCCACATGGATGTCCTCCGGGTTGGGCCGGTCGTACTTTACCGCCGAGTAGTACAGGCGGAGCTTTCCGTCAATCTCCAGGGCGCTGCCCGAGAACACGCCGCTGCGGTCATAGTCCTTGGTGGGGAAGAGGGCCACCCCCAGGTGCTCCCAGTGGATCAGGTCCCGGCTCACCGCGTGGCCCCAGTGCATGGTGCCCCACCGGGGGGCGTAGGGGAAATACTGGTAGAAGAGGTGGTACTCGCCCCTGTAGTAGATAAACCCGTTGGGGTCGTTGATCCAGTTTCCGGGGGATCTCAGGTGTACGATGTCCGTTGTCAACGCGCTTCCCTCCGCATCTTCCGTAGCGTTCCGGGCCCGGCGGGCCCTGTAAAAATCGGGAGCCCCTTCAACGAGAGGCTCCCGACAGAGATCCCCACCGGTCGCCAGACACCGGCGGGTTTGGATGGTCTCCACACAAGCATGAATTGTATCACATCGGGATGGGTTTGGGTAGCTTTTATTTCACCGCGCCGGACACCACGCCGCCGATGATCTGCTTCTGGAGGATGACGTACAGGATCAGGATGGGGATGACGCACAGCAGCAGTCCGGCCATGATGGTGCCGTAATCCGCCGAATAGGTGCCGTAGAAGCTGTAGGTGGACAGGGGCAGGGTGAGCAGCTCCTTGTCGGTGAGGACCAGGGAGGGCAGCAGGTAGTCGTTCCAGAAGGCCAGGGAGTTGAGGATGACCATGGTGGAGATGATGGGCTTGAGGAGGGGGAAGACGATCTTGAAGAAGATCTGGGCGTGGTTGCAGCCGTCGATGTAGGCCGCCTCCTCCAGGGCGATGGGGATGTTGCCCCGGATGAAGCCGTGGAACATGAAGACCGACATGGCCATGGAGAAGCCCACGTGCATGAAGATCAGGGTGATGCGGTGGTTGAGCACGTTGAGGGTGCCGCCGTAGATGCTCACCAGGGGGATCATGATGGCCTGGAAGGGGATGATCATGGAGGCCACCATGAGGGCGAAGATGATCTTGGACACCTTGTTGTTGTGGCGGACGATGTAGTAGGCCAGCATGGCGGCCAGCAGGGTCACCAGCACGGTGGCGGACACGGTGACGATGAGGGAGTTCTTGAAGGCGTTGAGGAAGTCCATCTGGGTGAAGGCCTTGACGAAGTTGTCAAAGGACAGGCCCTTGACGGTGAACAGCCAGGAGAAGGGGTCCTTGATGATGTCCCGCTTCTCCTTCAGGGCGTTGATGACCACCATGATGAAGGGGAACATGTAGGCGATGAAGATGATGATAAGGCCGGTCATGGCCAGGGCGTTGGCCAGTTTGCGCTTGTTGCCGCCGATGGTGGAGTTGTTCATTATGCCTCAACCTCCTGTCTCTTGGTCAGGTAAACCTGGACGCCGCTGATGATGGCCACGATGACAAACAGGATCAGGGCCTCTGCCTGGCCCACGCCGAACTGCCGGGAGGTGAAGGCCTTCTCATACACGTGCATGGCGGCCATCTCGGTGGTGCCGTAGGGGGCGCCGGCGGTCAGGGACAGGTTGATGTCGTACACCATGAAGGCTCTGGACAGGGTGAGGAACAGGCAGATGGTGATGGAGGACATCATGAGGGGGAGGATGATGTGGCGCAGCTTGGTCCAGCCGGTGGCGCCGTCAATGCTGGCGGCCTCCATCACGTCCTGGTTCAATCCCATGAAGCCGGCCACGTAGATGAGGATCATGTAGCCGGACAGCTGCCACACGGACACCAGCACCAGGGCGGCGAAGGCCAGGCTGGGGTCGGACAGCCAGGAGCTCTCGAAGAGGCTCCAGCCGGTGGCGTCGCCGATGCCAACGAACACCCGGGAGAACACGAACTGCCAGATGTAGCCCAGCACCAGGCCGCCGATCAGGTTGGGGGTGAAGAAGCCGGCCCGGAAGAAGTTCTGGGCCTTGATGCCCCGGGTGAGCAGGTAGGCGATGGCGAAGGCCAGCACGTTGACGATGATAACCACAAAGATGACGTACTTGAAGGTCAGCAGCAGGGAGGTCCAGAACTGGCCGTCCTTTACCACGCTGATAAAGTTGGTGAAGCCCACAAAGTTCTTTACGTCGGACACGCCGTTCCAGTCGGTGAGGGTCAGGTAGACGCCGTAGATGAAGGGGACGATGACCACTGCCACGAAACAGAACAGGCCCGGCAGCGCAAAACCGCAGAAATCTTTTCCACTCTTTCTTTTCATTTCAGTTCCTCCTTACTTCTGCTGGGCCCAGTAGTCCTCAATGGACGCGATGAGCTCGGCCCGGTCGCTGCGGCCGGCCAGATACTTCTGCATGGCGGCGCCCAGAACAGACCAGTGGTCGTTGGGCACGATGGCGGAGGCGTTGAAGGCGGTGCCCTCATGGACGTGGTTGTAGATGTCCCGGCTCAGGGGGTCGGAGGGCTCATAGGGGTTGTTCTGGAAGGGCGGGATGATGCTGCAGGTCTTGACCAGCATCTGCTGGCCGATCTCGCTGTACACAATCCAGTTCAGGAACTCCTTGGCGGCGGCCTGCTCCTGCTCGGTGGCCACGATGCCGTCCAGCATCACCTGCTTGGAGGGGGAGGCCTGGATCTCATAGTTGACAAAGTCGTCCGGGTCGTTGTTCATGAAGTAGGGCAGGAAGCCGTACGCGTCGTCCTCCTCCGCGTCGGCCTCGGCCATGTTGGGCCAGGCCCAGTTGCCGTTGAACCAGAAGGCGGTCTTGCCGTCCACCAGGTCAATGGCCATCTCGTCGTAGTCGGCGCCCAGGGGGTCGGCGGCGGCCACGTTGTACTTCTTCAGCACGTCGAACATGTCCAGGAACTGGGACATGCGGTCGTAGGTGGTCAGGTCCAGCTCTCCGCTCTTGATCTGGTTAATGACCTCGGCCGCGCCGTCGGAGGTGCCGTCGTAGGTCTCATAGATGTACTGCAGGTGATGGGCGCCCAGGGACCAGTCCTCCATGGCCAGGGACACCGGGTGCTCCAGCCCGGCGGCCACCAGCCGGTCCAGCAGGGCCACAAAGTCGTCCAGGGTGTGGAGGGAAGAGGGGTCAAAGGGCTCGCCCAGGGTGTCCTCAATGACCTTCTGGTTGTAGATGATGCCGCGGCCCTCGATGCACAGGGGGAAGCTGTACACCTTGCCGTTGACCTCGGTCAGGTAGCCCTCGGCCTCGGCCAGCCAGGGCTCGTCGGACAGGTCGGCCGCCTTGGCCTCGGCCAGGGCGATGACGTCGGTGGTGTCCAGGATGGACATGGTGGGCGGATTGCCCGAGTTGTACAGGCTGACCACCTTGGTGTAGGGCGAGTCGCCGTCGGTCACCGGCATGACCTCCACGTGGACGCCCGACTTCTTCTCAAACTCCTCGCCCATCTCCACCAGGGCGTTCTGGATCTCCGCCTTGGAGTTGAGCAGGGTGATGGTGGTGCCCGCCAGGGACTGGTCGTACTCAAAGGTGTCCACAGAGGTGTCGATGGGCTCGGCCTCGTCCACCTCGTTGGGATCGTCCGGGTTGCTGGCGAATCCGAACCGGACCCCGCTGGCGGCGGCTGAGACCAAAGCGGCCAACAGCGCCACTATCACTATGATGGATATGATTGCTTTTTTCATAAATGCGCCTCCCACTCCTTAAATATTTCACAAAACATGAAATGGAACCGGTTACTTCGCCCTTATATTAGCACCTTTTGAAAGGATTCGTCAATCGTTTTACCGTCAAATAAACCAACTTTGTAAATATCGTCCGAACTGTTTTAGTCATTATTATACATATTACACAATACCTCCCCGGAGTCCTATCCGTTGTACATTTCCAGCGCGTCTGCTATAATATTACAATAGTCCGGCGGCGGAGTACGCCGGCATGACAAGGGGCGCTGTTATGGAACCGAAAAAGAAGATTACCTTTGACGACATTGCCAGATATACCAATTTTTCCAAGACCACCATCTCCCGCTACTTCAACAACCCGGACTCCCTGGCCCCGGAGAGCCAGCGGATCATCTCCGACGCTCTGGAGAAGCTCCACTACAAAGAGAACAAGGTGGCCCGCATCCTGGCCAACGGCCAGACCGAGTTCATCGGCATCATCCTGCCCGAGTTCTACCACCGGTTCTTCTCCGAGGTGCTCAACCAGATCCTGTCCACCTATGAGACCTACGGCTACAAATTCCTGGTGTTCGTGGGCAACCGGAATGAGGAGAGCGAGCGGCGGTACATCCGGGAGCTGATGGCCTACCAGATCGAGGGCATGATCGTCCTCAGCCACACCATCTCGTCGGAGGAGCTGGCGGCGCTGCACCTGCCCATCGTGACCATGGAGCGGGAGGACAGGCACGTGTGCAGCGTCAACACCGACAACTACGCCGGCGGCCGCCAGGCGGCGCAGCTGCTGGACGAGTGCGGCTGCGACGTGCTCCTCCACATCAACTCGCCCACCAGCCCCCTCATCCCGGCCTACGGCCGCATCACCGGCTTTCTGGACTACTGTCAGGACCACGGCCTGCGCCACGAGCTGATACTGCGGGACGTGGACCGCTCCCACGAGAGCGACCTGGCCATCCTGCGGGAGCTGATCGACGACATGGAGGAGCGGTACAGGGGCCAGAAAAAGGGGATCTTCCTCTCCAACGACACCCTGGCCAGCACCATGATCAACCTGCTGTTCCTCAAGTACGGGCGTCTTCCCGACGACTACCGCATTGTGGGCTTCGACAACTCCCCCGCATCCCGAGAGGCCATCATCCCCGTCAGCACGGTGGGACAGCAGGTGGAGCTGCTGGCCCAGGAGGCGGTGGCCCTGGTGGTGGAGCAGATCAACGCCCGCAAGGACGGCAAGCCCCTCCACAGCCGGAAGCCGGTCCACAAGGTCATCGACCCGGTGCTCATCCGCCGGGCCTCCACCGGAGACACCTGAGGGCCTGTCTCATTTTATTCCGCTCCCGGCAGCGGTATCACTGCCTGTCCCCAAAAACGCAAAAGCAGCCCGGGAATTCCCGGGCTGCTTTCCTTTATATAATGTGGTTCAGTCCTCCAGGACCCAAACGGCGGCCTGCCAGGGCGCCAGGGTCATAGCGCCGGGGGCGGCGGGGGCCGCTTGCCAGTTGGCGATGAGCAGGCGGCTCTTCCGTCCGGTCAGCTCCTCCGGCAGGTCAAATTTTGCCTCTTTCCCGGACAGATTGCACACGGCGAGCAGGGTTTTGCCCTCCAGCGTGCGGGTGTAGGCGAAGAGCTGGGGATGGTCGGGGAGGATCAGGTGGTACTTGCCGTAGACGATCAGGTCCTTGTCGGGGGAATTCCGCCGCAGGCCGATGAGCTTCTGATAGTAGTGGAACACGGAGTCCGCCCGGCCCAGCTGCTCTTTGGCGTTGATCTGGACATAGTTGGGGTTGACCATGATCCAGGGCCGGCCGGTGGTGAATCCAGCGTTGGGGGAGCCGTCCCACTGGAAGGGGGTGCGGGCGTTGTCCCGGCTCTTGTAGGCGATGGCGGCCATCAGCTCCGCCTGGGGCATGACCCCCCGGGCGCTCAGGTCCCGGTAGGCGTTGATGGACTCCAGGTCCCGGTAGTTCTCAATGGGCCCGAAGGGCACGTTGGTCATGCCCAGCTCCTCCCCCTGGTACACGTAGGGGGTACCCTGCATCATGTGCAGACAGGTGGCGATGCACTTGGCCGAAATCTCCCGATTTTCGGGGGAGTCGTCCCCCAGCCGGGAGACGATGCGGGGCTGGTCGTGGTTGCAGAAGTACAGGCTGTTCCAGGCCACCCCGTCCAGCTCGTTCTGCCACCGGGAGAGCAGCTTTTTCAGGGCCACCAGGTCTATCTTTCGGGTGCTCCACTTGCCGGTGACCGCGTCGCCGCCGTCCAGGTCCACATGCTCGAACTGGAACACCATGTTCAGCTCGGTGCCCTGGGCGTTGGCGTACTGCTTGGCCTGATCGATGGTCACCCCGGCGCACTCGCCCACAGTGAGCAGGTCGTAGTGGGAGAGCACCTTCCGGCGCATCTCCTGGAGGTACTCGTGGACATGGGGGCCGTTGCAGCAGCCCAGGTTGCAGGAGGCGTAGGGGGCGCCGTTGGTGGGCATGTCGGGCAGGCCCTCCCGCTTGGAGATCATGGAGATCACGTCCATGCGGAAGCCGTCGATGCCCTTGTCGCACCACCAGGTCATCATGTCGAACACCGCCTGCCGCACCGCCGGGTTGTCCCAGTTCAGGTCGGGCTGCTTGGGGGAGAAGCAGTGGAGGTAGTACATGCCGGTGGCGTCGTCGTAAGTCCAGGCGGGACCGGAGAAGGAGGAGCCCCAGTTGTTGGGCTCCTTTCCGTCCTTGCCCTCCCGCCAGATGTAGAAGTCCCGCTTGGGGTTGTCTTTGGACTTGCGGCTCTCCACAAACCAGGGGTGCTCGTCGGAGGTGTGGTTGACCACCAGGTCCATGACGATCTTCAGCCCCCGGGCGTGGGCCTCAGAGAGCAGCTTGTCAAAGTCGGCCATGGTTCCGAACTCGTCCATAATGGCCTGATAGTCGCTGATGTCGTAGCCGTTGTCGTCGTTGGGGGAGCGGTACACCGGCGAGAGCCAGATGACGTTGACGCCCAGCTCCTTGATATAGTCCAGCCTGCTGGTGATGCCGGGCAGGTCGCCGATGCCGTCGCCGTTGGAGTCGCAGAAGCTGCGGGGGTAAATCTGATAGATGACGCTCTCTTTCCACCATGCCTTGTCCATCTCAGGCATCCTCCTTCTTATACCGCCTCGATCTGATACTGAACGGCCTGGTACTGGTCCAGGAAGGGCAGGGCCAGCCCGGCGTACATGAGCTCGTCGCCGCCGTAGACCACGCCGTTCACCCGATAATTCCGGTCCGGGTCCAGGCCCTTGAGCCGCAGCAGGGGCCGCACCGGGTTGGCGTGGCGCACGGTCTGCACCAGACCCACCACCGCCCGGCTCTTGTCGGCGGTGACGTGCATCCAGGCGCAGTAGCTGTCCTCCTGGCGGAAGGGGCTGGTCAGGCGGTAGTAGTCCCCCCGCATCACCACGTCCCAGTAGGTGCGGAAGGCGGCGATCTGCTCCGCCACCTCCTTCAGCTCCTCGGCGGTCAGCTCGTTCAGGTCCAGCTCGTAGCCGAAGGTGCCCGCCGCCGCCACAACACCCCGGGTGTGGAGGGGAGTGGCGCGGTGGGTCAGGCCGTTGGGCACGGCGGACACATGGGCGCCCATGGCGCAGCAGGGGTAGCAGAAGGAGGTGCCGTACTGGATACGCAGCCGGTCGGCGGCGTCGGTGTTGTCGGAGCACCAGATCTGGGGGGTGTAGTACAGCATGCCGCAGTCAAACCGGCCGCCGCCGCCGCTGCACCCCTCGATGAGCAGGTCGGGGAACTCCTGGTGCAGGGTCTCCAGGATCTCGTACACCGCCAGCACAAACCGGTGGTACACCTCGCCCTGGCGCTCCGCGGGCAGTCCGGCGCTCCACACGTCGGTGAGGCTGCGGTTCATATCCCACTTCACGTAGGAGATGTCGGCGCTCTTGAGCATGGCCCGCAGGTTGTCCAGCACGTACCCCTTCACCTCGGGGCGGGTCAGGTCCAGCACCAGCTGGTAGCGCCCCCGGGTGACGGGCCGTCCCGGCACCTGGAAGGCCCAGTCGGGGTGGGCGCGGTACAGGTCGGAGTTCTCGTTGACCATCTCCGGCTCCACCCAGATGCCGAACTTCATGCCCAGGTCGTGGATGCGCTTGGCCAGGGGGGCCAGGCCGCCGGGCAGCTTCTCCTGGTTCACGTTCCAGTCGCCCAGACCGCCGAAGTCGTCGTTGCGCTGGCCGAACCAGCCGTCGTCCATGACCATCATCTCCACGCCCACCTTGCTGGCCGCCTGGGCGATGGAGCAGATCTTGTCCGCGTCAAAGTTGAAGAGGGTGGCCTCCCAGTTGTTGATGAGGATGGGCCGGCGCTGGTCCTTCCAGGGACCCCGGCACAGGTTGAGCCGGATGGCCCGGTGGAACATCTGGCTCATATAGCCCAGGCCACGGGCGGAGAACACCATGGCCGCCTCGGGGGCGGTGAAGGTCTCACCGGGCTGGAGCAGCCAGGAGAAGTGGAAGGGGTGGATGCCCATGGTCATCCGGGTCTCGTGGAACTGGGTGTACTCCACCGAGGCCAGGAAATTGCCCGAGTACACCAGGGCCATGCCCCAGCAGCGGCCCGCGTCCTCGGTGGCGTCCCTGTCGCACAGCACCAGGAAGGGGTTCTGCTGGTGGCTGGAGGAGCCACGGACGCTGCCGGCGGTGTGGATGCCCTGGGTGAGGGCGGCCCGCACCGGCTCCCGCTCCCGGGCGTAGGCGCCGCCCAGGGTGATGAAGTCGTGGTCCCCCACCGGGAAGTCCAGGCACGCGGAGGCCACACGGGTGAGCCGCACCGGGGCGGAGCCGTCGTTGCGTACCCGCACCGCCCGGGTGATCATGTCGTACTCCTCCAGCACGCCGTAGAGTAGCTCCACCACCAGGCTGCTGCACCGGTCCCGCAGCTCCACGGTGAGGGTCTGGGCGGTGACTCCCTCGCCGTAAAAGGCGGGCAGGCCCTCCAGGGCGTACTTGCCCTCCTCAATGGTGTGGCGGACGTAGCGGAAATCCGCCGTGTGGCTGCCGTCGGCCAGGTCTACCTCCAGGGAGGGGGTGCGGAAGTCCCCCACGCCGCTGGAGGAGTACTCCTGGGGCTGGGTGTCCAGGGACCAGGTCCGGTCCAGGCCCACCTCGTCCGGGTTGGGGGAGAAGCCCCGGTCCTCCGGGCAGATCAGCCGGGAGAGATCGCCGCCTCGGAGCTTCTGGCCGTAGTAGGTGTGGAGCAGCACCCCGGTGGGGTCGATCTTCATCTGATAGGTGGTGCTGCGGGTGCTCAGGTTGATGGTGCGCTGGGAAGCGTCAAATCCGATCATGGCAGATCATCCTTCTGACATAGAGTAGTGGCCGCCGCCCGGGGCGGATGTCAGCTTTATTGTACCACATTGTTTGTATTTTTCCAGTCTATTTCTTGTCAAGAAATCCGTGTATCCGGATTTGTCTGCGCCCGCAATCCTTAGAGCTCCAACGGCTTTGTCTATAACGTCCAAAAACATGAAACCGGTTTTATGATTTCTGCAAAAAAGTTCTCTATTCCGCTCCGAACGCCGCCGACGCCCAGGTCCTTGGCCGGGCGTCCAAAGGGCGGCCCTCGCACAGAGCCACTTCTGCAATAAAAAACCTCCCCAAGCGAGATCTCGCTTGCGGAGGAATGGCACGCCCGAGGGGATTCGAACCTCCGACCTACCGCTTACGGGGATCAGGAAAGAGCTTTGCAACAAGATTTCCGGTTTGCAAAGTTATCTGTACAAATTTTCCCCTTTAGAGGCAGGTTGAAATGGAGAGCAGCGTCGTTTATAATAAAAATATATACATACAAGTACAGGGAGAGGGAGGAACAAAATGCTCAGAGTCGCCATTGTGGAGGACGAACAAAAGGTAGCTGATGAGATGGCCTCTTTTTTCGCGCGATACGGTGCAGAGACGGATACTGAGTTTCAGGTCACGAAGTTTCCCAATGCTGTGAACTTCCTTTCAGGCTATCAGGCGGGGTTTGATATCATCTGCATGGACATCGAAATGCCGCATATGAACGGAATGGAAGCGGCAAAAAAGCTGAGGGAGATAGACAGCCAGGTGGTGCTGATTTTTGTCACCAACCTGGCGCAATACGCCATAGACGGCTATGAAGTAGACGCCATGAGCTATATGCTCAAGCCGACAAAGTACGCTACATTCCGCTTTGTGATCAAGAAGGCCATGGAGCGGTGCAAAAAAGCGGAAAAGAGCAAGATCGAGATCATGGAGAACGGCACCCTGCTCTGCCTGCCTGTATCCGCCGTCTATTATGTGGAGATCAACGACCACTCCATTCTGTATCACACGAACCAGGGCAATTATAAAGGCTACGGCACGATGAAAAAGGTGGAGGATGCTGTGCCGCCCGGGCAGTTTTTCCGGTGCAACAGCTGCTACCTTGTGAATCTGGAACATGTGAAAAAGGTCGATGGCAATAACGTCTGGGTGGGCAGCGAAGTTATCCAGGTAAGCAGGCCGCGGAAAAAGAGCTTCCTGGAAGCCCTGCACGAGTACTATTGCCAAACACAGTAGGGGCGCAAGATGGAACAATTCATTGCGATATGGAAGGAAAACATATTCTGGCTGACAGTTCTCTGCGGCTGTCTCCCATTTTGCTGGCGGCTGCCCCGCCGCCGGTATTTTCCTGCTAAATTTCTCCTGGGTCTGGCTGTTCAGGCCGCCTTTGCTATGAGCTGGGCGGAGTATGTTGAAAAGGCTTTCTCTCGGAATGCGCTTTTGGAATCCACTCCCTATGTTATCCACATTTTTCTCTTTACGCTCATGATACGCTGGTGCTATGAGTGCGACATGGTTGGAGCTGCATTCTGCGCTATGTGCGGCTACTGCCTGCAGCATATTGCGAGCCGGATTCATCTGGTATTTTGGATGGCGGTTGGCTCCAGATGGGAGTGGCTGCGCGATCCCTCGGTGTATCTGTTTTTTGCGGGCACGTATGTGGTGGGGTATCAGGCATTCAAAAAGAGGTCAGGCGGTGTGATGAACATCATCCGGGTGGACGCCGTCGGACAGCTGATCATCTCCGCCATCGCATTGTTTGCCATGAATATTGTGGAGATGATACAGTTTTTGTACCAGCCGGCCGCAAAAGATCCGCTGGTAAACATGAGCGGCCCGATTATGGCGGTGCTGTTTACCTGCATCACACTGATGCTGGAGTTCAACCTGCTGTCCTACAAGACGGCAGAGACGGAGCGCAACACGCTCAAAGAGATCGTACAGGAAAAGCGGAACCAGACCGAGTTTGAAAAAAAGATGATGGAAGCGGTCAACATGAATGCCCATGACCTGAAATACAAGGTCAAGGACGGCGCGCTGCTGCAGGACGCCCAGCGGGATATTGAGAGGGCCGTGGACGCATATGATACCGCGCTCCACACCGGCAACGAGGCGCTGGATATCATCCTCTCCAAAAAGAAGCTGGACTGCTTCCGGAGGGGCATCCAGCTCATCTGCATTGCGGACGGGAAACGCCTGGATTTTATGAGCGAGTCGGATATTTTTACCCTGTTCGGAAATATTCTGGACAACGCGATTGAAGGTGTGGAGCGTCTGGACGACCCGGACGACCGCATTATCCAGCTGAATGTCGTGGGAAGAAACAGTTTTGTTCAGATCCGGGAGGAAAATTACTTTCGGGATGGCCTGCTGCTCTCCGGGCAGACGCTGATGACCACCAAAGAGGACAAGGAGCACCACGGCTACGGCATGAAGAGCATTGCCCTGCTGGTGGAGAAATACGGAGGACATCACAAGATCGAGACACAGGAGAACCTTTTTGCGCTGGATATCCTGCTGCCCATGCGGGACAGGCAGAATGGGGAGCGCTGACAAAAGCGCCATTCGGATACCCGGGCCTGTCCGTTGGGGCAGAGAAAACAAACTGTTTACAAAGCGGACCGCCGGCATGTTGCCGGCGGTCCGCTTTTCTATATAACGCACAAAAATTCTGCTTCCAAGAGGGGGAATTCTGGAGAAGAAAATCGTTCTGCGTGTCAGGTTTCGTTGCGAGATGTACAGATTACGGGGGAGCCCATTGAGGTAATTTGTCATATCCTCTAAGATTGGCGTCAAGGAGGCGGATACAGCCTCAAATCCAGAAAAGGAAAGAGGAGGAACCCGAATGAAACTTACCAAAAGGCATGGTAAAAGAGTGGCCGCATTGCTCCTGAGCGCAGCGATGACCGTGGGACTGGCTGCCTGCGACGGGACCGCTGCTCCCAGCGCATCTGCTCCCGGCACCACGCCCAGCGCGACCCCTGCGGGCGGGGAACAGACGGCGACGGACCTGATCCAGGAGACGCTGGTGGAGGCCACCGGCACCCAGACCGGCAATCTTGCGGCTCAGGGCAAGTATTACACCGACTTCAGCACCATTGACGAGGCCAGAGAGCTGGGCGAGCAGCTGAACATCGAAGTGGGTAGTGAAGGCTTTGTTCTGCTGAAGAACCAGGACAACACCCTTCCCCTGTCCGACACGGAGCGGAATATCACCCTGTTCGGCTATCGGAGCAGCCGGCTCCAGACCGTGGGCGGCGGCTCCGGCGCAGGCGACGGCTTCGGGCACGAGTGGACCCTCCAGGAGAGCATGGAGGAGGCTGGCCTGAATGTCAACGAGAAGCTCCTGAACTATTACAGCGGCGTTGACAACCCTGACGCGCTGGAGCTGGATCCGGACACCTACGCCGCCTCCATCGAGGGGACCTTTGACTTCTACGGGGATGCGGTGCTGTGGACGATCTCCAGAACCGGATCGGAAGGCCGCGACCTTCTGACGGCGGAGGTGCCCGGTCACAGCGATCCTACCGAGCACTATCTGGAGCTGGACGACAACGAGAAGAAGGTCTATGAGTACCTGAAGGAGCTCAAGCAGGAGGGCCGGATCCAGAAGTTCATCGTGATCGTGAACAGCGCCAACGCCTTTGAGCTGGGCGACATGCAGGACGACAGCGATGTGGACGCCATCATCTGGGTGGGCCACCCCGGCAACGCGGGCATCGCGGCGCTGGGCAAGATCCTGACCGGCGAGGTCAACCCCTCCGGCCATCTGGTGGACATCTTCGCCAGAGATTTCACCCAGGACCCCACCTGGAGCAACTTCGGCAGCAACGTGCAGAACGGATTGGACAACTACGTCTACTATGACGACAACGGCACCCTTACGGACAGCGGCTACCGCTCCGTGGAGTACCGGGAGGGCATTTACATTGGCTACCGCTGGTATGAGACCGTGGCGGCGGATATGGAGGCCCAGTCCGAGGGCAGCGGCGAGAGCTGGTACCAGGAGAACGTGGTCTATCCCTTCGGCTACGGCCTGAGCTACACCACCTTTGACTGGGAGCTGACCGGCGTGGCTGAGACTGCCGTGATTGATGCCCCCAACCGCACCGTCACCATGCAGGTGAAGGTCACCAACACCGGCGATGTGGCCGGCAAGGACGTGGTCCAGGTCTACGCCTCCCAGCCTTACACCGACGGCGGCATTGAGAAGGCCGCCCGGGTCCTGATGGGATTTGCCAAGACCGACCTGCTCCAGCCCGGCGAGAGCCAGGTCGTACAGGTCCAGTTTGTGGCCCAGGACATGGCGTCCTATGACTACAACGACAAAAACGGAAACGGCTTCAAGGGCTACGAGTTGGAGGCCGGCGACTACATCATCTCCATCAACCGCAACTCCCACGAGGTGGTGGACAGCGTCGTGCGGACCGTGGAGGGCGATGGCATCCTCTGCGAGACCGACCTGACCTCCGGCAACGCCATCGGCAATGTTTACAGCGGCGGCGAGACTGTCAACGGCAAGAACGTGGAGCGCTACAAGTCCACCAACGACGCCCTGGAGGCCAATGAGATCAGCCGTGAGGGCGGCCTGGAGCTTCCCACTCCCTCCACTCAGGAGGACCGCACCATCACCGCCGAAAAGAAGGCGTTCTATGACGCCGAGGAGACCTATCTGGCCTATCAGGACCAGGAGACCGACCCCTGGTATGTGGCTGCCACCCCGGAGACCTGGACCCAGTCCAACGCCGAGACAGAGACGGTTACTCTCACCATTGAGGGGAACGCCACCAACCCCACCCCCCGCACTACCACCCAGATTCAGCGAGCGGACGGCAGCCGGGCGGAGATCCTGCTCAGCGACATGAGCGGCATCTCCTACACCGAGCCCCAGGTTGATGAAAACGGCAACGTCATCCTGGGCACCGACGAGGGGAGCCAGAAGTGGGACGAGTTCATGAACCAGCTCACCTGGTCGGAGATGGCCTCCATCGTGACCCAGGGCTACTATCTCTCCCCCGCCCTGCCCGCCATCGACAAGGTGGAAGGCGTAGACGGTGACGGCCCCTCCCAGGTGAAGGCCGGCTTCTATAACCGCACCACCCCCGGCGGCACACTCTGGGCCTGCGGCTGCGTGGTGGCCGCCACCTTCAACACTGAGCTGGCCGCCGCCATCGGCAACATGTGCGGCAACGAGGCCCTGTTCCTGAACCTGGGCGGCTGGTACGGCCCCGGTCTGGAGATCCACCGCTCTCCCTTCGGCGGACGTAACTTTGAGTACTACTCCGAGGACGGCGTCCTGGCCGGCAAGATCTCTGCCGCGCTCATTGGCGGCGTCCAGGCCAAGGGCGTGCGTACCTATATGAAGCACATGTTCCTGAACAACCAGGAGACCAACCGGAGCACTCTGGGCGGCGTCTTTACCTGGTGCAACGAGCAGGCCATCCGCGAGATCTATGTAAAGCCCTATGAGTACGCCGTGAAGTACGGACACTCCACCGGCAGCATGTCCGGCATGAACCGGGTGGGCGACGCCATGTGCTATACCAACTATGCCACCATGACCGCGCTGATGCGGGACGAGTGGGGCTATCAGGGTGCCAACGTGACCGACACCCTGTTCAACAGCGAGTACCACACCTTTGACGCAATGGTCCGTGCCGGCCAGGACATCCCCCTGGGCGTCCGTCCCGGCGGCTATGCCGAGCCCCTCTCCGGCACCTGGGATCCCACTGCCAATGACGGCCGGGGCGGCGTGCTGATCAAGGCCGACGCAGAGGCGGAGACAGACACCGTCCTCTCTCCCACCCAGTACTACGCCGTGCGTATGTGCGCCCAGCACATCCTCTACTCTGCTGCCAACAACCTGGATATCCACAACCAGATGCACGCATTTGAGTTCACCGACCTCGCTGTGGAGTTCTCCGCAGAGAGCGGCGAGGCCGACGTGAGCCACTCCGATGCTACGGCAGAGGCAATTGCCGTGACTTACAGCACCGAAAGCCCGCTGCCCGAGGGCCTGACCCTGACGCCGGATGGCATGCTCACCGGCGAGGTGGCCGCTGGCACGCCTGCCTTTACGATTCAGGTCGACGTCCGGGCTGACTACTATCTGTACTTCACCTACAATGTAACCGTCACCGTAGTGTAACCCGAATCCCTGACAGAATAGGAGGAATGTCCGTGGAGGCACTGTCGCCGACAGCGCCTCCACGGCAAAGTAAACTATGAAAAAGCACAAACTTGCTCGCTTTCTTGCACCGATTTGCGCGCTGACGCTGCTGCTCAGCTCCTGCGGCGGAGGCGGCGAAGGCGGCAGCGGCAATTCCGGATCGTTTGAGATTGAAGTGACCACCCTGCCCACCAAGACCGAGTACGCCATCGGTGAGGAATTCTCTGTTGCCGGCGGTGAGCTCACCGTGACCAACGCCGACGGCTCCACCGCTACGGTCAGCCTGGAGGATGACGGCGTGACCCTCTCCGAGGTCAATACGGACAGCGCGGGGCGGAAGAGCATCACTGTCAACTATGGCGGGGAGCGTACCCGCTTCGATATCACTGTAAAGCCGTACGTAGTCACCTTTGACATGGGCGGACACGGCTCCCTGGATCCGGTGGAAGTTACGGAAGCCGGTCCCGTGGCCGACATGCCCACGGACCCCACCGCGGAGGACGCGGAATTTGACGGCTGGTACTACAACGCCGAGTGCTCTGACCCCTTTGACCCCGACGCACAGGTGACCGAAGATATCACCCTGTACGCCAAGTGGGTCGAGGCAGGCACAAACTACCTGACCGTCACCTTTGATTTGGGCTACACCGGCGCCCCCGAGGCCCAGGTGGTCAATGTGGAGGAGAATGCCACCGTAAGCCAGCCCAGCGATCCCACCCGTGCCGGCTACAGCTTCAACGGCTGGTTTGCCGACCCTGAGGGAACTGTGGCCTATGACTTCTCCGCTCCCGTCACTGCTGCTCAGACCGCCTATGCCACCTGGACCCGCACCGCCAGCGGCACCAATGAGTATGTCTTCGAGGCCGAGGATATCGACCTGACCGGCAAGCGGGGCAACGGCTACTCCGGAGAGGCGGAGGGTGTCGGCCTGATCCAGCGGGAGGCGGAGAACAGCCCCACCCAGGCCAGCAACAACCGTTTTGTAGGCTATACCTATACGCCCAACCTGACGCTGGACTTCCATATCGTCTCGGACATGGCGGTCTCCGACGCCACCATCGTGGCCAGACTGTCGGGTGAGTTTGCCGACCTGACTCTGACCCCCGACATGTTCACCATCTCACTCAACGGCGAGTCCATCGACTACGGTAAGATCGAGATCACGGACGTGCCCTCCGGCGGCGTAAAGGCCTTTGAGGACTTCGTGCTTATCGAGGGTGCCTCTCTGGTGGAGGGTGAGAACCACCTCTCCTTCCTGGTGAATAACGATGATAACTGGATCGGCGGCGGCACCGTGGCTGCTACGGCTCCGGTGATCGACAATGTAAAAATCACCACCAGCGCTGTCCTGTGGTGGAACGGCGACTTCGGCCTGCCCATGGATAACTATTGATCCCACTGCGACCGCTGTTCCCGTCCCTGTGCGGGGCGGGAACAGCGGCGTTTTTGTGAGAAAGAGAACGCTGGGAGCTGTGCTTTAATGTCATAAGGGAGGAAAACAAATGAAAAACAGAGGACGGCGCGCATGGATCATCACCACGTCGGTGGTCCTCGTGCTTCTGATTGTACTGAATACCGCCGCCGTTGTGCTCTTTGATCTGCTCAACATCGTCATGCCGGGCGGCGGCATACGGGCCCTCTATGCCGACGGCGTGGAGGCCTCCTATGTCTCCGACTACGCCAGCAAGGAGGAGGCGCTGGAGCACGCCAACGAGCTGAACGTGGACCTGTGCCGGGAGGGCTTTGTGCTCCTGAAGAATGAGAACAGCGCCCTGCCCATCGCCACCCCCGAGTCGGACAGCGCCGTCACCCAGCGGCCCAAGATCTCCGTGTTCGGCAAGAACAGCGTGAACCTGGCCTACGGCGGCTCCGGTTCCGGCGGCGCCGACACCGCCGACGCCGTGGACCTGTACACCGCCCTGGACGCGGCCGGCTTCGACTGCAACCCCACCCTCAAGTCCTTCTATGAGGACGAGTCCAAGTCCGGCCCCGCTCGCAAGGGCAACTCCAGCGACCTGGACAGCGGCAACAGCATCTCCATCGCCACCGGCGAGACCCCCCAGTCCATGTACACCGCCGATGTGACCGGCTCCTATGCCCAGTACAGCGACGCCGCCCTGGTGGTGTTCACCCGGGTGGGCGGCGAGGGCTTCGACCTGCCCCGCACCATGGGCTCCGCCGAGGGCGCCCGCGACCCGGAGGACACCTACCTCCAGCTGGACCAGAACGAGACCGACCTGCTCGCCGCTGTGTGTGAGGCCGGGTTCGACCACGTCATCGTCATCATCAACAGCGGCGCGGCCATGGAGCTGACCTTCCTGACCG
This sequence comes from uncultured Pseudoflavonifractor sp., assembly GCF_944387275.1. Classification (GTDB taxonomy): domain Bacteria; phylum Bacillota; class Clostridia; order Oscillospirales; family Oscillospiraceae; genus Pseudoflavonifractor; species Pseudoflavonifractor intestinihominis. The sequence goes on from NZ_CALXEG010000012.1 coordinate 60,405, forward strand.
ACCCCGCCTACTACGCCTACCAGGAGCAGATCGACGGCTGCATCTGGATGGGCTTCCCCGGCAACACGGGCACCACCGCCCTGGCCGAGATCCTCAACGGCACCGTCAACCCCTCCGGCCGCACCGTGGACACCTACGCCGCCGACCTGAAGCAGGACCCCACCTTCTACAACTTCGGCGACAACATGCAGACCGACGGCGACCGCTACACGACGAATGGGGAGACCCAGCGCTACTTCTTCGTGGACTACGAGGAGGGCATCTACACCGGCTACAAGTACTATGAGACCCGGGGCTTTACCGACGGCGAGGAGTGGTACAGCGAGCATGTGGTCTACCCCTTCGGCTACGGCCTGAGCTACACCACCTTTGAGTGGACCATTGCCGACGCCTCCGCCATCGAGAACGCCACCATCGCCGCCGACGGCCTCTATGAGGTCCAGGTGCAGGTGACCAACACCGGCGCTGTGGCCGGCAAGGACGTGGTGGAGCTCTTCGCCCACGCCCCCTACTATGAGGGCGGCATTGAGAAGGCCCACGAGGTGCTGGTGGATTTCGCCAAGACCGACCTGCTCCAGCCCGGCGAGAGCCAGACCGTCACCCTCACCTTCAACCCCTACTATCTGGCCTCCTACGACTACAAGGACGCCAACGGCAACGGCTTCAAGGGCTACGAGCTGGAGGAGGCCACCGGCTCCGACGGCTACCAGCTCTTTGTCAGCCGCAACGCCCATGAGGTGGTGGAGACCATCCCCTTCGCCGTGCCCACCGGCGGCATCCGCTATGAGACCGACCCGGTCACCGGCACGGCGGTGCAGAACCTGTACACCGACCTGGACGACCCCATGTTCAACTCTGACTACCAGCTCTCCACCATCCTCTCCCGCAGCGACTGGGAGGGCACCTGGCCCACCACCCCCACCGCGGAAGACCGTGAGGTCAGCGCCGAGTTCATCAATGCGCTGAAGGATATTTCCACCAACAATCCCACCGACTACGATTCGGAACCCATGCCCTGGTACGATGAGGACAACGGTCTGGATCTGCGGGACCTGCTGGAGCAGAGCGACGTGGAGCCGGAAAACCCCGGCGACCCGCTGGTGTCCTATGACGCGGAGCTGTGGGAGGACCTGCTGGACCAGGCCAGCCTGGATGAGATGGTGGCCATGTACGACTACGGCGCCTTCCAGACCAAGGCCATGGACAGCATCGGCAAGCCCAAGACCAACGACACCGACGGCCCGGTGGGCTTCGTCAACTTCATGGACGGCACCACCTTCTACGGCACCTGCTCCTACTGCGCCGAGGTAGTCATTGCCTCCACCTGGAACCAGGCGCTGGTCGAGGACTTCGGCGTGTCCGTGGGCAACGAGGGCATCTGGGGCAACGCCCGGGGCGACGGCATGCCCTACTCCGGCTGGTACGCACCCGCCTGCAACATCCACCGCTCTCCCTTCGGCGGCCGCAACTTCGAGTACTACTCCGAGGACGGCATCCTCAGCGGCAAGATGGCCGCCGCCGTGGTCCGGGGCTGCCAGAGCAAGGGCGTGTACTGCTACGTCAAGCACTTCGCCCTCAACGAGCAGGAGACCCACCGCTCCATCGGCGGCGACTGCTCCTGGGTCACCGAGCAGGCCATGCGTGAGACCTTCCTCAAGCCCTTTGAGCTGGCGGTGAAGGAGGGCGGCACCCGGGCCATGATGAGCTCCTTCAACCGCATCGGCACCCGCTGGACCGGCGGCGACTACCGCCTGCTGACCACCATTCTGCGGGACGAGTGGGGCTTCCGGGGCATGGTGCTGTGCGACTTCAACACCGTGCCCGACTACATGGACTCCCGTCAGATGGCCTATGCCGGCGGCTCCATCAACCTGGCCACCACCCCCGTGAGCTGGTGCGACACCTCCGACGTGGCCGACGTGATCGTCCTGCGCCAGTGCACCAAGGACGTGCTCTACACGGTGGTCAACTCCAATGCCATGAACGGCGAGGTCATCGGCTACGCCATGCCCATCTGGACCATGGTGCTCATTGCGGTGGATGTCGTGGCGGTACTGGGCCTTGCGGTGCGAGGAGTTATAGTATTCCGGAAAAAGAAAGATATATAAGCAAATAAAGGTATTGACACACCTTTAAAACGGCGGCTCTAAATTTGAGCCGCCGTTTCCTTTTTTCTAAAATCAAGCAACAGAATCATACTTTGTAATTTGGCACGGCGGCAACAGGAGGAGCCGCCATACACGACAACGTTTTTCGACATAAAACGCTGGGAGCCGCTCTGTAAAAAAGCCCATTTTTATTATCGGGACCGCCTGGCTATAAAGACAAGCAGGAATGATCTCGCACCGCCCTGGACCTCAGAAGCTGCCCTCATCTAAATATAGTTCGTAATGCTGAAGGGTCAAACCTGTTGCGGTTGGTGGGTGAGGATGTTAATCAGATTAATGGGACAAATTATGAACTGCAGGCTGCAGATGATATGGAGGGCGTCATTTTGGATCAATGCCGGGATGATGCAATTCGGATCAAAAAATATTCCCCCATTAAGAACGCTTGCAACCTGCTCACAATTGATAGACGATTTCGATCTCCGCAGGAGTGGATCGATGCCGGGAAACAATATGTCACGTTTCAAAACGGAAACCTGAATCTTAAGACCGGTGCTCTGGTCCCACATGACCCGATGGTTTTTACTACATTCTGTATCCATGCCAACTACCTGGGACCGGGCTGTGATGTTGGAACGCCAGTATTTGATTAAGTCGTTTTTCGCGCCGGGTGATAATGTGGCGATCAGAAAGCGTGGAAACAGCTATCAAGTCGTGTACCGCTGTCCGGGCGAAGCTTCTCCTCGTACCGAAACCTTCAGGTCGGAGGACGAGGCACTGATCAGGGACATGCAGATCAAGCTGGCAAAAAAGAATGGGACCTTTGAGCCGCCTGTTAAAATTTCCAAGGGGACTGTACGGGCTAGGCAGGAGATCACGGTCAGCGATTTTCTGGACGAGTACGTGGAGGTCTACGGCCTGAAGCTGATTGCCCAAAACAATTTTCGCCCGGTGGTGTTTCACAGTCTGAGACACAGCAGTACTTCGCTGAAGCTCAAACTGAGCCGCGGCAATATCAAGGCAGTGCAGGGAGACACAGGCCACGCCGAGGCCCGTATGGTGACCGATACCTATGCCCACGGGTTTGATGCAGGCCGAAAGCTGATCGCTCATGAAATGGATACAGGTTTCTTTGCCAAAGTAGGGGCGGCGCCTACCGAAGAAGATTTGGATGCGGATATGCTGCGTAAGCTGAAATCTTTGATTCAAAGCCATCCGGAACTGTTGTCCGAATTACTGAAAGAGACGGAAAAGGACGGAAAAGCAGGGGCAGGGAGCACTTAAATGTTGGCAAGTGTAAGCAAGCACAGCTCTTTTTGTCCTCTGCTAGGCCAAAAATGTAAGCAAAATATGCAGCATCTTCGATATTATACCAACAATTGAACATTGATCAGAAAGTACAAAAAAGGAGCCGAAACATGATGTTTCGGCTCCTTTTGGCACCCTGGAGAGGACTCGAACCTCCGGTCTACCGCTTAGGAGATGGCCCCAAGCGACATAAGCACTATCAAGCGAGTATAAAAAAGCCAAGAGAAATCAAGGCTTTTCTCCAAGTCAGGTGTAAATCTGGTACAAGCAAAATCAAGCCAAAATAAAGGGGTTT
>NZ_CALXEG010000013.1 GCF_944387275.1 uncultured Pseudoflavonifractor sp.
GACGAGCTCAACCGGGCCACCAGCCGCACCCAGTCCGCCCTGCTGGAGGCCATGGAGGAGGGCCAGGTGACGGTGGACGGCGTGTCCCACCCGGTGCCCCGGCCCTTTATCGTCATCGCCACCCAGAACCCGGCGGGGGCTGCGGGCACCCAGCTGCTGCCCGACTCCCAGATGGACCGGTTCATGGTGCGGCTGTCCATCGGCTACCCCGCCCCCGAGGCGGAGAAGGAGATGCTCCGCCGCCGGCAGGGGGGCAACCCCCTGGACAGTGTGGAGCGGGTGGTGGACCACGGCGGCCTGCTGGACCTTCAGAAGCAGGTGGACGCCGTCCACCTGTCCGACCAGGTGCTGGACTATATCGTGGCTCTGGTGGGGGCCACCCGGGTCCACCCCATGATCGAGCAGGGGGCCAGCCCCCGGGCCTCTCTGGCTCTGTCCGCCATGGCCAAGGCCGCCGCCTTTGTCCAGAACCGGGACTACGTGCTGCCCGAGGATGTGACCATGGTGTTCAAGGACACGGTGGCCCACCGGCTCATCCTCTCCCCCAGAGCGGGCGAGAACAACCCGCTGGAGGACGTGATGCGGGCGGTGACGCCGCCCAAGGTGCAGTAATGGCCCGGTGCCGGGTGGGGTATCTGCTGGCGCTGGGGGCGGCGGTACTCTTTTTCGTGTGTTTCAACGGATATTTTTCCTTCTATGTCCTGGTGCTCGCTCTGGTGTTCCCCCTGTTCTCTCTGCTGGTGAGCCTGCCGGGCATGCTGGGCTGCGCCGTGGAGCTGGGCCTGTCTGCCCGGGCTGTGCGCCGGAACGAGACGGCGGAGGCCCAGCTCACTGTCATCAGCCGCAGCCGCCTGCCGGTGGCGCGGCTGACCGTGGACCTGAGATGGGACAACGCCATGAACGGCCAGTCCGGCGGAGCCCGGGTCAAGCTGTCCGGGGCGTCCCTGGGGGCGGTGCGGCGGGAGAGCCTGCCCACCGGCCACTGCGGCATGGTGCGCTGCCGGGCGGCGCGGGTGAGGGTGTGCGACCTGCTGGGGCTGTTCGCTTTCCGGCGGCCCATTCCCCCGGCGGCCGAGCTGGCGGTGCTCCCCCTGGACCTGCCCCCCGAGCCGGTGCCGGCCCTGCTGGGGGCGGAGAAGAACCAGGTCATGCGGCCCCGGCCCGGCGGCGGCCCCGGCGAGGACTACGACCTGCGGCCCTACCGGGCTGGGGACCCCCTCCGCTCGGTCCACTGGAAGCTGTCCACCAAGGTGGATGCCCTGGTGGTGCGGGAGACTCTGGAGCCCCAGAAGGCCGTCATTGTCCTGAGCTTTGACCACTTCGGCACGCCGGAGGACCTGGACCTGATTCAGGACCGGCTGGAGGCGGTGTCCCGCGCCCTCATCGAGCGGGAGCGGCCCCACGCTGTCCGATGGCTGGAGGAGGGGGCGGGCCGGGTCAGGGAGCGGAAGGTGTCCAGCCTGACCGACCTGCGGGCCTGCCAGTGGGAGATATTCTCCACCCCCGCCCCCGCTGACGGCCACACCGCGGCGGCCAGACTGAACGGGGGCGGCGGCGCTCTGGTCCGCAGTCTCCACATCACCGCCGGGGACGGCAGGGGAGAGGAGGGTGCCCAATGAAAGAAAATCTCACCCTCACCCGCCGCACAGCGGTGGTCCTCTCCGATTGCCTGATGCTCTTCCTGGGCCTGTACGGCACGGTGTTCTGCCTGATCTCCGCCTTCCACCTGCCGGTGGACTACCGGACCATCACCGTCACCTGCCTGGTATGCGCGCCCCTCTTTACAGTGGTGTTTTCCCTGCCCTGGCGCTGGGCCAGGGGGGCGCTTTATCTGGGCTGTGCCGCCGCTGTGGCGGTGACGGCCTGGCGCTGGCTGGATCTGCTGGAGCTGGGCGGCCTGGTGCTGGCCCGGCAGGTGGTGAACACCTTTGCCTGGGCTCTGGGCAGCAGTGTGACCCTGGATATCACATCCCTGACCGGCGAGACCACCCTGGGGAGCGAGGCGGCGGCCATGACCGCTCTGTTCCTCCTGCTGACCGTGGCCCTGGCCTTCTGGATCGGGTGGCTGTGGCAGCGGATGCGGTCCTTCTGGCTCACCTTCTGGGGCACCTTCCCGCTGCTGGCGCTGCCGCTGTCGGTGACCGTAACCCCGGGCTGGACGCCCCTGCTGATGCTACTCCTGTTCTGGGGCGTGGGCCTGCTGGTGCGCCAGGCCAACAAGAAGGACCTGTCCGGCAGCGCCAAGACCGTGCTCATGACGCTGCCCCTGTGCGCCCTGCTGCTGGCGGGGCTGGGGCTGGCCCTGCCCAGGGAGGAGTACGAGCAGACCGACTGGGCGGCGGAGGCCCGGCTGGAGATCATTGACCGCCTGGCGGCGGCCGGGCGGGGCATGGCCAACGCCGGGGCGGACCTGGGCCTGGCCTCAGGCTCCGACCAGATCGACCTGAGCCGGGTGGGGCCTCTGGACTTTGACGGCGACACGGCCCTGCGGGTGCGCAGCGAGACCACCGGCCACATCTACCTGCGTGGCTTCTCCTCCGCCGTCTACACCGGCGGCGGCTGGGAACAGCTGTCCGACGAGGTGTACCAGCAGATGCGGGAGGGGTGGACGTTTACCGTGCCCGATATGGCGGCTATCTCCTCCATGAAGAGCGGGACGGAACTGCAGATAGACGGCATCGGGGACTACCAGCCCATCAACTTCCCCGCCATGGCGGACGCCGATGCAGATTCTGTCCGCATCGAGGTGGAGAACGTGGGGGCGGCCGACCGGTTCGTGTACACCCCCTACCAGCTGAACACCACTCCCGACCGGATGACCGGCGCGGAGTTCGTGGGGGACGCCTATCTGGCCCGGGGCACCGGCGTGTGGACCCACATCCTCTACGCCCGTGAGACGGCCAGTCCCCTCAGGGCCAGGCTCACGGGGGATGCCGCACAGGCGGAGGAGAGCTACCGGTATTTCGTCTATGAGAACTACCTTCAGCTCCCCGAGGAGCTGAAGCCGGAGATTGACGGGCTGGTGCAGGACCTGGCGGGCTGGAACAGCCCGGAGGCCATGGCGGAGATGGAGGCGAACATGGATCAGGGGGTACCGTACGCTGTGTCCCTGACCCGGTACATCGCAGCCTATCTGTCCTCCATCGCCGTCTACGACCCGGACACCCCCGCGGCCCCGGATGGCACGGACTTTGTCACCCACTTCCTGGACGAGGGCCGGGGCTACTGCATGCACTTCGCCACCACCGCCACCCTGATGCTGCGGAGCATCGGTCTGCCTGCCCGGTATGTGTCCGGCTATGTGGCGGACACGGTGGCGGGGGAGTGGGTGGATGTGCCCGACTACAACGCCCACGCCTGGGTGGAGGTGTACCTGACGGGGTACGGCTGGCAGCCGGTGGAGGTGACGCCGGGCTACGACGGTACCTTTGCCTGGGAGAAGGAGCCGGAGGAGACGCCGGAGCCCACCGAGACCCAGGCCCCCGAGACCACCCCCGCGCCCACCCACAGCCAGGCGCCGCGGCCCACCTGGGAGCCAGCGACGCCGGAGGGGACAGAGGAGCGGGAGCCCCTCAGCCCCTGGCTGTGGCTGCTGGCCATTCCTGCTGTGCTGGTGCTGGCGGTAGCCGGTCTGGTGCTCCGCCGCCGTCTGGCGGCCCGGAGCAGAGCCCGTAAGTTCGGACAGCCCGATCCCAACCGGGCGGTGATCGAGATGTACCTCTACATGGAGAAGGTGGCCGCCCACACCGGCGGGACCGTGGACCAGACCCTGGAGACCCTGGCCAAGAAGGCGACCTTCAGCGCCCACGTGCTGACGGCCCAGGAGCGGGAGACCGCCCGCGCTCTGACGGAGCAGGGGGCCGAAGCGGCGGACCAGAGCCGGAGCAGACTGGACCGGCTGGTGTTCCGGTACGTTCTGGGACTGTATTGAGCGAAAAAAGCCTGCCGGACGCATATGCGTCCGGCAGGCTTTTTGTATGGGATGAATGGTCTTACTCCAGCTCGAAAGCGCCGGTGTAGAGCTGGTAGTACACGCCGTGCTGGGCGATCAGGTCCTCGTGGCTGCCCCGCTCAATGATGCGGCCGTGATCCAGCACCATGATGGCATCGGAGTTGCGGACAGTGGAGAGCCGGTGGGCGATGACGAACACGGTCCGCCCGCTCATCAGGCTGTCCATGCCCCGCTGGACCAGGGCCTCGGTGTGGGTGTCGATGGAGGAGGTGGCCTCGTCCAGGATCATGACCGGGGGATCGGCCACGGCGGCCCGGGCGATGGCCAGCAGCTGCCGCTGGCCCTGGGACAGGTTGGCGCCGTTGCCAGTGAGCATGGTGTCGTACCCCTGAGGCAGGCGGCGGATGAAGTCGTCGGCGTTGGCCAGCACGGCGGCGGCCTCCACCTCTTCGTCGGTGGCGTCCAGGTTGCCGTACCGGATGTTCTCCCGGACGGTGCCGGTGAACAGGTTGGTGTCCTGGAGCACAATGCCCAGGGAGCGGCGCAGGTCGCTCTTGCGGATGTTGTTGATGGAGATGCCGTCGTAGCGGATCTTGCCGTCGGCGATGTCGTAGAACCGGTTGATCAGGTTGGTGATGGTGGTCTTGCCCGCGCCGGTGGCGCCCACGAAGGCCAGCTTCTGGCCGGGCTTGGCGAAGAGGGTGATGCCGTGGAGGATGGTCTTGCCCTGCTCATAGGCGAAGTCCACGCCGTCGAAGCGCACATCGCCGGAGAGCTTGACCAGGTAGTGGTCCTCCCCCTCCACGTTGCGCACGGGGCCCTGAATGATACGGTAGGAGGGGCCGGTCTCGGTCTCCGGGTATTTCCAGGCCCAGGCGGAACCCGCCTCCGGCTTTTTCAGCTCCTTAAGGCTTCCGTCCTCCCGGGTGCGCACCGGCACCATGGTAGCGCCCACGCCGTGGGGTACCTTCCAGGCCCAGAGGTTGGTCCGCTTCTCGCTCTCCTCCAGCTGGCTGCCCGACTTGTCGTAGGACACGTTTACCAGGGTGACCACGCCGTGGTCCTCCTCGGGGGCCTCGTCCATCAGCTGGAAGATACGCTCGGCGCCGGCCAGACCCATGATGACGGAGTTGAGCTGCTGGGAGATCTGGCTGATGGGGTTGCTGAAGCTCTTGGACAGCTGGAGGAAGGAGGCGATAACGCCCAGGGTGATGCCGGTATCGAAGCCGCCCAGGGCCATCAGGCCGCCGGCCATGGCCACGATGACGTACTGGATGTTGCCGATGTTGATCATGATGGGCATGAGGATGTTGGCGTACTTGTTGGCCTGATAGGCACTGTCGCACAGGGCGTCGTTGACCTCGTCAAAGCCCTTCTCGGCCTCCTCCTCGTGGCAGAAGACCTTGATGACCTTCTGGCCGTTGATCATCTCCTCGATGTAGCCGTTCAGGTCGCCCAGCTTCATCTGCTGGCGGATAAAGTACTTGGCGCTGCGGCCGGCGATGTAACGGGTGACCACCAGCATGCAGCCCACGCACAGCAGCACCACGATGGTGAGCCACACGTTCTTGAACAGCATGGCGAAGAAGGTGACGGCGATCATGACCACCGAGTTGAACATCTGGGGGATGCTCTGAGAGAGCATCTGGCGCAGGGTGTCCACGTCGTTGGTGTACACGCTCATCACGTCGCCGTGGGCGTGGGTGTCAAAGTACTTGATGGGCAGGGTCTGCATGTGGCTGAACAGGTCGTCGCGGATGGTCTTCTGCACGCCCTGGGAGATGGTCACCATGATCCGGTTGTAGGCCAGGGTGCACAGGGCGCCGGTGACGTACAGGCAGGCCATCATGACGAGGGCCTGGAGCAGGGCGGTGTATACCGGGGTCTCCATGGTCAGCAGGGGGGCGATGTAGTCGTCGATGAGGGCCTGGAGGAACAGGGAGCCGCCCACGGAGGCCACGGCGCTGACCAGGATGCACAGCAGCACCAGGAAGAAGCGGAACTTGTAGCCGGCAAACACATAGCTGAGGATCCGACCGGCAGTATGACGTCTGTTGAAGGGCTGGGCTTTCTTATTCATCGTCGCTGCCTCCCTTCGTCTGGGAATCGTAGATTTCGCGGTATGTCTGGCAGGTCTTGAGCAGCTCCTCATGGGTACCCATGGCGCTGATCTTTCCGCCCTCCATCACCAGGATCTTGTCCGCGTCCTCGATGGAGGAGATACGCTGGGCAATGATGAACTTGGTGGTGTCGGGGATCTCGGTCCGGAAGGCCTGGCGGATGAGGGCGTCGGTCTTGGTGTCCACGGCGGAGGTGGAGTCGTCCAGGATGAGGATCTTGGGCCGCTTCAGCAGGGCGCGGGCAATACACAGACGCTGCTTCTGGCCGCCGGACACGTTGGAGCCGCCCTGCTCGATGTGGGTGTTGTACTTGTCGGGGAACTCCTGGATGAAGGGGTCGGCCTGGGCCAGACGGCACATGCGGACCATCTCCTCATCGGTGGCGTCGGCGTCGCCCCAGCGCAGGTTCTCCTTGATGGAGCCGGAGAAGAGCACGTTCTTCTGGAGTACCATGGCCACCTGCTGGCGCAGGGCCTCCATGTCGTAGTCCCGGACGTCCACGCCGCCCACCAGCACCCGGCCCTCGGTGGCGTCGTACAGGCGGGGGATGAGCTGGACCAGGGTGGTCTTGGAGGTGCCGGTGCCGCCCAGGATGCCCACGGTCTCGCCCGACTTGACGGTCAGGTTCACGTCCTTCAGGCACTCCTTATTGGGGTCGTTGGCGTAGCTGAAGCCCACGTTCTCAAAGACCACGGAGCCGTCCTTCACCTCGGTGACGGGGTTGGGACCGTTCTTCAGGTCGCTCTCCTCGCTGAGCAGCTCATAGATACGCTCGGCGGAGGCGCGGGCCAGGATGATCTGCACCAGCACCATGGAGCACATCATCAGGCTCATGAGGATCATCATGATGTAGCTGAACATGCTGGTCAGGTTGCCGGTGGTGATCTCGCCGCCCACCACCAGATGGGCGCCCACCCAGGACACGGTCAGCATACAGCCGTACACGCACAGCTGCATCAGGGGCGCATTGAAGGAGATGAGCTTCTCGGCCCTGGTGAAGTCGGTGAAGATCTCGTTGGAGACGTTGCCGAACTTGGCCCGCTCGTGGTCCTCGCGGACAAAGGACTTGACCACCCGGATGCCCAGCAGGTTCTCCTGCACCACGTTGTTGAGCCAGTCGTACTTCTTGAACACCCGCTCGAAGATGGGGTGGGCGTTGGTCATGATGAGGAACAGGCCCAGAGCCAGGATGGGGATGACAATCAGGAAGATAAGGGCCAGCTTGGGGCTGATGGTAAAGGTGAGGGCCCAGGCGCAGATGAGCATGATGGGGCAGCGCACGGCGATGCGGATGATCATCATGAAGGCCATCTGCACGTTGGTCACGTCGGTGGTCAGGCGGGTGATGATGCCGCCGGTGGAGAACTTGTCGATATTGGAGAAGGAGAACTTCTGCACGTTGCGGTACATCTCCCGGCGCAGATTGCGGGAGAAGCCGGTGGCGGCCTTTGCGGCGAAGCGGCCGGACAGGGCGCCGAACAGCAGGGCCACCAGGGCCATCACCACCAACAGTACGCCGTACCGCACGATGTTCTCCATGCTCCCGGCCTCGATGCCCTTGTCGATGAGCTGGGCCATCATCATGGGGATCAGAACATCAAAGGCCACCTCGAAGATAACGAAGATGGGGGTCAGGATGGTGTCCCGCTTGTACTCCTGAATACAGGCGTTCAGACGTTTGATCATGAAATCGCTCCTTTGCAGTTGGAATCGTGAGAGTGCAGGGACCGGCTGTCCCGGGGGCTAATCCAGCAGATTGCGCTGAATTTTCCGCGCCGTGGCGATGAACTGCTCCAGTTCTTCCGCCGTCAGGCCGGCGGTCATGAGGGCCTCGGCGATCTGGAATTTCTCCGCAATTTCCGCGTGGATGGCCATGGCTTTTTCCGTTGGGACCAGCTTTTTCAGCCGCGCGTCCTGGGGGACGCTCTGGCGGGTGAGCATACCGTCCCGCTCCAGGTTCTGGAGAAACCGGGAGGCGGTGGAGCGGCGGATGCAGAACACCTCTTCCACGTCCCGCTGATAGAGCTCACGGTCCAGGTGGTCGCAGAGAAAGCCCATGATGAGTCCCTCCGTCTCAGTGATGCCGTGGCGGTCCTCAGGCGGGGGGGGGGTGAGCTCCATCATTTTCCGACGGAGCAGATTGGACAGGCTGCGGATGACAAAGCCAACGGAGTTCTGGCGCTGTATGGCGATCTACCCCCTCACTTTAGTTAGATTGCTAACATATTATAGTGAGATAAAAAATAGATGTCAATAGGGGAAATGGGAATTTACTCTTTGACAAAAAAAGAGAAGGAAGAAGGTTAAAAAATAGACAAAAATCCAAAATATCAGAAGAAGGGGAAAACAATTGCCAAGGGGTCAAGTTTTCCCGGGAAGGGGAATTGCAATCGGCGGAGGGACGTGCTAACATGTAAGCTACCAGATGAAAGCCCCTGCCGGCAGGGGTGGATTGAGACCAGGTGATGAAGGGTGAAATATTTCTATGGGGCCGGAAAGAGGGGGCCCTATTTTGAAGGCTGGCAGTTCCGGCACCAGGCGCCCGGCGGCGAGACGCTGTCCCTGTTTCCGATGCTGCGCATCGACAGGGCGGGGGGCACCACGGCGTCCGTCCGGGTGGAGTCCCGGGAGGGCACGTGGAACATCAGCTGTCCGGGAGAGAGCTTCCAGGCCTCCGAGGGGCTGTTCCAGGTGTGGGTGAAGGGCAGCCTCTTCAACCGGAAGGGGCTGTGGCTGGACCTGCGGACCGGAGGCATGACCCTGTGCGGCGAGCTGCGGTACGGCCCCTTTACGCCGCTGAAGTACGATTTGATGGGGCCGCTGGGGGCGCTGCCCGTGTTCCCGGTACGCCGGGGGGTCATCAGCATGGGCCACCGGCTGGAGGGCGTTCTGCTGCTCAACGGCCGGCGCATCGACTTCACCGGCGGCACCGGGTTTATTGAGACGGTCCGGGGCACCGACCGGCCTTCTACATCTCTGTGGAGCCAGAGCATCTGGCGTGAGGAGCGGAGCAACAGCATCCTGGTCAGCGTGGAGCGGGTGTCCACCCTGGCGGGGCCGCGGGTCAGCTGCCTGTGCGCAGTGCTCTACGGCGGACGGGAGTACCGCCTGGTCTCCTACCGCGGGGCCAGCGTGGAGCAGTGGTCTCCGGCGGGGACCTTGATCCGGCAGGGCGCCCTGCGCCTGGCCGTGGAGCCGGCGGGAGAGGGGGAGCATCCCCCCGTCCGCTACCAGCTCTGGGACGGGGACAAGCTACTGTTCGACCACCTGGACCCCTGGGCGGGCTACCGCTTCACCGAGGAGAAAAAGGACAGCTGAACAAAGCAGGAGGGAGGACGCTCACAGACCGAGCGTCCTCCCTTTTTTAGTGTTTGAATTTTTCCAGCAGGCGGGCCTCCCACTGGTCGCCGTACTTCATGGCGGCCAGGAACAGAGCCAGACCGGCCAGACCGATGAGGGCCATGGCCCAGATGGGGACGGCGATCACCGAGCTGCCCACAGCCGAGGCCACCAGCAGGCCCCAGGGCCGGGTGAGGACCACGATCACCAGGAAGCGGGGGAGGCCGATGTCGGTCAGACCCGCCAGGATGCAGATCAGGTCGTCGGGGAAGAAGGGGAAGAGAAAGACCAGCGCCAGGAACACGTCCCGCTTGCGGCGGATCACCTCCAGGTATCGATCGGACACCTTCTGGCTGACAAAGCGGCCGGCGAAGGACTGGCCCAGCACCCGGGCCAGCCAGAACACCACCACGGAACCCAGCACCACCGCCCCTGCCGTGAGCAGGAAGGCGGGCCACATGCCGAAGAGCAGTGCGCCCCCTGCGGCGGTGATGTTGCTGGGGATGGGCGCGATGACCACCGAGGCCAGCTGGACCAGGAAAAAGACCAGGTGGGAGTAGGGGGAGAACCGGGTGATGTAGTCCTGGATGCCGTCCAGGGATCTGGCGGCGGAGAAAAAGCCGGTGTTCCAGAGGAAAAGGAAGATGCCGCCTAGGATCAGAATGGTGAGGATCAGCGTGGCGATCCATTTTTGATTTCTTTTTTTCATATGCCAAGCCCCTTGTCTTGCGCTGCCGGGATGGGAGCCGGACGACCATATCCGACATCCATTACCATAAGGCTACCACAGGGAGATAAAAGATGCCATAGGGAAAAGGTTAAGATTGTTTGAATAAATAGAAAACACGCGGCAGGCGCTCCTTTTGAAAGCCATAAAAAAGGCGGCCCCGGCCGAAACCGGAAGCCGCCCCAATAAACAAAAAGCCACACCGCAGCCGGTGTGGAACTTCTGTGTCGCACGGTATGTACTGTCGAGTTTATCGATCGCTGACGATAACCTGCTCATCGCCGCCAAAAATCAATTCGTCGACATCCGTGCTCTGGATGTCAGTCCACTTCATGGCCTCAACCCCCTTTCTGGATTTGATGACTTTATTATAGTGCAGTGAAGGTCAAGAAACAAGGGACAATTGTACAAAATTGATAAATAAATTGTAAACAAACTGTGTATTTTTGTGTCGCAAAAAATTCCTTGCTATTTTCTGCCCTGTGTGCTATACTATCAAAGTCAATTTCAGATGCAGGTGTAGTTCAATGGCAGAACGTCAGCTTCCCAAGCTGAACACGAGGGTTCGATTCCCTTCACCTGCTCCAGCATAAGAAACCTGCTTTTGACCCGGGTCAAAAGCAGGTTTCTTATGCGTTTTATTGGTCCCGTTTCGCCGTTCCGATACAGATAGAAAAGGAAGAATGAGATGTCTGCCACAAGAAAGACCTACTTTGCCCGGCTGGTGGGGCGCTGCCTGATTTTTATACTGTGCGTCCTGATGTACCTGTTCTGGCGGGCGCCCTTTGCCGTGTTGGACGGGTGGAACTTTTTCAAAATGCTCTCGCCGCTGCATCTGCTGTGGGGCGTATGGGTGGTGGACATGTTTCTCCAGATCATCCCCATCCGGAACAAGGTCCCCCTGGGCTCACAGAAGCTCTTTGCCAACCGCTTCAGGCCCATCCGGGACAAGATCAACTATGAGGCGCTGAGAAACTATATCGTGGACATCACAAAGAGCGCATATAAGGTGTTTATCCTCTGGTGCCTGCTGATCGCGGGGATCGGGGCGCTGTACTATTCCGGCGTGATCGACAAGGTCACGCTGTTCATGATCTCCGTGCTGTTCTATGTGTGCGACCTGATCTGCGTGCTGATCTGGTGCCCCTTCCGGCTGATTATGAAGAACCGCTGCTGCACCACGTGCAGGATCTTCAACTGGGACCATCTCATGATGTTTTCGCCGCTGATCTTTATGGGCGGCTTTTTTGCGGTCTCCCTGGTACTGATGTCCGCGATGGCGTGGCTGGTGTGGGAGCTGTGCGTCATGATGTACCCGGAGCGGTTCTGGGACCGCTCCAACGCGGCCCTGAAGTGCTCCGAATGCACGGACAAGCTCTGTACTCAGTACTGCCGCAGATTGCGCGGCGGGGATGAGGCGGCGGCAGGGCACCGGTGAGCTGGAATGGGAGTCCGGATTCTTGACAGCGCTTTTCCACAGTGCTATAGTAACACCTGAAAATTGAATCACGACGATGGAATTCTGGGGGGACTCTGCGGAGTTGAGAAGGTAAAACCTGACCCTATGAACCTGATCTGGCTCATACCAGCGTAGGGAAGCAATTCTGTACCGTTCTCCGAAAAAGACGTGAACAAAGGGTGCTTTCCCCAGGGAAGGCGCCCTTTTTATTTTTAGAAAGAAGGAATTTTTATGACAGAACCCAAGAGCTGTTGCTGCTGCCAGCGGGAGGACCTGCCCTGGTCGGGGCGGGGCGCCACGCTGGATATCTCTGGCTGCCGCTTCTCCCTGTACCCCATGGACTCGGACTTTGTGTCCATCATCCTGGGCGCGCTGGAGAAGACCGACACCTCCGCCGTGTGGAGCCAGTCGGACGCCCTGTCCACCGTCTACCGGGGCAGGCTGCCCTATGTGGTGGACGCGGTGGAGGGCCTGTTCATCAACGCCTTCCGCGAGGGGGTCCACATGGCCCTGGAGTGCCAGTTCTCCAAGGGCTGCCCCGGCGACTGCGACGGGGACAGCTTCCTGGGCTGGGAGGGGGAGGCCCCCAACGCCGCCGTGGTGGCGGGCGCCCACTTCCCGGTGCTGTGCAAGATCGCCCTCTACCCCATGGGCGTGCCCGACTACATCGACCACATCGCCAAGGTGTGGCACATGGCGGAGGACGCCGGCCTCCAGCCCACCAGCATCCACTACGCCACCCGTCTGACCGGCGACGTGCAGGATGTGTTCCGCTATCTGGAGTCGGTGTGCCGTCTGATGGAGCAGTCCGTGCCCCACTACATCCTCCACTGCACCCTGTCGGTGAACAGCCCCACGCAGGAGTAAGACCTACATACATATATAAAAGGAGAATGGTTCCCATGGAAACCAAAAAGGAAGGTATCTGGAAGCTGAAGGACGTTATTTTCGTAACCATGCTGTGCGTGGTTCTGGGCGTGGTCTATCTGGCCGCCGTCTATCTCATCTCGCCCCTGACTGCCGTCTTTGCCCCCACCGGTATGTCCCTGCTGGGCACCGAGCTGATCTTCGGCATCTGGTTCATGGCCCCCACCCTGGCGGCCTACATCATCCAGAAGCCCAGCGTGGCCATCGTGGCCGAGGTGCTGGCCTCCCTCGTCGAGGTGCTGCTGGGCAACATGTACGGCCCCATGGTCATCGTGGCGGGCATTGTCCAGGGCGCGGGGGCCGAGATCGTCTTTGCCCTGTGGCGCTACAAGCGCTTTGACCGCACCACCATGTATCTGGCCACTGTGGGCTGCACCATCACCAGCTTCCTGTGGAGCTTTGTCCGCTCCAACTACATCGCCATCGCCCCGGGTCTGCTGGTGGTGTACTTCCTGGTGCGGCTGGTGAGCGCCTTCCTGTTCTCCGGCGTGCTGTGCAAGGTGATGGGCGACGCCCTGGCCAAGACCGGACTGCTCAAGAGCTACGCCCTGGGCCGGGCTGTCCACAATGGCTGAGCCCATCCTGGCGTGCCGGGACCTGACCTTCCGCTATGAGGGGGAGCCGGTGTTCGAGCACCTGTCCCTGTCGGTGGAGCCCGGCGAGGCCGTGCTGCTGATGGGGCCGTCCGGCTGCGGCAAGAGCAGCCTGGCCTACTGCCTGTCCGGCCTCTACCCGGCCTACGGCGGGGAGCTGTCCGGGGAGATCACCCTGGAGGGCCGTCCCCTGGCCCAGTATGAGATTGCGGACCGGGCCCAGGCGGTGTCCATCCTGTTTCAGAACCCGGACAACCAGTTCTGCATGGACCGGGTGGACCACGAGGTCCTCTTTGCCCTGGAGAACATCAACTACCCCGGCGATCTGAGGGCGCGGATGCGCCAGCTGTTGGCCCTGGTGGGGCTGGAGGCGGTGGAGACCGCCCTGATCCACACCCTGTCCGGCGGCACCAAGCAGAAGTTGGCCCTGGCCACCGCCCTGGCTACCGGGGCCCGGATGCTGATCCTGGACGAGCCCTTTGCCAACCTGGACCCGGGTGCCTGCGCCCAGCTGTCCGAGCAGCTGCGGCAGCTGAACAAGCAGGGGCTGACCCTGCTGATCGTGGATCACCGTCCCGACTACTGGCGGCCTTTCCTGACCCGGGTGCTGATGATGAACCGGGACGGCTCCCTGGAGCCGGGCTGTCTGCGGCCCGACGAGCTGGAGAGCCACCGGGCAGAATTTGAGGCCCGGGGCCTGTTTCTGGACGACCAGTGGCTGGAGCGGCGGCGGCCTCTGCCCCTGCCCCAGCCGGAGACGGCCGCGGTGGAGGGGGAGAATGTGAGCCTGATGTACGGCCGCAAGACCGTGGCCGCGGGGCTGTCCTTCCGGTTCCCCAAGGGGGGCGTCACCGCCCTGGTGGGCCGCAACGGCAGCGGCAAGACCTCGCTGCTGACAGCCATCGCCGGCGCGGGCGGGTACAAGGGCAAGCTGCGGGTGGAGGGCCCTGTGGGCCTGGTATTCCAGAACCCCCGGTTCCAGTTTCTCAGCCTGTCGGTGGAGGAGGAGGTGCTCACCACCCTCCGGGCCGCAAAGCCCAAGGCCGACCCCAACGAGCTTTCCGCTCAGGCGGAGGCGCTGCTGGAGGAGTTCGGCCTGTTGGCCTGGCGGAAGCACTCCCCCTATGCCCTCAGCCAGGGGCAGCAGCGCCGCCTGGCTCTGCTGGCCATGCTGGCGGGGGAGCAGCCCCTGCTGCTGCTGGATGAGCCCACCTACGCCCAGGACCAGCGGGCCACCGCCTTTATTCTGGATTTGCTGGAGCGGCGGGTGGAAGACGGGCTGACGGCGGTCATCGCCACCCACGACCTGACCCTGGCCAGGCGCTGCGCCAACGTCATCTACCTGCTGGAGGACGGCAGGATGGAGCGCCTGACGCCGGAGGACCTGGACCGCTACGCCAGAGAGAGGGGGTGCGTCCCGTGCGGAAGCTGAATCCGGCCTGGAAGCTGCTGACCCTGATCATCGCGTCCCTCATTATGTCGGTGACCTACAACACCAGGCTCAACCTTATCACCGCCGGAATTTGCCTGCTGGTGACGGTGTGTACCCCAAAGGTGAACCGGAAGCTGCTGGCCCTGTCCATGATCCCCTTCCTCATAGCCGCCTTCGGCATGTTCATGACGGGCATCCTGTTCCCCAGCGAGGGGGTGCAGCAGGGGGTAGAGATGGCGGCCTTCGGCCAGCGGGTCATCTACGCCAACTCCCTCACCAGCGCCATGCAGCTGGCCTCCCGGGTGCTGGTCTACGGCGGACTGGGCATGCTCTTCGCCTTCACCACCAACTCCATGGACCTGATCATGAGCCTGATGCAGCAGTTCCATCTGCCGCCCAAGTTCGCCTACGGCATTCTGGCGGCCTACCACTTTTTCCCCGTGGTCCGCAGCGAGTTCGGCACCGTAGGCACGGCTCTGAAGGTCCGGGGCATCAAGACCCTGCCCTTCTCGCCCAAGCGGCTGCTGCCCATGCTGGTCCACGCCCTGGAGCGGTCGGAGAGCCTGGCCATGGCCATGGAGTCCCGGGGCTTCCAGGAGGGGCGGCCCAGGGCCGTGGCCTTCCGGGTGGCCTTCGGGTGGATCGATATCGCGTTCTTCATCGGACTGCCCGCGGCGCTGCTGGCGGGCCGGTTCCTGCTGTGACAGGAAGGAGGTCCCATGACCATGACAAAACTGGAAGAGCTGGAGGCGCTGCGGGCGGAGCACCCGGCGTTCTCCCCCTTCGCCCTGCTGAAGCTGAGCATGATCCGCTACGGCGCCGTGTTCACCGAGCGGGCCCTGGACAGTATCCAGGGTTCCCCCTACGCCTTTGGGGACGACAACGCCTTTGACATCCGCTTCGGTGGCCGGGACGGCCGCCGGGCCATGCCGGGGCCCATCCTCCTGCGGGATGGCTCCTTTGTGTACGTCAACTACGGGGAACCCTACGAGAACCCCTACACCATTGACTGCGACGGCGGGGTGTACCTGCTCCTGGACGAGGAGAAGCTGGTGGATACTTTGGACTTTGTCCCCCGGCCCGACTTCTACGGCAAGCGCACCAGCCGGGGCACCCCCATGTCGTCGGTGGCCGACGTCCGGGGCCAGAAGCTGATCCTCAACGCCTACCAGCGGTGCCGCCTGTGGGAGGGGGGAGACCAGTGCGGCTTCTGTGCCTTCTTCACCGGCGGACACAGCGCCGGGGCGGTGGACTGCCAGGACGTGTACGAGACCATCCGGGAGGCGGTGAAGGAGCCGGGCCGGTTCTCCGAGATCAGCCTGTCCGGGGGCACCGACTTCTCCGGCGAGCCTCCCTTCTCCGTGGAGATCGACCGGTACATCAAGGTGCTGCAGGCCATCGGCCGCAACTTCACCGGCCGTTTCCCCTGCCAGCTCATGGCCCCCGCCTATCCCAAGGCGGAGCTGCAGAGGATCTATGACCAGACGGGCATCACCTCCTACGCGCCCAACATCGAGGTGTGGGGGGAGGAGCTGTTCAAAGAACTGTGCCCCGGAAAGAACCGCTGGATCGGCTATGAGGAGTGGATTCGCCGCACCCTGGACGCGGTGGAGGTATTCGGCGTGGGGAAGGTGTGCACCCAGGTGGTGGCCGGGGCGGAGCTGGCGGCAAAACACGGCTTCTCCGGCCCGGAGGAGGCTCTGGAGTCCAACTTTCAGGCCTGCCAGTTCTTTGCCAGCCGGGGCGTCCAGTTCCTGGTGACCATCTGGCGGCCCCACCGGGCCACCCGGCTGGGCTGCCGCCCCATGGCGCCTCTGGACTACTACGTGCGTCTGGCGGAGGGGGTCCACGCCATCCGGAAGGCCCACGGCCTGCACAACACCAACGACGACTACAAGCACTGCGGGAACCACCCCGACAGCGATCTGGAAAGGCTGGATTGACCATGGAACTGCCGCGTTTGACCCCTATTGCGCCCCAATATCTGGCCCTGCTCCGGGCGGGGGAGCCGGTGGCCGTGGTGGACGACAGGGGAGAGAGCTTCCCCTTCCGCCCCGCCATCCTTCTGAGCCCTGACGGCGCCGTGCTGGCCCTGGGGCTGGAGCAGGAGCGGACCCGGGCGGGCCGGGGCCTGGTCCGGGCCCTCTGGTTTGGCGGGACCGTGACCCTCTTTTTCCGGGGCAAGGAGGGCGCTGTCCGCCTGACGGCCCGGCCCTGGAAGTGCCACATCACCGGCGGATTGTTCCGGCAGGTGCTGGACCGGTACCGGGGCGAGCACCCCGGCGGCGACCTGTCCGTGGTGTGGGAGCTGCACCCGGTGAAGTGGGAGGATACGGCGGAGCAGCCTCCCCGTCCCCAGCCCCAGGACCTCCTCTCCGAGGCGGAGGTCCATCTGGAGCTGCTGCAGCCCGGGGATACAGGAAATGAAAATTAAACGGAAAAAACAGGCAGGCAGACGCATAGGCGTCTGCCTGCCTGTTTGCGCTGACGTCAATCAGCTCAGCTTGCCGTATACCTCGTCGGTGACGGCCTCCAGCCACTCGTTGGAGCAGTCCTCGCCGGGCACCTCCAGGGCCAGGTGGGAGAACCAGCTGTCCGGGGCGGCACCGTGCCAGTGCTTCACCTCGGGCGGGATGTTGACCACGTCGCCGGGGTGGAGCTCCCGGGCCTCCCGGCCCCACTCCTGGTAGTAGCCCCGGCCGGCCACGCAGACCAGGATCTGGCCGCCGCCCTTGGCGGCGTGGTGGATGTGCCAGTTGTTGCGGCAGCCCGGCTCAAAGGTCACGTTGTACACGCCCACCTGGCTGGTAGAGAGGGGCTGCAGATAGCTCTGGCCCACAAAATACCGGGCAAAGCCGTCGTTGGGAGCCCCGATGGGGAAGACCATCTCCCGCTGGTGCATGGCCTTGCCGTCCTCACCGTCGTCCTCGGCCCACACCTCCTTGGCCATGCGGAAGGCGGCCCAGGCCTTGGGCCAGCCAGCGTAGAAGGCCGCGTGGGTCAGGATCTCGGCGATCTCCTGCCGGGTGATGCCGTTGTGCTTTGCGGTGGTCAGGTGGTACTGGAAGGAGCTGTCCACCAGGCCCTGGGCCATGAGGGCCACCACGGTGACCAGGGACCGGTCCCGCAGGGAGAGTTTGTCCTCCCGGCTCCACACCTCACCGAATAACACGTCGTCGTTGAGCTGGGCGAACTTGGGCGCGAACTCGCCCAGCGCCGCTCTGCCCGCCGTCTGTTTCACTGCCATGCTGTTTTCCTCCTTTTATACGCTATACACTCATTACATGCTGGCCTTCAGAATCTGGATCACATCGGCCCGGGTCAGCTCCCGATAGCCGCCGGACAGGAGGAAGGTGCCGTCGGCGATGCCCTCCAGCATATCCTCCGTGACGCCCAGGTCCCGGATATTCATGGCCACGCCCAGCTCCTTCATCCAGGCCTCCATGGCCTCCAGGCCGGCCTGGGCCAGGGCCCTGTCGTCCTTGCCCCTGGGGTCCACGCCCCACACGTTGACCGCGAAGCGGGCAAACTTGGGCAGGCCGTACTCCATGATGAAGCGGTAGTAGGCCAGGGACACGGCGGACAGGGTCATGCCATGGGTTGCGTCGGTGTAGGCGCCGATGGACTGGCCGATCATGTGGACCTCCCAGTCGGTGGACTTGCCCATGGCCAGCAGGGTGTTCAGGGCCCAGGTGGCCGCCCACATGATGTTGCTGCGGGCCTCGTAGTCCTCCGGGTTGCGGAGGGCGGCCCGGGAGCTGACGATGAGGGACTTCATCAGCCCCTCGGCGA
This sequence comes from uncultured Pseudoflavonifractor sp., assembly GCF_944387275.1. Taxonomy (GTDB): domain Bacteria; phylum Bacillota; class Clostridia; order Oscillospirales; family Oscillospiraceae; genus Pseudoflavonifractor; species Pseudoflavonifractor intestinihominis. Next base: position 18,342 of record NZ_CALXEG010000013.1, read on the forward strand.
TGTAGTCGGTGGTGTTGTCGTCGGTGCCGGAGAAGTACTGTTCGCAGATGTGGTTGAAGGCGTCGTAGATGCCGGCCACCATCTGCTTCATGGGCACCGTGAAGGTGTAGGTGGGGTTCAGAATGGTGAATTTGGGCATGACGTTGCTGCCGAACACGTGGCCGATCTTCCGCTTCTGCCGGTGGTTGGTGATGACCGAGCCGCCGTTCATCTCCGACCCGGTGCCCACCATGGTGAGCACGCATCCCACGGGGATGATCCGGTTGTCCACGTCCTCCATGCGGAGGTAGTATTTCTCCCAGGGGTCCTGGGCGCACCAGGCGGACACGGACAGGGCCTTGGCGTAGTCGCACACCGAGCCGCCGCCCACCGCCAGGATCAGGTCCACGTCGTGTTCCCGGGCGATACGGCAGCCCTCGTACAGCTTTTCCACCGTGGGGTTGGGCATGACGCCGGGCAGCTCGAAGACCTCCTTGCCGCAGCGGTTCAGGATGTCCACCACCTGCTGGTAGAGGCCGGACTTCTTGATGGACCCTCCGCCGTAAGCCAGCAGCACCTTGCCGCCGTAGCCAGCCAGCTCGCCGGACAGGGCCTCCAGGGCCTTCTCGCCGAAGTGTACGCGGGTGGGGTTACAGTATGTGAAATTTCCAAGCATGGTCGTTCCTCCTGTGTGGGCTGGGTCCGTCCGGCTCCAGGCCGGTCCGGACCGCCGGGTTTCGGCCCTCCCCGGCGGGGAGGTTTTCTCTGGTATCAGTGTAGTACAGCCGGCCTCAAATAGCAAATACCCATATTTTATTTCATACTATGCTTTAAAGGCATTTTTGATTCGGGAGGATCAGACGCTCCGGCCCTGCCTGCTGACGCGCACGGGCTTGAAAACCGCCGGGTTCTCCGTATAATATAGAACATGGCTGACCAATGAGCCCCAAGACCATCGGAAACGCTGGGAGGCACACATGTCAAACACCACCAAACAGGCGCTGGAGGCGTCGCTGAAGCGGATGCTGCTGAAAAAACCGCTGGACAAAATCACCATCCGGGACATTACGGAGGACTGCGGAATCAGCCGCATGGCCTTTTACTACCACTTCAAGGACATCTATGACCTGATCGAGTGGGTCTGCGTGGAGGATGCGACCCGGGTCCTCGCGGGTAAAAAGACCTACGACACCTGGCAGGAGGGGCTGCTCCAGATTTTCGAGGCAGTGCTGGAGAACAAGGCCTTTGTGCTTAACGCCTGCCGCTGCATCAGCCGGGACCAGATGGAGCGCTTTCTCTTCAAGCTGACCTACGGCCTGATCCGCGGCGTGGTGGACGAGAAGAGCCAGGGCGTGGACATCTCCGAGGAGGACAAGGCCTTTATCGCTGAATTTTACAAGTACAGCTTTGTGGGGATCATGCTGGACTGGATCAGGCAGGGGATGCAGGGGGACTGCCGGACCATTGTCCGGAAGATCAGCGCCACCATGCAGGGGAACGTATCCAATTCCATCCGGAATTTTGCCGCAGACAGATAAAAACTTTACACATGGGGCCCGGTGATAAAAAACTGATCACCGGGCCCCTTTTGTAAATGGCGGTGGGGCGGAAAAGTGGGTAGGATATAGCCACACACAGATGTGCGACCGCGAGAGCGGTGGAATATGGAAAGGTGGCTATTCTGATGGCAAAGAATCTTGGAAAACTGACTGCTGCGGCTGCCGGCCTGGCGGGCGCGGGTGCGGCTGTAGTGCTGGCGAAGAAGGCGGCCCAGGCCAGAAAGGCGCCGGAGGTCCATGAGCAGGAGAACGGCGGCTACCGCAACACAGAGCTGGGACGCCACGGGAAGAACAAAAAGGGCATCTACTACTCGAGCGGCAACTACGAGGCCTTTGCCCGGCCGGAGAAGCCGGAGAGCGTGGAGGAGAAAAATGCCTATATCGTGGGCAGCGGTCTGGCCTCTCTGGCGGCGGCCTGCTTCTTGGTGCGGGACGGCCAGATGCCCGGCTCCCACATCCACATTCTGGAGGCCATGGACATCGCCGGCGGCGCCTGCGACGGCATCTTCGACCCCAGCCGGGGCTATATCATGCGGGGCGGCCGGGAGATGGAGAACCACTTCGAGTGCCTGTGGGATCTGTTCCGCTCCATCCCCTCCCTGGAGAAGCCGGGGGCCTCGGTGCTGGACGAGTTCTACTGGCTCAACAAGCACGACCCCAACTACTCCCTGTGCCGGGCCACGGTGAACCGGGGCCAGGACGCCCACACCGACGGAAAGTTCAACCTGAGTCAGAAGGGCTGCATGGAGATCGTGAAACTCTTCATGACCCCCGACGAGGACCTGTACGACAAGACCATTGAGGATGTGTTTGACAGCGAGGTGTTCGACTCCACCTTTTGGCTCTACTGGCGGACCATGTTCGCCTTTGAGAACTGGCACTCCGCTCTGGAGATGAAGCTCTACTTCCAGCGCTTCATCCACCACATCGCCGGCCTGCCCGACTTCAGCGCCCTGAAGTTCACCCGGTACAACCAGTATGAGTCCCTCATTCTGCCCATGCAGAAGTATCTGGAGGCGGCTGGGGTGGACTTCCAGTTCGGCACCGAGGTGACCAACGTGCTCTTTGACATCAAGGGGGGCCGCAAGGTGGCCACCGCCATTGAGTGCCGGGTGAAGGGGGCGGAGAAGGGGATGCTGCTCACCGAGAACGACCTGGTGTTCGTCACCAACGGCTCCTGCACCGAGGGCACCATCTACGGCGACCAGGACCACGCCCCCAACGGCGACGCGGAGGTGCGCACCAGCGGCTGCTGGAGCCTGTGGAAGAACATCGCAAAACAGGACCCGTCCTTCGGCCGGCCGGAGAAGTTCTGCTCCGACGTGTCCAGGACCAACTGGGAGTCGGCCACCATCACCACCCTGGACGACAGGATCATCCCCTACCTCACCAACATCTGCAAGCGGGACCCCAGGACGGGCAAGGTGGTCACCGGCGGCATTGTCAGCTGCCAGGATTCCAAGTGGCTGCTGAGCTGGACCATCAACCGGCAGGGCCAGTTCAAGGCCCAGGACCCGGAGAAGGTGTGCGTCTGGGTGTACGGCCTGTTCACCGACGTGCCCGGCAACTATGTGAAAAAGCCCATGAAGGAGTGCACCGGCCGGGAGATCACGGAGGAGTGGCTCTACCACATCGGCGTGCCGGTGGAGCAGATCCCCGAGATGGCGGAGCACAGCGCGGTGTGCGTGCCCACCATGATGCCCTATATCACCGCCTTCTTCATGCCCCGGGCCAAGGGCGACCGGCCTGACGTCATCCCCGACGGCTGCGTCAACTTCGCCTTCCTGGGCCAGTTCGCCGAGACGCCCCGGGACACCGTGTTCACCACCGAGTACTCGGTCCGCACGGCCATGGAGGCGGTCTACGGCCTGCTGGGTGTGGACCGGGGCGTGCCCGAGGTGTGGGGCAGCGTGTACGACATCCGGGATCTGTTGGACAGCTCGGTGTGCCTGATGGACGGCAAGTCTCCTCTGGAGATGGAGCTGCCCGGGCCGCTGAACCTGGTGAAGAAGCCGGCCCTCAAGTTCATCAAGGGGACCGTGATAGAGAAGCTGCTGCGGGACCACAACATCCTCCGGGACGGGATGCTGTAAGGCGGCGGATTGCCCAATATCTCTGCAAACAGATACCCGTATGGCCCGGGGGCGTTCAGCCCCAGGCCATACGGGTATTTTGCCTGCGTTTCTTTGCGTTTTTACTGGAATAGGACGCTGACATCGCCCATGGTGCAGTAGACCTGGATGGTCTTTTCGCTGCCGTTGTCAATGGAACGGCTCCCTTTTGGACCGCCGAGGGAGAGGTCGCCCACCTGAATGTGACCCAGGCTGTATTCCAGCTCAAAGTTGTAATCCGACGATGCTCCCTCCAGCTGCAAAACCGTCTGGCCCTGGAGGTGCTCCACATCGGCGCTGCCGTCCAGGCGGCCCGAGTAGTAGATGGCCCCCTGCGTACAGCTGGTGGACAGCGCCTCGGTGTCAATGCCCTCAACGGTCAGGTTCCCGCCGGAGGCTGTCAGAGTGACCTGTTCAAAGGTGATGCCTTCGGGTACGGTCACGACGATGGGGGTGTCCTGGGTGGTGCTGGCGGAGACGACGTAGGCGTTGTCCTCAATGTACGCCTCGCACTCGGCTTCGCTGCCCTCGGACAGGCCGAATTCCGTGCCCTCCACGATCTTGACTGCCCCGAGGGCGGCGGAACAGCGGAGCTCCGTCACAGCGGCCTGTGCGTCTTCGCCCCCCGATTCCGCAGGGGTTCCCGCCTCCGGGCCGTTTGTATCCCCGGAGGAATCCCCGCCTTCCGCTTCGCCGCCGGAAGGCGCAGGCGTACCCACTGTAATTGATTCCGACTGGGAGGCCGAGGGCGTCCCGGAGACAGGGGAGGACGGGCTGCCGTCCCGCTGATAGAGATAAATCACCGCCGCAGCCAGAACGATCACGGCGGCCAGCAGGACAAGAAGCAAAATATTGGTTATTTTTTTCATATATTCCACCTCATTTATTATTATACACTATTTTGTTCCAAGTAGGAAATAAAATAATGTGATACGGCAAGAGAAGGCAGCCTGTCTCCGGCTGTCGGAGTGGTCGTAAGGACAGCTGTATGGGACGAGGAAAGTCGTCGGAAACAGGAGATACCAGGGCTCTGACCTGGCCAATCTATGATAAAAAATTAACGCCAGGTAGTTGCAGAAACTTTTTGACGGTGCTAGAATACAGGTGTTGGCAGAGATCTTGATCTTGTGCTAACTCAATACTTAAGAGGGTGAAAAAATGAAAAAGGTGCTCAGTATCGTACTTGCACTGGCCATGTGTCTCTCGCTGGCGGCCTGTGCACAGAACCCGAAGGAGTCCACGGAGCCTTCCGACTCCGTGAAGCCGACGGAGGAAGCCGGCATCTACACGCCCGGTACCTACACCGCCACTGCCAGAGGGCATGAGGACGGCGTTCAGGTCACTGTGACTGTGGATGCCAACAGCATCACGGACGTGACGCTGGATGTCTCCAAGGAGACGGAGAGCATCGGCGGCGCCGCCGCGGATAAGCTGAAGTCTCAGATCATGGATGCCCAGAGCGCGGAGATTGACGGCGTGTCCGGCGCCACCGAGACCAGCAACGCCGTGAAGATGGCGCTGCAGGACTGCCTGAACCAGGCCATGGGCGTCAGCTCCGACGAGAAGACCCCCATGGCCGACGGCACTTACAGCGGCACGGCCCCCAGCTTCGGCCTGACCAGCCAGATGACCTGTGAGGTCACCTTTGAGGGCGGCAAGATGACCGACATCCAGGTGACCGAGGAGAGCGACAGCGCCACCGGCGAGTGGTTCGCCAGCGCCCAGGAGCTGTTCATCCCCCGCGTGCTGGAGAGCCAGTCCCTGGCTGTGGACGCCATCACCGGCGCTACCACCTCTTCCAACGGCATCCGCAACTGCGTGGCCGCGGCTATTGACGCGGCTGGCGGCGACAGCTCCCAGTGGTACACCGAGATCCCCAAGAAGACCGACACTGTCAAGCTGGAAGGTTATGACGTCATCGTAGTGGGCATGGGCGGCTCCGGCGTCCTGTCCTACTGCGCGGCTGCTGAGCAGGGCGCCACTGTGTTCGGCATCGAGGCGGCCGGCAAGATCGGCGGCGACTCTGTGTGCACCTACGGCCCCATGGCCATCAACAGCCAGTACCTGAAGGACCTGTACAACAACGGCGAGGATTATATCAACGCCGACGATGTGTACAACACCTGGATGGAGTACGTGGGCAGCGACGAGAAGGCGGACGTGATCCACGAGGCCGTGTACAACTCCGGCTCCGCCCTGGACTACTATGTGGACAACTTCGGCTTTGAGTTCGAGGGCATGGGCCTGCTGGGCAGCTTTGTGGTGCCCGAGTGGACCAAGCTGTGGTGCGTGTACAGCGCGGACGACGACAACACCTCCTGGAACATCCTGGGGCCCAACAAGACCTTCCAGTTCACCAGAGCCTTGGAGACCGCCAATGCCATGAACGAGAAGAACGAGTACATGACCGAGCTGACGGCCACCAGCCTGATCTTTGACGACGACGGCAAGGTGATCGGCGTCAACGCCCAGTACTACGACGGCACCACCTATGAGATCTACGGCAAGACCGTGATCCTGGCCACCGGCGGCTTCCTGGGCAACGACGACATGATGAACGAGTACCTGGGCTCCACCGTCTCCACCATCGGCGACACGGTCAACGACGGCACCGGTATCCAGATGGGTATCTCCGCCGGCGGCGCCACCTATATGATGGGCACCCTGCCCATGGTCCACATCTCCCAGGTGCCTCACCTGATCCGCACCGACGACCTGACCGCGGACCAGAAGGCCATCCTGACCGCTCTGGCCCTGACCACCGATCAGAAGATGATCACCACCGAGGGCAACGTGTGGGGCAATGAGAACCAGAGCGGCACCGAGGACGAGGGCATCACGGTGGAGATCGTGTATGCGCCCGACTACATGTACTATGTGGTGTACTCTCAGGAGGACATCGACAACATCCGCACCAACGGTCTGACCGAGGCCCAGGCCAACGCCACCTCCCAGTTCCTGAGCCAGGGCGGCACGCTGCCCGCTGCCGGCACTCCCGTGGAGGACATCGACCAGATCCTGCAGGTCGGCGAGGAGTACCAGAACGTGATCAAGGCGGACAGCATCGCGGATCTGGCCGCTGCCATCGGCTGCGATGAGTCCAACCTGACGGAGGCGCTGGGCGGCGTGGACACCACCTACTACGCGGTGATCTGCGACAGCTACGCCTACGCCACCGTGGGCGGCCTGGACGTGGACGTGAACATGAACGTGCTGCGTGAGGACGGTACCCCCATTGAGAACCTGTTTGCGGTTGGCCAGGATTCCGAGGGCGTCTGCAACGCGGACGGCAAGGCCTATACGCCTTGGGGCGGCCAGGCCCAGTCCTGGACCTTTGTGTCCGGCCAGATCGCCGGCACTCAGGCCGCTGCCGTTGCCGCGGCTGCGGAGTAAAAGCAAAATAACAAAGTGGGCTGCCATAGGCAGCCCACTTTGTTTTTCCTGTAAACAACGAGAGGGTGATGCGCCGCATCGCCCTCTCGTTTTATAGAATAGAAAGGATTCACGCCAGAGAGAAGATAACCTGTACCGTCCCGTCTCCCAGAATCTCCTTCAGACCGGCCGGGTCGTTGATTCTGGCCAGCCGGGTGAAGCTCCAGGTGTTGGTGTCATAGTAGATGGTGATCTGGTTTCCCTGGTAGAGAATGATATCGCCCGGTTCTGTGGTGATCTGCGTGTCGTTTCGGGTCAGGGCGGTGCCCAGCGGACCCACTTTTTCGAATCCGCCGTAGTCCTCCATCTCGACGGTCACCGGCCCCTGAGCCAGAAGGGCTTTGAATTCCTCTGCGGAGCTGTTGTCCTCAAAAGCGGCCAGCAGTTCCCGGTCTCCCACTGTGATCTTCAGCATCGCTTCCTCCTGGCTGGGCTGTGTTCCTTCGGACTGCTGGGGGGTCTCCTGCTCCTGGACCGCCGTCTGGGCTGGGGGCGTGCTGCTGTGCTCTGTGGGCGCCTCCCTGACGGTGCAGGCGGCCAGGCTGAAAACGGCGAGGAGCGTGCAGAGCAGCCGTATCATAAAATCCCTCCTTTTCAAGCCGTCACTTCAGGTACTGGAGGAAAAACTGCTGGATCTTGTCAAAGGGGATGATGTCCTTCCGGTCGTAGAGGTCGGTGTGGACCGCGCCGGGGATGATGAGCAGCTCCTTGTTGCCGGCGTAGGGGTTGTCCCGCACCATGTCGGCAAAGGCGTCCCGGCTGAAATAGCAGGAGTGGGCCTTTTCGCCGTGGATGACCAGCACGGCGCTGCGGATCTCGTTGCTGTAGCGCAGGATGGGCATGTTGAGGAAGGACAGGGAGGAGGTCACGTTCCAGCCCTGGTTGGAGTTGAGGGACCGCTCGGTGTAGCCCCGCTGGGTCTTGTAGTAGTCGTAGTAGTCCTTCACGAAGAAGGGGGCGTCCTGGGGCGGGGGGTCCACCACGCCGCCCGCCCGGGCGTAGGCGCCGTTTTTGTAGTCCTGGGTCCGCTGGGCGTTGAGGGCCTTCTTGGTCTCATACCGGGCGTCGGCGCTGTCGGCGGCGTCAAAGTACCCCTTGGCGTTCACCCGGGTCATGTCGTACATGGTGGAGGTGGCGGTGGCCTTGATGCGGGTGTCCATGGCGGCGGCGTTGAGGGCCATGCCGCCGAAGCCGCAGATGCCCAGAATGCCGATCTTCTCCGGGTCGATGAAGTCCCGGGTGGAGAGGAAGTCCACCGCGGCGGAGAAGTCCTCGGTGTTGATGTCGGGGGAGGCCACGTTCCGGGCCTGGCCGCCGCTCTCCCCGATGAAGGAGGGGTCAAAGGCCAGGGCGGCGAAGCCGCGGCTGGCCAGCTCCTCGGCGTACAGCCCGGAGCACTGCTCCTTTACCGCGCCGAAGGGGCCGGACACGGCCACGGCGGCCAGCGTTCCGGCAGCGCCCTTGGGCAGGTACAGGTCGCCCGAGAGCTCAATGCCGTAGCGGTTGTGGAAGCGCACCTTCTCCCGGGTGACCGTGTCACGCATCTGGAAGGAATAGCCGTTGTATCTGGATTGCATGTGTTTTCCTCCTCATCGTCTTCAGATGTGCAGGCCCATCTCGTAGGCCGCCGCCAGTTTTTCGGTCTGCTTTGCCATGTCGCCGGGGTCGTTGGCGCCGCCGCCCCGGACCACGCCGGCCAGCCGCGCCTGCTGGAAGCAGGCGATCCAGCCCTCCAGGCCGCTGACGGGACCGTCCGAGGCGTCGTCACCCTCGGCGGAGGCGGTGAGCAGATAGATGTCCCGGAAGGCGTAGTCGGCGGAGAACAGGGGATTGGCCCGGTCCAGCAGGGTCTTCAGCTGGCCGGACAGCTCGTAGTAATAGACCGGGGTGGCGAAGCAGATGATGTCCGCAGCGCCCATTTTCTCCACAATGGCGGCGGCATCGTCCTGGATCACGCACCGAGGGGCTTTCAGGCAGGCCATGCAGCCGGTGCAGAAGCGGATGTCCTTGCCCCGCAGAGAAATAAATTCCACCTGGTGGCCGGCGTCCCGGGCGCCCTGGGCAAACCGCTGGGCCAGCAGGTCGGAATTGCTGTCCCGGCGCAGGCTGGTGGAGACGATCAGAACCTTTTTGCTCATGCCTCATCCTCCTCGCTGATGGTGCGTATAACTTTGGCGGGCACGCCGCCCACAACGGTGTTCTCCGGTACATCCTTTGTGACCACGGCCCCGGCGGCCACGATGGCCCCGTCTCCAATGGTCACGCCGGGCAGCACGGTGGCGTTGGCTCCGATCCACACGTTTTTCCCGATTCGGATGGGCGCGGGGACCATGCTGCTCCGGTCCTTGGGGGACATGACGTGGTTGAGGGTGGCCAGCACCACGTTGTGGCCGATGAGGGCGCCGTCGCCGATGAAAATGCCGCCCTGGTCCTGGAGCTTGCAGCCCATGTTGAGAAAGACGTTTTTGCCCACGTGGATGTTCTTTCCGCAGTCGGTGTAGAAGGGCGGGAACATGCCGAAGCTCTCGTCCACCGGCTGGCCGGTGAGCCGGGAGAAGAGGGCCCGCAGCTCCTCCGGCGTATGATAGCCGCTGTTGATCTCGGCGGTGATCTTCAGGGCCTCCTGGCTGACGCCGTGCATGAACTGGTGTACTTCACCGCCGCCCTTCACCGGCCTCCCGCTGTTGAGCTCGTTGAGAAATGTCTCTAGATCCATATTGCGCTCCTGTTATACATAGTTTCTGTCCCTATTTTATCATCCGCCGGATATGATAACAAATACCTATAGAGAATATTGTACTATGCTTGAAACCTATGACTGCCCCGTGGTATGATGGGCGTATCCGGAGGTGGTATGATGGAATTGCGAGTGCTGCAATATTTTCTGGCGGTGGCGCGGGAGCAGAACATCTCCGCGGCGGCCCAGTCCCTGCACCTGACCCAGCCCACCCTGTCCCGGCAGCTCCGGGAGCTGGAGGAGGAGCTGGGCAAGCAGCTGATGATCCGGGGCAGCCGGAAGATCACCCTGACGGAGGACGGCATGCTGCTGCGGAAGCGGGCGCAGGAGATCCTGGAGCTGGTGGACCGGACGGAAAAAGAGGTCATGCACACGGACGATACGGTGAGCGGGGATATCTATATCGGCACCGGGGAGACCGACGGGGTGCGCCAGATCGCCCGGGTGGCCCACCAGCTCCAGGACAGCTGTCCGGGCGTCCGCTTCCACATTGTCAGCGGCGACGCGGTGGACGTGTGCGAGGAGCTGGACAAGGGGCTGCTGGACTTCGGCGTGCTTCTGGGGGACATGGACAAGACGCGGTACCACTACATGGAGCTGCCCATGAGGGACATCTGGGGCGCGCTGATGCGGCGGGACAGTCCGCTGGCCCGGCAGGACACCGTCTCACCCCGGGACCTGTGGGACAAGCCCCTGATTCTCTCCCGGCAGATGGACAACAAGAGCGGCCTTTACCGCTGGCTCAGGAAGGAGCAGGCGGAACTTCACACGGTGGCCACCTACAACCTGATCTACAACGCGTCCCTGATGGTGGACGAGGGGATGGGCTACGCCTTCACCCTGGACAAGCTGGTGAACACCACAGGCAGCGACCTCTGTTTCCGGCCGCTGAAGCCCAGGATGGAGCTGGGCATGTACCTGGTGTGGAAGAAGTCCCAGCGTTTCTCCCGGGCGGCGGAGCTGTTCCTGGAGCGGGTGCAGGAGCAGCTGGCCCAGGAGCAGGAATGACGCGCTGATTCCCACTAGGACATAAAAGCGGACGGCGCCCTGGAAAAACAGGGTGCCGTCCGCTGTGTTATGGAGTGTTTACTTCAGGTCTGTCTGCGGCAGGAGCAGGAAAAGCGGCGGCTCAGCGCGCGGATCTCACGGTACTTTGCGGTGGCCTCAGCCCACTCCTCCGGGATGGCCTCCGGGCCGTACCAGAGGCCGGCCAGGCCGCCGGCCACAGCGGCGGTGGTGTCGGTATCGTCGCCCAGATTGACGGCTTCGAGCACGCATGTCCGGTAGTCGCAGGTGGTGAGGAGGCACCACAGGGCGGCCTGGAGGGTGTGGAGGACAAATCCGCCGCTGCGGATCCGGGCCTCCTCCCAGGAACCGATCTCCGGCAAGGAAGAAAAGCCGCCGTACACGGAGGAGAACGCGGGGTCTTCCCGGTAATAGGACAGGGCGGAGTGGATTCCCTGGGCCACTGCGGCATGCAGATCATCGCCCCGGCACAGCTGAAACAGCACGGTGCAGTAAATGCCGCAGGCCATCTGGCAGCGCGGGTGGGCGTGGGTGCAGATAGACGTGTTATGGATCAGCCCGGCGGCTCTGGCGTCCAGGCCGTCGTTCCCGTACTGCCCGACAATGTAGAGGGCAGTGGGGAGTATCCGCATCAGAGAACCGTTTCCGCAGGTATTTTCCGCGGTTTCACCGCATTGCAGCGGCGCGGCTCCCTTGAAAAAGTTGAAAATGGCGTGCCTTGTCGTGCCGCCTACGTCAAACACCTCGCCATGGGCCGTGTTGGAGGCGTTCCACAGCCAGTCTGCAAAGCGCCCCATCAGGTCGCTGTAGTCCACCCCCGCTTCCATGAGAGAATCCATGGTGCAGAGGGTCATGCTGGTGTCGTCGGACCAGGTGCCCGCGGGCTGGTGATGGGCCCCTCCGTCCCTCATGCCGCGCACCGGGTCTTTACGCAGCGCACTCCGGCTCATGAACTCAGCCGGCACGCCGAGGGCGTCTCCCACCACAAAGCCCAGAATCCCGCCCTCTACAAGCTGAGAAAAGTCCCGCTCTGTTCCTGCCATCCGTATACCTCCCCTTGCTCGGCGTATTTCCAATGCCATTATATCCATATCCCTGTGGGAAGACAATCATATTGTTCCAGATTTCGACAATGTGTGCCCGAGGCGGGGGAGGCGCTGCGCCTTGCCCGCCTTCCCGCAAGCAGTTATAATAGGAATATGGCATGATGGAAGGAGCATATCCGATGGAAGTCCATATTCCCGATCTGTTTGACCTAAAGAAGATCGCCGACAGCGGCCAGTGCTTCCGGGCCGTATCACGCCCCGACGGGACATACCGGTTCATCACCGGAGATCAGGTGCTGTACATCCAAAAGGCGCCGGATGGGTGCTACCGGGTGAGCTGCAGCCAGGAGGTCTGGGACCGTGTCTGGCGCCCCTACTTTGATCTCGAACGGAATTACCGGGAGATCAGCGCCGCCATCCCGGAAAAGGACGCCTTTCTGCGGCGGGCGGCCCAGGCGGGCGCGGGGATTCGCATCCTTCGCCAGGACCCCTGGGAGACGCTGGTCACCTTTATCATCTCCCAGCGCAAGAGCATCCCGGCCATCCGCGCCGTGGTGGAAATGCTCAGTGAGCGATACGGCACGGCAGTTCATGTATCCGGCGAGACCCTCCATACCTTCCCCACGGCGGCGCAGATGAGGGATGTGGGCGAGGAGGATTACATCGCCTGCAAGGCCGGATACCGGGCGCCCTATCTCTGCGACGCGGTGGAGCAGGTCCTGTCGGGACGCCTGGACCTGGAAAAAATCTCTGCCCTCCCGGATGACCAGCTGATCGCCGCGCTGGAAGGGGTGCGGGGCGTGGGCGTAAAGGTGGCCAACTGCGTGGCCCTGTTCGCCTATGGCCGGGCGGCCTGCGCCCCGGTGGATACCTGGATCAGGAAGATCATCCAGCAGGAGTACAGGGGCAGGAATCCCTTTGACAGGTACGGCGCTGCGGCCGGCATCATGCAGCAGTATTTCTTCTATTACGCCCAGAGCCACAAGGCGGAGACGGCGTAAAATCAGAAAAGCCCGGGGCTGTACGCAGGCCCCGGGCTTTTGCGAAAATAGAGGGGCATTGCAGGCCTATCGGGGACTTCGGGCAGGTCCGCTTTTCCACCCGTTGGGCCATTCCAACTGCTCCGCGTGTCTGTTCATTTTGAATGGCCGGCAATCGTATCCAGGCAGTTTTTGACGTGGTTGATAAGCCCGGCCACGGCGGGGGAGAAGGTCTCGGCCTTTTTCCAGGCCAGCACCGTGCTGGACTCCAGCGGCGGAGAGAGGGGGACGAACCGCAGGTTGTCGTAGGTGCAGTGGAGCCTGATGGTAAGGAAGGCGCCCATGCGTGCGCCGGCCAGAAGGGCCATGTTGTAGGGTAGATTCCCGGTGGCGGTGATGTGGAGCTGCTGGGCGCAGGGCCCGAACCACCGCTCCATCTCCTGCTGGATCAGCTCCCGCCGGGTCAGGATCAGGGGGATGCCCGCCAGATCTTCCGGCGTGACTGACTCCTTCCGGGCCAGAGGGTCGTCCTGGTGGATCAGAACGCCCCACTGCTCCTTGACCGGCATCCGGATGAAGTCGTATTTGCTGATGTCCACCGGCTCCAGCAGCAGGCCCAGATCCAGCGTGCCGCCCTCGATCCGCTCCTTGGTGTGGTCGGCGTTGCCGCTGTAGAGCTGATAGGTCACCTCGGGGTGGAGCGCCTGGAAGGAGGCCAGCATCTCCGACAGCAGGGACATGCCCTCCAGGTCGCCGCTGCCGATGGAGATCTCCCCCCGCAGCTGGTCCTTCTGGCGGAATTCCTGGGCTGTCTTTTCCGCCAGGTCCACCAGCTCCTGGGCCCGGCGGCGCAGGAGCATGCCGTCGTCGGTGAGGACGATGTGGTACCGACTGCGGTGAAAGAGCTGTACGCCCAGCTCCTCCTCCAGCTGCATCAGCTGCCGGGACAGGGTGGGCTGGGTCAGGTGGAGCAGCGCCGCCGCCCTGGTGATATTCTCCTCCCGAGCCACCGCCAGAAAATATTTCAAAACACGCAGTTCCATGGCCAAGCCTCCTTTTCTCCATGCTATCATCTCCGGCCGGAGGACGCAAGAGAGAAATGCCTTTAAAGAATATTTTAAGATAATAAATGAGCATTTTACATTTTTACTGATAGGCAGTACAATTGTGCCAAAGGAGGAGATATGTATGAAAAAAGCATTGGTCGCCTATTTTTCCGCCAGCGGGACCACCGCGAAGGCGGCAAAAGCCCTGGCACAGGCCGCGGGCGCGGAGCTCTATGAGATCAGACCCGCGGTGCCCTACACCCGGGCGGACCTGAACTGGATGGACAAGAACTCCCGCAGCAGCGTGGAGATGGGGGACAAGAGCTCCCGCCCGGCCCTGGCCGACATGGACGCCCCTGTGGCGGACCACGACGTGATCTTCCTGGGCTTCCCCGTCTGGTGGTATGTGGCCCCCACCATTATCAACACGTTCCTTGAGGGCTATGATTTTACCGGCAAGACCATTGTGCTCTTCGCCACCTCCGGCGGCAGCGGCCTGGGCAAGTCGGCGGCCGGACTGAAGGCCAGCGCCCCCGGGGCCAAGATCCTGGATGGCCGCATGCTCAACGGCCGCCTGAGTGAGGCGGAGCTGAAAGCCTGGGTGGAGGGGCTGAAGCTGTGATGGAGTATATCAGACTGGGCGGCTCTGACCTGAAGGTGTCCCGTATCTGCATGGGGTGCATGGGGTTCGGAGACGCCCGAAACGGCCAGCACTCCTGGACCATCGACGAGGCCCACGCCCGGGAGATCATCAAGCGGGGTCTGGAGCTGGGGATCAACTTCTTTGACACCGCCATCGCCTACCAGAGCGGCACCAGCGAACAGTACCTGGGCCGGGCGCTGGGGGACTTTGCCCGGCGGGACAAGGTGGTGGTGGCCACCAAGTTTCTCCCCCGCACCAACGGAGAGATCGAGGCGGGGATCAGCGGCCAGGAGCACATCCGGCGGATGGTGGACAAGAGCCTTCAGAATCTGGGCATGGACTACGTAGACCTGTACATCTGCCACATGTGGGATTACCGGACGCCCCTTTATGACATGATGGAGGGGCTGAACAACGCCGTGAAGGCGGGAAAGGTCCGGTATATTGGCATCTCCAACTGCTTTGCCTGGCAGCTGTGCAAGGCAAACGACCTGGCCGAGCGGGAGGGCTTTGCCAAATTCGTCTCGGTCCAGGGACACTACAACCTGATCTTCCGGGAAGAGGAGCGGGAGATGGTTCCCTATTGCCGGGAGGAGAATATCGCCATGACGCCCTACAGCGCCCTGGCCGGCGGACGGCTGTCCAGGCATCCGGGGGAGACCTCCAGGCGGCTCCAGGAGGACAGCTACGCCCATCTGAAGTATGACGCGGCCCGGGACCAGGACGCCCCCATTCTGGCCCGGGTGGCGGAGCTGGCCGACCGCAGGGGCGTGTCCATGACGGAGATCTCCCTGGCCTGGCTGCTGACCAAGGTCACCGCCCCCATCGTGGGCGCCACCAAGCTCCGCCATGTGGAGGGAGCGGCAAAGGCGGTGGAGCTGAAGCTGACGGCGGAGGAGTGCGCCTGGCTGGAGGAATGCTACACGCCCCACCCCCTGGTGGGCGTGATGGCGCAGAACACGGCCCCGGCAGCGGGGGAAGCCCATGTCTGGTCTGTGGGCAGCCAGAAAATCTGATATGAGGCACAGCCATAGGGGCGGCGGAGCCAAGCGATCCCCGTGCCCATAGCTGTCGGAGAAATAAAAAATAGGACGCGACGGAGTGGAAGCCCTGCTCCGCCGCGTCTTATTTTATGGGATATATGCCAGAACATCAGCCTCTCCGGACCGAGCCGGCCCAGGTAAAATTCCAATCTCCCAAACCGCGGGAAATGGAATGCAAAATACTGATATTGGATGGGCACCCATGCATGAACTACACGGATCCTTAAATAAAACAGCAGCAGCCCGGAGAAAAGTGAAAAATGAAAGCGCGCAAGAGTATGCCGGTTGTAATGTCCTGGCTGATTTGATAAAATTAAAATAGTTTGGTTTTATCTACACCAAATACAATAAAAGTCCAGAAAACGGGACGATTTATGGCGTAAAATGACAGCGGAGAAGAGAATGTGGAGGTTGTAACACAGCGCTGTAGACGTGATTCTGAGAATAAAGGATGATCGCTATGATGCAGGCTGATCTTTTGGAAAATATCTCGGAGACCAAATACCTTTCAGTGGACAACTACACGGTCTATCGTACTGTTATGCGGATCTTCTACCTGGAGCACCAGAAGATGCACTACCAGATGGACCGGGACGCTGTCCTGGGGCTGCTGCGGCAGCAGTCCCTTTTTGCGCAGTATTCCCCGGAACAGCTGGCAATTGACCTGCAGCAGCTGGTGAAGTGGAAAAACCTCATACCGATCCAGGATCCGCGCAAGCCCCGGACCATCGCCGAGTTCAAAAACCGGCAGTTTCAGTACATGATGTCTCAGCCGGCCATTGAGATCGAGCGGATGACCATTACGCTGGAGAACCTGTCCAGCCGGACCGCCGCCCTCTCCGCCAGCCCGTTCCGGCGCATCCGGGAGGACCTGTACCGGGCGGAGCAGCTGGACGGACTCTCCCTCCGGGAGGTGCAGGACTGGTGGGAGGATCTGCAGGAGGACTTCCAGCGTCTCAGCCAGAGCCACCAGGACTACCTCCGGGAGTTCTACGGCCCCGGTATGGAGATGCAGATGAAAGCGGTGGAGTTCATCACCTACAAGCAGAATCTGGTCCGATATCTGGAGGAGTTCATACAGGACCTGCAGCACAGTGTGGCGCAGATCGGCGCCCAGCTGGAGGGCTTTTCCCCGGAAGAGACGGCCCACATCCTGGAGCTGGTCAGGCGCAGCGCGCTGGAGATCCCGCGGCCCCAGTCGGAGCAGACGCCCGGATGGGAGGAGGAGCTGCTCACCCGCTGCGAGGGGGTCTGGCGCTCCCTGTTGGACTGGTTCACCGGGAGCAATTCCACGGCCCGCCAGGTGCTCAACGTCACAAACGAGGTCATCCGACGGACAGTGCAGAACGCCGCATTGCTGGTACAGATGGAAAACATGGGCGTGAGCAATAAGGCGGAACTGCGCCATTTGCTCACGCTGTTCGCCGGGTTTCAGTCTGTGGACGAGGCGCACAGGCTCTCCGCTCTGGTGTTTGGCGTGCAGCAGGTGCGGCATTTTGCCTTTACCGCCGTCCGGGAGACGGAACGGGTGGACCTGAGCACCTATGACGAAGCGCCCGTTTCCCATCTCCTTCAGCCCAGGACGCGCTCCTACAGGCCGCGGATGGACCGGTCCGGATTTGCGGACAAGAGTCATGAAAAGGCGGCCCAGAGGCAGAAGATACTGGAGGAGGAGCGGGCCCTCCGCCAGAAGGTCATGGGATATATCCACGGCGGAAAGCTGGACCTGGCCGCCCTGGATTCCCCGTTGTCCCCAGACGTCCGGGCGGTGTTTCTCTCCTGGGTGGCCGCCGCCAACCTGAGTCCGGATCACAGGGGCAGGACCCAGTATGGACAGGCCTATACGCTGGAGAGACGGGGAGACCGGACCTGCCGCCTGGTCTGCACAGATGGGACGCTGACCATGCCGGACTGCGTATTGATCTTTGAGGAGGCTGGCCATGAATGAATTCCGCACGCTGCTGGACCGGTTTTGGGTCACACGCTGGGAAGACCGGGAGCTCTATTTTGCGCTCAAGCGGGCCCAGCCTGACTACCGCAGATTGGTCAATGAGGCTCTGGGCTGGAATCTGATTGTCAACGAATCGGTGGTCAAGCTGGAAAAGGTGCCGCCCAGAGCCATGCCCTGGATGGGCATCCAGTCCTTCCAGGAGCCCATGGACTACTGCCTGCTGTGCGCGCTTCTGCTGTTTCTGGCGGACCTGGACGACGGCGCGCCGTTTTTGCTCTCCTCTCTGACAAAGGCCCTCGGGACGTTCCTGGCGGAGATCAAGCCGGTGGACTGGACCCAGTTTCTCCACCGGAAGGCCCTGGTGCGGGTCCTGCAATATGCCCAGGAGACGGGGCTGGTGGTGGCATATGACGGAAACAGCGCTGGCTTTAGCGGCGATCAGAACCAGGAGGTCCTCTACGAGAACACGGGCCTGTCCCGGCACTTTCCAGTCCACTTCGGCCGGGATACTCTGCAATGCCGCTCCATCGAGGACTTTGAGGCCCTTTCCGGGGCGGGGGACAACACCGAGCGCAGGCGGCACCGGGTCTATCAGCAGCTGGCGCTGTCCCCCGGCGTTTACTGCTCCCCGGAGAACCAGAGCGACTATGAATATGTCAAGAACCAGCGCCGGGCCATCGGCGCCAGCCTGGACGAGGCCCTGGACGGGGAACTGCAGATCCACAGAAACGGCGCCTTTTTCCTGCTGTCCGAGGGCGAGCGGTGCGGAATGGTCTACCCGGGCACCCGGGCGCTGTCTGACGCGGCGCTGCTGCTGTGCGCCCAGCTCCGGGACCAGATCCTCAGCGGCGTCTACCGCCGCCGGGAGGACGATACCGTGGTGCTGAGCCGGCGGGAGTTCCGCTACGAGATCGAGGGGTGCCGGGCAAAGTGGGGAAACGGCTGGGGATCCCAGATCCGCGCCATGTCGCTGGATCGGCTGGTGCAGGAGCTGACGGCCTATATGGCCGGATGGATGCTGCTGGAGGAGCTGGAGGAGGATATCGTGCTCTGCCCAGCGGTGGGAAAGCTGGTGGGGCATTATCCGCCGTCCTATCACAACGAACTGCATGGGGAGGATGAAGATGGTCCGCTGGAAGATGAATAAACTGGGCTTCCTCAATTTCTGGCTGTACGACCAGGAGGAGTTCCCGCTGCATGACGGCCACATTTTGCTGCGAGGAAACAACGCCGCCGGAAAATCCATTACCACCCAGAGCTTTATTCCCTTTATCCTGGATGGGGACCGGCGTCCGGAGCGGCTGGACCCCTTTGGGTCCCGGGACCGCAAGATGGAGTTCTATCTCCTGGGGGACAACGAGCGGGACGAGTCCACCGGATATCTGTACCTGGAGTTCCGGAAGCCGGGGGTGGAGGAGTACCGCACCATCGGCGTAGGGATGCGGGCCCAGAAGGGGAAAGGGATCGATTTCTGGGGCTTCTGCCTGCGGGATGGGCGTCGGATCGGCCCAGACGGGGTCCAGCTGTATGAGAGCGCAGGCCAGCAGAAGATGCCCCTCACCAAAAAGA
This sequence comes from uncultured Pseudoflavonifractor sp., assembly GCF_944387275.1. Taxonomy (GTDB): domain Bacteria; phylum Bacillota; class Clostridia; order Oscillospirales; family Oscillospiraceae; genus Pseudoflavonifractor; species Pseudoflavonifractor intestinihominis. The sequence continues at coordinate 37,464 of NZ_CALXEG010000013.1, forward strand.
AGCTGCGCGGCCTGATCAGCGACCCCGACTGCTGGGCGGAGAGCCAGACGAAATACAAGGAGATGGTCAATAACCAGATTTTCGGCTTCCGGGATATCCGGCAGTACGATCAGCTGGTACAGCTGCTGATCCTGGTGCGGGCGCCCAAGCTCTCCAAGGATTTCCGGCCCTCTGAGGTGAAAAAGATCCTGAATGAGTCCCTCCAGGTGCTGACGGACGAGGACCTCTCCGCCATGGTCAACACCATGGAACAGATGGACAATCTGGAGAGCACCATGCAGGGCTACAGCACTGCCATTAAGGACGCCAGAATCATTCAAAAAGAGTACACCCGCTATAATCAATACATATTGGGCGGCAAGGCACAGGCCTATCTGGACGCACGGAACAGGACCCGGAGCCTGAGCAGCCAGCTCCAGGAGGCAGAGAACAAGAAGAAGGATGCGGAACGGCAGCTGGAAGAACAGGGGGAGCGGAAGCGGCAGTCGGCCCTGCTGCTGGAGCGGGCCAGAGCCCAGCGGCTGTCCATGGGGGAAGATGACCTGTCGGCCAAGCAGGACCGGCTCAGCCAGATGGAGAAAGAGTGCGGCCGCCTGGAGAAGCGGCTGGCCCAGGGCCAGGGGCAGCTGGAGAAGATAGAGGACAACATTCAGAAGAAGGAGGTCCAGCTGCGGCAGATCGACCGGGACGAGGCGGACGCCCGGGCTGCGCTGCGCCTGAGTTTGCGGGACCTGAACGACCAGAATGAGCTGCTGTTGCTGGGGCAGGAGCACGCGCAATATGTCCACAGCCTCCAGGCGGAGCGTCTGAAGGAGAAGGACGCCCCGACGCTGCTGGAGGAGGCCCTCCAGCAGCGGGGCCGGCAGATCGAAGCGGTTCTGGACTGCCTGCGGCAGACAGAGGCGGCCAGAGGGCGCTATGACGCCGCCTGTCAGGCGCTGGATCAGGCGGAGACAGCCGCGCAGGAGGCGGAGCGTCAGGTCCGGGATGCCCAGGCCCGGGAGCGGGAGGAGCGGGACGAGCTGATAGAGGCGTTTGCGAGGCGCCGGGAACAGAACACACAGCTGGATATCCCCCAGGAAATCTGGCTGGAGATCCGCCAAAGCCTAAACACCTACAGCACACCGGCGGACTGGACCCCGATCCGCAACCAGCTGGACGACTGTGAGCGAAAGACAGCGTCTGCGCTCCAGGGGGAACAGCTCCAGGCGGAGCGCGGCCTGTCCGAACTGGAGAAGGAGCACCGTGAACTGGAGTACCGCCGCAGGCAGATCGAGAGCCAGCCGGAGCCCATCCCGCCCCGCCGGGCGCAGACCGAGGCCGCCCGTATCCAGCTGATGATGCGGGGGGTGCCCTGCGCGCCTGTGTATGAGCTGTTGGACTTTGCCCCCGGTCTGTCCCGGGAGCGCCAGGCTCTTCTGGAGGCCCAGCTGCTGGACGCCGGACTGTTGGACGCTCTGGTGGTGCCCGACGGCCGCCTGTCGGAGATACAGGAGCTGCTGGCGGAGTATCCGGATCGCTTCCTGGTACCCGGTCCCGCCGTTGCCGATCCCATTGACAGCCTGATCCCGGACAAGGCGGGCCGTTTCCCTCAGGAGGCCGCCGCCTGCCTACGGAGCATCTCCCGCTCTGACCTGAACGCGGAGACCGCCCTGCTGGAGGACGGGCGGTTCCGCTGCGGCATGATCCGGGGCTATAGCCGGGCGGAGGGCCCGGCCGGCTTTGTGGGGGCGGCCGCCCGGGCGGAGAACCGCAGGCGCCAGCTCCAGGCGATGGAGGAGGAACTGACGCGCTTGGCGGCCGATATACAGGAGGCCCGGCGCAAGGTAGACGATTGTAAGGTCCGGCTGGAGCAGCTGCGGCAGGAGCGGTCCCAGATGCCAACTGCAGAGGAATTGGACCAGGCCCTGATGCGGCTGGGGAGGGCCCGAAACGCATTTCAACAGGCGGAAGGGGAAAAGAAACGGTGCCTGGACCAGGAGCAAAAGACAAAGCAGGCCTGGGCCGCGCTGGAGCAGGAGAGCCGAAGCCGCAGTGCGGGGCTGCCCTACGAGAAAACGGTGGAGGCATATCAGGAGGCGCGGGAGGCAGCCAACGGCTACCGGGATATACTGGCAAAAGTGAACCGAAAAAGAGGAGATTTGATAAGTGCGATCAGTTCCGGTCAAGCTACGCGGGACATCATTGACAACCTGAGGGATCAGGCGGACGATAAAAAGAAGGACAATGACGACACCCAGGAGTCCATCTTCACGCAGCAGGCCGGCATACAGGAGCTGCGGGACTTTTTGAGCCGCCCTGAAAATCAGGCGCGGGCCCGCCGCCTGGCAGAGCTGGACCGGGAGATCCAGGTTCAGGACCAGGAGAACCGGGATGCGGAAAAACAGTGCATCCGTTTGGAAGGAGAGCGGAACAGCGCGGACGAGATCATACGGCAGAGAAAGCAGCGCCTGACCGAAGCGGAGATGGACGAGCAGGACCTGGAGCGCTATTTTGCGGAAGATCTGGATCTGGGTTTTGTCACTCTGGACCGGGAGCGGGGGCTTGAAGAGTGCGCCCGGCAGGCGGCCAGCAGGGTGCAGGCCTCTGACCGGGGGCGCACCGTCGCGGAGATGGGGGAGGCCATATCCAGCAATTTTCAGCGGTACAGAGGCAGTCTCTCCAACTATCATCCCGAGATCAAAATGTGGTTCGGCGCGCCCGGCAAGCCCGCCCAGCTCCGGCAGCGCTATGTGATCGTGCTGAAGAAGAACGGCAAGGAGCTGTCGCTCTACGGATTCATCCAGTCCCTGCAGAGCGACATCGACACCACGGGGAACCTGCTGGAGGACAAGGACCGGGATCTGTTTGAGGACATTCTCACCGACACCGTCAGCCATACGCTGCGGGCCCGTATTGAGGAGAGCGCCCAGTGGACCCGGAATATGACCGGACTGATGGCCAAGCTGACCACCTCCATGGGTCTGAACTTCAGCCTGGACTGGAAGGAGAAGAAATCGGAGGGCACAGGCGAGCTGGATACCGCCCAGCTGGTCACCTTCCTGAATAAAGACCGGGCGCTGCTCACCCCGGAGGACAGCCAGCGGGTGTCCGGCCATTTCCGCAGCAAGATGAAGCGGGCCAGGGAGGAGGCGCATATCCAGGGGATAGCGGTCAATTACGCCGATCTGATCCGCTCGGTGCTGGACTACCGCAGCTGGTATGAATTCCATCTCTTCTATCAGCGGGGAGACAGCGGCAAGAAGGAGCTGACGGACCGGGTCTTCAACCGGTTCAGCGGCGGCGAGAAGGCCATGTCCATGTATGTGCCGCTGTTTGCCGCGGTCTCCGCCCAGTATCTGAAGGGTGGGGACGCCTGCCCTCGGCTGATGGCGCTGGACGAGGCCTTTGCCGGCGTGGATGACCAGAATATCAGCGCCATGTTTGAGCTGATGGAAATCCTGGAGTTTGATTACATCATCAACTCCCAGGTCCTGTGGGGATGCTATGCCTGCGTGACCGATCTGGATATTGCGGAGATGTACCATCCGGCCAACGCCCCGGTAGTCACCATCCTCCACTACCACTGGAACGGCGCGCAGAGGACGTTGGAGGACGGCGAGGGATGAGAGAGCAGGTTGAAGCGTGTGTGGCATACTTCCGCGCCTGTCCCGCGTACCATCGCATCCTCGTGGAGCTGAGGAAGAAATACCGGCGCTACGGCCGTCCGGCGGGGAACGTATGCCTGCCGGACGCCACGGAGGAGGAACGGGAAGCGGCCAGGCGCTTCTTCGGGCGCTCCTTTTCCGAGTCCCTTCGCTTTTCGACGGAGCAGTTTGAGGCCGCGCTCCAGCAGACCAAGTTTCGGGGCGTCTGTCTGCGGGAGTTGCTGGAGGCGTATTTCGGCGAGGAGATCAGGACCAACCGGGAGGCCAGAGAGGCGCAGGAGCAGCGCCTCTCCGCCGTCTTGGACCGGGCCGCGGCGGAAGTCCGGGGAGAGAACAGCATTCGCTGGATCCGGTCGCTGAAGGAGGGGCAGGGCGGCGGATACGGGCTGCTCCGCCGGGAGGCGGCCAGGGCTCCAGAGGCGGCGGGCACGAGTTTGATACGGGCCTGCCGGAGCATGGACTGCCTGGAAAGCAGAACGGTAAGGCCGGTCCGGCTGGCCGTGCTCAGCGCAGAGGCCACCTCCGATCCCCACGCTCTGGACAGCGGCACCCTGAGCGGGAAGCTGTTCCTGCACCTGCTGTCCTTCTGCTCCGGGCTGGAACTGCCCGACCGGGCGGAACAGAGGGACGCCCTGTATTATGGACACGGCATCCTGTGCGACAGCATCTCCAGCCTGGTCACTCAGGTGGGACTTGTCCTGGACGCGGAGGGCGGGGAGCATCCCGCCTACCGCCTGCTCCGGCAGCGGCATGAGGTATGTACCCTGTCGCTGGCCAGCCTGTCCGGGCTCAGGGGCGCCCGCAGCCCCACAAAACGGGCGTACCTTGTGGAGAACGAGATGGTCTTTTCCCAGCTCTGCGACCGGGCCGCTCAGTTCCACTCTCCACTGCTGTGCACCTCGGGCCAGCCCTCCGTGGCGGCGCTGCGGCTGCTGGATCTGCTGGCAGACAGCGGGACAGAGCTGTTTTACTCCGGCGACTTTGATGGAAAAGGGCTGTCCATCACCGCCCAGCTGTGGGCCCGCTATCCGCGCCTTTTTCACCCCTGGCACATGATGCCCGAGGACTACGCCCGGTGTCGCTCCGACGTCAGGCTGAGCGACAGCAGCCTGTCACTGCTCTCATGCTGCAAGGGAACGGGACTGGAGGCCACCGCCGACGCGGTGGCGCAGCAGGGCTGCGATGGCTATCAGGAGCTGCTGCTTCCCCAACTGGAGCGGGAACTGACCGAAATACCGTGACCGGAAAGCGAAAAAGCAGGTCTCGCGCTCTAATACCGCCGGGGCCCTGATGGATAAACGGGGTTTTTTATGGTATGCTTATGGTGTGTTCCCCAGAGAGAGCCGGGAAAGCATGGAATGATGATCGCAGCTTGGCGCTGAGCCGCCGGAGGAGGGCCATGATTGATTTTTCTCAGATCGAGCAGTACCGCGAGAACAACCGGATCGAAGCCAAGAAAGCGCTTGGCGGCCTTCCTCAGAGCATTTGGGAGACCTATTCCGCCTTTGCCAATACCCTCGGCGGGATGCTCCTCCTGGGCGTGGAGGAGCATCCGGACCACTCCCTGCACACGGTCGATCTCCCCGACCCGGAGCGGCTGATCCGGGCGTTCTGGAGCATCATCAACAACCCCAAGCGGGTCAGCGTCAATATCCTCACCAACCGGGACGTACAGGTGGTGGATGTGGATGGGGACAGCATCATCGCCATCACAGTGCCCCGCGCCCAGCGGTATGACCGGCCGGTCTACATCGACGGGGACCCCAGGCGCGGCACATACCGCCGCAGCGGCGAGGGCGACTACCGGTGTACATATGAGGAAGTGCAGAGCATGCTCCGGGACGCGGCCATACAGACCCAGGATATGAACGTGCTGGAGCGGGTGTCGCCGGACGCGCTGGACGGGGAGAGTATCCGCCGCTACCGGGCCCGGATGCGCAGTTACCGCCCCGGCCATGTGTGGGAAAAGCTGGAGGACGGCGAATTTCTCTCAAAACTGGGCGCGGTGGGGGTGGGCACCGACGGCGGGACCCATCCCACCGCCGCCGGACTCCTGATGTTCGGCCTGGAGGGTGAAATCGTCAGGGAATTTCCCAACTACCGCCTTGACTATCAGGAGCAGATGGGATCTGACGGCAGATGCACGGACCGGATCACGTCCTTCTCCGGGGGCTGGAGCGGCAACCTCTACGAGTTTTACTTCCGTGTCCATGAAAAGATCGTCCGGGATGTCAGGCTTCCCGCTGTGTGGGAGGACGGCGACCCCATGGAGGCCGCCCCTGTCTACAGCGCCCTGCGGGAGGCGCTGGCCAACTGCATCATAAACGCCGACTATTACGGCGCACAGGGGCTGTCCATCGTCAAGCGCCGGGACTGGATCACCTTCTCCAATCCCGGCGGATTCCGCATTGAGGTGGAGACCGCCAAAAGCGGCGGTGTGTCGGACCCCCGCAACGCGGCGCTGATCAAGATGTTCAATCTGGTCAACATCGGCGCAGGGGCGGGCAGCGGTATCCCCAATATCTACTCCGTCTGGAGGAGGCTGGGCTGGCCCCAGCCGGCGATCGAGGAACAGTTTGCGCCGGAACGGACCACATTGGTGCTGCCGCTCCGGAAAAACAGCGGAGAAAAAACGGATGCCAGAGGCGCGGCGCCCAGGTCGGCCCTTGTGCAGATCAAGAAAGGGCTGATCATCGAATACCTGACCGAGCATGTCAGCGCAAAGACGTCCGAGATCGCGGAGTATCTGGAGCTGAAGCCGTCGCGTACCCGGGGCTATTTGAACAGATTGATTGCAGAGGACATTGTGATGGCGGAGGGCAGCGGGAAGGGACGTGTCTACAAGCTGAAGGCGTGAGGGGCAGCCTCCAGATTTTGTTGCAGATGCAACGGAATTCCCCTTAAAAATCGGGTATACTGGGTACATAAGGAGGTGAGGCCTGTGGACGCCTTGCGCAATCTGCCCACGCAGCAACCGGAGCAGCTGGCCCAGCTGATCCAGATCCAGCCCGGCCGGGTGGTCAGCATGTCCATGAGCCGGCAGGAGAACTGCCAGATGACCCTGCTGGCCTTTGGCGACGGGGAGAGCGTCAGCGAGGAGCGCTACTTCGGCGACACCCTCTACTATGTGCTGGAGGGCGAGCTGCATCTCGTGCTGGAGGGCGTCAGCCGCCGGCTGTGTGCGGGCGACTGCCTGGCGGTCCCCGCCGGGGAGCCCCACGAGGTGGCCGCGCCCGGCGGCTGCAAGCTGCTGCAGATCACCCTCTCGTAACCCACAAGGAGGAGTTTATCATGGAAGCACTGATCAAAAATGTCCCTCACGCCCAGCCCTTTGACCTGGCGGGACAGGTGAACTATGAGGCGGGCAAGGTGGTCAGCCTGACCCTGGCCCAGCAGCCCGGCGTGGGGGCCACGCTGTTTGCCTTTGACGCGGGGGAGGCCATCAGCACCCACGCCGCCCCTGGCGACGCCATGGCCACCATTCTGGAGGGCACCGCCCAGATCACCATTGACGGCGTTCCCCACACGCTGAGCGGGGGAGAGGCCATCGTGATGCCTGCCGGCATCCCCCATGCGGTCAAGGCGGTCACTGCCTTCAAGATGTATCTTGTGGTGGTCAAGGCCCCGGCTGCTGACCGGTAAGAGGCCGGCCGATTTCGGCATGAAAACAAGAGGGACCCCAGACATAGCCTGGGGTCCCTCTTGTCCTGTCTGAGATCGTTGGCCGTGTTGCCGCCGGTCCCATACCGAAATATGGCCGGAGTGTTTTCAGCAGTTGCCTGTGTAGACATAGCGGAGATGTTTCCGCGCCGCCTGGGCCAGACGGTAGACCGTCTCCACCGGTGTGGGCCCGCGGTCGGTCATACGGTGGCGGGGGAAAAAGCGGGAGACGTGGAGGGGAATGTCCGGGCCGACGGACGCAAGCCAGCCGGACAGGTCCTCCATCTCCTCCACGCTGTCGTTTTCACCCGGTACGATCAGGGTGGTGACCTCCACATGGCAGCGGCCGGCGGCCAGGGCGATGGAGCCCTTGACCGTCTCCAAATCGCCGCCCAGAGTGCGGTACCAGCCCTCGGTGAAGCCCTTCAGGTCGATATTGACCGCGTCGATGAGGGGCAGCAGGGCCCGCCAGGGATCCGCCGCAATGGTGCCGTTGGTCACCAGTATGTTGTACAGCCCGGCCTCATGCACCAGCGCGGCGCAGTCCCGCACATACTCATACCCCACCAGCGGCTCGTTGTAGGTGTAAGCCACGCCGATGCTGCCGCAGTCCCGCAGGCGGACGGCCTCCTGCGCCAGGACCTCCGGGGGACAATCCCGGGCGGGAAACTCCGCCCCTGCGGCGGCGATCTCCGCGTTCTGGCAGAACGGGCAGCGCAGATTGCAGCCGAAGCTGCCCACCGACAGCACCAGGCTGCCGGGATGGAACCGGCGCAGCGGCTTTTTCTCGATGGGGTCCAGGGCCACGGATGTGAGCCGTCCATAGTTCAGCGGGACGATCCGGCCGCCCCGGTTGGCCCGGGCGCGGCAGGCCCCGGTTTGCCCCTCGTCCAATATGCAGCGGTGAAAGCAGAGCTGACACTGTGCGCTCATAAGTGCCTCACCACCTTGAACCGCTGGATCTGATAGGGCTCTCCGGCGTGGATGCCGCCCTTTTGGCGGGCGATGTCCAGCTGCTCCTCCACGGTGTCCACGCCGTCCAGGTCGGGCAGCAGCAGCCCCCGCCGCTGCCCGCAGCTGACGATGACGCCGTACTGCCTGGGGTCCAGCTGGTCGGGGGAGTCCACCGCCTCGGGCCGGCCCAGCACGTCCACGCTGTACTCCAGCGCGTCCAGCTCGTCGGCCCCCACAGGGGGAAAGCGGGGGTCCCGGGAGCAGGCGGACACGGCGTTGCAGACGATCTCCCAGGCCACATTCTCCTGGGTGGGGGCGATGGTGCCGATGCAGCCCCGCAGCCGTCCGTTGATGTGCAGGGACACGAAAGCCCCTGCCGCCTGTCCGGTCAGCGCCTGGGGCAGGCCGTCGGGCAGACGGTCCAGACGCTTCCCGGTGCGCACATAGGTCTCCAGGGACAGCCGCGCCAGCTGCACCCAGGGGTCCTCGTTTGCCCGGCGCTGGTGGAGACGGTCCCGCTGGGCCTGTTCACAGGCTGCGGCGAACCGGCGGCTCTCGTCCCGGCCCGTGACCGGGAACAGGGCCACCGCGTAGCCCACGCCGAAGGTGCCCTCGTGGCTCAGAAGCCGGGGGGCCACGGCCAGGCCGTCCAGAGCGCCCGCCATCATCTGGAAGGACCGCAGGCCGCACTCGCCGGCCCGCTCACAGAGGGACGGGTCCATGGTGAGAAACCGCAGGAAATCTCCGGACGCCATGGCCTGGGTGACCGCGTCGTCGAAGACCGGTCCCTCCGGCGCAAAGCCATAGGGGCCGTCGGACTTCAGCTTGTGGGACAGGTCGCCGCTGGCCACAAACACGGCCCGGCGGCCCACCGCCTCCACCGCCTCCGCCACGCACTGGCCCAGCCGGTAGTGGGCCAGGGGGGAGAAGCCCGACAAGCCCAGGCGCACGATGGGGCAGCTGACGCCGGCCTTGCGCAGAAAATAGAGAGGGATCAGGACGCCGTGGTCCAGGGACGGGTCCCGCTGCCCCAGGGTACCGGCCTCCAGCCCTGCGGCCTGGGCCCGGCTCACGATCTCGTTCCGCAGCGGGATGTCGTACCGTACTTCCACGCGCACCTGGGGTGCGCCGAAGGCGGACATATCCCCCGCCGCGCCGCTGCCGGGGGATATGTGAAAATAGTCCCCGTACAAAATGGTGTGGGGTGAAGCGACGATGAGAACGTCCAGTTTCCACCGGGCCACCTCCTCCGCTGCGGCGGCCATGGCCCGGCCGGTGGCGCCGATCTCCTGCTCCCGGCCTCTGCCCACTTCGGGCAGCAGCACAGGCGGGTGAGGGGTCAGAATTGCACCAAGCATCGGCATATCAGAGCGCTCCTTTCTGATTTGCGCAGGGGGACAGCGGCCTGCTGTATTTATTGTAGCGCATCCGCCGGATTCTTACAAGCGTCCGCACGCCCGGGGAGGCGGATGCTGTAGATGTGTATCTCTATGGGGCCCTCTGGTTGCCAGACAGGGCGGTTCATGGTATGATGAGGCTATCAAGCGAGGAGGTGTCTCCATGCCCCTTCACATTGTGAGAAACGATATCACCACCATGAAGGTGGACGCCATCGTCAACGCCGCCAAGGAGAGCCTGCTGGGCGGCGGCGGTGTGGACGGCGCCATCCACCGGGCCGCCGGGCCGGATTTGCTCAAGGAGTGCCGCACCCTGGGCGGCTGCAAGACAGGACAGGCAAAGATCACGAAAGGCTACCGCCTGCCTGCGAAATATGTGATCCACACCGTGGGCCCCGTCTGGCGGGGCGGGAGCCACGGCGAGCGGGAGCTGCTTATCTCCGCCTACCGCTCCTCGCTGGAGGTGGGGCTGGCCCATGACTGTCAGACCGTGGCTTTTCCCCTTATCTCCTCCGGGGTGTACGGCTATCCCAAGGACCAGGCCCTGAAGGTGGCGGTGGACACCATCGGGGACTTCCTGCTCGCCCACGACATGACGGTCTACCTGGTGATCTTCGACCGGGACGCCTATACCATCGGCGGGAAGCTCTATTCCGATATTGAGGCCTATATTGACGACCGCTATGTGGATGCGCACACAGACGACCGGGCGGAGCAGCGCCGCCGGGCCGTGACGTTCCAGGCCGCGGCATCGGCGCCCGAGGAGGAAACGCTGTGGGAGCCCGCAAGTCTGGACGAGGCCCTGAGCCGGCTGGACGAGAGCTTTTCCCAGATGCTGCTGCGGAAGATCAGCGAGCGGGGCATCACCGACGCCCAGTGCTATAAGAAGGCCAACATCGACCGCAAGCTCTTCTCCAAGATCCGCTCCGACATCCACTACAAGCCCTCCAAGCCCACTGCCATGGCCTTTGCCGTGGCGCTGGAGCTGCCGCTGGAGGAGGCCCGGGAGATGCTCCAAAAGGCGGGCTTCTCCTTCTCCCACGCCAGCAAGTTCGACATCATCGTGGAGTATTTTATTGCCCATCACAACTACAATATCTTTGAGATCAACGAGGCGCTGTTTGCCTTTGACCAGAGCCTGCTGGGCGGCTGAGCCAGGGAGAGGAGGATGCCCCATGCCGCGCACCGATGTGACGCAGATGCCCTTTGCCAAGATCTATCCGCTGCTGGTGAAGAAGGCGGAGAAAAAGGGACGTACCAGGGAAGAGGTGGACCGGGTGGCAACCTGGCTCACCGGATACACGCCCCAGGACATCGCCCGGCTGGAGCAGTCCGATGTCAGCTACGGCGGCTTCTTCCGGGATGCCCCCGCCATGAATCCCTGCCGCACCCTGATTACCGGCAAGATCTGCGGCGTGCGGGTGGAAGCGATTGAGGACCCGCTGATGCGGGATATCCGGTATCTGGACAAGTTGGTGGACGAGCTGGCCAAGGGAAAGACCATGGAACAGATCCTGAGAAGATAATTGTCGCCTGCCGGGCGACCAAACCGAAACGAAATCCCCCTATACTGTGCTTGTAGACCGGACAACACAGAATAGGGGGATCTATTTATGAAAAAGAATCTGACTGAACTGGTATTCATCCTGGACCGCAGCGGCTCCATGCAGGGGCTGGAGGGCGACACCATCGGCGGCTTCAACTCCATGCTGGACAGGCAGAAGCGGGAGCCCGGCGAGGCGTATGTCTCCACCGTCCTTTTCGACGACCGGGCCGAGGTGCTCCATGACCGGGTGAAGGTGGGCCAGGTCAGGCCCATGACCGAAAAGGAGTATTATGTCCGGGGCTGTACCGCACTGCTGGACGCCGTGGGCGGGGCCATCCACCACATCGGAAACATCCACAAGTACGCCCGGAGCGAGGACGTGCCGGAGCACACCCTCTTCGTCATCACCACCGACGGCATGGAGAACGCCAGCCGCCGCTATTCGGCCCAGCAGGTCAGGGAGATGATCCGGCGGCAGAGGGAGAAGTACGGCTGGGAGTTCCTCTTTCTGGGGGCCAATATCGACGCGGTGGAGACGGCGGGCCGTATGGGCATCGCCCCCGACCGGGCGGTGAATTATCACTGCGACAGCGCGGGCACCCGCCTCAACTACGAGGTGGTGGGGGAGGCCGTGGCCGCCGTCCGGTGCAGCGCGCCCCTGGACGAGCACTGGAAGGACGCTATCGAGGAGGACTTCCGGAACCGGAAAAAGCAATGACATAGGGCCCGCCCGGAGCATCTGAGGATAGGGCGGCTCCGGGCGGTTTTCACATCCATATTTCTTACCCATCCAGCACCGCAGCTATCCGCGCCAACCCCGTCCCCAGGCCTTCAGAGCCCACGCACCGGCTGGGGCGGGTGTTGACCGCGTGGTCCAGCAGGGGCTGGGCCTGGCTGGCGGCGTCCAGGCACAGGTCCAGGGCCAGCACATCCTCCCAGGCCCGGTTGAGGAAGGCGACCTCCCGGCGGCCGTGGGTGCGGGTGACGGCAGCGGAGCCCGCCTGCTGCAGGTATTGCTCTGCCTGCTCCTGCGCGAATCCGGCGGCGGCGAGGCTATCGGCCAGACCTGTCCGGAACAGACCGGGAATGTCCGCCCACAAGAGGGGCGGTACATCATAGCGCACAAAGGCGTACCGGCTGTGGCAGTGGACGGCCAGCAGACACTTGCGGCCCCGCAGGTCGATCACATGGAGATCCCAGCAAAAGCGCCGGTCGGGCTCTGAGCCCCAGGCCGGCGTTTTCATGCGCAGAAAGCGCTGGAGAGGGAAGGTCAGGCCCAGCTCCATCACGTCACCTCGTGGGGGATGGTGATCTTCTCCACCTGAATGTTTCCGTTCTCCGCCTCTGCCATCATCATGGTGATCTCCTGGTGGAAACGGCGGGGGCCGCAGGAGCCGGGATTGAGCCAGAGAAGGCCGTCTTTCTCCTCCTGCACATATTTGTGGGAGTGGCCGAACACCACTGCATCCACCCCGGAGAGGTCCGGCGGGACCTCTTTTTTGTTGTGGACCATGTAAAAGGTCACGCCGCCCAGGGTGACGGTGAGGTGGTGGGGGATGGCCTCCGCCCACTCCTTGTCGTTGTTGCCCCGGACGATGTAGAGCGGGGCAAACTGCCCCAGCATATCCACGATGCTCTGCCTGTTGATGTCTCCGCCGTGCAGGATGGCGTCGGCGGTTTTCAGAAGCTCCGCCACCTCCGGCCGCAGCAGGCCGTGGGTGTCGGAGAGAATGGCGATCTTCATCCGTCTCCACCCTCCCCCAGGGTCCAGCCGAAGTCGTTGTGGTAGATCATCAGGCGGGTCATGCCGCCGTCGATGCAGATATTCTCCCCGGTAATAAAGCCCGCCTTGTCCGAGCAGAGGTAGAGGGCCATATTGGCGATGTCCAGGGGGTTGCCCACCCGTCCGGCGGGCTGCTGGACCGCGTCCGGGCCCTTGTAGACGGTGTAGTTGGTGTCGATCCAGCCGGGGGAGATGGAGTTCACCCGCACCTTGCCCGCCAGGCTCACCGCCAGGGCGTGGGTCAGGGCGGAGATGCCCCCTTTGGCCGCCGTGTAGCTCTCCGTCTGGGGCTGGCTCATCCGGTCCCGGGAGGAGGAGATGTTCACGATGGCCGCCCCGGGGGCAAAGTGGGGCGCAAACAGCTTGGTGAGGTAAAAAGGCGCGGTGACGCCCACCCGCAGGGCGTAGTTGAACTCCTCATAGGTGCATTCGCCGATGCCCTTCATGAGCGGCAGGGCGTTGTTGACCAGATAGTCCACATGGCCGTAGTCGGCGATGACCTTGTGCGCGAAATCCTCCAGGACTGCCTGGTCGGCCAGATCGCCCACGTAGTAATCGTTGGGCAGCAGGTCGATGACGCACACCGCGGCCCCCGCCTTGCGGAATTCGTCGGCGATGGCCTTGCCGATGCCCTTGGCGCCGCCGGTGACCACGGCGATTTTGTTTTCAAACACGGTCCTTCCTCCTCAGTCTGCATCCTCATCCAGCGTCTCCACCAGAAAGCTCACCGGACGGAAACCGTCGTTGCAGGAGAGCATGGCGGATTTGGGATTCTTCATCCACCCGTCGTAGAAGTTTTCTCCCCCGTGGCTCAGGGCCAGCACAAAGGGGGAGAGGGTGTCCCAGGCGCTCTGGCAGAAGCCCTCCGGCCTCTCCCAGCCGTTGGCGATGAACACCTGTCCCAGCTCCATGTCGCAGGCATGGGAGATGGGGTTCTCATACCGGACCATCAGGTCCTCGTACCGGGTGATGCGCATGACGGTGATCCTGCATTTTTTCATATGATGATGCCCTCGCAGTGGTCGATCTCGTGCTGGATGATCTGGGCGGTCCAGCCGGTAAAGGTCTTCGTCCGCTCCTGAAACTTCTCGTTCTGCCAGCGCACCTTGATGGACTTCCACCGCCTGGCCGGGCGGAGGCCGGTGAGGGAGAGGCAGCCCTCTTCCGCGTCATAGGGTTCGGACCTTTTGATGATCTCCGGGTTGAACATGACCATGTAGGAGCCCTCGTTGTCAAAGGCGATGATGCGCTTGTTGACGCCGATCATGTTGGCGGCCATGCCCACGCAGCCGTCCTTGTGGTGCTCCAGGGTCTCCAGCAGGTCGGCGGCAGTCTGAATATCGTCCAGTGTGGCCGGCTCCGCCTTTTGAGCCAGAAAGGTCTCGTCTTTGCAGATGTCCCGAATCATATCAGGCCTCCTGATCCGGCTGCTGCCCGTCGTGGGCCTGCCACTGGCATTCCATCAGGCGCATCTGGGAGAACACCGCCGTAAAGGAGGAGTCCTCAGGAGAGCAGGTGTAGAGGCCGAAACGGATGATGCCGCCGCCCTTGTGCATGTGGCAGATGCGCATCTGGCTGAAGTTGACCCCGTCCCGGGAGCATTCGATCCGGTAGTCGTCCTCCCGCCGGCTGAGGCGGTACCACATGGTGCGGATGCTGCCGTCAATGGCGGTGGTGGCCCAGTCGGAATACCCCCCGTTGGTGACCACGCTGCCGAGATGCTGGAACGCGCCGTTTTCATATTCCACCGAGGCCTTGAGCCAGTTTTCGCTGTCCAGGTAGAGGACGATCCCGCACTGGTCAAAGCGGTGCTTGCTGTCGGTGAAGTCGGTCTTGACCACAAAGCTGAAGTATGGTTCCGCGGTCTCCATCTGCAGGACCGGGGCATTGTCGTTGCGGAAGTGATAATAGGTGCGCTGCCACAGATCGGTGTGGGGCAGCGTGGTGATCTCGATCCAGTCCGGAGAGATGCGGCAGTGCTCCGGCGCTCTGGTCCAGGCCAGCTTGTTCACGTCAAAATTCATCATTCCAATTCCTCCATGGTTCATAATTCCGCTGCGGGCGCTTTACCGGGAAAACAGGGCGCCGCAGTCATCTGCCCCACCCCAGCACGACCTGAAGCGTGGCCTCCGTGGCCGAGGGGAAGTTCTTTTGCACCTGCCGATAGATCAGCTCTTTGGACTGGGCGGGGTCCAGCCTGTAGGCGGAGGAGATGTGCTCACAGCCCCAAAGCGCCTCCGGGGTGCTGTAGACCGAGATGGGCCATCCGTAGGGCTGGCCCTTTTTGTTGAGGCGCTGCCGGAAGTCCCGGATCAGCAGATAGCCGCCCATCTGAAGGTCGGTCACCGTGCCTTCAAAGTTCTTCTCGCCCTCTTTTCCAAACCCGGCCAGGCGCTTGAGATCGAAGGAGTACAGCTCATCCTTGGCGGTGAACTGGTCCATGATCCGCTTCTGGCGCAAGCTGGCCAGTTCCTCGTCCCAGCGGCTGTCGAAGTCGTAGCCGTCCCTCCGCCAGTTGGCGAAGTGGGGGAACCAGGCCCTGGAGATGAACCCGGCCTTTTTGCCGAAGAACTTGCCGTAGGCCACCTGGCCGCTGTGGGCGATGAGCTGCCGCCACTCCCAGGGGTCCTGTTCCGGGTCACCGCTCCACCAGGAGCGGGCGGAGGTGTGCTCCTCGGCAGAGAAACCGTCAATCTCGTTCTTGAAGAGAGGCAGAAATCCGATTTCATCGATCCAGCGGATCAGTTCCTGCCAGCTGCGGATGCGGCAGGGGTCGTCCCAGTCCAGACCCCGCATGATCCATGCTCCGTTCTCAATGGCCACGGCAGACATCTCCTCTTCCAGCTTGTTACAGGCATTATAACACAGCGGTGGAGGAAATGCCACGCCGGCCTGTGGGCATGGACCCAGTGGAGCCGGGAACATGGTTGTTCCCGGCTCCACTGCCGATCTGATATCATTGATATGGGGAGCCGGCGGGACCGATGTTTTCCAGAATATCTTCCATCCCCTTGTAGGCCATGGGGCGCTCGTCCAGGGTGGCCTTGCTCACCGAGGATGTGATCTGTGACATGGCAGTTTCTCCTGAATGTTATTCTTTTTCCATCAGCCCTTCGGCCTGCATCCGGATCACATAGAAGGTCCGCACCCAGTCCAGTTCCCGCTCCATGGATTCCTCCAAAGCCAGCAGACGGCGCTTTCCCAGCCTGCGGTCCAGGAGAGCGAAGATACGGACAAGGGGATTTTCACTGACAAGGCTTTTCTCAAGGCTCTGGTTGTCAAATATCCCAAACGCCTCATAGAAAAAACCGTTGTCAAAACAGCCGTCGTTCAGTGTCCCCTCATGAGCCAGGCGGAAGGGTGTCTTTGAGTCATTTTCTCCAGCGCCCTCTCGCTGCAGGGCCTGATATCTGTTCCAGTAATTTTGCTCATAGGCATAGTAGTTGCTCCGCAGAACTTCCACACCGTCCAGTCGGATAGCCGCTCGACCGATTTGGTCATGACTTTCCCGATAGCTGGCGGCAAAGTATTGGATATGTCCCCGGAGTGCGGGGCACAGGTAATCCTGCTCCAGTTTGTTCCTGATTCCGCTCCAAGTCGACACGCTTGCCATATCACCACTCCCTTTGATGCCATGATATCTCAGTCCGCAACCGCTCCACCGATACTCGAACTTCTTTCCGCTGGCCATCCTCTACATCGCAGCCCCATAGGATCAGACCGCCACTTGTCCAGCGTTTCCTGCACCACTTCGGTGTCGGTTTTGCCTTCCGGCAGGGCAGTGATCAGTGCGTCCCGAACATCATCCGGTGCACGTTAGTAGAGCTCACATGGGTAGAATACCCTTGCGGCCAGCGCTGCCCGCTGGATCTCCGGGGTGATGGCGGCCCGGTAGCCCAGCAGATGCCAGAAGTCGGTGAGCTCCGGGTCCTCCATATTACCCAGCCGCTGAATATTCTGAATCAGTCTTCTCTGCTTTTCAGCAATTTGTTCCGGCGTCCAGGCTTATGCGGCCTTTCAATCCTGCTCAGATTTGCATTTCCAGCATAAACCATCATAGCACAAGGGTGTCCCCCAGCCGGGGCAGGTGTATTTCAGACGCATACGCTTTGACTCCTTTCGCAAGATAGGAAAAACGCCCTTAGAACTTACATCAATGAAATCCCAGAAACCGTTCTCCGCAAGGTATTTTTTCAAGTCAGGCATATCAATTTTTAACACGTCTAAACAAAAATTACCGGCCCGGCGACAGGAGAACTTACCTCACTTGCTCAGGAGCCAACAAAGGCCTGCGGCGGTGCGCGCTACAGCATGGTTGTAGTGATTGCCTGGATTCAGCTGGAACACTGTATCAATACCCTTACCTTGATAGAAAGCATGAATCTCCTCTGTGTTCTGTCGGACACTTTTCAGAACAGGATTGCGGGTTTTGCTCTCCTTGTCTCCAAGGGAGAAGTACATGTGCTCCGGTCGACTCTTCGGCTCATGGGAGAAGATGTACTCCTTCATTCCGGGGAACCAGAGAGAGCCGGACATGCTGCCCACACGGGAAAACAGGTCCGTCTGGTAGATGGAATACAGCGCAAACAGCCCTGCCAGAGAGTACCCGGCGATCCCTCGCCAACGAGGGACTCCGGTAATCTCTTTCTCTGCTGCTGGAATAATTTCTTCGGCCAGAAGCCACAGATAGTCGTCCGCGCCGCCGGTGCAGGGCTGGGCATTTTTGAAGGCAGGCGGACTGTCCCAGGGCACCATGTCGTGGTTCCAGTCCAGATCACTGATCGCCACCAATGTGAACGGTGGGCAGCCGGCAGCCTGTGCGGACTCATATACCTTCTGGCCCTCGTCAGAGAAGGTGTTGAGATAGATAATAGGCACAGTTGCTTCAAGACTTGGAAAAATGGATATCGTTTTGCCCTTAGTTGAGAAGGTATACATAGCTTGAATCATCCGCTTTCTATTTTGACAGGGGGCTACACAAAGAATAGTCCTGCTTATTGGACAAATATGACGTTAAACTGATTCACCAATGACGGGAAGAGAGTCGTCGTCAGAGCTAGACAGCTTTGTTGATATTTTCCAACAAGTCCTTGTTGGATTTCGGAATTCCAGTTATACTAATTACAATATACATCCGCAAAAAGAATATAGGAAGAGTGAAATACATGATGCCTGTTTCACGGACGAGAACGGGGATTATATTGAAAATACGGAATTTGCACATATAGAGGATAAGTGAGTCCAAATATCAAGACAACAGGGAGAAAAACGGAAAATGGGAAGAATTGTTGCAATATCGGGCGGTGATTTGAGTTCAACAAGACCGCTGAATCTTCATGCAATCAAATTATCGGGTAAAACCAATCCGAATGTTTTGTTTGTAGGAACTGCAAGCAGAGATGCCGATGGATATATCGCTTCAATCGAAAAGGAATATAAAAATCTCGGTTGTCAAGTAAAAAGCCTTTGTTTGGTAACGAAATCGTATAGGAATGAGGATATTGATAATCTATTGTCGTGGGCTGATATTGTTTATGTTGGCGGCGGCGATGCCGTTTCTATGATGCTTGTTTGGAAACAGCATGGATTAGATGAAAAACTGAAAGAAATATATAGAAAAGATGCCGCTGTGCTGACTGGTCTAAGTGCCGGTGCGATTTGTTGGTTTAATTGCGGTCATAGCGATAGCGATTCTTTCCACGGCAATGAGGATTGTCATTATTGTTGGGCAGATGGAATGTTAAACTTTTTTGATTACGCTTTTTGTCCTCATTACAACGAGGCTGGGCGTGAGTCATTCGATAGTATGCTGAAAGAAAAGAAGCTGACCGGTTTGGCTATGGAGAACGATACTGCATTTGTTGAAAACAATGGTAATCAGTATTTTATAAAAAGTAATTCTTCCGCAAAGGCATTTGAAATTCGATATAAAAATGGATTGATGGAGAAGAAACCAATCGAGTTTTTGATATGATAAGGGCTAAATAATTATGATAATGAACGCTTGGATCACGGTGAACGAGATTGATTAGTATGCGTTTTGTCCGGCAGATGTGGAGATCTTGAGGAGGATAAAAGATGCTTACTAAAGCCTGTCACAAGGTGGTGCGTGACCGCATTCCGGAGGTCATGTAAGCTGTCGTGAAAGCCTGCGGCTGGATGCTGGAAGAACTGGAGCAGCTGCGGGCGGACAAGGACGCCAAACGGGGATGGATTTGAGAAAAAGACCCTTTTGAGAGAAGTAAAGGAGGATTGCTGAATGGATATTGCAAGAGCAAAAGAACTATTATCTGCTTTGGCTGACGGCATCGACCCCTTCACTGGAGAACTTTTACCGCGAAATCATGTATGCAATCAGCCTGAAATGATACGGGCTTTTCATGAAATTTTGAATGTGATCCCTTCAGCATCCCGAAAGAAAAGCCTGCCTCGCAACGCAGGAAAACCTTGGACAGATATTGAGGAAGAAAAATTACTGGACGAATTTGATTCGGGAATGACGACTTCTGCGATTGCCAAGGAACACGGCAGAAGCAGAGGAGCCATTGAGTCCAGATTAGCGGATCTCGGGAAAATCACAGATACATACTTTAACAGAAAACAGAGGTGACCTCCATGCCCACCTGCCGCTCCGCCTCCGGCAGCAGTGCCGAAGATCTGTTCATCGAACTGTTTTCCGGCACCTTCGGCGGTGAGAAAGCCGGCTATCGCTACTCCCAGTACCCCTTCACGCCACCGGCAAGACGGTGACCGCTGCTATGGATGCCAAGTGATTTGGCAAACGGACGCTGTTCCTGGCCCGGCCCACCATGTCCAAGGTGCGCTATACCCAGCAGCTGGGCCGCGGCGTGCGGCTGTTCCCCGGCAAGGAGAGCCTGATGGTGTTTGAACTTGTAGACAGCGCCGGCCACCGCTATTCAGCCCGAAAGGTAAAGAAGATGATCCGGCGCCAGAAGGACAAGTACGGCTGGGAGTTTCTCTTTCTGGGAGCCAATATCGACGCGGTGGAGATGGCGGGCCACCCGGGGATCGTGCCCTACCGGGCGGCGAACTACCTGTGACAGCCAGGGCACCCGCCTCAACTACGAGGTGGTGGGCCGTCCGGTGCAGCGCGCCCCTGGATGAGCACTGGAAGGACGCCATCGAGGAGAACTTCCGCAAGCGGCAGAAGAAGGACCGGCAATAATCTGCTGTCAAAACAAATGAGGGGCGGAGGTTACACCTCCGTCCCTCATTCACGTCTGGAATAAATCAGGCAATTATTTCAGCTTGGCGCCGTCGTGGAAGGCGTTGCCTACCTTCTCGCCCAGAACCCGGTATGCGTTGTGGATGGGGTCAAAGGTGATGGGGCGCAGCTTGTCCGGGTCGATCTTTCCGGCTTCATCCAGAACGGACTCGTCGGCGCTCACATTGACAATCTCGCCCACCAGACGGCAGCTCTCCGGGTCATAGCTCACCAGACGGCACTCCACCGCCATGGGAAGCTCATCAATGAGGGGGGCGTCCACAAATTCCGACTTGGTGGTGTGCCAGCCGGCCTTTGCCACCTTGTCCGCCACTTGGTTGCCGGACTCGATGCCCACATAGTCGCAGGCCACCGCCTGCTCTGCCGTGGCCATGCTCACGGTAAATGCCTTGCGGACCAGGATGTTGGCGGTGGTTTTATGGCCTTCGCTGATGCACATGCTCAGCTCCTTGTCCTCGCTGATGCCGCCCCAGGCCGCGTTCATGGCGTCGGGGGTGCCGTCT